>UQLX01000025.1 GCA_900541985.1 uncultured Blautia sp. | reverse complement strand
GGTGCTTTGAGAAGCTGTGTTCATTTTTTGATTACAGTTTGCGGAAACTCAAGAAAGTGACATATTGACAATCTGAAATATGCGTGCTATAATTTATAGAAAGTTAATAATTTAAACCGTTGAAGCGGAGATAACGGCAATGATGCCTTTACAGAGAGCCTGTGTTGCTGAGAGTCAGGTAAGAAACAAGTTGTCAAATGGACCGCTGAGGGCGCAGTCAAATGTGATTTCACAAAGTATTCTGCGACGTTGCAGGCAGACGTCATTTGCCGGGGATATGTAGGTATCCTGCTAAGTGCACGGGTCATGCCGTGAATCAAGGTGGCACCGCGGATAAGTGTTTTATTCGTCCTTGACAGAAAGTATATTTCTGTCAAGGACGTTTTTGTTTTATAGAACTCCTTTGACTGAGATATAAAGTCAAAGGAGTCTTTTCCTTTTTAAGGAGGTTGCAATATGCTTCTTGTGAAACGTTGGTGGCGCTCCATGCGCCTAATGAAAAATTAAATCCGTAAAGTAATTCCTAATAATTAAATTTAATCAATTTGGAGGTGCAGTAAATGAAAATTCGGCCAACTTTAACGGAGGTCAGGAAAATTGCTTCCGAATTAAAGTATAATGTGCTGCCGGTAAGCTGTGAAATCCTTTCCGACTTTACAACACCTATCGAAACCATGAGGATCTTGAAAAACATCTCGACACACTGCTATATGCTGGAATCCGCACAGGCAAACGAAACCTGGGGGCGGTACACCTTCCTGGGGTTTGACCCGAAACTGGAGATCACCTGTATGGAAGGAAAAATGCAGATTGGCAATCTTAAAGTGACGACAGAAGATCCATCTGCCTATCTGCGTCAGATCCTCGCCGATTACAAAAGTCCTCGTTTTGGGTATCTTCCCTCTTTTACGGGCGGGCTTGTCGGATATTTTTCATATGATTACCTCGGGTACAGCGAGCCTGCTGTGAAATGTGATGTGGAAGACACGGAGGCGTTCAAGGATGTGGACCTGATGCTGTTTGACAAGGTGATCGCTTTCGATCACCTGCGTCAAAAGATCATCCTCATCGTCAACATGCCGCTGGACGATGTAGAAACCGGCTACAACAAAGCGGTTATGGAGTTAAAACAGCTTGTAGAGCTTATTAGGCATGGCGAAAAGAAAAAGGAACCCGAAGGAAGACTGCTTGGAGCGGTAACGCCGCTGTTCGGCAAAGAAGAGTTTTGCGAAATGGTTGAACAGGCGAAACATCATATCCGCGAAGGGGATATTTTCCAGATCGTACTTTCCAACCGTCTGAGTGCCCCCTTTGAAGGGAGCCTGCTCAATACCTATCGTGTACTTCGCACCATCAACCCATCCCCCTATATGTTCTATTTTTCGGGGACAGATGTCGAGGTAGCCGGCGCTTCTCCCGAAACCCTCGTCAAGCTGGAAAACGGAGTGTTACACACCTTTCCGCTTGCCGGGACCAGACCGAGAGGGAGAACCGATGAAGAGGATAAAGCATTGGAAGCAGAGCTGCTTGAGGACGAGAAAGAACTTGCTGAACACAATATGCTGGTGGATTTAGGACGAAACGATCTCGGAAAAATCAGCAAATTCGGCACAGTGCAGGTCGAAAAGTTCCATTCTATCGAACGCTTCTCTCATGTCATGCACATCGGTTCTACAGTCCGGGGAGAGATCCATGAAGATAAAGACGCCTTGGATGCTATCGAGGCAGTACTACCCGCAGGTACGCTCTCCGGAGCGCCGAAGATCAGAGCTTGCCAGTTGATTGGAGCGCTTGAAAACAACAAGCGCGGCATCTATGGCGGTGCTGTCGGATACATCGACTTTACGGGCAATATGGACACCTGCATTGCCATCCGCATTGCCTATAAGAAAAACGGCAAGGTGTTTGTAAGAAGCGGTGCCGGGATTGTGGCAGACTCTGTCTCTGAAAAGGAGTTTGAGGAATGCCTGAACAAAGCAAAATCTTCACTGAAAGCACTGGAGCTTGCACAGGAGGAAGAATTATGATTCTTTTGGTCGATAACTACGACAGTTTTTCCTATAACCTTTATCAACTCATTGGCGAGATCGAGCCGAATATCAAGGTCATCCGCAACGATGAAATGACGGTTGACGAAATTAAGGAACTAAACCCCGACCGCATTATTCTTTCCCCGGGTCCCGGCAGGCCGGAAAATGCCGGGATCATCATTGAAGCTGTAAAAACACTGGGCCAAACAATTCCGATTCTCGGTGTTTGTCTCGGTCATCAGGCCATCTGTGCGGCATTCGGTGCGACGGTTACTTATGCAAAGAAACTGATGCACGGCAAACAGTCGAATGTCAGATTTGACGCAGATTGTTTGTTATTCAAAGGTTGTCCCAAAGTTGCACCTGTCGCACGGTATCATTCTCTTGCGGCAGATGCTGACACAATTCCCGAGTATCTGAAAATTACCGCTCTCACCACGGAAGGCGAAGTGATGGCTGCACAGCATAAGGATTACCCCATCTATGGCGTACAATTCCATCCTGAATCCATTATGACACCGGATGGAAAGCAGATGCTTAGAAATTTTATAAAGGAGATATGAGCCATGATTAAAGAAGCCATTGTAAAAATCGTAAATAAAGAAGACCTCACCTATGACGAGGCATACACCGTGATGAATGAGATCATGAGCGGCGAGACCACACCCACACAGAACGCCGCCTTTCTTGCCGCACTTTCCACCAAAAGTGCAAGAGCTGAGACGACCGATGAGATCGCAGGCTGTGCAGCTGCTATGAGGGCGCACGCTACCAAAGTCGAAACCGGTATGGAGCTCTTTGAAATCGTCGGTACCGGCGGCGACAATGCGCACAGCTTTAATATCTCCACCACCTCCGCCCTTGTTGCGGCGGCGGGCGGTATGAAAGTAGCAAAGCACGGCAACCGAGCCGCATCCTCCCAGTGTGGAACAGCAGACTGTCTGGAAGCCCTCGGCGTAAACATTCAACAGAGTCCCGCAAGATGCATAGAACTTCTAAACGAGGTGGGTATGTGCTTCTTCTTTGCACAGAAATACCACACCTCTATGAAGTATGTGGGCGCTATTCGCAAGGAACTCGGTTTCCGAACTGTATTTAATATTCTCGGCCCTCTCACAAATCCCGGAACACCTTCCTTGCAGCTTCTCGGCGTGTATGACGATTATCTTGTGGAACCTCTGGCACAGGTTCTTATTAACCTCGGTGTCAAACGCGGCATGGTAGTATACGGCCAGGAAAAGTTAGATGAAATTTCCATGAGCGCACCGACTACGATATGCGAGATCCGAGACGGCTGGTTCAAATCTTCTGTGATTACGCCGGAGGAGTTCGGATTTGAACGCTGCACGAAAGAAGACCTGAAGGGAGGCACACCTGAAGAAAACGCCAAGATCACCCTTGCTGTCTTAAATGGCGAAAAGGGCCATAAGAGAAATGCTGTATTAATGAACGCAGGTGCGGCGCTTTATATCGGCGGTAAGGCTGACAGCATAAAGGAAGGTATTGCACTTGCCGCAGAAATGATTGATTCCGGCAAGGCACTCGAAACGCTGAATCAGTTAATCGAAGTCAGTAACCGTCCGGAGGTGGGGGTATGACGATTCTCGATCAACTTGCCGACTACGCTCGTCAGCGCACCGAGCAGGCGAAAAGGACCCTGCCGCTGGAAGAAATCCGGCACCAGGCCTTAGCCCTTCCCAAAGGGGATTTTTCCTTTCAACATGCACTGAAAAAGCCAGGAGTTTCTTTTATCTGTGAGTGCAAAAAGGCATCTCCCTCAAAAGGATTGATAGATCCCGGTTTTCCGTATCTGAAAATTGCGAAAGAATACGAAGCGGCAGGCGCCGACTGTATTTCGGTACTGACCGAGCCAAAGTGGTTTCTCGGCAGTGATACATACCTCGAAGAGATCGCAAATTCTGTTTCTATTGCGTGTTTGCGTAAGGACTTCACGATAGATGACTATATGATCTATGAGGCGAAGGTGCTTGGCGCATCGGCGGTGCTTCTGATCTGTTCCATACTGAGTGAGAAACAGATGAAAGAATATATCAGTATTTGCGATGAACTTGGGCTTTCCGCTCTGATAGAGGTACACGACGAGCGTGAAATAAACATGGCACTCCATGCGGGAGCACGTATCATTGGTGTCAACAACCGCAATCTAAAGGATTTTTCTGTGGATACCGATAACAGCCGCAGACTCAGAGAGCTGATACCCCGTGATGTGTTGTTTGTCTCGGAAAGCGGAGTAAGCAGTGCGGAGGATGTAGCAAAGCTACGTGATATCGGTGCGGATGCCGTGCTGATCGGTGAAACGTTGATGCGGGCACCAGACAAAAAAGCCAAGCTCGCCGAACTGCGAGGTGTGTTATGACAAAGATCAAGCTCTGCGGTCTTTACCGCCCTTGCGACATCGAGACCGCAAATGAGCTGAAACCCGAGTATATCGGATTCGTCTTCGCTTCGAAAAGTAAGCGGTATATAACACCCGAGAAAGCAGCAAATTTAAAGCGATTGCTTAACCCGAACATAAAAGCTGTGGGCGTGTTTGTAGATGAAAATCCTGAAAACATTGTCTGTCTGCTGAACAGCGGCACAATTGACATATGCCAGCTCCACGGAAGCGAAGATGAGGCATATATCCATGATCTGCGCCAGCTTACCGACAGGGCAATCATCAAAGCTTTTCGAATCCAATCGGCAAGCGACATAGAGGCTGTAAACCGCTGCACCGCTGAGTATGTCCTCCTTGATTCCGGCGCAGGTACAGGAACGATATTCGACTGGGCACTCATACAGGGCATACAAAGGCCCTATTTCCTTGCCGGTGGGCTTGGCATTGATAATGTAGACGCTGCGGTGAAATTGCTCCATCCTTATGCAGTGGATGTCAGTTCAGGTATTGAAACTGACGGACTCAAAGATAAAACAAAAATGGCGGCATTTACTGCCGCTGTCAGAAAGGAAGAAAAAATATGACAAATCCAAGCGGACGTTTCGGCATTCACGGCGGTCAGTATATTCCCGAAACACTGATGAATGCGGTTATTGAACTTGAAGAAGCGTATAATCATTACAAAAACAACCCAGATTTCAACAGAGAGCTTACCGAGCTTTTTAATGAATATGCCGGAAGGCCTTCCCGTTTGTATTATGCCGAAAAAATGACCACAGATCTCGGTGGCGCAAAAATATATCTCAAGCGTGAGGATCTCAATCACACGGGGGCGCATAAGATCAACAATGTACTCGGTCAGGCACTTCTTGCAAAGAAGATGGGTAAAACCCGACTAATCGCCGAAACAGGAGCCGGTCAGCATGGTGTAGCTACAGCAACTGCCTCTGCGCTGCTGGGAATGGAATGTGTGGTATTTATGGGCGAGGAAGATACCATCCGACAAGCCCTTAATGTGTATCGTATGAGACTTTTGGGTGCGGAAGTCATTCCTGTAAAAACAGGCACGGGCACCCTAAAAGACGCTGTTTCCGAAGCTATGCGGGAATGGACATCTCGTATCGATGACACCCACTACTGCCTGGGTTCTGTCATGGGACCTCATCCGTTTCCAACCATCGTTCGTGATTTTCAGGCCGTCATTTCTAAAGAAATCAAAGAGCAAATGATCGCAAAAGAAGGAAGACTTCCCGATGCAGTGATCGCCTGTGTGGGTGGCGGCTCCAATGCCATCGGCAGCTTCTATCATTTCATTGAAGACGAAGGGGTTCGTCTGATTGGTTGCGAAGCGGCAGGCAGAGGTATTGATACTGCAGAAACAGCAGCTACCATTGCCACCGGCAGACTTGGAATTTTTCATGGCATGAAATCCTATTTCTGCCAGGACAAAGACGGTCAGATTGCTCCCGTTTACTCCATTTCGGCAGGCTTGGATTATCCCGGGATTGGCCCTGAGCACGCTCATCTGTATGATATCGGAAGAGCGGAGTATGTTCCCGTTACGGATGATGAAGCAATAAATGCCTTTGAATATCTGGCAAAGACCGAAGGAATTATCCCTGCCATTGAGTCGGCCCATGCTGTTGCGCACGCAATAAAGATTGCACCGACCATGGGCAAGGAGCAAATCATCGTGATTACAATTTCCGGAAGAGGCGACAAGGATTGCGCCGCTATTGCCCGTTATAGAGGGGAGGATATCCATGAGTAAGATTCAGAAAGCATTTGAAAATGGCAAGGCGTTTATCGCCTTTATCACCTGTGGCGACCCTGATCTGGAAACCACCGCGAAAGCTGTCCGTGCTGCTGTGGAAAACGGTGCAGACCTTATTGAACTTGGTATTCCGTTCTCTGATCCTACTGCAGAGGGGCCTGTTATTCAGGGCGCAAACCTGAGAGCGCTGACCGGCGGTATTACAACTGATAAGATATTTGCCTTTGTGAAAGAGCTTCGCCGTGATGTGAAAATTCCGATGGTATTTATGACCTATGCCAATGTCGTGTTTTCCTACGGTGCGGAAAAATTTATGTCCACCTGCTGTGACATTGGAATTGACGGACTGATTCTGCCAGATCTGCCGTTTGAAGAAAAAGAAGAGTTTCAGCCGCTGTGCCAAAAATACGGCGTTGACTTGATTTCACTGATCGCTCCTACCTCTGAAAACCGTATCGCTATGATTGCAAAGGAAGCAGAAGGTTTCATTTATGTCGTGTCAAGTCTTGGTGTGACAGGTATGAGAAGCGAAATCAAGACAGACCTTGCTTCCATCGTTAAAGTGATAAGAGAAAATTCCGATGTGCCCTGTGCGATCGGATTCGGTATCTCCACACCCGAGCAGGCAAAGAAAATGGCGAATATATCTGACGGTGCAATTGTCGGCTCAGCAATCATCAAGCTGCTTGAACAGTATGGAAAGGACGCGCCGAAATACATCGGAGAATATGTGAAGAAAATGAAATTGGCTCTATTGACCAATTAGTGGTAGTAGTGATCTGTCTTTAGAATTCTAATAATTCAGTGAACAGGAACGGGGTTTACCGTTCCTGTTCCTTGTCGGGACGAATGGCCTGTTTTGCCTCATAGAGCAGCACCGGATCGAAACCATGTGCCTGCTCCCGAAGCCCGGCATACTCGTTCAGGGCGGCATCCAACTTGGCGGAATATTTTTGTTCCTGTTCTTCCAACCGTTTTAGGCTCTGCTCCATAGCTTGTCAAAAAAGAGAACATGGAGTAAAGTGGGAATATAATTCTAAGCCAGATACTTTATCTGAGCATCATGGGTGAACTCTATCCCATTAATTCCGACAGTTAATTTACGCAACCGAGATGGAAATTGAATATTCACAAAGATAAAATGGTATGGTATAATATAAGGTACTGTATTAGGGCTTCTTTGAAAGGAGCTAAAATATGGGAAAAGATTTAAAAGGCAAAGAACTTGGCTTGCAGATGCGATTTATGTAGATGAACATAGTGATATTTCGATGCCATCGGATATGTTGGTGGATCATTGGTTTGATTATTGGATTGGAATAAAGAAGAAAACAGTCCGTCCGAATACGGTTCGTAATTATACGGAGAGATATGTAAGAAATATTAAACCATTGATTGGGAAAATGTTATTATCAGATGTGAAACCTCTACATTGTCAAAAGATATTTTATGATATGGCGGATCAAGGCTATCGTACGTCTACGATTTATCAAGCAAGAATTACATTATATAATATGCTTGAATATGCAAAAGAAAATGAAGTATTACGAACGAATCCCTGTAAAAGGTCAGTAAAGAGTGATATGGGAAAACCTTCGGAGAAGAAAGTTGCATTAGAAAGAGATGTGCAAAAAATATTTTTGAGATATGCAGAAGGGCAGAGTTATGAAAATCAGTATCGATTTATTCTTCAAACCGGATTGAGGACAGGCAAATTAGTTGGATTGAAATGGGAAGATATTGATTTTGAATCTAAAACAATTCAGATTCGCAGGAGTATGGAATACCGTTATAGTGTAAAAGAGTGGCGTATTGGAGAACCAAAGAGTAAATCAGGTTATCGTACGATACCTTTAACAGAAGAAGCGGTTGCTATACTGAATAAACAAAAAGAAAAGAATAAGTGGATTTCAGAAATTTCAAAAGAATGGGAAGAGTTTGTGTTTCTGTGCAGAAAGGGGACACCAGTTAAGAACAGTACATATGATACGGCATTGTTTAAGATTTGTGACAAAGCACAGATTCCTAGGTTTTCAATGCATATTTTGAGACATACATTTGCTGCTAGATGTATTGAAGCAGGTATGAAGCCCAAAACACTTCAAATGCTACTGGACCATTCAAATATTGGAATTACCATGAACTTATACGTTCATACTACCGAAGAAGAAAAGAAAAAAGAAATTGATTTGGTAGCAGAAGCGCTTATGGCAATATGATGGCCCACTAAATGGCCCACCTGTTAAAGTAAGTATGCTGAAATCCCTTGAAATCTAAGGATTTATAGGAGGAAATAGAAGAAATGAAATTAGGTATTGTAGGTCTGCCAAATGTAGGCAAGAGTACACTTTTTAATTCTCTGACAAAAGCAGGAGCGGAGTCTGCAAACTATCCTTTCTGCACCATTGATCCAAATGTGGGAATTGTTACAGTTCCTGACGAAAGACTGAATCTTCTGGGAGATTTTTATCATTCAAAAAAGGTGACTCCGGCAGTGATCGAATTTGTTGACATTGCAGGTCTTGTAAAAGGTGCTTCCAAAGGAGAGGGACTGGGAAATCAGTTCCTTGCAAATATTCGTGAGGTGGATGCAATTGTACATGTAGTACGCTGTTTTGAAGATCCCAATGTAATTCATGTGGATGGAAATATCGATCCTCTTCGTGACATTGAGACTATTAATCTGGAGCTTGTTTTTTCAGACCTTGAGATTCTGGAAAGAAGAATTGCCAAGGTTACAAAAACTGCAAGAATGGATAAAGAGGCAGCTAAAGAGCTTGATTTTCTTCAGAAGGTAAAAGCGCATCTGGAAGACGGAAAGCTTGCAATCACAATGGAGCTGGAAAACGAGGATGAAGAGGCATGGATGGGAACCTATAATCTTCTTACCTGGAAACCGGTAATTTATGCTGCAAATGTAGCAGAAGATGAACTGGCAGACGACGGTGCTTCCAATCCTCATGTGCAGGCTGTAAAGGAATATGCCGAACAGCAGAAAAGCGAAGTGTTTGTAATCTGTGCGGAGATCGAGGCAGAAATCTCAGAGCTGGATGAAGATGAGAAAAAAATGTTCCTGGAGGATCTGGGACTTACAGAATCAGGTCTTGAGAAGCTGGTGCGCGCAAGCTACCGTCTGCTTGGTCTGATGAGTTTCCTTACTTCCGGAGAGGATGAGACAAGGGCATGGACCATTAAGATAGGAACCAAAGCTCCTCAGGCGGCAGGTAAGATCCACACGGATTTTGAACGTGGATTTATCAAGGCTGAGGTTGTAAATTACAAAGACCTTCTGGACTGCGGCTCATATGCAGGAGCAAGAGAAAAAGGTCTGGTACGTATGGAAGGCAAGGAGTATGTGGTTCAGGACGGTGATGTGATCCTGTTCCGTTTCAATGTATAAGCAGGGAGTGTTTGCATGAATACTTCAATTGGATTCCCGAATCTGAATATAAGCTTTGAGTTCGTGGGACAGTCTCTGTCCATTCGGGGCTTTGAAATTACAATTTACGGACTTCTGGTGACAACCGGGATGCTTCTGGGGCTGATGCTGATGATCGCCATTTCCAAAAAACAGAAGGAAAATCCAAACCTTTGTCTGGAAACCATGATTCCGTCCCTGGCAGGCGGAATAGTGGGCGCCCGTCTTCTGTATGCGGTTATGAACCGGGAGTGGTCGGAAGGCAAAACAGCCGCGGAGCTTCTGGATATCCGCGGCGGGGGCCTGTCTGTTTACGGCGGCATCCTTGGAGCTGTGATTCTGGGCTGGCTGTTTTGTAAGCTCAGGAGGATTTCCTTTGCGAAAATGGCAGATATTGTATGTATGGGATTTCTTCCTGTGCAGATAATAGGAATATGGGGAAACTTTTTTAACAGAGAAGCTTTTGGAGAGTACACAGACAGCCTGTTTGCCATGCAGCTTCCCCAAAGTGCCGTAAACGGCAGCCGGATCACAGAATTGATGAAGGCTCACATTACAAAAGCAGAAGGAATATCCTGGATTCAGGTACATCCTCTGTTCCTTTATGAGAGTCTCTGGTGTCTCCTGATGCTGGTGGTGCTGCTGTTCTATACCTGGAGAAAAAAATATCAGGGAGAGATCTTTCTGAGATATCTGGCGGGCTACAGTCTGGGAAGAGCTGCTATTGAGTGGCTTCGCCCGGGACAGAAAATGCTTCCGGGGACAGAGCTTCCGATTCTGCCTTTAGTGCTGGCAGCACTTTTTGTTCTGTTCGAGGTCACTGCTGTGGTAAGAAGAAGCCTGAGCAAAAAGAGAGAGAAATATATAATCCGCAGAAACGAGGAGCGGAAGAGAAATCCCTTTAATTATGCGGATGCTCAGAACTTTGAAGATGTGTCCCATGAATTTCTGGGAAGCGGCGCAGACGACGAAAAACCAGAAGAAAAAGAGGTTTCTGAGGATGCGGAAAAAGAAACTGAAAGAGATGGGCGGGAAGGCGATCAGTCAGAAAAAAAGGAAGAGACTGAAGAAAAAAATACGGAGCTGCAGGAAAAAGCTCAACGGGATGATCAGCAGCAGGAGGGATCTTCCGAAGTGTCTGAAGATAAGCCGGAAGCTGGACCATCTGATGGAAAAAACTGAACAGTTATAAAAGTGGGGGATCTACAGTCTGGGACTGCAGATCCCTTTTTTTATGAACAACTAACCTTGAACAACCGGATATTTTTTATGTCAATCACAAAAAACCTCAGATTCCCACTTGTATTTTCAATATAAATAGGGTAGAATGTTTTCATAAGTGGTAGAAAGTGGTGAATAGTGGTGGCAGATGGAGGGCATGTGGCAGACATATCTATCTGTACCCGGAAGTACGAAGGGGAGATTCGTACTTTGCGAGAGTAGGTGAGTTACATGTTCATGGGAGAATACAATCATACAATAGACGCGAAGGGGCGTATGATCATCCCTGCGAAGTTCAGAGAACTTTTGGGAGAAGAGTTTGTTCTGACAAAGGGATTGGATGGTTGTCTTTCAATTTATCCTATGGATGAATGGGAAGCCTTTGAAAAAAAGCTCAGAGCCTTACCACTTACAAATAAAAATGCAAGAACCTTCTCACGTTTCTTTGTTGCAGGGGCAGCAGTCTGTGAGCTGGACAGGCAGGGGAGAATTCTCGTTCCGCAAACGCTTCGGGAATTTGCCGGTCTGGAAAAGGATGTTGTGCTTACCGGAAATCTTAACAGGATTGAGGTATGGAGCAAAGAAAAATGGAGCGAGAACTGTAATTATGATGATATGGACAGTATTGCAGAGGGTATGCAGGACATGGGCATTATCATCTGAGATCTCACTTCAGGAAATCCAACACAGGAGACGGATATGGAATTTAAACACAAATCTGTATTACTGGAAGAAACCATTGAGGGCTTAAGGGTAAAGCCGGACGGGATCTACGTGGATGGAACTTTAGGAGGTGCAGGACATGCCAGTGAGGTATGTCGCAGACTTTCTGCCAGGGGGAGATTTATTGGCATAGATCAGGACCAGGATGCAATAGTTGCTGCGAGTGAACGGCTGGCTGCTTATGGAGACAAAGTAACCATCATTCGCAGCAATTATTGTTACATGGCAAATGAACTGAAGAACCTTGGTATCCATCAGGCAGACGGTATTTTGCTGGATCTGGGAGTTTCCTCCTATCAGCTTGATAATGAGGAGAGGGGATTTACCTACCGGGTAGATGCACCTCTGGATATGCGCATGGACCAGCGCCAGAGCCGGACGGCGGCAGACATCATCAATGGTTACGACGAAAAGGAACTGTACCGGATCATTCGTGATTACGGTGAAGATAAATTTGCGAAAAATATTGCCAGACATATTGTTGCGGCAAGGCAGGAGAAGCCTGTGGAGACTACGGGAGAGCTTACAGAGATCATCCGGAGAGCGATTCCCATGAAGATCCAGGCATCCGGAGGACATCCTGCCAAGAGAACCTTTCAGGCAGTGCGTATTGAACTGAACAGAGAACTGGATGTGCTCAGAGATTCTCTGGACGGAATGATCGATATGCTGGGGGATGGCGGAAGACTCTGTGTGATCACGTTCCATTCACTGGAAGACAGGATCGTCAAGACGATTTTCCGAAAAAACGAAAATCCGTGTACCTGTCCGCCTGATTTTCCGGTATGCATATGCGGAAAAAAATCAAAAGGAAAGGTGATCACAAGAAAACCAATCCTCCCCGGGACGGAGGAACTGGAAGAAAACTCACGGGCAAAAAGTGCAAAACTGCGTATTTTTGAGCGCAGACTTCAGCCGGAAGAGTGATTGATTTTAAAGAAAGTTAGTGAAGGGTAATGGATAGGACAAACAGAGCGGTAACTGCCAGAAAAAGCAGAGATAGTGTGAGATACACCCGCGGAATGTATATAGATGGAAACGCAGCCAGAAGGCTGCAGGAGATACCGGAAAAGAAGTATCCTGCTACGCAGGCTCCTCAGAAGCGGCAGAACAGCAAAAACCGGAAGCCGGTTTCTCGAAAAACAGAGAACCGTGCAAGGGAAATCAGCAGGGAGACTGCCAGAAACCGTCAGAAAGCCATGAGCATGGGAAGAGGATATGTGGTTTTTCTTGCTGCGATTTCAGTGGCTGTTTTGTTATGCTGTGTGAATTATCTACAGCTGCGGTCGGAGGTGACCGGAAAGATAAAAAGCGTAGCGGTTCTCGAATCGGAACTCAGTGAGCTTCGGGAAGAGAATAATGCCTATGAAAGCCAGGTGAATTCAGATATCGATCTGAACCGGATCAAGAAGATTGCTATCGGCCGTCTGGGGATGAACTATCCCAGGGAGGATCAGAAGAAAACATACAGTATGTCCAACAACAGTTATGTGAGGCAGTATCAGGATGTATCCGGAAGTAAATAAGAGGTGAGAATTTGACTGACTACAGGAGGAAAAGACGTAAAAAACCCCAGCAGAAAATTAATCATCAAATGAGAGGAAAGCTGGCAGGACTGTTCGGAGCAGTGCTGCTGGCTTTAGTTTGTTTGCTGGGAAGAATTACTTATATCAACGCAACAAATGGAAATAAATATAAAAAGCAGGTTCTGACGCAGGCTCAGCAAAGATACGAAAGCAATGTGCTTCCGGCCAGAAGAGGGGATATTTATGACAGAAACGGAAATATCCTTGCGACCAGTAATAAAGTGTATAATGTGATCCTGGACTGTAAGACGGTAAATTCAGATGAGGATTTTGTGGAACCTACCATACGTGCTCTGAAAGACCTTCTGGGGATAGATGAGGAAAAAGTCCGTTCCCTTCTTTCTGACAGCAGAACCAGCCAGAGCCAGTATCAGATTCTCCTGAAGCAGCTGTCCATGGATAAGAAAAAAGAGTTTGAACAGTATTGCACTGTGGAGGAAGACAGTGATCTTTCAGAGACAGAACAGGAAGAACGGAATAATATCAAGGGAGTATGGTTTGAGGAAGACTATCTGAGAAGCTATCCTTTTGGAAGTCTTGCCTGTGATACCATTGGCTTTACCCTTTCCAGAGATGTGGCAGATGTGGGAATCGAAAGCTACTACAACAGTACGCTCATGGGAGCAGATGGCCGCCAGTTTGGTTATTTTAACAATAATTCAGACGTAGAACAGACTATTATCTCTCCGGTAAACGGAAAAAGTATTGTTACCACTATAGATGTGGGAATCCAGCAGATTGTAGAAAAATATGTAAATGCATTTAAGAAAAAAATGGGAGCCAAGAATATTGGAGTTATTGTTCAGAATCCCAACACAGGAGAGATTCTTGCCATGGATGCCGGCGACCGTTACGATCTGAATGATCCCAGAGACCTTTCCAGCAGATATTCCAAAGAAGAGATCAAGGCCATGAATGATGAGGAGACCGTAGAAGCTCTGAACGATATGTGGAATAATTTCTGCGTTACCGATGCATTTGAACCGGGCTCGGTAATCAAACCGATTGTTATGGCAGGCGCTCTGGAAAAAGGCGCTATTGCAGAAAATTCCACCTTTGTCTGCGATGGCGGAGAAGGCTTTGGTGTGAACAATGAAACATATATCAAATGTGCAGTATGGCCGGATGCTCACGGGCAGGAGGATCTGATGCATGTGATCGCCAATTCCTGCAATGACGGTATGATGGCCATCGCGGCAGCAATGGGATCTGATGAATTTATCAAAGCCCAGAGTCTGTTTAATTTTGGAAGCCGTACGGGGATCGATCTTCCCAATGAGGGCTACGGTATCATCCATACGGCAGATACCATGGGCGTGACAGAGCTTGCCTGCTCTGCTTTTGGACAGGGAATCACCTGTACCATGATCCAGGAGATCAATGCCATGTGTTCTGTGATCAATGGCGGCTATTACTACCAGCCGCATCTGGTAAAAGAGATACAGGACAGCAATGGAAGCACTGTTAAAACAGTGGATCCGATTCTTCTGAAGCAGACGATTTCTTCAGATATTTCAGCGGATATCCGCACATATATGGAAGACAGTGTGATTGAAGGTACCAGCCGTACTTCCAAGGTTCAGGGTTACAGCTCAGGCGGTAAAACAGGTACAGCGGAGAAGCTTCCCCGAAATAATGGAAAATATCTGGTATCCTTTATAACTTTTGCACCGGTGGAAAACCCTCAGATCGTAATGTATGTGGTTGTGGATGAGCCTAATGCAGAGGAGCAGGCGGACAGTAAATATCCGCAGTACATTGCACAGGGAATACTCTCAGAGCTTCTTCCTTATCTGAATATTGAACCGGACGAAGCATCAGAAGACGGTTCGGTACCGGAGACAGAGCTGTGGGAGGGATTTGACGGAGTTCTGGAGGATATTTCCGGAGGAAGTGTCGATGCAGCCGGAAATCTGGTCGATGCAGAAGGAAATCTGATCGATATGGAAGGAAACCGTGTCGATGAGGAAGGATATCTTCTGAATGAAAACGGAGAACGTAAGGTAAATGACAGCGGTGAATATGTAAAATCACAAAATCTGGAAACTTTTTCCGGAGAGACGCTTCCTGCCTCCGAAAGCGGAGAAAGTGTGGGAGATGCCGTGTCCAACCCGGATGCTCCGGCGCCGCCGGAAAACGAGGAAAACCCGATTGAGGGAAATGATATGGAAAGTGACGGCATTACTAACGAAGAGGCCGGACTGGAATAAAAACATACCCTGCAGAGAATACTCATATATTTTTATGACGATCTCTG
Organism: uncultured Blautia sp.; assembly: GCA_900541985.1. Taxonomy (GTDB): domain Bacteria; phylum Bacillota; class Clostridia; order Lachnospirales; family Lachnospiraceae; genus Blautia_A. Next base: position 20,878 of record UQLX01000025.1, on the reverse strand, counting down.
CGGGGCTTTTTTATGAAAAAAAACAGAACATTTCACAAAAAAAAAGTGTGGGTTGTATTCTTCTGCTGTATGGTACTGCTGCTGGGACTGCTGGGACGTCTGGTGTGGCTTATGGGGTTCTGTTCTGATTATTATTACGAAAAAGCAGAGGACCTCCATGAAAGAGAAAGAGACATTAAAGCGGCACGGGGAAGGATCCTGGATGCCGGAGGGAAGATCCTGGCTGCAAACAAAACCGTGTGTACTGTTTCGGTGATCCACAGCCAGATAAAAGAACCGGAAAAGGTGATCCGGCTTCTGACAGAGAAACTGGGGATACCGGAGGAAACTGTGAGAAAAAAAGTGGAAAAAGTTTCTTCCATAGAAAGAATCAGGACGAATGTGGAAAAGGAAACCGGAGATGCCATACGGAATGTAGGGCTGGAAGGCATCAAGGTGGACGAGGATTACAGACGATACTATCCTTACGATTCCCTGGCATCCAGGGTTCTGGGATTTACCGGAGCAGATAATCAGGGAATTATAGGGCTGGAGGTGGAATATGAAGAAATTCTTCGGGGAATTCCGGGAAAGATACTGACCACAACGGATGCAAGAGGGATAGAGATCGATGAGGCCGGAGAAAGCCGGGTTGAGCCGGAGGCGGGAAATGATCTGAGAATCAGTCTGGATATCAATATTCAGGAATTTGTTCAGCAGGCAGCCATGAAAGTTATGGAAGAAAAACAGGCAGACAGAGTGTCTGTTCTTCTGATGAATCCTCAGAATGGGGAGATTTATGCCTGTGTGAATGTTCCCGAGTTTGACCTGAACGATCCGTTTACCCTGAATACAGGGGAAAATACTTCTTCAGAAGATCCGAAAAAAAAACAGGATCTTCTGAATCAGATGTGGAGAAATCCGTGCCTGAACGATACCTATGAGCCAGGTTCTACCTTTAAGATCATTACCATGGCAGCGGGACTTCAGGAGGGAGTTGTGACACTGGATGACAGATTTTACTGTCCCGGATATAAGCTTGTGGATGACAGAAGGATTCATTGCGCAAACCGGAGAGGCCACGGATCTCAGAATTTTGTGGAAGGAGCGCAGAATTCCTGCAATCCGGTATTTATAGAAGTAGGACTTCGTCTTGGCGTGGAGAACTACTATAAATATTTCCAAAAATTCGGGCTTCTGAAGAAAACAGGAATTGATCTTCCGGGAGAAGCGGGAACTATTATGCACAAAAAGGAAAATATGGGAAATGTGGAACTGGCTACCGTGTCATTCGGCCAGTCCTTTCAGATCACACCCATTCAGCTTGCTACGACAGTCAGTTCTCTGATCAATGGAGGAAAAAGGGTGACTCCTCACTTTGGGGTGGCAGTTCAGAACAGCAACGGAAGTCAGGTAAAGGAGCTTTCTTATTCTTCTGAATCAGGCATTATATCCGGAGAGACCTCAAAAAAGATAAGACAGATCCTGGAAACAGTCGTGTCAGAAGGATCCGGCAGAAATGCAGCGATTCCGGGGTATACCATAGGAGGCAAGACGGCTACATCGCAGACCCTTCCGAGAAGTGCCAACCGGTATATTTCTTCTTTTCTGGGATTTGCCCCGGCAGAAGATCCCCGGGTACTTGCTCTGTGCATCATTCATGATCCTCAGGGGATCTACTATGGGGGAACGATAGCAGCACCGGTGGTCAGAAGTATTTTTGACAACATACTTCCATACCTGGGAATCCAGAGAAAGGAAACAGCAGAAAAGGAGGAATGAGAATTCCCCGGTAAGACCGCACAGTAACGGTTGATAATTTTGCAGAAAAGCTTTATACTGATTATGTTATAAAATAAAAACAAAAGAATGATAAGAGGTGTAAGGATGAATTATCAAGTTATAATCCCGGTTCTGATCTCGTTTGCCATCAGCGTGATCCTGGGACCAGTTATCATCCCGTTTCTGAGAAAACTGAAGATGGGACAGACAGAACGGGCAGAAGGTGTACAGTCCCACCTGAAAAAAGCCGGAACTCCTACCATGGGAGGCATTATTTTTCTGATCGCGGCAGTCGTGACCTCTCTGTTTTATGTAAAGGACTATCCTTCCATTATCCCGATCCTTTTTCTGACTCTGGGATTTGGCATCATAGGATTTCTGGATGATTATCTGAAGGTGGTTCTGAAGCGCTCCGACGGTCTTCTTGCATGGCAGAAATTCCTGCTTCAGATCGTGGTTACAGGAGTCTTTGTATTTTATCTTCTGAATTATACGGAGATATCACTGAATATGCTGATTCCTTTCTGGCCGGGACATTATCTGAACCTTGGGATCCTGGCAGTTCCGGTGTTATTTATAGCAGTGATCGGAACTGTGAATGGGGTGAATTTTACAGACGGTCTGGATGGTCTTGCCTCCAGCGTAACCCTGATTGTTGCAGTATTTTTTACTGTGGTATCTATCGGCACGAAAAGTGGAATTGAGCCAGTTACCTGTGCGGTAGTGGGAGGTCTCATGGGATTTCTTCTCTTTAATGTGTATCCGGCAAAGATCTTTATGGGAGATACCGGTTCCCTGGCTCTGGGTGGATTTGTGGCAGGAACGGCATATGTACTTCAGATGCCTCTGTTTATTCTTCTCGTAGGACTGATCTATCTGGTTGAAGTTCTTTCTGTTATGATCCAGGTAACTTATTTCAAGGCTACCCACGGAAAAAGAATCTTTAAGATGGCACCGATCCATCATCATTTTGAACTTTGCGGATGGTCTGAAACAAGAGTGGTGGCAGTATTCTCCATCATCACTGCGATCATGTGTCTGATCGCATTTATGGCACTTTGACAGGAGGCGGGGCATTTATGGATTTAAAAGGAAAAAAAGTCCTGGTATTCGGCTCCGGCAAGAGTGGAATCGGAGCGGCGGAGCTTCTTGACCGGGCAGGCGCTCATCCGGTGATCTATGACGGGAATCCGGAGCTTGACCGGGAGGCTGTTTTACATAAACTTCCCGGAATAAAAAACCTGGAGATTTTTGCAGGAGAGCTTCCTTTGGAAGAACGGAAAAACCTGGATCTGGTGGTTCTCAGTCCCGGAGTTCCCACAGATCTTCCTCTGGTAAAAAGCTTTTATGAACAGGGGCTTCCTGTGTGGGGTGAGGTGGAGCTGGCATATCGTACCGGGAAGGGACGGGTGCTTGCGATCACCGGAACAAATGGAAAAACAACGACAACCGCTCTTCTGGGAAAGATCATCAGCGACGCGGAAGAGTCGGTATTTGTTGTGGGAAATATAGGAACACCCTATACCTCAAAAGCACTGGAAATGAAAGAGGATTCCGTAACAGTTGCAGAGATTTCCAGCTTCCAGCTGGAGACCATACAGGAGTTTGCTCCGAAGGTCAGTGCGATCCTGAATATTACAGAGGATCATCTGAATCGCCATCACACCATGGAGGAATATATCCGTGTAAAAGAACTGATCGTGAAAAACCAGGGACCGGAGGACGTCTGTGTTCTGAACTATGAGGATCCGGTCCTCAGAGAATTCGGCGAGGATATAATTCCAAAAACAGTGTATTTTTCCAGTGAACATAAGCTGGATCAGGGCATTTATCTGGATGAGGACAGAATAATCCTGAAAACAGAAACAGAAGAAATCCAGCTGGTAAAGACCGGAGAATTAAAGCTGCCTGGAAAACATAATTATGAAAATGTTATGGCTGCCGCAGCGATGGCTTACTATGCAGGGGTTCCGGTGGAAAGTATCCGCAGAAGTATCTGTGCTTTTACAGCAGTAGAGCACCGGATCGAGTATGTGACAGAAAAGAACGGAGTAGTATATTACAATGACTCCAAGGGAACCAACCCGGATGCTGCCATAAAAGGGATTCAGGCAATGAACCGTCCTACTTATCTTATTGGCGGAGGGTATGATAAAGGCTCCAATTATGACGAATGGCTGAACAGCTTTGACGGCAAGGTAAAAGCGCTGGTCCTGATCGGACAGACGAAAGAAGCAATCCGTCAGGCGGCGGAACGCCTTGAAGTATGTCCCTGTATTCTCTGCGAGGGTCTGGAAGAGGCCGTGAAGGTGTGCGCACAGAAGGCACAGCCGGGAGAGGCAGTCCTTCTTTCTCCTGCATGTGCAAGCTGGGGACAGTTTGATAATTATGAGCAGCGGGGCGATATGTTTAAAAAATATGTAAACAGTCTGTAAAGGATATAGACCGGGGCACATTTTGGAATGTGCCCCGGATATTTTTTTGTCGGGGGGTTCTTTTGAAGAAAAAACTTCATATCTATATTAATAACGCGGCAGCAGGAGGCTTATATGCAAAAAGAACCGCAGAAAAATTCTCAACGTCCGGATGTGTTTCTTTTTATTCTTGTACTTTTGCTGACTGTATTCGGACTTCTGATCCTGTACAGCGCAAGCTCTTATAATGGAAAGGTCCGTTTTCATGATTCTGCATATTACTTCAAAAAACAGCTGTTTGCCACTTCTCTGGGGCTTGCGGCCATGTATGTGGTTTCCAGAATGGACTATCATTTTCTGGTTTCCCTGGCACCCTTTCTGTATTTGACTTCTATTCTCCTGTCTACAGCTGTCCTTCTGGTAGGACAGGAGATCAATGGTTCCCGAAGATGGCTGAATCTGGGACCTCTTTCTTTTCAGCCTTCTGAGTTTGCCAAGCTGGCAGTGATTCTTTTTCTGGTATGGCAGATTGACCGGAGCCGGAAAAAAACCTCCGGTTTTGGATTTATGTGCAGAACAATGGCTACACTTCTTCCCATAGTGGGGCTTGTGGGATCCAATAATCTGAGTACAGCTGTCATTATTCTTGGTATCGGGGTAATACTGATCTTTGTCTCAAGCCCGGGATACATACAGTTCGTGGGGATGGGAGGTGCAGGTATTGCCTTTGTTTCTCTGTTTCTTGCAGCAGAAAGCTATCGACTGGAGCGCCTTGCCATATGGCGAAATCCGGAAAAGTATGAAAAAGGATTTCAGACGATCCAGGGGCTTTATGCGATTGGAAGCGGTGGACTTTTTGGAAGAGGACTGGGCGGAAGTATTCAGAAACTGGGGTTTGTGCCAGAGGCGCAAAACGATATGATCTATTCTGTGATCTGTGAGGAACTGGGACTTGCGGGTGCAGGAATTCTGATTCTTGTGTTTGGGCTGCTGCTGTGGAGACTCTGTGTAATCTCCATGCACAGCCGGGATCTGCAGGGGAGTCTGATCGGTGCAGGGATTATGGGACACATGGCCATTCAGGTAATCCTGAATATTTCTGTTGTGACAAATACCATCCCGAATACCGGGATCACGCTTCCCTTTGTCAGTTATGGAGGAACATCGGTTATGTTTCTTCTTGCTGAAATGGGGCTGGCTCTGAGCGTCAGCAGGAACAGAAAATAAAAATCCGCATATGATAAAAGAAAGAGGCCTTTTTGGGAGTGAAGGGTTTGGATGAGATCAGGATTACAGGAGGAAGACCGCTTTGGGGTACCATAACCATACAGGGATCCAAAAACGCTGCACTGCCCATGATGGCGGCAGCTCTTCTTCACAGAGGGCTCAGTGTGCTTGAAAACTGTCCGGCCATATCTGATGTATTCTGCATGGAAGAAATCCTCAGATCGCTGGGAGCGAAAACCTGGTGGGAGGGGCACTGTCTGTTTCTGGACTGTACAGATGCAGAGGGAACGGAAATCCGGGCGGAAAGTACAGGACGTATGCGGTCATCAGTGATTCTTCTGGGACCTCTTCTGGCAAGAAATAAAAAAGCTTCTGTGGGATATCCCGGAGGCTGCGTGATCGGAAAAAGGCCGGTAGATCAGCACCTTATGGTTCTGCGGCAGCTGGGGGCTGTGATCGAAGAAAGAGAAACAGGGCTACATGCTTTCTGTACACAAAGAAAAGGACGGCATATTACGTTTGGAAAAAGAAGTGTGGGCGCTACGGAGCAGGGGATTCTTGCCGCTGTGACAGCGGAGGGAGAAACGGTTCTCCATAATTGCGCGGAAGAACCTGAGATTTTATGGCTGTGCAGATTCCTGAGGACTATGGGCGCTGATATTCAGAGGAAAGGAGCCGCCTGTTTGCGGATACGGGGTGTCCGGAAGCTGACCGGAGGAAAAATGCAGATTCCTTCTGACCGGATCGTTACCGGAACCTATATCTGTGCGGCGGCTGCCACCAGAGGAAGGATTGTGATCGAAAATCCGCCAGGGGGAGAACTGGATGCCTTTCTCCGGGTGTACAGGAAAATGGGTGGACAATATACCTGGAACAGTGGTAAACTAATAGCGGATGGAAGAAAAGTATGTATTCCGGTACCTTTTCTTGAAACAGACGTTTACCCCGGTTTTCCCACAGATCTTCAGTCGCCACTGATGAGCGTACTGACAACGGTTCCCGGTGAAAGCCATATAAGAGAGAACATATTTGAAGACAGATTTCATCTGGCAGAGGAACTGAACCGGATGGGTGCAGCTGTCTCTGTCTGCGGAAGAGACGCATGGATCAGCGGCGGCCGACATCTCAGAGGATGCAGGGTCAGGGCAAGTGAACTGCGGGGAGGCGCAGCCCTTCTGATCGCGGCGCTAGCAGCGGAAGGAGAGACGATTGTGGAAGGCTGTTCGTTTATCCGCCGGGGGTATGAGCATATATGTGAGGATCTGACCGCACTGGGCGGTCAGGCAGAGGAGAAAACAGGAACTTTATTTTATGAGAACATCAAAATACAGAAAAAAGCTACAGATTACAGATAAACATAAAAAATATCTTCTTGGCGGAACAGGTGCCTGTCTTCTGGCAGGAGTTATTTTTTTCTTTACCTATTTTCAGGTAACAGATGTGGAGGTTATGGGAAGCTCCCATTACACAGAAAAAGAAATCAGGACGATGATCCTCCGGGGGCCTATGGCAGGAAATTCCATACTTGCACCTATTCTGTATTCCAAAAATGAAACAGGAGATATTCCCTTTGTAGAAGCATTTACCGTTACCAGATCCAACAGAAATACTCTTGTGATCGGTATAAAAGAAAAAAAACCGGTGGGCTGTATTCCCTATCTGGACAATTATGTTTATTTTGACAGAAACGGGATCTTTATTGAAGGGGGGAAGACCCGGGACGAAAAGGTTCCGTTTTTTGACGGTATTTCCGTAGATCAGGTGATCAGGGATGAAAAACTGCCGGTGAAAGACACGGTACTGAATACCGCGGTTGCCCTGTCCACGATCTTTGCAAAAAATGACAGTCTGCCGGATCATATTGAGTTTAATGAAAACTATGAGATCAGTCTGCTGTATGATGAGATTACAGTGAATCTGGGAAAGGACGTGAATCTGGAGGACAAAATGACCAGAGTCATTGCGATCCTTCCGCAGCTTGCAGGACAGAAAGGGACTCTTCATGCTGAAAACGTCAGCAGTACCGTAAAAACCATCACCTTTGAGGCGGAAATAGAAGAGGCGACAGCAGAAAACTGGACCGGAGGCTATGATGAGAACGGCGACTACACCGGGGACGGCGAATATGATGAAAACGGAAAATATGTAGGTGCAAAGCCCATGACTGCACTGGATTACGCTCTGCAGAACTGGGTGGGCGGCTATGATGAAGAAGGCGACTATACCGGAGCCGGAGAGTATGATGCAAACTGGAATTATGTAGGTCCTGCTCCTACTCAGGAAACCATGGATGCAATGGGGGACTGGACCGGCGGATATAATGAAGAGGGCGGATTCGACGGAACAGGCGAGTTTGACAGAGAGGGAAATTATGTGGGACCTAATCCGGGAGGATCGGAGGAGGCTTCCGGTGATGAATCTGAAGAGGAGGACTATGGAGGAGACTCCGCGGAGGAATACGGCTACGAAGAGGAATATTCTGATGATGGAAGCGGTTATTATGAAGAAGATACCTATTATGAAGAAGAATATTAGTTTCTCTGTGCCGAAAATCCATGAAAAAAGTATAAAAAAACAAAAATAGTAGTTGATTAATTTTATAAAAAACTATATGATATACTATATGCAGGTAGATTACGATAAATATCGGTGAAATAAAAGGAGGAAGTACATTGTTAGAGATTATGTCAAATGAAGCTGAGTCTTCTGCCAAGATTATTGTCATTGGTGTGGGCGGAGCTGGAAATAATGCAGTAAACAGAATGGTGGAAGAGACCATCGGAGGGGTAGAGTTTGTAGGTGTAAATACTGACAAGCAGGCATTAACTCTCTGTAAAGCTCCAACAGTACTTCAGATTGGTGAAAAGATAACGAAAGGCCTTGGTGCAGGTGCACAGCCGGAAGTTGGTCAGAAGGCCGCTGAGGAAAGTATAGAAGAAGTAAAACAGTTAATGGAAGGTGCAGACATGGTATTCGTTACCTGTGGAATGGGCGGCGGTACCGGAACAGGTGCAGCACCTGTGATCGCAGCAGCAGCCAAGGAAATGGGTATTCTGACTGTCGGTGTTGTGACCAAGCCTTTCCGTTTTGAGGCGAAGACACGTATGAACAATGCTCTTGCAGGGATCGAGAACCTGAAGAAGTCTGTGGATACGCTGATCGTTATCCCTAATGATAAGCTTCTTGAGATCGTTGACCGCCGTACAACTATGCCGGAGGCACTTCGTAAGGCTGACGAAGTTCTTCAGCAGGCTGTCCAGGGTATCACTGATCTGATCAATCTGCCGGCACTGATCAACCTTGACTTTGCGGATGTTCAGACAGTTATGACAGACAAGGGTATCGCTCATATCGGTATCGGTGAGGCAAGAGGAGATGACAAGGCTATGGAAGCTGTTCAGCAGGCTGTTTCTTCTCCGCTTCTTGAGACAACCATCAAGGGCGCTACACATGTGATCATCAATATTTCCGGAGATATCTCTCTTATGGATGCAAATGATGCAGCAAGCTATGTACAGGAGCTGACAGGAGAGGAAGCAAATATCATCTTTGGTGCAATGTATGATGATTCTGTGGCTGACTATGCAAGAATTACTGTGATTGCAACAGGACTGACAGATGCAGCGCCGAAGAGCGGCTCTTCTTTCGGAGGAAGAAGTACATCCTCTTCTCCGTTTTCCGTAAGAAAATCCACAACAGGAACTGCTTCTTCAGCAGCAAACCTGAATATGCCAAGCTTCAGTCTTCCGAATATGAACTCCTCTTTTTCTTCAAAGGTACCTACAAGTACAGTACAGAAAAAGGATATTCAGATTCCGGACTTCCTGAAAAACAGATAAATAATAAAGGACACTGCGCAGTGCAGTGTCCTTTTTCTCAGCATTTGCAGGCAAATGTTCCACAGCGGGTCTCTTTTTGCGTGCTGGCACTTTCTCCGTTGATATCAATGGCGGAAGCGGTACAGCGGCAGTGCTCATTGTAGGTACATTCCTGTGCCTTGCAGTCAATATTGATTTCTTCGCAGCCGCAGGCATCTTTGGTGCTGTTTGCGACAGAAGCCTGATCGCGTTCACGGAAGCTTCCGCAGCAGGTTTCATCCGCAACACGGGCGTCAGAACCGGTTACTTCGATCTCTCCTCTGGAACAGAGCTGATCTTTGTTGTATACACAGGTGACTGCGGTACAGTTAAGAATTGTCATGGTTGTGTCCTCCTTAGATAAATAATTGCGGTATATAATATTTCCCGGATCAGAAAAAAATATACCTGAAAAAAAGCTTGACTTTTGAAAAAAATAATGCTATCCTATGACAGTACGTAAAGAAAACAAAGCAGAGTTCACTCTCACCTCAGCACATGGAATGTGTCTCGGGTTTATATCTCTCGGCATTTGCTGTCAGTCATTAAGGGACAATACTGCGGATGCATCATGTTCAGAAACAGAGAATATGAAAGAGAATGTAGTTGAGTGTGGATTTTGTCCGCACTTTTTTTCGTATAAAATAAAAAGTCAGGGTATATCATTACAGGTATGGAGGTGTACGACAATTAGCAATTTAATGATTAACGAACAAATCAGAGACAAAGAAGTACGTCTGATCGGAGCAGACGGAGCTCAGCTTGGAATCATGTCTGCCAAAGAAGCCATGTTCAAGGCACAGGAAGCAGGACTTGATCTGGTAAAGATCGCACCACAGGCAAAACCGCCGGTGTGCAAGATCATCGATTACGGTAAATACCGTTACGAGCTTTCCCGTAAAGAAAAGGAAGCAAAAAAGAAACAGAAAACGATCGACATTAAAGAGGTACGTCTCTCTCCTAATATTGATACGAATGACTTAAAGACAAAGGTAAACGCTGCCAGGAAATTCCTCAGCAAAGGAGACCGTGTAAAAGTCACTCTGCGTTTCCGTGGAAGAGAAATGGCCCATATGGCAAGCAGCAGACATGTGCTGGATGATTTTGCGGAGCTTCTGACTGATATTGCAGTGGTAGAAAAAGCCCCGAAGATCGAAGGGAGAAGCATGACCATGTTTCTCAGCGAAAAACGTTAAGCAGTTACTGAGAATGCCCGCTCAGGCGCAGAGAACAGTAATGTGAAACAAAACAGAACCAACGAATCAAGGAGGAAATAAAAATGCCTAAGATTAAAACATGTAGAGCAGCAGCAAAACGCTTCAAAAAAACAGGTACCGGAAAAATCATGAGAAACAAAGCTTATAAGAGCCATATCTTAACAAAGAAATCTCAGAAGAGAAAGAGAAATCTGAGAAAGGCCACTGTTGTTGATTCTACCAACCTGAAGAACATCAGGAAAGCACTGCCTTATTTATAAGAAGTAAGAAGACGAACAGGAGGAAATTAAGAAATGGCAAGAATTAAAGGCGGATTAAACGCAAAAAAAAGACATAACCGTACATTAAAACTGGCAAAGGGCTACAGAGGAGCCCGTTCCAAACAGTATAGAATCGCAAAACAGTCTGTAATGAGAGCACTTGCAAGCTCCTACGCAGGAAGAAAGCAGAAAAAACGTCAGTTCAGACAGCTCTGGATCGCACGTATCAACGCTGCTGCAAGAATGAACGGACTTTCCTACAGCAAGATGATGCACGGTCTTAAAGTTGCAAACATTGACATCAACAGAAAGATGCTTGCAGAGCTGGCTGTAAACGATGCAGCAGGATTTGCAGCACTTGCTGAGATTGCTAAAAAAGCTATCGCATAATTAATCGAAGAGAGCTTCAGGGAGGAATCCCTGTAAAAACAGGTCATATATCCATAGCCGGATATGTGGCCTGTTTCTGTTTGTGTATGAATGTGTCATGAATAAATTATGTTATAAATAATTTATAAATTTACACTTGCAATCGTAAAACTCTGATGCTATAATCAAAACATTAAAGTATTAGTGAATGAAAGTAAGGAGGAGATTTATTATGAGAAACTGGAAAAAAGCCCTGAGTGTAACAGCAGCAGTTGCTATGGCGGCAACAATGGCTATGCCGGTATCCGTTTTTGCAGAAGGCGATGAAACATTTAAAATTGGCGTGATCGGACCGATGACCGGCGATTATGCACAGTATGGTACAAATGTTTACAATGCAGCACAGATTGCAATCAATGAAGTCAATGAAAACGGCGGCTTCAATGGCTATCAGGTAGAACTTCTTGCAGCCGGTGATGACATGGGTGATCCGGAAAAAGCGGTAAACGCATACAATGACCTTCTTGACAAGGGTATGCAGATGCTCTGCGGAACAGTTACCTCCGGTTCCTGTATTGCAGTAGGTGCAGAGGCAGCAGAGAGTACCTTCCTTTTCACTCCGTCTGCTACAGCAGTTGACTCTATCACATCCGGATCCAATGAATTCCGCATGTGCTTTACAGACCCGGCTCAGGGAGCGAAATCCGCACAGTATATCGGTGAGCATGAGCTTGCTACCAAGGTGGCAGTTCTTTACGATTCCATGGCAGACTACAACTCCGGTGTTCATGATTCTTTTGTAGAGGCAGCAGAGGAGAACGGACTGGAAGTAGTTGCAGATGAGGCTTACACAACAGACAACAATACAGACTATTCCGTACAGCTTAAGAAGATCGCCGACAGTGGAGCAGAACTTCTTTTCCTGCCGAACTACTATTCTGACAATGCACTGATCCTTCAGCAGGCATCAGAAGCAGGCATGGATATTAAGTTCTTTGGTGTTGACGGTATGGATGGTATCCTTAATGTAGAAAACTTTGATACTTCTCTTGCAGAGGGCGTTATGCTTCTGACTCCTTTCTCCGCTACAGCAGAGGATGAGGCAAGCCAGGCATTTGTAAAATCCTACAATGAACTTACAGGTGGAGAAACACCAAACCAGTTTGCAGCAGACGCTTATGATGTTATTTATGCAATGAAAGCAGCAGCAGACGCAGCAGAGATCACACCGGATATGGCAAATGAAGATATCAGCGCAGCAATGAGCGAAGCAATGCTCAGCACAGAGCTTGACGGACTTACCGGAAAAGCAAAATGGACTGAGGACGGCGAGTGCGATAAAGAGCCAAAAGCATTTGTGATCGAAGACGGTGCTTATAAAGAAATGGAATAATCAGTGAACCGCTGGTTTGATCATTGATATTCAGGAGGACGGGGACAGTTGCCTTGCAGTGTAACTGTCCGCCGTTCCTTTTTATTAATTTTACGATAAGAGGTGCACTATGAGTTTTATATCTTATTTAAAAGATGGAATCAGCCTGGGCAGCATCTATGCGATCATTGCCCTGGGTTATACAATGGTGTATGGTATTGCGAAAATGCTGAACTTTGCCCATGGTGATGTAATTATGGTCGGCGCTTTTGTGATCCTTACTGCAATCACAAAAGCCGGTTTACCTCCGGCTGCGGCAATTCTGATATCCGTTGTATTTTGTACGGTGCTGGGCATTGTGATCGAAAAAGTCGCATACCGCCCTCTGAGAAAAGCATCGTCTAATCTGGCAGTTCTGATCACTGCCATTGGTGTCAGCTACCTTCTTCAGAATCTGGCGCTGCTTATTTTTGGCGCAGATGCCAAAAGCTTTGTAAACGTGATCGATGTTCCTTCCGTTTCTCTTTTTGGAGGTCAGCTTGTAATCAAGGGAATCACCATTGTGACCATTGTTGTCAGCGTGATCATTATGGTGGCTCTGACTTTCTTTGTTCAAAAAACAAAACCGGGACGTGCCATGCAGGCAGTTTCTGAAGACCGGGATGCCGCTCAGCTGATGGGTGTAAATGTAAATGCAACCATTTCACTGACCTTTGCCATTGGTTCCGGTCTGGCAGCAATTGCCGGTCTTCTGCTTTGTTCTGCTTATCCGACTCTTACCCCTTATACAGGAGCCATGCCGGGTATCAAGGCCTTTGTTGCAGCGGTATTTGGCGGTATCGGATCGATTCCCGGAGCTATGGTAGGCGGAATCCTCCTTGGAGTAATCGAGATTTTCGGAAAAGCCTATATTTCTTCTCAGGTGGCAGACGCTATTGTGTTTGCAGTTCTGATCATCGTGCTTCTGGTGAAGCCTACAGGCTTGTTTGGCAAAAACATTCAGGAGAAAGTGTAAGGTGGATCGTATGAAGACTAAAATGAATAAAACAACAAAAAACAATTTTGTGACCTATGGCATTGTGATCCTTTTGTTTGTGATCGTTCAGACTCTTTCTGCCACAGGAAATCTTTCCAGACTTCTTACCGGACTTCTGGTTCCTCTTTGTGTTTATACTATTGCAGCGGTATCTTTGAACCTGGTAGTTGGATTTTCCGGAGAACTGAGCCTTGGTCATGCCGGATTTATGTGTGTGGGTGCTTATTCCGGCGCTTTGTTTTCACATATGACAGCAGATGCCCTTCCTTCTGTACCGAGATTTATTCTTGCAATTCTTGTGGGTGCAGTTGTGGCAGGAATTTTTGGCATCCTGATCGGTATTCCGGTACTGAGACTGCGTGGAGATTACCTTGCCATTGTTACCCTTGCTTTTGGAGAGATCATCAAAAACCTGATCAATATCCTTTATGTGGGAGTAGATGCAAACGGGATTCATGTGGCTACTACCTCTGCCGGTTTTAAACTTGCGGCAGGCGGAAAGAAGATCATGAAAGGTGCGCTTGGTATTTCCGGTACTTCTGCCCTTTATAAAGACATCAAAGGTCAGTTTTTCCTGATCGGTGTGATTCTTGTGCTGCTGACTCTGTTTATTGTACAGAATCTGGTGAATTCCCGAAGCGGACGTGCGATTATGTCTACAAGAGACAACCGGATCGCAGCAGAATCCGTAGGTATCAATGTAACGAAATACAAGCTTCTTGCTTTTACTGTTTCCGCAGCCCTGGCAGGTGTGGCAGGCGTGCTTTACGCGCACAACCTTTCCATGCTGAAGGTATCGGTATTTGACTATAATATGTCCATTCTGATCCTTGTGTATGTGGTTCTGGGCGGTATCGGAAATCTGAGAGGATCTATGATTGCGGCGATCATCCTCTATGCGCTTCCGGAACTGCTTCGCGGATTTGCAAACTATCGTATGCTGATCTATGCGATCGTGCTGATCGTGATGATGCTCTTTAACTGGGCGCCGGCAGCCAGAAACTGGAGAAGCCGTATGGTAGAAAAATTTAAAGACGGAAAAATGAAAAAGGAGGCAGCTTGACTATGGCAATGCTGGAAGTAAATCATCTGTCAATTCAGTTCGGCGGTCTTCGGGCGGTTGACGGTTTTCATTTAAATATTGAAAAGGGTGAGCTTTATGGTCTGATCGGTCCGAATGGTGCCGGAAAGACTACTGTGTTCAATCTTCTGACAGGCGTTTATAAGCCGACAGAGGGAATTATCCGGCTGGACGGCCAGGATATCACCGGAAAAAGTACTATTGAGATTAATAAGGCGGGAATTGCCCGTACCTTCCAGAATATCCGTCTGTTTAAGGATATTCCGGTGCTGGATAATGTAAAGGTGGGACTGCACAATCATTATCAGTATTCTACATTGACAGGTATCTTAAGACTGCCAAAATATTTTAAAGTGGAAAAAGAAATGAACGAAAAGGCCATGGAAATCCTGAAAGTCTTTGATCTGGATAAGGAAGCGCACCTTCTTGCAGGAAATCTTCCTTATGGAAAGCAGCGTAAACTGGAGATCGCCCGTGCTCTGGCCACAGATCCGAAGCTTCTTCTTCTGGATGAGCCGGCAGCGGGAATGAACCCAAATGAAACACAGGAACTGATGGACACCATCCGTTTTGTACAGGAACATTTTCATATGACCACTCTTCTGATCGAACATGATATGAAACTGGTAGGCGGTATCTGCGAAAAACTGACAGTGCTGAACTTTGGACAGGTTCTGACTGAGGGGGAAACCTCTGAAGTTCTGAACAATCCTCAGGTTATCACTGCATATCTGGGAGAATAGGAGGAAATCGGTTATGGCAATGTTGGAAGTAAAGGATCTGCAGGTATATTATGGTGTGATCCAGGCGCTGAAAGGAATTTCCTTTGAGGTAAATCAGGGGGAGGTAATTGCGCTGATCGGTGCCAATGGCGCCGGAAAAACGACCACCCTGCAGACACTTACCGGAATCCTGCAGGCAAAATCCGGAAGCATTATGTTTGAGGGAAAGGATCTGACGAAGGTACCTGCCCATAAGATTGTAGAAATGGGAATGGCACATGTCCCGGAAGGAAGACGTGTGTTTGCAGATATGTCAGTTTATGAAAATCTTCTCATGGGTGCTTATACACGCAAAGATAAAAATGAGATCGCGGAAAGCCTTGAAATGGTCTATAAACGATTCCCGCGTCTGAAGGAGCGCCAGGGACAGCGTGCAGGAACACTGTCCGGCGGAGAACAGCAGATGCTGGCCATGGGACGTGCACTGATGAGCAGACCCAGGATCATCCTGATGGATGAGCCGTCTATGGGGCTTTCCCCTATTTTTGTAAACGAGATTTTTAATATCATCAAGGATGTAAGCGAAGGCGGTACTACCGTTCTTCTGGTAGAGCAGAATGCCAGGAAGGCTCTTTCTATCGCTGACAGGGCATATGTACTGGAAACGGGAAATATCACCCTGGAAGGAAAGGCAGAGGATCTTCTTCATAATGAAGCTGTCCAGAAGGCTTATCTGGGAGAATAAAAGACAGCATGGCAGAGCGGAATCTGCCGGGGATCATGCAAGGAGGAAAGAAAATGGATGAAAATATTGTGATTTCCATCGCAAGACAGTATGGAAGCGGTGGCCGAACCGTGGGTAAGATGCTTGCGGAGAAGCTGGGGATTTCTTTTTATGACAAAGAGATCATCCGTATGGCTTCCGATGAGAGCGGAATTGACCTGAAGCTTTTTGGAAAGGTGGAAGGCGGAGACAGTGTAAAGCCGTCTCTGTTCAGTAAAAATACGATTTACAGAGGAAAGCTTCATCAGCCGGACAGTAAAGAGTTTATCTCAGACGAAAATATTTTCAGCTATCAGGCAAAGATCGTGAATGATCTTGCAGAAAAGGAATCTTATGTGATCGTAGGGCGCTGCGTCAATTATGTTATGAAAGACCGCCCGAATACGCTTCGTGTATTTATCCATGCACCCTGGGAATTCCGGGTTGAGCAGGCATCCGAAAAGATTTCCGGATCCAGAGAGGATGTGGAAAAGTTCCTTTTGAAAGATGACAAAAGAAAACAGGACTATTACCGCAGATTTACCGGAGGCGTATGGAATGATGCAACAAATTATGATCTCTGCCTGAACAGCGGAAAGCTTGGATTTGAAAAATGCGTGGAGGCAATTGAAGCCCAGCTTAAGATCATGCTTCAGAAATAAGATATGTAACAGGACCGGAGGAAACTCCGGTCCTGAATATGTGAGGAGATATTCTTGGAATACAGCAAAATAAAGGAAGAGATTTCTCAAGGGGATTATTAAGAACAAAAATAATGTTTAAAAATGAAGGGCAATATGATACAATATATTAAATATTGCAGATAGAAAGAGAGAGGGATATGAAAAGAAGAAAATTCTGCCCATGGTCTTTTGCCGGGGCATTGATTTTTGTAGCTTTTTCGATAATTGGGATGCATTTTTCATCTTTTGGAGAAAAAGTTGGTGGATTTGGAAATATGGCTGATTTGGTTAAATACCTTCCTGTAGCAATCATACTGACGGTATTTTTTTATTTCATATTATATTTTTTGTTAAATAAAAAAATATGTAAAAAAGCAGAGACACCGGACAGCAAATTGTGGGAATTTTATGAGAAACATATTTTTATCATCAGTTTTATTGTATTGATTATTTCATGGGTTCCGTATATGCTCTGCTTTTATCCGGGAAGTGTCAGTCATGACGGATATAAACAGATTAACCAAAGCATGGGAATCCAGCCGCTGACAAATCAGCATCCTATATTAGGGACATATATTATTGGATTTTTCTTTCAAATCGGAAGTATGGTAAACGATAACTTTGGCGTGTTTCTTTATATCTGTTTCCAGGTAATTGCTTCATCAGCTGCGTTTGCCCTGTCAGTATCCAGAATCCGGAAAATGGGCATAAGTCTAAAAGGATCCGCACTTGCAATGACTTTTTTCGCAGTGGTTCCGGTATGGGGAATGTATGAACAGGCAGTGGTGAAGGACACACTTTATACAGCTGTATTTGTATGGTTTATGGTATGTTTCCTGTCTCTTGCGGACGAGGTGCTATGTGATAAAAAGGAAAAAATAGAAAAGAAAACCATACTTTTGTTTCTGATCAGTGCATTTTTGACCTGTGCTATACGCCAGAACGGAAAGTTTATAGTTCTTCCTGCAGCTGTTTTTCTGACAGCAGTATCCTTAAAAAAATGGAAAAGCATGCTCGCTGTGCTTGTGATATTTCTGGTTTTGTTAAGCGGATATAATAAGGTGATAGTACCTGCGACTGGGGCGGAGCCAATTTCCAGGCGGGCGACCTACTCGGTGATGTTTCAGCAGACGGCAAAATATTTATGGGCTTATCCGGAAGAAGTGACAGAGGAAGAATATGAGACCATTGATAAAGTGATAGATGCAGATACTATTGCGGAAAAATATAATCCCCGTCTTTCGGATCCGGTGAAAGATACATTTAATAATCAAACGTCAAACGAAAACGTAAAAGAATATTTAAAAGTGTGGTATCAAATGTTCTGGAAGCATCCGGGAGTATATGTGGAGGCATTCCTCCAGCATTGCTACGGATATCTGGATCCATTTCATATCAGTGCGCCCGTTCCCATTTTTCAGAATTATATTAAAGGGGCGCCGATTGCCACAGGAGATTTTGACATTCATTACACACATGGAGGAGATGTCCGTGGGCGTCTGAAAGAATATGCGATGCTGTGGACAAGAATGTTTCCGCTGACGCTTGTTATTTATCCGGGAGTATATACATGGATAACCCTGTTCTGCATTCTGCTCCTCTGTAAAAAAAGAAAGTGGAAACAGCTGTCAGTTATGATGATTCCGGTGTTTATCATACTGACAAACATGGCGTCGCCTGTTAATGGATGCCTGCGTTATACTCTTCCGTTAATGGCAGTTACTCCGCTGCTGCTGGCATGGATCATTAAAGAAACGCGTATCAGCGAGGAAAGGAAATCATAAAATGAAAATAGGAGTCATTACATTTTTTAATTATTGTAATTTCGGAGCGGCTTTACAGTGTTATGGACTTTCTGAAACTCTGAAAAAAGAAGGACATGAAGTAGAGTATATTGATTATACCTGTCCTTTTATCGGACATCCGTTCAGGCTTTCTAATATCCGAAAAAGAGGACTGTTTGGTTACATTTATACTGTGGCGGGAAATATTTTTTATTATCCCCGGAGAAAGAAATTTGCAAAATTCAGGGAAAAAATCGCTCATACAGCTCCTGTAACGCCCGGGAATATCAGCGAATATGAAGATTGCTATGACCGTTATATCACAGGAAGCGACCAGATTTGGAACGTAAAACTGACAGACTTTGACGGAACCTATTTTCTGGATTTTGTTAAGGACAATGCAAAAAAAACAAGTTATGCAGCCAGTTTTGGAGGAAATAATATCCGCCGCGACCGTACAAATATGTACAGACATTTTCTGAAACAATTTGATCGTATTTCTGTAAGGGAATCTTATGGTGCAGATCTTGTAAAAGAACTGACAGGAAGGGAGGCGGAAGTGACTCTTGATCCAACACTTCTTTTGGAGCGTCAGGAGTGGGAGAAGGTAGCCTCGCCTGCAAAAAGGAAAAAACCATATATTCTGGTTTATCAGCTTGGATTTTCCGGCGAACTGATTCAGACAGTAAAGCGTGTCAAAAAGGAAACAGGTCTTCCTGTCGTTTATGTACCATTTCCTCTGGGTGGATTTGTTGCAGGAAAATATACCCTTTCTCTGGGACCGGCAGAGTGGCTGGCATTATTCCGTGATGCATCTTATGTGGTGACGGACTCATACCATGGAATTATTTTTTCTTTAATATTTGAAAGGAAGTTTCTTGTGATTGCTGATGGTCAGCACAGGAATCAACGTGTAATCAGTCTTCTGGAACGCCTTGGTATTCGCAATCGTGTAGTAGGTGAAAACATGGCAGATATGAAAGAGGATATTGATTACAGGAAAGTAAAAGCAATTCTGGAAGAGGATCGCCAGGATTCTCTGAAATGGATTCGGGAGAATATATAGACAATGAAGTTTAATAAAGAAAAATGCTGCGGATGCAGCGCCTGTTTGTCGGTTTGCCCGGTACAGGCTATTGAATGGGTCAGAAATGAAGAAGGGTTTTCAGAGCCGCATATCATAGAGGAAAAATGTATTGACTGCGGACTCTGTAGAAAAGTTTGTCCCTATGAGGATGATTATGTAGGAAGTGATGCAGACCCGGATATTTATGCGGCAGTTCATAAGGATAAACGTGTCGTATTGCACAGTTCCTCCGGAGGTGCGTTTACAGCGCTTTCGGATGCTGTTCTGCGTCAGGGAGGTGTGGTTTACGGGGTACGGTTTGACCAGGACTATGTACCTGAATATGGAAGAGCTGAGGATAAAAAACAGCGCAGTGCTTTCCGGGGGTCCAAGTATGTACAGTGTGACCCGGGGAATGTTTATAAACAGGTGGAAAAAGATCTTTCAGATGGGCGGTCGGTTATGTTTACCGGTACACCATGTTATGTAAGCGGATTGAAAAAATACCTTTCTGTCAAAAAAATAAACATGGAAAAATTATTTTTATGCGATAATATCTGTCATGGGGCAGCGAGCCCCCTGGTATGGAAAGAATACCTTCAGTATATTCAGACGGAAGTATTGAAAGGGAAAGCTTTAAAAATGATCTCCATGCGAGGTAAAAAAGTGAAGTGGCAGAAGCAGGAAATGGAATGTGCAACAGAATGTGGAGATGAAAGTGCGGTAATTAATAAAAAAGCGTCATGGAATAAGCTTTACTCGACTACATATGCTACCAGAAAATCCTGTTTTTCCTGTCCGTTTACTGGATATGAGCGTAACGGTGATATTACTGTAGCTGATTATTGGAATATTGAAAACGCAGGAGTCGGTATAGATTATAAAGAAGGTGTTTCACTTTTATTGATAAATACAAAAAAAGGGAGAGAATGGTTTGAACAGTGTAAGATGGATTTGAACTATGAAAGAAGTGATAAGAAGTCCTCTTGGCAGATTCATCTGGAAAGGCAATTGCCAGCTGCAGGAAAAAGATCAGTTTTTTGGCAGGAATTTGAATCAGATCCTCATAAGACTGTCCAAAAATATTCAAAAGGATCATTGTTCAATCATATAACACGGGCAATTTCTCCGCTTCTTAGAAAAATTGGATTATATACAATTGCAGTGCGCATTTTGACTAAGGTAAAAGGCAGTGAAAAGTAATAATATAACCTGAATCCGTGAAGTTCATCCTTTTTTGCAACCAGCTCTCAAAACAGAACTGGT
>UQLX01000024.1 GCA_900541985.1 uncultured Blautia sp. | reverse complement strand
GATGAATAATGCACTATTTAAGCATAACGAGAGTTAATTTTACTGGAAGTTCAGATGCATGTTTAAGTAAAAAGAGATTTTTTCTTGCCTTCTTCTCTTTACAGTGATAAAATGAAAAAGTGATTTTATGGTGAAGGAGAAGAAAAATGAGATTTTCAAAAAGGCTGGACAGATTTGGCGATGAGATTTTTGCAGCTCTGAACAATCGGCGGATGGAGCTGGAAAAGCAGGGAATGAAGATTTATAATATGAGTGTGGGAACTCCGGATTTTACCACTCCGGATTACATAAAAAAAGCACTTGCAGAGGCTGCCCTGGATGATGAGAACTGGAAGTACAGTCTGCGGGATCTTCCCGAACTTCTGGAGGCAGTGTGTGATTATTACGAGAAACGTTTTCAGGTGAAGATCACTCCGGATATGGTGATGTCTGTATATGGAAGTCAGGAGGGTATGGGGCATCTGGGAATGGCGCTCTGTGACGAAGGGGATATTGTATTGCTTCCGGATCCCTGTTATCCGGTTTTTGCAGCAGGAAGTCTGATGGCAGGAGCAGAGCCTTACTATTATCCTCTGACAGAGGAACATGATTTTCTTCCATATGTAAAGGGGATTCCGGAAGACATAGCGCGAAAGGCAAAGTATATGGTGGTCTCTCTTCCTTCTAATCCGGTGGGAAGCATTGCCACTCCGGGACTTTATGAAGAAATCGTGGAATTTGCCGGAAAATATGATATTCTGATTATTCATGATAATGCTTACAGTGATATTATTTTTGACGGAGCAGAAGGAGGCAGCTTTCTGGCAACGCCGGGAGCCGGCGAGGTTGGTGTGGAATTTTTCAGCCTTTCCAAATCCTTTAATATAACTGGTGCAAGGATCAGCTTTCTGATCGGTCGTCCGGACGTGATCGCAGCCCTCAGAAAACTGAGAAGTCAGATTGATTTTGGAATGTTTCTTCCTGTGCAGAGAGCTGCGATCGCAGCGTTAAGAGGCCCGCTGGAAGGAGTCAGAGAGCAGTGCCGGCTGTATCAGGAAAGAAGAGATACTTTATGTGAAGGGCTTCGCAGTATAGGCTGGCAGCTTCCGAATGGCAAGGGAACCATGTTTGTCTGGGCGAAGCTTCCGGACGGAAGGACAGACAGTATGGCCTTTTGTATGGAACTGATGGAAAAAGCCGGAGTGATCGTGACGCCGGGAGCCAGTTTTGGGCCTCATGGGGAAGGATATGTGCGCTTTGCGCTGGTACTTCCCCCGGAAAAAATAAAAGAAGCAGTTGATTCGATCCGAAGAAGCGGCCTTTAAACAGGAAAACTTTTCGTGACGAAGTTCCTGGTATGTGTTAAACTAATGGAATGACTGATAAATCATTTTATACGGGGCACGAAAAATCACAGGTTAGAATAGGAACTTTAAAGGGAGCCTCTTCCTATCAGAGAGACTTAAGGGAAAAAGGGCACTGCAAATTCTGCAGGATACCGGAACTTTTTGAGAAAACAAAAAAGAACGATGTGATAAAGTGGCGCGAGGATAATCTGAAGCTGGGCAAAACATTTGAAAATTTCGACAGTGTGATCCTGTGGAACGGAAAACCTGCTCATATGCAGCAGTCTTACGATATTACAGGGATGCTTCAGCTTACAGAATCTGCGGTAAGAGATTCCCTTTGCGATGTGTGGAACAGGGCAAACGGTAAAAAGCTTCTGGAAGAAAGAATCGAGAAGCTGACAGGAACGCAATCCTGTGTACTTATGATTCTTGATATTACCAAGCTGGGACACATCAATGAATTATTTGGATTGTCTGAAGGCGATTATGTGCTGAAAGAAATCAGCAGCTATCTGAACAGTCAGATAGAAAAGCCGGATTTTATGTTTCGCCTGAGCGGAGATGAATTTGTCATGGTGTTCTTTGATAAAAGCGTAAAGGACATTTCACGAAAAGCTCTGGAATGGAGGACGAAAATCGAGAAATTTGGAGAAAATAACGATAAGCCATATGCGGTTTCTTTTTCCCATGGTATCAGCTATACCAGTGGAAAAAAATGTACGGCAGATGAACTGCTTGATCAGGCTGACGAAAGAATGTATGAGGAGAAACTCCGAAAACGAAAAAAATGAGAGTCTTGCCCGTCGTGAAGAAATCAGCCTGAATACACGGGATCGGGAAAAAGATGGAGTATCCTTCGGAGTATCTGTATGAGGCACTGGTGCAGAGTACAGACGATTATGTGTATATCTGTAATATGAAAACAGGGATTTTTCAGTATACTCCGGCGCAGGTAAAGGCTTTTGATCTCCCGGGAGAGGTAGTGTCCTCCCCTCTTATCTGCTGGGAGAATATTGTGCATCCGGATGACTGGGATCGTTTTTATAAATCCAATATGGAAATCGGAGAAAATAAAAGAGATGCCCATTATGTGGAATTTCGGGCAAAACAGAGAAACGGAGAATATGTATGGCTTCGCTGCCGGGGACATCTGATCCGGGATGAATATGGGAATCCCGCGCTTTTTGGCGGGATCATGCACCGGATGGGCGGCCAGAATAAGATCGATCCGCTGACACAGCTTTTTAACTATCATGTGTTTACCAGACGCATCGGCCAGGGAATTGAAAACACAGAAATGGAAAGAATGGCGGTTGTGATTCTGGATATTGATAATTTCCGGCAGTTTAATGAGATGTACGGAAGAAAGAAAGGGGATCGGATCCTCTGCACCATGGCGCATTGTATACAGGCACTGCTGCCGGAGAATGCAGGTATCTTCCCAATGGATAATGACCGTATGGGAATTCTTATGGCAAATGCCGGAGTGGCAGATGTTCAGATGCTTTTTGCCGACATTCGGAAAAACCTCTGGAAGATAAAAGAGTGGAAGAGCTATAAAATGGAAGTTCATTTTTCAGCCGGCTGTTCTGTTTATCCGGATGATGGAGAGACGGTGGACGAGTTATGTCAGTATGCAGATTATGCTATGCAGCATGCGAAGGAACAGGGAAAGAACCGTCTTGTGATATTTACCGAGGAGATCCTTCAAAGAAAAAATTATACTCTGGAACTGATCAGGAAGCTGAGAGGCGCTGTGAATCAGAAGTTCAGGGGCTTTTATGTGAATTATCAGCCGCAGGTTTCAGGCCGGACCGGAGAGATTATAGGTGCAGAAGCGCTGGCACGCTTTCGGGATGGAGAAGAAAATATGATTTCTCCGGCAGAGTTTGTTCCGGTGATGGAAGCAGAGGGAATGATTTATGGAATGGGATTGTGGATTCTGAGAAAATCCATTCAGGCGGCAAAAAAATGGATCGCCCTGAAACCGGATTTTTCGATAAGTGTAAATGCTTCTGCCCTTCAGCTGATGGAGGATTCCTACATACCGGATGTGATCCGTATTCTTAAAGAAGAAGCATTTCCACCTGAGAATCTGGTGATAGAACTGACGGAAAGCAATACAGTTCAGAATCTGGATATTTTCAGAGACAAGTATGAGCTTTTGAGAAAAATGGGGATCCGGGTGGCCATGGACGATTTTGGCACAGGATATTCTTCTCTGGAGTTTTTGAAAAAAGCGCCGATCGATTTTGTGAAGATTGACAGGAGCTTTGTGAAGGATATTTTATCCAGCAGATTTGATTCCACTTTTATCAACTTTATTGTTGCCATCTGCCATGATGTAAATATCAAGGTATGTCAGGAAGGGGTAGAGACAGAAGAAGAATATCTGCTTTTAAAAGAAATGGATCTTGACTGTATCCAGGGGTATTATTTCGGAGCGCCGGTAGAGGAAAACGTGATCACTGAGAAACTGAAGGCATGATATTATAGAAGAATATATATAGAATACAGACATGGCAGAAAACAGACTTCTGCAGTGTCTGTATTTTTTTGCTGAAGAAGAAAGATTTTCATAAAAAATACTTCTTATCCCTTGACAAAAGATTTTAACGGTGCTATCTTAACAATGTAGATGTTAGCACTCCTTGAAATTGAGTGCTAACAAATAGAAGGAAAGGAGCTGAGGGCGTGGAAGATAATTTGACAGACCGCAAAAAGAAAATTTTAAAAGCGATCATCAAAACCTATATGGAAACAGGCGAACCGGTTGGTTCCAGAACTATTTCCAAATATACAGATCTGAATGTCAGCTCAGCGACGATCCGAAATGAAATGTCTGACCTGACAGATCTGGGCTACATTGTACAGCCGCATACATCAGCCGGCAGAATTCCTTCTGATAAAGGCTATCGGCTATATGTAGATGAGCTGATGCAGGAAAAGGAAGATGAGATCGAAGAGATACGTAATCTGATGATCGAGAAGACAGACAAGATGGAAAAGATCCTGAAAAAAGTGGCCAGAGTTCTTGCTTCAAACACCAATTACGCAACGATGATCTCAGTTCCCCAGTACAGTGGAAGCAAGCTGAAATTTATCCAGCTTTCCCGGGTCAATGAACTGCAGCTGGTGGCTGTAGTGGTCTGTGAGGGAAACGTGATCCGGAACCAGATCATAGATCTTGACGAGGAGATGGATGATGAGACGATCCTGAAGCTGAACCTGCTTTTGAATACCAACCTGAACGGTCTTCCTATTCAGGATATCAATCTGGGAATGATTGCAAGGCTGAAGGAACAGGCAGGAATCCACAGCGGACTTGTTGCAAGGGTACTGGATGCTGTTGCGGCAACTATTCAGGTAGACGAGGATGACCTGGAAATCTATACTTCAGGTGCTACAAACTTCTTTAAGTATCCGGAGCTTTCTGACAAGCAGAAAGCCACTGAGCTGATTTCGACCTTTGAAGAAAAACAGCAGCTTGCGGATCTTGTAAAGGAACACATGGCAGATTCCGAAAATACCGGGGTTCAGGTGTACATCGGAGATGAGCTTCCGATCCCTACGATGAAGGACTGCAGCGTAGTAACTGCAACTTATGAGCTGGGAGAGGGAATGCATGGTACGATTGGTATTGTAGGACCGAAGCGAATGGATTACGAAAATGTTGTAAACAATCTGAAAACCCTGAAGGTTGAACTGGATCAGGTATTCAGAAAGAATAAAAAAGAGAATGACGACAGCCAGTAGGTGAAGATAGAAAGGTGGTAGAAAAAGCGTGGCAGAAGAAATGAAGAACACGTCTGAGGTACAGGAGGAAACAGAACAGACTGCTTCTGAAAACGAAACTGTAACAGAGGTGCAGGAGGATTCACCGGAAGCCACAGCCGGAGAGGAAGCTGCTGAAGAAACTTCAGAAGAAAAGGAAACAGCAGAAGAAAAAACAGAAGGTAAAACCAAGACATCTTTTTTCGGTAAAAAGAAAAAAGACAAAAAGGATCAGCAGATTGAAGAGCTGACAGATCGTCTGAAACGCAGCATGGCAGAGTTTGACAACTTCCGTAAGCGTACAGAAAAAGAAAAGTCAGGTATGTATATCGTGGGAGCAAAAGAGATTATTGAAAATATGCTTCCGGTAGTTGATAATTTTGAGAGAGGTCTTGCACAGGCTCCAGAAGGAGACTCCTTTGCCGAAGGCATGCAGATGATCTACAAACAGCTTATGACAACACTGGAAGGGCTGGGCGTAGAAGTGATCGAAGCGGTAGGCAAAGAATTTGATCCGGATTTCCACAATGCAGTGATGCATGTGGAGGATGAAGAAGCCGGCGAGAATATTATTGTGGAAGAATTTCAGAAGGGCTACATCTATAAAGGATTCGTAGTCAGACACAGTATGGTAAAGGTTGCTAATTAAGGAGGATAAATTATCATGGGAAAAATTATTGGTATTGACTTAGGAACAACAAACAGCTGCGTAGCAGTTATGGAAGGTGGACAGCCCACCGTTATCGCAAATACAGAAGGAGCAAGAACAACACCGTCTGTAGTTGCTTTCACAAAAACAGGCGAGCGTCTGGTAGGTGAGCCTGCAAAACGTCAGGCAGTTACCAATGCAGAACAGACAATTTCTTCCATTAAAAGAGAAATGGGCTCCGATTATCGTGTAACAATCGATGATAAGAAATACTCTCCGCAGGAGATTTCAGCTATGATTCTTCAGAAACTGAAAAAAGATGCGGAAGGATATCTTGGAGAAAGTGTAACAGAAGCAGTTATCACTGTACCGGCATATTTCAATGACGCACAGCGTCAGGCAACCAAGGATGCGGGTAAAATTGCAGGACTTGATGTAAAACGTATCATCAACGAGCCTACAGCAGCAGCTCTGGCATATGGCCTTGACAACGAAAAAGAGCAGAAGATCATGGTATACGACCTTGGCGGCGGTACTTTCGACGTTTCCATCATTGAGATCGGTGATGGTGTTATCGAGGTTCTTTCTACAGCAGGTAACAACCGTCTTGGCGGTGATGACTTTGACCAGAAGATCACAGACTACATGCTTGCTGAGTTCAAGAGAGCTGAGGGCGTAGACCTTTCCAATGACAAGATGGCTCTTCAGAGACTGAAAGAAGCAGCTGAAAAAGCAAAGAAAGAGCTTTCTTCCGCAACAACAACAAACATTAACCTTCCGTTCATTACTGCTACAGCAGAAGGACCGAAGCATTTCGATATGAACCTTACAAGAGCAAAATTTGATGAACTGACACATGATCTTGTTGAGAAGACTGCAGAGCCGGTACGCCGTGCACTTTCTGATGCTGGTATCAGCGCTTCTGAGCTTGGTCAGGTACTTCTGGTAGGTGGATCTACACGTATCCCGGCAGTACAGGACAAAGTAAAACAGATCACAGGCAAAGAGCCGAGCAAATCTCTGAACCCGGATGAGTGTGTTGCACTTGGTGCTTCCGTACAGGGTGGTAAGCTTGCTGGTGATGAAGGCGCAGGCGATATCCTTCTTCTGGATGTTACTCCGCTGTCTCTTTCTATCGAGACCATGGGCGGAATCGCAACTCGTCTGATCGAGAGAAACACAACAATCCCGACAAAGAAGAGCCAGATCTTCTCTACTGCAGCAGATAACCAGACAGCTGTAGATATCAACGTAGTACAGGGTGAGCGTCAGTTTGCAAGAGATAACAAATCCCTTGGACAGTTCCGTCTGGATGGAATCCCGCCAGCACGTCGTGGTGTTCCGCAGATCGAGGTTACCTTTGATATTGATGCCAACGGTATTGTAAATGTATCCGCTAAGGATCTTGGAACCGGAAAAGAGCAGCATATCACAATTACAGCAGGTTCCAATATGTCTGATTCCGAGATCGACAAGGCTGTCAAAGAAGCAGCAGAGTTCGAGGCTCAGGATAAGAAACGTAAAGAAGCGATCGACACAAGAAACAACGCAGACTCTATGGTATTCCAGGTTGAGAACGCGCTGAAAGAAGCCGGTGACAAACTGGATGTAAATGACAAGGCAGCTGTAGAGGCTGATCTGAACGCACTGAAAGACCTTCTTTCCCAGACTGCAAATGCAGAGCTGACAGATGCACAGGTTGCTGACATCAAGGCAGCACAGGAGAAGATGATGGAAAGCGCTCAGAAACTGTTCCAGAAGATGTATGAGCAGACACAGCAGGGCGGCGGTCAGGCTGGTTCGGACATGGGCAACATGGGAGGCGGAGCTTCCCAGGGTGGAAATGAAGCCGGATACGGTGACGATGTAGTAGACGCAGACTATAAAGAAGTCTGATAGAAAGCATAGGAAAGAGAAACAATGGCTGATAAAAGAGATTACTATGAAGTCCTGGGGGGTGCCAAAAACGCCAGTGACGCGGAACTGAAAAAAGCATATCGAAAATTAGCCAAGAAATATCACCCGGATGTAAATCCGGGTGATAAAGATGCTGAGGCAAAATTTAAAGAGGCCACAGAGGCATACGGCATTTTAAGTGATCCGGATAAAAGAAGACAGTATGACCAGTTTGGTCATGCGGCCTTTGAAAACGGCGGAGGCGGTGCAGGCGGCTTCGGCGGATTTGACTTTAGCGGCGCGGATATGGGAGATATCTTTGGCGATATTTTCGGTGACCTGTTCGGCGGCGGAAGCAAGAGACGGGCAAACAACGGTCCAATGAGAGGCGCCAATCTCCGTGCACGGGTAAATATCACCTTTGAGGAGGCTGTATTTGGCTGTGAAAAGGAACTGGAGATCGTTCTGAAGGATGAGTGTACAGTCTGTCATGGAACCGGGGCAAAACCTGGAACACAGCCGGTAACCTGTCCGAAGTGTAACGGCGAGGGCCAGATTGTCTATACCCAGCAGTCTATGTTCGGTATGGTCCGTAATGTACAGACCTGTCCGGAGTGCGGCGGTTCCGGAAAAGTGATCAAAGAAAAATGTACCTCCTGTCGGGGAACTGGCTATACCTCTTCCAGAAAGAAGATTCAGGTATCTATTCCGGCAGGTATCGATAACGGACAGAGTATCCGCATCCGTGAAAAAGGAGAACCGGGAACGAACGGAGGTCCGAGAGGAGACCTTCTTGTGGAGGTAAATATTGCCCGTCACCCGATCTTCCAGAGACAGGATATGAATATTTTCTCTTCGGCACCGATTACTTATGCACAGGCTGCTCTGGGCGGAGATGTCCATATCAGCACTGTGGACGGAGATGTGGTGTATGAAGTGAAGCCGGGAACTCAGACAGATACCCGTATCCGTCTGAAGGGCAAAGGTGTTCCGTCACTGAGAAACAAAAATGTACGTGGAGATCATTATGTGACTCTTGTGGTTCAGGTTCCTACCAATTTGAACGAAGAGGCAAAAGAAGCTCTGCGCAGGTTTGATGAGGCATGTGGAAACAGAGAAGCAGAGCCGAAAAGCGGATCCGGTGAAAAATCAGAAAAGAAGAAAAAGAGCTTTATGGATAAGCTGAAAGAAACATTTGAAGACTGATCCATATCCGGATGAAACCGGGAATCACAGAAACTTTTAAGGAAAAGAGGGAAATCCTCTTTTCTTTTTTTGTGCTTTCGTGTATGATAAAGTGCGAGGTAGTAGAAGTATAACAATATAAAGCGTTATATTTTAAGATAAAACAGGAGAATTTGTTATGAAGTGGAAAAAATTTAAAATAAAAACAATTACAGATGCAGAGGATATCATTATCAGCACTCTGTATGACATTGGCCTGGAAGGTGCACAGATTGAGGATAATGTGCCTCTTACCGCTTTGGAAAAGGAGCAGATGTTTGTGGATATCCTCCCTCAGATGCAGGAGGATGACGGAACTGCCTATCTTAGCTTTTTTGTAGAGAAAACAGAAGATGGAAAGCTTCTCAGAAACGGTGAGGTGACAGATGCACAGACGATCCTTGAAGAAGTACGGGAGGAGCTGGACGGACTTCGCTCCTTTATGGAAATTGGTGAGGGCAGCATTGAGGTAGATGAAACGGAAGACATCGACTGGATCAATAACTGGAAAAAGTATTTCAAACAGTTCTATGTGGACGATATCCTGATTGTTCCTTCCTGGGAAAAAGTAAAGGAAGAAGACAGGGACAAGATGATCCTTCATATTGATCCGGGAACTGCTTTTGGTACAGGAATGCATGAGACAACCCAGCTGGTGATCCGTCAGCTGAAGAAATATGTGAAAGATGGCTGTGAGCTTCTTGATGTGGGAACCGGAAGCGGAATCCTTGGAATTACAGCTCTGAAGCTTGGCGCAGGTCATGTAGTAGGAACTGATCTGGATCCCTGTGCAGTTCCGGCTGTTCAGGAGAACAAAGAGGCAAATCAGATCCCGGATCAGGATTTTGACATGATGATCGGAAACATCATTGATGACAGAGAAGTGCAGGATCAGGTGGGATATGAGAAGTATGATATCGTAGCGGCCAATATTCTGGCAGACGTTCTGGTACCGCTGACACCGGTGATCGTCCATCAGATGAAAAAAGGCGCTTATTATATTACTTCCGGAATCCTTGATGTAAAAGAAACCGTAGTAACTGAGGCTGTAAAAAATGCAGGACTGACTCTTGTCGAGGTGACAAAGCAGGGAGAATGGGTATCTGTCACAGCCAGAAAGGACTGATCCATGCAGAGGTTTTTTGCAGAACCACATCAGATAGATGAAGCGGCTCATCAGATTCATATCACAGGGACAGATGTCAAGCATATTGTTCATGTACTGAGGATGAAACCAGGTGATGAGCTGTGGATCAGTGACGGAGAAAAGAAGGAATATCACTGCCGGATCGAAACTGCAGATGAGGACGAGGTATGCCTTCATATTTTGTATGCCCAGGAACCGGATTATGAACTGCCAAATAAGCTTTATCTTTTCCAGGGGCTTCCGAAATCAGACAAGATGGAGCTGATCATTCAGAAAGCGGTGGAACTGGGAGCTTTTGAGATCATTCCGGTAGAAACAAAAAGATGTGTGGTCCGTCTGGACGGCAAAAAAGCGGCAAAAAAAGTAGAGAGATGGCAGCAGATTGCAGAAAGTGCCGCCAAGCAGTCAAAAAGGATGCGGGTTCCTTCCGTACATTCGGTTATGACCTACCGGGAAGCCCTTGCTTATGCCGGAGCGCTGGACATCTGTCTGATTCCCTATGAGCTTGCAACAGGTATGGCAGAGACAAAAGAGATCATAAGCAGGATCCGGCCGGGACAGTCGGTCGGGATTTTTATCGGACCGGAGGGAGGCTTCGAGGAGGCAGAGGTGGAAGCTGCGATAAAAGCAGGCGCATCCCCGATCACTCTGGGAAGACGGATCCTGCGGACGGAAACAGCTGGTCTTGCGATTCTTTCCATACTGATGTTTCAGCTGGAACAGCCGTCATGATAAATTTTCAGGATATTGTGAAAATAAAGGGAGTATAGAGTGAGCATGGAAGTATATTTTGATAATTCCGCAACGACCAGATGTTATGATGCTGTAAAAGAAATTGTTATAAGAACCATGACAGAAGATTTTGGAAACCCTTCTGCCATGCATCTGAAGGGCGTAGAGGCGGAAAAATATGTAAAGGATTCTGCGGCAAAACTGGCACGGATCCTGAAAGTACAGGAAAAAGAGATTTTATTTACCTCCGGAGGAACAGAATCGGATAACCTTGCGCTGATCGGTGCGGCAATGGCAAATAAGCGAAGTGGAAACCACATCATCACAACTGCAGTGGAACACCCCGCAGTCGGCCAGCCGGCTCTGTTTCTGCAGGAGCAGGGATTTGAGGTTACGTATCTTCCGGTGGATAACCGGGGAGTCGTGAAGCTGGACGCGCTGGAAGCAGTCCTTCGTCCGGATACCATACTGGTCTCTGTGATGTATGTAAATAATGAAGTGGGGGCAGTCATGCCTGTGGAGGAGATCGGCAGGCGTATTCGGGAAAAGAGTCCGAAAGCTCTGTTTCATGTAGATGCGATCCAGGCATTTGGCAAATACAGGATCTATCCGAAAAAAATGGGAATTGATCTTCTTTCTGTCAGCAGCCATAAGATCCATGGCCCTAAGGGAGTCGGTTTCCTTTATATCAATGAAAAGGCAAAGCTGCAGCCTCAGATTCTTGGAGGAGGCCAGCAGAGTGGAATGCGCTCCGGTACGGATAATGTTCCGGGAATTGCAGGTCTTGGTGTGGCAGCGGAGGAAATTTACCATGATCTGGATGCCAATGTGGAAAGAATGTACAGCCTGAAGGAGCATATAGCAAAAGGGCTGGAAAAAATTCCGGATATCCGTATCAATGGTATGGCATTAAGAGAGGGCGCGCCTCAGATCTTAAGCATCAGCGTTATGGGAGTACGAAGTGAAGTTCTTCTTCATTCCCTGGAAGAAAGAGGGATTTTTGTGTCGGCAGGCAGCGCATGCTCCAGCCATAAGCGGAAGCCAAGCAGTACGCTGACTGCAATGGGAATGGCAAAAGACCAGATTGAAAGTACGGTACGTCTGAGTTTTTCGGAGGAAAACACAGCAGAAGAAGCAGATTATTTCCTTCAGGTTATGGGAGAACTGGTTCCGGTGCTGCGCAGATACTCCAGAAGATAAAAACAAAAAGAGAAAATCAAGAAGCATAAAGGAGAAAAGTTATGATTTTTCATGCATTTCTGATCAAATATGCGGAAATCGCCATCAAAGGAAAAAACAGGTATCTTTTTGAAGATGCGCTGGTAAAACAGATGCGTCTTGCACTGGAACCGGTAGAAGGAGAGTTCCGCGTGGTTAAAGAACAGGGAAGAGTCTATGTGCTCTGCCCGGAAGAATATGATTTTGATGAGGCAGTAGAAGCCCTTCAGTGTGTATTTGGAATCGTAGGAATCAGCCCGGTTGTGATCTATGAGGATCAGGGGCTGGAACAGATGGGAAAAGATGTGCTCAGCTATATGAAAAACCGTTATCCGGATTTTTCAGGAACCTTCAAGGTTTATACCAGAAGAGCCAAAAAGTCCTATCCGGTGAATTCCATGGAAGTCAGTGCACAGCTTGGCGGTCTGATCCTGGATGCCTTTCCGGAGGCATCGGTGGATGTCCATAATCCGCAGATGACACTTTCTGTAGAAATCAGGGACAAGATTTACGTTTATTCAGAGACAATCCCGGGACCGGGCGGTATGCCCGTAGGAACAAATGGAAAGGCAATGCTCCTTCTTTCCGGCGGAATCGACAGCCCTGTGGCCGGTTATATGATCGCCAAGCGTGGCGTCAAGATCGATGCGGTATATTTCCATGCACCGCCATATACCAGTGAACGTGCAAAACAGAAGGTGGTGGATCTGGCAAAGCTGGTTGCCCGCTACAGTGGTCCTATCCGTCTTCATGTGGTGAATTTTACAGACATTCAGCTGTATATTTATGACCAGTGTCCGCACGAAGAACTGACTATTATCATGCGCCGTTATATGATGCGCATTGCAGAACACTTTGCGAAGGAATCCGGCTGTCTTGGTCTGATCACAGGAGAAAGTATCGGACAGGTGGCAAGCCAGACACTCCAGAGCCTTGCGGCAACAAACGAAGTCTGCACGCTTCCGGTTTATCGTCCGGTGATCGGATTTGACAAACAGGAGATCGTGGAGATTTCCAGAAAAATCAATACTTTTGAGACTTCTATCCAGCCGTTTGAGGACTGCTGTACGATATTTGTAGCCAAACATCCGGTTACAAAACCGAACCTGAATGTGATCCACAGATCTGAGACAAAACTGGAAGAAAAGATCGATCAGCTGATGGAAGAAGCGCTGTCTTCTGTAGAAGTGATCGAGATCAGCTAGAATGAAAAAAGCCGCGGCGTACAGATACGCTGCGGCAAAATAAAAAACTTATTCAATCACATAAGCCTGAACAACTGCAAGGATAGCGTCCAGAGCTGCTCCCTCTGCATGGATGTTCAGATCGATCGGTTTGGAAAGATCCAGGCTGAAGATTCCCATGATGGATTTTGCATCAATGACATATCTTCCGGATACAAGATCAAAATCACAGTCAAATTTACTGATCTCATTTACAAATGCTTTTACTTTGTCGATAGAGTTCAAAGATATTTTTAAAGTTTTCATAATGATGACCTCCCTTAGATTAGTTGTATTACAGTTTTTATCTTATACGTCCCTTGCTGAAAAGTCAAGGGAAAAGCTGTTAAATTTCCATGAAGTGGAAGTGTACAGAAAAACCAGTTGATATAGAAAAAGGAATGACATAAATATGAGTAAAAAAGTTGCGCTTCATAATCTGGGTTGTAAAGTAAATGCCTATGAGGTAGAGGCAATGCAGCAGCTGCTGGAGCAGGCGGGATATGAGATCGTGCCTTTTCAGGAGGGAGCGGATGTATATCTGATCAATACCTGCACGGTTACCAACATTGCGGACAGAAAATCCAGACAGATGCTCCATAAGGCAAAAAAAATGAACCCGGAGGCTATCGTAGTAGCTACAGGGTGTTATGCCCAGACAGATACAGAAAAGCTGAAAGAAGATACCTCAGTCGATCTGATCCTTGGAAACAACCAGAAGAACCGGATCGTTGAGGCTCTTGAGGAATATGAAAAAGAACACTCAAAAAAAACACAAGTGATAGAAATAAACAAAACAAAAGAATACGAAGAGCTGTCCATTGATCATACGGCAGAGCATGTGAGAGCCTATATCAAGGTACAGGACGGCTGCAATCAGTTCTGTACTTATTGTATTATCCCCTATGCAAGAGGAAGGGTGCGCAGCCGCGAGATTGCAGACATTCTGGAGGAAGTACGGAAGCTGGCGGAAGGCGGATATAAAGAGGTGGTTCTTACGGGAATCCATTTAAGCTCCTATGGTGTGGATTTCAAAGAAGAAGAGAAAAAACAGAATCTGCTTTCTCTGATCCGCGCTGTTCATGAGATCCATGGAATCCAGAGGATCCGACTGGGCTCACTGGAGCCGCGCATTATTACAGAAGAGTTTCTGGAAGGGATATCGTCACTTCCCAAGGTGTGTCCTCATTTCCATCTTTCCCTTCAGAGCGGCTGCAATAAGACGCTGAAGGATATGAACCGCAGATACAGCACCGAAGAATATGCGGAAAAATGTGAACTGATCCGAAAGTATTATCCGGCGCCGGCACTGACTACGGATGTGATTGTCGGATTTCCACAGGAAACAGAAGAAGATTTTCAGGAATCCTATGAATTTGTAAAAAATATTCATTTTTATGAAACACATATTTTCAAATATTCCAGACGTCAGGGAACTAAGGCGGCAGCGATGAAAGGACAGCTGACAGAAGCAGAAAAGGCGAAACGAAGTGAAAAAATGCTGGAATTACATGACTTACGTGCAGGGGAATATGAAGAAAATATGATAGGCAGAAATCTGGAAATCCTCATTGAAGAAGAAGCTGAAATCGATGGAAGATCCTTTTATCTCAGTCACAGCAGAGAGTATGTGAAGGTTGCTGTGGAGAAAGAGGAAGGACTCCATATCAATGACCTTCTGACAGTAAAAATCACCGGTTTTGCGAAGGAACACATTCTTCTTGGGGAAGCGTCAGAAAACTCTCCTTGTATTTTACAGTGAATTATATTAAAATAGAAAAGAAATAACAGTAAGGACGTGAGAAAAAATGGCAGAAAACAATTTGGGAAATACACAGTATTTCAGGACAAAACCGGATCAGGAGCTGGAGGTAAAAGAGGTTCTGGATCTGGTGTACAATGCAATGGACGAAAAAGGGTATAACCCGGTCAACCAGATCGTAGGTTATATCATGTCCGGTGATCCAACCTATATTACCAGTCATAAGGGAGCCAGAAGCATGATCATGAAGGTGGAAAGAGATGAACTGGTAGAAGAGCTTCTGAACGAGTATATTACGAATCGTTCCTGGGAAGACTGATATGCGTATATTAGGACTGGATTATGGATCTAAGACCGTAGGAGTTGCAGTCAGTGACCCATTGGGACTGACTGCACAAAAGGTAGAAACCATCTGGAGAAAGCAGGAAAACAAGCTCAGAAAAACACTGGCACGTATTGAAGAGCTGACAGCCCAGTATGGTGTGGAACGGATTGTTGTGGGGCTTCCCAAAAACATGAACAATACTCTGGGAGAGCGGGCAGAAAAATCTCTGGAATTTAAGGAAATGCTGGAGAGGAGAACGGGTCTGCCTGTGGATATGTGGGATGAACGCCTGACGACGATGGAGGCGAACCGTGTTCTTATGGAAGGCGGTGTGCGTCGGGAAGACAGAAAGGAGCACCTGGATTCTCTGGCAGCAGTTTTGATTCTGCAGGGATACCTGGATGCTCAGATGAACAGATAAGGATGGCAGAATGGAAAAAATCAGATTTCAGTCCCCGGATGGGACAACCGAAGAGTTTTATGTAGAAGAACAGACCATGATTGCAGGGAAGTCCTATCTTCTGGTATCGGATTCCCTGGAAGATGAAGCATCTGCCTATATTTTGAAAGATACTTCCTCAGACGATAGTCCGGAAGCCTGCTACGAAATGGTAGAAGAGGAAGAAGAACTGCAGGCAGTTTATAAGGTTTTTGAGCAGATGCTGGAAGACGTAGATCTGGAAATGTAATTTTTTACCAAAATAATACAGTGAAAAGACAATACCATCAATGTCTGTCGGTTACAGACAAATAAAAATAAAAAGGAATGCCGCCGGTATTCCTGAGTTTTCGTGCAAAAATTTGTTTTAAACAGCACATAAGTATGGAGGTGCAATGATTGAAAAGTGAAAATAATAATCTGAAACGTGAAAATTCTGATGATAAACAAAAACGAAACGGAACTGTACAAAAAACATCCGGTTTTAATAATACAAAGAAACAGGTGACAAAACAGAAAAACAATAAATATAAGCAGCAGACAAGACAGGGCGGAAAATATACAGACAAACAGCAGAGATCTGCATATAAAAATACGACCAGAAATACTTCGCCCAAGAATCCTGCAAAAATTCCTTCCAGACAGGGAAGACGGGGGCGCAGACCGGCAGAACGCCTCAAAGTGATCCCGTTAGGCGGTCTGGAGCAGATCGGAATGAACATTACCGCGTTTGAATACGGTGAGAGTATTGTAGTTGTAGACTGCGGACTGTCTTTTCCGGAGGATGATATGCTGGGAATCGATCTTGTGATTCCGGACGTGACTTATCTGAAAGAAAATATCTCCAAGGTCAAGGGATTTGTGATCACCCATGGTCATGAGGATCATATCGGAGCCCTGCCTTATGTATTAAAAGAAGTAAATGTACCAATCTATTCAACAAAACTGACTCTGGGACTTATCACTAACAAGCTGAAGGAGCATAACCTGGTTCGCGCTACCAAATTAAAAGAGGTAAAGCATGGTCAGGTGATCAATCTGGGAGATTTTTCTATTGAATTTATCAAGACAAACCACAGTATTCAGGATGCTTCGGCGCTGGCAATCTATTCTCCGGCGGGGATTGTTGTCCATACCGGAGACTTTAAGGTGGATTATACTCCTGTATTTGGAGATGCGATTGACCTTCAGCGTTTTGCGGAGATCGGAAGAAAAGGTGTGCTTGCTCTGATGTGTGACAGCACCAATGCCGAACGTCCCGGATTTACAATGTCTGAGAGAACTGTGGGAAGAGTGTTTGATAATCTGTTTAATGAATACCCTTCCAGCAGGATCATTATTGCTACTTTTGCATCCAATGTGGACCGTGTACAGCAGATCATCAACACAGCTTACCGGTTTGGCAGAAAGGTGGCGGTGGAAGGACGCAGCATGGTCAATGTAATTTCTACTGCATCAGAACTGGGATATTTGAGAATTCCGGAAAATACACTGATCGAGATCGACCAGGTAAAGAACTATCCGGATGAAAAGGTTGTTCTTATTACAACAGGAAGCCAGGGAGAATCCATGGCGGCGCTGTCCAGAATGGCGGCAAATATCCACAAAAAGATTACCATTAAGCCAAACGATACGATTATCTTCAGCTCCAATCCGATTCCGGGAAACGAGAAGGCAGTTTCCAAGGTGATCAATGAGCTGTATATGAAAGGTGCCAAAGTTATTTTTCAGGATGCGCATGTTTCCGGACATGCCTGCCAGGAGGAGATCAAGCTGATCTATTCTCTGGTGCGTCCCAAATACGCTATTCCCGTACACGGTGAGTACCGTCATCTGACAGCACAGAAGCATATCGCTGAGGAACTGGGAATCCCGAAAGAAAATATCTTTATTCTGGCTTCCGGCAATGTTCTTGAACTGGATGAAAACAGTGCACAGGTAACCGGAAGTGTTCAGACCGGCGGAATCCTGGTTGACGGTCTGGGTGTTGGAGATGTGGGAAATATTGTTCTTCGTGACAGACAGCATCTGGCGGAGGACGGAATTATGATCGTTGTGATGACACTGGAACGCCACAGCAACGTAGTGCTTGCAGGCCCCGATATTGTGTCCAGAGGCTTTGTTTATGTGAGAGAATCCGAGGATCTGATGGTTCACGCCAGAGAAGTGGTGGAGCAGGCGCTGGAATCCTGTATGGACAGGAATATTACAGACTGGGGCAAGATCAAGCTTGTAGTGAAGGATGCGGTCAGTGATTATCTCTGGAAGAGAACCAAGAGAAGACCAATGATTCTTCCAATTATTATGGAGGCATAAGTATGGATGGCATCAACAGAAACATTCATATGCTTATCCAGGTAATCAAAAAAAGCAATGTTTATAAGGAATACAGAATACAGGAAGAAATTCTGAAGCAGAATCCGGAGCTGGCGGAAAGAGTACGTCAGTTCCGGGCTGCAAACTTTCATCTTCAGAATGAAGAAGACAGAAGCCGTATGTTCCAGCTTGCAGAGAACCTTTCCAGAGAGTCGGCAGAGCTTCGCCATAATCCTCAGGTAAATGCATATCTGGATGCGGAGCTTTCCCTCTGCAGAATGCTACAGAGGATATGCAGGACTTTGACGGAAGGGATTGAAATGGATATTCCGCCGCTCTGATGCAGGCGGTCAGTAAGGAGGATAACATGGGAGATACAAGAGACCGGGTAGGAAAGGCGGGCATGTTTGTTGCAAGCGGTGCTTTCAGGATCGCACTTTATGTCTGCGTAGTTGTTCTGATCATCTGGATCGGAAGAGTTTCCTATCAGTTCGGACATGATATTTTTAACCAGCAGCCTATGAGTCCGGGAGAAGGCCAGGAGATCACAGTCGTTATCAAAGAAGATGATTCGGTTTATGATATTGCCAGAATATTGGAAAACAAGGGGCTGATCGAGGATGCAAAGGTTTTCTGGGTGCAGGAAAAGCTGTCAAATTATAAAGGGCAGATGAAACCGGGAACCTATCTTCTGAGCACAGCTTACGAGCCTGCAAGACTTATGGCGATCCTTTCAGGAGCGGCAGACCAGGAGGGAACAGAGCCTTGATCGTAGAGGAAAGAATGAGGACTTTCATTAATTCTCTGGATCCGGGAAACACGCCTTTTTTAGAAAAACTGGAAAAGGAAGCACTGGCATCGGAGATTCCCATCATACGGAGAGAGATGCAGAGCTTTATAAAGGTGCTTCTGGCAGTAAAA
The DNA here is from genome assembly GCA_900541985.1 of uncultured Blautia sp. Classification (GTDB taxonomy): domain Bacteria; phylum Bacillota; class Clostridia; order Lachnospirales; family Lachnospiraceae; genus Blautia_A. The sequence goes on along the minus strand of UQLX01000024.1, from coordinate 17,808 downwards.
AAGCCGAAGCGTATACTGGAGGTGGGGACAGCCGTTGGCTTCTCCACACTTCTTATGTGTGAGTACGGACCGGAGGAACTGGAAATTACCACCATAGAAAACTATAAAAAAAGAATTCCGATCGCCAGAGAAAATTTCAGAAAAGCAGGAAGGGAACATCAGATCACTTTACTGGAAGGCGATGCAGGGGGAATCCTGAAGGAACTGTCCCCGGGATATGATCTGATCTTTATGGATGCGGCCAAGGGACAGTATATCCACTGGCTGGAGGATGTGATCCGTCTTCTGAACCCGGATGGGATTCTCCTGTCCGACAATGTTCTGCAGGAAGGGGAGATCATAGAATCTCATTATCTGGTGGAGCGGAGAAACAGGACCATCTATAAAAGAATGAGAGAATACCTTTATACACTGAAACATGAGAAACGTCTGATGACCAGTATCCTGCCGTTGGGAGACGGGGCTGCCCTCAGCGTCAGAATGTCACAGGATCCGGAAAACGGAAGCAAGGAGAAGAGATGAGAAAAATCGAATTACTGGTACCTGCCAGCAGTCTGGAGGTATTGAAGATTGCCGTGATTTTTGGTGCAGATGCAGTATATATTGGCGGAGAAGCCTTTGGACTCAGGGCAAAGGCAAAGAATTTTTCACGGGAAGATATGACAGAAGGCATTGCGTTTGCCCACGAGCATGGAGTGAAGGTTTATGTGACGGTAAATATTCTCGCACATAATGAGGATCTTCCGGGAGTGCGGGAATATCTTCAGGAACTGAAAGAACTGAGACCGGATGCTCTGATCATTGCAGATCCGGGAATCTTTACCTATGCACAGGAAATCTGCCCGGAGATCGAGTGCCATATCAGCACGCAGGCCAACAATACAAATTACGAAACCTATCGTTTCTGGTATCGGCTGGGAGCAAAACGTGTAGTAACAGCCCGGGAACTTTCTCTGGAAGAGATCCGTGAGATCCGTGCCCATATTCCGGAAGATATGGAGATTGAGACCTTTGTCCATGGGGCAATGTGCATTTCCTATTCGGGACGCTGCCTTCTCAGCAATTATCTGGTCGGAAGGGATGCAAACAGAGGTGCATGCACACATCCATGCCGTTGGAAGTATTCCATTGTAGAAGAGTCCAGACCGGGAGAGTATATGCCTGTCTTTGAAAATGAGAGAGGCACCTATATCTTTAACTCCAAGGATCTGTGTATGATCGAACATATGGATGATATACTGACCTGCGGAATTGACAGTCTGAAGATTGAAGGACGGATGAAAACAGCACTTTATGTGGCTACGGTTGCGAGAACCTATCGGAAAGCGATTGATGATTATATGGAAGATCCGGAGAAGTATCATGCCAATATGGACTGGTACCGGGAACAGATATCCAACTGTACCTACCGTCAGTTTACAACCGGATTTTTCTATGGAAAACCGGATGAAAACACCCAGATTTATGACAGTAGTACCTATGTGAAGGAATATACCTATCTGGGATATGCAGAGGATGTGGACGAAAAAGGGCTGGTTCATATTACACAGAGAAACAAGTTTACTGTCGGAGAAACCATTGAGATCATGAAGCCTGACGGCAGGAATCTGTCAGTTACCGTGAAGGCTATTTATGATGAAACAGGAACTCTGGTAGAAAGCGCTCCTCATCCCCGGCAGAGGCTTGCCGTGGATCTTGGCGCAGAGGTGGAAAAATTTGATCTTCTGAGAAGGGCAGAAAATAAAGAATAAAGATGTGGAAAACAGGCGGCAGTGAGATTACAGCCGCCGTTTTTAATTGTCAGGAAAAAGTGTTCTCAGTTTTTTTAAGGCATTTTTTTCAATTCGTGATACATAAGACCGACTGATGTGAAGCTGCTGTGCAATCGTTTTCTGGGTCTCTTCAGGGATCCCATACAGACCGTAACGGAGGCAGATCACCTGATACTCTTTCGGACTGAGCACGGTCTTCATGGAAGTGAGAAGGAGCCGGATGTCCTGTCTGGTCGTATAAGCATCAATGATATCTACAGGAGGGCTTTCCATGACATCCAGAAGACTGATCTCATTTCCTTCTTTGTCGGTTCCGATGGGTTCATAAAGCGAAACCTCGCGTGAATGTTTTTTTCTGGAACGGAACATCATCAGGAGCTCATTTGCTATCCTCCCCCCAATGCGTTTTTGATGCACTGAGGGGATTAGTTTTTCCCAGGCGTTCATCCTCCATATCGTCATCCTCATAATCTACATCGGAGAAGTCCACCAATTCCTCGGTTTCCTCATCATCTTCGGTATTATCGGATGCGACAGCAGCAATTTCCGGATACTCAATTTCATCATCCCGAACACCAAACAAGATTACATGAGCATTGACACCATCCCAAACCACCTTGCGCACGATGGTGCGAATGGCGGCACGTTTCTGTTCAACTGTCATTTCATCAATGCCATCCTTGAAGATGGTAAGCAACTGACGCAGCAAATCAAACTCAACATCACTAAGAGCGTGCTGTGAAGTCAATCCCTCCAGTTCCTGAATACGCTGTTCAAGAGACAGGTATTCTCCATTCAACTGTTCAATTCGTTTGGTTACATGAGCCTTGGCTGGGCTATCACCCATATCTACAAGGGAGTCCACCAGAGAATTGATTTTCTTCTCGGTTTCTATCTTTTCTTTTCGCATATCATCCAGTCGCTGTTCATAGTCCATGCGATTACCGGTATAGAATCTGCGACTCTGTTCCAACTGTGCAATGAAAGTATCTTTATCCTCCGCAAGCATTTTAATCTGCTCCACTACAGCCATATCCAAAGTGTTACCGTTGGCATTCTTGCTGTTGCATACAGATCTCTGACTGCGTTCTTTCATCTTGCAGACATAGGTGTAAATCACCTTGTCATCAGCAGTTTTGCGTTTGCTCATTTTCGGATACATACGCTCACCGCAACTACAGAACAACAGACCAGTCAAAAGTGCTTCGTTGCTGCGTGGCTTTCTGAACGATTTGGATTTATTACGTTCCAGAGATTCTTGAATCTGTACCCACACCTTGCCCGGAATCAGACCCGGATGCTTGCCGACAGATACAATCCACTCGCTTGCAGGCAGGTACTTGGTGGCTCTGCCTTTCTCCTGATCGGTACGGTTGTAAGCCATAATACCATGCTGATTGTCAAAAGCATCTTTTTCTGAGAACAAGTCTGTGTCGTTCTGAATAAAGAAATTGTAGGCATCTTCATCCGCAATCATATAAACCGGATTCTGCAAAATAGCTTTGATAGAAAAACGGGTAAAATAGTTGTTATTCTTTGTCTTGATACCCTGTTTGATCAAGGCAGCTTCAGTCAATGTCAGAGAATCTGTTTCTACATATAAGTCATAAATCATTCTGACAATATCAGCTTCGTCTGGTATCAACTTCAGCTTGCAGGCTTTCTTAGATTTACCATCAATGGTAATGCTCTTAACTGCTTCAGAAGCATAGCCGGTAGGTGTTGTTCCACCAAGCCAGCGTCCGGTCTTTGCCAGTTCATGCATATTATCACGGATACGCTCTGCAATAGTTTCACGCTCCAACTGTGAGAAAACAGATGCAATATACATCATAGCTCGTCCCATAGGAGTGCTCGTGTCAAACTGCTCTTTAATAGAAACAAAAGAAATATCCAGACGAGCCAATTCTTCAATCAAACTTGCAAAGTCACTGATATTTCTGCTGATACGGTCAAGACGATAAACAATAATCGCCTTGAATTTTCGCTTCTTAGCAGCATCCATCATCTTCTTGAAATCAGGACGATTCAGGTTTCCACCAGAAAAACCCTCGTCTTCATAAACCACAACTTTATCTACAGCTGCATCACCATAATGCACACGAACATATTCTTTACATAGTTCTACCTGATTGCCGATACTTTCACCTTTTCCGGTAAATTTAGACTTACGGGAATAGATAGCTATGATGTCATCATTTTTCCGCATTTCATATCCTCCTTATCTTGATATGTGATGTATCTTGTGGTATTATAACATAGCGTAGCAATAAAGTAAACAGATTGGAGGGCTTTCTATGAAATCAATCTTTGAAGAAATGGGCGGAACCTATACATTGGGTGCAGATGGAATGTATTATCCTAACCTTGTACTCTCGGAAGAAGAACCGCATTACGGAAAGTACGGCAGAATGCGTCTTCGTCATCTGAAAGAACACCGCAAAGTGCTGTACAACACACTTTTGCTGGAGGGCGAACTTGTCAAACATCTGAATGAGGTAGATGATACCGCTAATCAGCGAATGGAGTTGCTTACCCTGCAAATGCAGGAGCGTCAGGGCGTAAATGAAGCATTAAAAGCTCGTGACCAGATGGCGTGGGTCGGTACTATGAATAATATCCGTAATGCAGCAGAAGAAGTTGTGCTGAGTGAATTGATTTACTGTTAAAATATGAGAGGGGCATTTGTTTAGAGTGATCAAATGCTCCTCTCATATTTTTGAACTATGGAAATTTTACGGATTTTTCTAATATTTACAGGTATCAGATAGACATTCGTGATACCATATGTTATAATAGCTAATGTAATTAGCCAAGCAAGCGAAAGGAGTAGCTGTTATGAAGGTGGGTTTGGATAAGAAAACGATTATTGAAGCGGCGGCGAATATGGCGGACGAAAGAGGTATTGCAAATGTAACATTGAAAGTTTTAGCAACAGAATTGGGAGTAAAATCCCCATCTCTATATAAGCATTTCAGCGGCGGACTTGATGAACTGAACAAAGAACTGATGTTGTACGGTTGGCGACTGTTAGAAGCCGACATTACAAGAGCCGCCATAGGAAAATCAAAAGATAATGCCGTTAGAGCAATCTGTTTAGCATATCGAGAATTTGTTGCCAAACACAAAGGCGTGTTTGAAGCTATGCAATGGTACAATATGTATCAATCCGAGGAACATTTACAAGCATCGCAAGGAACATTAATTGTTCTGTTTCAAGTGCTTGAAGCCTATGGAGTAACTGATGAACAGAAAGTACATATTGCCCGTATGCTTCGTGGATTTTTGCAAGGATTTTCTACCATTGAAAGCCACGGAGGATTTGGAAATCCCACACCATTAGATGATACCTTTGACTTTGCACTTAACACGATCCTAAACGGTATTCGTGATTTACAAGGAGGAACAGCACAATGAAGCAATTTCTAAAAAACATAAGCCCGTTCAATAACCGGACGGAAATGCCGACATTGCTATTCGTTGTAAAAAAGATCCTTGCCTTTTGGCTGTGCTACATAGCAGGGTTATTTATTGCCGAGGGTGCTGTCATCATTCTGCATTTTGCACTCGGAAAAAATATGCTCGTTGGCGACGTGTTCGACCCGCAGACTATAACGCTGATTATGTATTACGGCTATATCGTGATGGCGGGAGTTGCTTTGCTCTATTGGAAACTGATTGAGAAAAAGCCCTTGTCCGAAATGGGCTTGACAAAGCGATTTGGAAATTATCTTATCGGTATTCTTGCAGGCGTTCTTTTGCTTGCTGTTTCTGTTGCTGCTATCGTTTTTACGGGTAGCATTAAATATCACGGAATTTATAACAATGCTGATATTTTGATGATACTGCTCCTGTTCGGCGGTTTTATTATTCAAGGTGCAACAGAAGAAATCCTTTGCCGAGGAATTGTATTACATACACTTAAAGAAAAAACTTCCGTAGCGGTTGCAGTAAACGTAAGTACAGTTTTGTTTATTATGCCGCATTGCTCGTCGTTGTTTGAGCAGGGGGTTGTTTATGGCATTTTGGGCGTTTGCAACCTTGCACTAATTTCAACTATCTTTTCACTTTTGACTATCCGTTTCAAAAGCATTTGGGCGGCTTGTGGTCTGCACTCATTTTGGAACGCCATTCTGTATAGCGTTCTCGGATTGAATTTAAGTGGAAACGATGAAACCGTTACGGCAATCTTCAATATGCAATCCGTAGGTAAAAATATATGGAATGGCGGCGAATACGGCATTGAAGCAAGTATCATTACCACCGTTGTATTAGCGATTGCCGCCGCAATCATTTGGTATGTGAGTAGAGATTGTGTTAATGAATATAAAAAAGTTTTTGGTGCATCAAATGGCTTCAGGAGGTAACTGAAATGCACAAAAATAGTAATATCATAAGTGACATCAAGACTTGGGTAAATGCAGGAGCAGGAAATGAGATTTTTATTAGGCGTGTACTTGTTGTTAGTTTAACGATTCTTCTGCTTTATAAATTAGGATATGCCATAGGAGTATTCTTGGCACATATTGGTTTGTAAACTGATAATAGGATGTAAAATTCCATTTTTTTGTTCGTAAAGTAATAGAATTTAATGCCTGCTATTTTACATTGTTACGGAGAGTAACAGTGCTGTTACAGACGGTTTATTCACCAAATGCAAATACGAAGTTTCCAAAGGCGAAAAATGACAATGAAACGAAAATTCAGTATTGGTAAGCTTTTGAGTATCATCGAAATATTGATTTTGTGTGCAGGGCTGATTTTCAGCGGCATTGACCTAATTACTACCTCCAGCACGGTATACCGCATCATCATTGCCATTATTACGGAAGTCGTTGCCCTTGTTTTCATCTTTAAGTAAAGCGAATTCTGAACAAAGAAAATGCAGATCCCAGCAGAGGTTATACACGGGAGTTTATGACGATTCCACCCATATTCGCCTTTTTGGGGGTGTAATTTTGTGATAAGAAATGCTATTCTTGCCTCGACAAAATAAAGGAGGTATCCAAAATGGATCAAATTTCAATAGGCAAATTTATTGCCCAAAAGCGCAAAGAGCAGAACTTGACCCAAGAGCAGCTTGCTGAACGCTTGGGCGTTTCAAACAAAACCATTTCAAAATGGGAAACAGCAAAATGTATGCCCGATTACACCGTGATTACGAAATTGTGTGAGGAATTGAATATTACGATTTCTGAACTGATGGACGGTGAAGAATCGGACGGCAAAAGCGTTCGTGTGTATGACGACGAACAGATTCTTGATTTGTTGAGAAGAACACAAGAATTGGAAAAGCAAAAAGTAATGATGACGGGAGTTCTCCTTATCGTTATGGGAATTGCTTTGCAGGCATTGTCACATACATTGGGCGGTTCAAATGTCAAAGACTTCTTCGCAGGACTTCTGTTGGGGATGTCCATTGTTGAAATGCTGGCGGGTGTCTATGTGATCGCCAAGGAGTATCATCATAGATAAAATTTGGCTGTTACTCCTGTTTTCTGAGTAACAGCCGATTTTTTTATCGTTCGTATTCTTTCTTTTTCTGTTTCTTCGGTTGTGATGCTTCCTGTTTCGGTGTTTTCAGCTGCTCACTGATAGAACGCTTCTTTTTCTGAATTGGATGTTCTTTCAATTCAGCATCAACCTGCCGGTTGGCTTCATCAAAGGTGTCAGAACTGTACTTATCTCTGTATTTTTCATACAATGTCCGAACCAAACCAACTCTTCCTTCGGGACGGATGGCTTCACGTTCCTGCATGACAGCTTCTTTGTTTTCCGATGAAATACCATCTCGGATTTCAAGGAACTCTGCTTTATCAGCTTCTTTCTGCCCGGACAGTATCGTGTGCTGTTGCACTAAATTATCCAGAGCTGTGTCCAGTTCTTTTAATGTCTGTTTCTTAGCAGCAACACCATTATCCTGGCAATTCAGACGAGCCAGCAGCTGTGCTTTCTGGAATTTCAGTTCCTCAATATCTTCCGTCAGAGTAGCTATCTGCTCTCCCAGCTTACTTGCACGGATAAAGTGGATACCGCAGTTTTTCTGCTCTGCAATCAGTTCCTTTTTCTCAGCGGTTTTGGCTTTGATTTCTGCTTTCACATTTTTATATTCAGCCAGTATATCAGCCAAAAGATTTTTCTGGAAAGTCACCGCTTCCTGCTGGAAAGTATTCACAATCAACTGATATTGAATCAGAACCATGTGGTCACGCAGAGATTCCAATGCAGAAGCAATAGCAGGAATATTCTCCTTAACTGCTTTCATCAGCTTTTGCACCTGTTTTTTCAACTCACGCAGGAGCTTGTTGTCAGCCTTGATCTGGCGGTTCAGTTCGCAGCGGTCAGAAACAATTCCCATGGATTCCAGTTTTCTTGCGTGGTATCCTTCGTGTACAGTTGGCTGTTCAGTCAGCCCTCTGGCGGCATGACTGCGACAGTCCACACGGTCGGCAATACCGTGGCGTTCCTGTTCTTCGTTGATAATCATTTCCCAACTCTTACGCCATGCAAATATCTGTTCTTCACTGTTCCAAAGCTCTGTAAGTGGGTTCTGTCTCCCGTAGCGGGTACTTTTCGGTGTCTTTGATGTTCTGATGCATCCCTCAATTTTCTCTGCTTCAGACGGGGTTAAATACTCCTTTTTCTTCCCGAATTGATACATATATTGTTTCTCCCAGCCCTGTGATTTGGCGGTCTTGAACTCATCAGCGGTAAAACCTCGTTCTTCGCCGCAACGCTTGCAAAGATATTCTTTTTGTGTCTTTGCCTGCCACTTGCCGTGTTCGTCTAAGGGACGCATCGTAAAAAGAATATGACTGTGGGGATTATGCCCCGGAGGATACGGGTCATGGATATTCACATCTGCGCACATACCAAGGTCAATACCTTGCTCACGAACAAAGCGCTCCAACATACCTTTCCAATCATCCAGGGACAGCTCCGATGGCAGAGCAACTACAAGCTCTCTTGCCAGTCGGCTGTCCTTTGTTTTTTCTACGGTTTCCACTGCTTCCCAGAGCAGTTGCCTGTCTTTCCATTCTTCCGGTGCATACTGCGGAAGAAAGACTTCTCTATACAGACACCCGTGTTTTCTGGTGTAGTCATGGGTAAGTCCGTCATAATCATTATAGAGTCGGGAGCATGATGCATAAGCGGCAGCTGCTATCACGGAACGGCCTGCGCCACGGCTCACAACCTTTGCTTCTAAATGGAAATAGTTCACTATTTTCCTCCTTCCTGTGCCGCAGCACAATTTTTGTTTCTTTTTCTGAAAAAGAAATAGGTGCGGTAAATGCTGCACCTATCTCTGCGATAAAAATGCCGGTGGCAGATTTTCGCAGGCAGGCGGCTGGGTGCTTCCAGAATGGAAACACCTGTTTTGAGCCAGCAAAACTCTTTGCCGTCTGCATGGACAATGACAGCAATTTGAAAAAGTGTGGCATTGTCCATAAGGCTCCACAGGAGCCGCAAAGCCTCGCAGAGCGCACGACCCCGAAGGGGATACCACCGCCCATTTTATGGGTGGTGAGTAAGTGCGCCCTTCGGGATAGCAGCAAAGCTGCCAAGGCTTATGCCTTTAATCGTTCTTCCGTATTCAATCGTCTTTTCAGCTCCATTTTCACATCTTCAAGCTCCATGGTCTGAACTTCCGGGAATACACTTTCCAATACGGCTCCCATCTGGATCAATCGTCTGGTTCTTGCTTTTCGTTCTTTCTGACGGTTGCGGGCTTCGATTGCTTCCATTCTGTGCTGTGCCTGCAATAATTTCTTTTCATCTTCGGTCATAGGTCTGTTATTTGCCATAAAATCTCCTTTCTGGTATCGGGGTGGTACTGTAGTTCGGAGTAGATGGTGCAGATACAATTCGCTTTACAATCTATAGGTTTTTTGTGTACTGATGGGCGAATTGTTCAGCACCATCAGCTGTGAAATTAAGTACCGGAATTTAATATTTTTCGTGCTTCCTGCATATTAGCGGCTGCGTTCAGCTCTCGGATATTCTGATTATTGATTTTCAGTGGAACACAACGCTCCAATACTCGGTCATAAATTCTGGCTCTTGCCAGATCTTTCGGATGCTTCAACTCATCCAAAGTCAGATTGGTGGTTACAATCAGCGGTTTCTTGCTTCGGTAACGGCTGTCAATCACATTGAATACCTGCTCCAGAGCAAATTCTGAACTTCGCTCAATTCCCAGATCATCAATGATCAGCAGACTGTATTTGTTAAAGCTGTCAATGAACTGGTTTCTGTCATCGGTATACATTCCGGTCAGCGTATTCAGTATTCTGGAAAAGTTGGTCATCAAAACCGGAATACCTTTGTCCAACAGAGCATTTGCAATGCACCCGGCGAAAAAGGATTTACCGGTTCCCACATCGCCCCAGAGAAGCAGTCCCAACGAGTTGGCTTTCATTTCCTCCCAATGTGCCACATAATCATGTGCTTTCTGTATTTCCGGGTTGTAGCCTTTATCATTGGCGAAGTTGTAATCTCGCAGGGATTTGTCCTGCAATCCATTGGCTTTCAATCGGGATACTTGTATCAGATGTTCCTGATGTTGGCGCTCGGCTTCTTGTTTGTCATATTCCTCCTGCTGACAACGGCAGCGAACCGTAGGGAGGAATACTCGTTCCTTCAGTTCAATTCGGTGTTGTCTGGGTGTGTGGCATTTGGAACAATAGATCAGCCCGTCAGCTTCGTTCAGATATTCGTCCGCTGCAAGCTCTCTCGGCTGAAACAGATCGTCCACGGTGTTGTTAATTGGTTTCATAGGCTTTCATCCTCCTTACATTCATAGGTTCGTTTTGCAGGAGCAGGATGGTCACGCAATGCCCAGCTTCGTATGGTAGCTGCATGGTTGGAATACAGTTTTCCGCTGGATGCCATATAGCTGGACAGCTTTTCAATGTATTCCGGATAATGAGGGACTTCCCTTTGCAAGGAAATCAGTTCTTCCGTACTCAGGAAAACATTTTGATAAGAGCCATAAGCGGTGCGGTCATCCTTACTCTCTGAATTTGTTCTTTTCATATTGTTCTTATCTTTATTACTACTGGACAGTTTTCTTTCTGTCACAGAGACAGTTTTCTTTCCATCTGTAGGACAGTTTTCTGTCTGTCTTATGGAAAGATTTCTGTCCGTCTGATTCAGTGTTTCCAGTGGATATTTGACGTAGATCCTGTTTGGAAAACCTGCGCCCTGACGTCTGCGAACAATCAGATTTTCTTTCTCCAGAGCATTTAATGCTGTCTTGATAGACATTTCGCTTTTATGCATGGTCTCCGCCAGATTCTTGATTGGGAAGAAAATGAACACATGACCTTGTTCATCCATCCAGCCATCATTTTTCTGGGATAGTCTTGCTCGGTCGAGCAAAATCGTATAGAGAATTTTAGCTGTTTCATTCAGTCCATCTTTGTCCAGTAGAAATCTTGGAAATGCCATATACGGTGGTATCGGACTATCCTGTGTCAGAAATCGTGTCATGCGTTCACCTCCCTCCTGTGGGGTCAGTTTGGAGAAATTTTATTCTCCAAGGAAATCCCAATCCAGTTCCTCATCCGGTTTCTGCTGAACAACCGGAGCTGCCACAACAGGAACCTGTGACAGTCCAGCCATACAGCCTGCCAGAAATACCGGAAGTGTTTTCTCCATGGCACTTTCTACGGAGGAAATAATCTGATTTACAAATCGTTCCTCACGTTCTCTGGTTTCAAAGTACGGGTCATCCTGACTGCGATAATAGCGGTCAAAATATTCCACCAGGGCTACGGCAATTACATTGCTGTAGGATTTGAAATGCTGCTTGTCCATGGTCTGAAGATACTGCCATGCTCGCTTCTGGGTATCTTTTTCCAGATTGAAGCGAAGATTTGTGCTGCGGATATTCTCACTCATGGTTTACTCCTTCCTGCGAAGGCTGGTAAATGCGAGATATTCATAACCTTTGGCTGTCGCACAAATATCGTCCAGAATGGTAACTCGGCTCTCATCATACTGACCAAAGTGCTTGACCAGACAACCGCCACCACCAACGATATACAGTCGCATCAGATCCGGATTATATTCATAGCGGCGAAGTGTGGCGAAAATATCAGCTACATATCGCTTTGCTACGGAAGTGATACAATCCAGATACGGCTTACTGATGTCAGCGGTTCCGAAGCGAAGCACCTGTTCAATGGTGGATTCTTCGATTTTTACACCGAAGCTGTCCAGCACCGCATTCTTAGCGGCAATCATGCACTGGTTTACACCGAACTTTTCTGTCCAACAGCGGCTTTCCATCGCCTTTTTGTTGTTGATATACAGAATGTTCATGGTGCCATTTCCGATGTCTGCCAGAAGATTCGTACCTTTGAAATTACCCAGATAGTCGATGATGGCAGGATATCCCTGTGGGAATAGACTGCAACCGACAAAACGGATATGATAGTCCTTGCCGTTAAAACGAAAATCCACTTCCTTATTGCGGAGCAGATAGCTTCGGAAATCTTCACGCTGTTTGCGAATCCAGGTCAGCGGCAGACCGGCAGCCAGATAAACATCAGCTTCACGGATGCCATATACATTCAGTTCCCTGGCAACTGCCATAAGGGTCAAAATGTAATAGTCCTCGTCCATAGCCTTGTCAGCGATAAATTCCTTGTGACCTTCCCCAATGCGGTAATAGCTACCGCCATACTCCAGAATGTTTACGGAAAAGATTGGCTCGGTTTCATAGGCTGTCACTCCAGTGGGAGTCACGGTGTTAACTGTCTTGATGTTGCCGTAGCCATGATCCACGGCAATGATTTTGATGTTGTTCGATTCTTTCATTTACTCTGTTCCTCCTTGTGTTTGTTTGTGTTCATAAAAAAATGCCCCTTTCAGTAGATTTGCTTTGAAGTAGCACCGGATTTTCTGATTTGGTGCTGTTTTCATTGCAATTTCATTCTACTGAAAGAGGGCATAAAACACATTGAGCGTGGATTGAGCGGAAATTGAGCAAAAAATCATTACCACCAGCTTAGCTGGTGGTTTGCTCTGCGGCTATAAGCCGCTGTTCCCTGCTTGCCTCTAAAGAGGCTCTGAAAAGTTCGCCTTCCGCACTGCGGCCACGGGCTGGCTCTAAAGAGCCTCTTTTATTTGCCCTTTTCTACCGGCTCACCCGTGAACGGGTCAATATACTCTTTTAATGACATTTGATCGTATTCTAAATCTTCCTTTAACTGATTTCGGATATACTCTTCGATTTTCTTCGCATTTTTACCTACTGTATCGACATAATACCCTCTACACCAGAAATGACGATTCCCATACTTATACTTCAAATTCGCATGTCTTTCAAATATCATTAGCGAACTTTTTCCTTTTAGATATCCCATTATCTCTGCTACACTATACTTTGGTGGGATTTTTACAAACATGTGTATATGATCTGGACATACTTCTGCTGCAATAATTTCAATTCCCTTCCTCTTGCATAGTTCACTGAGAATATGAGCTATATCTGCTTTAATTTTTCCATAAATAACTTTTCTTCTAAATTTAGGTGCAAAAACATCGTGTATAATTGTAAATATAGCATATATGTGCTATACTACTATTATGCGAGGTGGAGAATATGAAAAAGGAAAGAACAGACAGTCTGGAATACATTGCAAAGAAACACAAGCAAGAGCAAGAAGAATATCTCAAAGCTGGTGTAGTCAAGCGTGTAGCTCTGTATGCCCGTCAGAGCGTAGACAAAAAGGACAGTATCAGCATTGATACCCAATTAGATGCCTGCAGACGATTACTTAAAGAAAATGAGCCATACAAGGAATACACCGACAAGGGCTATTCTGGCAAAGACACCAACCGCCCAGCGTTTCAGCAGATGTTAAGAGACCTGCACGCAGGCAAAATCAGCAAAATCATTGTTTACAAGATAGACCGTTGCAGCCGTTCCGTTCTCGACTTCTATCAGCTTGTACATACGTTAGACACATTAGGCTGTGGTTTCGTTTCTGTCAAAGAAGAACACATCGACACTACTGTACCAACAGGCAAGCTAATGATTGGTATATCGGCTGTATTTGCAGAGTTTGAGAGAGAAACCATTCAGCTCCGCATTACCGATAACTACTATTCCAGAATTGAGCGTGACGGTCGTTGGCCTGGTGGTCCTGCGCCCTATGGATATAGGGTCAAGCCCCATAGTAAGCCCTCTATGCTCGAATATGAGCAAACAGAAATTGAAGCTGTCAAAATCATTTATGACAAGTATTACAATGACAGCAGTATTTCTCTTGTTCGTATCGTCCGAGATCTTGAAGCTCTTGGCTTCAAAGGTCGCAAGGGTAAGAATTTCCGCACTACTGCCATTTTGAATGTTTTGCGTAATCCCATTTACGTCAAAGCAGATTCCACCCTGTACTATTACTTTCAGTCATTAGGAGTTACAATGGTCAATCCCATAGAGGAATGGACAGGCGAGCAAAGCGCCCATTTGATTTGCAACCAACAGGGCAAGAAATACACTGCCAACAACTACGAAAACTGCATTGCCTATCTGACAAACATTAAAGGCTTTGTGGACAGTTCTCACTATATCAAGATACAGGAGCGTCTAAAGACCAACAAGCAAATGGCAAGGGGTAACAAGCCCTCTAAAATGGAGTGGTTGGCAGGTTTGCTCAAATGTGCCAAGTGTGGCTATGGTATTCGCATTTACAGCCACGAACATAAATATCTATCCTGTTTCGGTAAGTCAGTCATGCACGAATGTACTGTCACATTCTCTGTTAAAAACATTACCTTTGAGCAAGTAAAAGAAAAGGTTGCGACACAAATTCAAGAGCACATCCACGATATTGAGCATATCATTCAAGAAAGAAAAGCCAATTGGTTTAAGCTTCAGAAAGAAATTGAAAAAGAAGAAGCTGACATCAGCAGATTAGTTCAACTGGCTTTAATTGTTGATGTAAAAGAAATTGGTGCCCAAATCAAGGAAAAGCAAACCCGTATTAATACCTTAAAGCTACAAGGCGATTTTTTCACAGAGCAATTAGCACAGTATGAGGATATTGACTTCATTGCGCTGTCCGATGATGAAAAAAAGAAAGTCGCCAATGAACTGATTGAGCGTATTCTTCTTTCCGAAGATGGTAGCATTAAAATTATCTGGAAGATATAAAAGATGTCCCACGGAATACCGGGCTTCGCCCGTGTGTATTCCGTGGGACTTTTGTTATTGATTAGTAGCAAAAACCTCTTTCTTGCGCTTCTCTAACTTTTTGTTTTTCTTCTTCTGTTTCTGGATCTCTAACATCCTCAACATGATAGTAGTTATAGCTACTTCCAAAACAGCCTCCGCCGTCAATTCTATAATGCTTATTTAAGAGTTCTCCAGGGATACAAGGAGCACCATCGGCAATTTTTCCAGCTACTAACCATTGATAGTAGGTTCTATGAATTTTATGAAGTTCGTCCCTACTCTTCATTTCTCTTTCCCAACGTTCTACGTTCCTTTTGTGAGAAAGATAATATTGATGTTGTAACGCTTTCACAAGTGCCTTTGCTTCCTCTGGATTATATTCAACTTCATCCTCTGTGTATCTTAGAACTTTATAGTTATAATAACAACTTTGCCAGCCAAGTATGCCCTCTGCATTTTCTTTAAGAACATATCCTTTTTTGTTCCATTGCTTTTCGGTCATGCAACTATCAGTAGATTTATCCATAGTATTGTCCTCCGTCAAGCATTACCAGTCGAATGGATCTGCTTCATCATTTGGCAAATCGCATATTGGTTCATCTGGAGCAACACCTTTTGGTGGAGTTACAGGAGGATTAGTGATTTCTATAGTTGTATCCTCTGGATTACTTTCAGCGTTGTCATTGTTTTTTCTTCCTCTGTCATATGCACGTGTGGCATGTAACATTTCAAAATTGAATAATTGTTGTGTATCAGCTAAATATTTGCCCTTTTCATTTTCAATAATGTAAAATATTTGTTTTTCAATTAAGGCACTATAATATTTTGATACAGTAGATTCTTCCATTCTTAATGCGAATGCACATCTTTCAATAATTACTTCTAGGCTATCATCATCAACACAACAATACCATCCATGTGGTTGACACATTTCCATACGAAAGAACATGATTACCGCCATTATCTCAGCACCATATTCTTTAATCAATTTTCGTAGCATTGTTGCTTCTAAATAGCCTTTCTCAAAAGTAACATAGGTTAAGCCTAAATCATAGGCAACTCCTTTTTTGCTGATTTTGGGATATTTCTTTTCCACTTCGTCAAATACAGCGCAATCGATATATTCTCTTTTTTGCACGGCATCCTTTTTAATCTTGTTTTTCATAGTTTTTGTTTCCTTTCTATTTAGCATAATATATTCTAGTATTGAGTACAGCACTATACATATCATCAAACGACACTACATCAAAAGACGATACAATACGAAACAGAACAACTCAGGACAAATCATTACAATACCAGACCTTACAATACAAGATGTCCTTGTGATGTCCGTCGGACTGAAAAATAGTGCAAAGAAAAGGAAGGGCCACTAGTATGCCCTTCCCCATAAGTTATGTATGGATACTCTATTACTTTAGAAAGAAATCAAACACTTGACTGGATTCGCACCAGCAGGCTTTCTTTCGGTTGCCTTCTGAATTTATTTTATAACAGAAAAAATTCAGAAGCAATAGGTCAAATCTGAAATAAATGTGAACTGTTAAAAGGGGTTGAGGGGAACTTCCCCTCGCCCACATCGAACTTGTTCGATAGAGTGGGTTCTCTGTCGGAGCTGTTGCATCCGTGAAGTTCGGTATTATATAATTATGGAGTAAGGCTTATTAGTGCCTTACTCTATAATTATGTAATAAGGAGTTGATGCAATCAATATTGCAATATTGACGTGCGAGAACTACAACTGCACGGATGCTAACAGCGTAGAAAGAGAACAAGAACGCACCTTGACTGTAAAGAACCTTGACCATGTGAACTATGACCCTGCCAAGTCTGACAGGAATGTTGTTCTGGAACATGACAGCCGAGCTGACCAGTTCAAAACATTCCGAGCCTATGTCAAGGACTACAAGGAGCAGGAGCACATCACAGGGCGTTTTAATGTAGATACCACAAATGACCGCAATGCCACAAAAGTCCTCTCCTGCTTTGTTATGAGTGGCAGTCATGACCTCATGGCGAGCATGACCAGAGAGGAACAAATCGAATATTTTAGGGCTGGGCTGGACTTCTTGAAACAAGAGTACCCAACATTCCATGTTGTTGACAGTCGAGTACACTATGACGAAAAGGGCTTGCCCCATATGCATACTTCCATGCTACCCATTCATGTGAAAGAGGACGGAAGCAAGTCTTTTAATGTCAGCAAACACCAAAAGGGCAAGGATTATTTTAGGGGTTTTCAAGACCGCTTCTATAACCATATAAGGGAACGTTACCCAGACAAAGAGCTACAACGCACAGACCCCAATCGTGACCATGATAAAAAGCTAAGTGTCCGAGAGTATAAAGAAAACCAAGACTTCAAGCGAGAGTTGGAGCAGGAACACAAAAGACTGGTTGCGAAGAACGAAAAGCTAAAAGCAATCGACAAAGAATTAGACCGAGCCTATGAACAATCTGAAAAATCCTATCATTATAATCTTGAAGTAGAGCGTTACTGCCAAGAGCAAGGCATAACCATAGGGCAATACGAAAAACAATGCTTCTGGGCGGATCGTGACTGGGGCAATTACCCAGAACCAGAACGTCATAACCCAGACAGATGCATTGAGCCAGAACGAGAAGCTCCAACCCATTCCAGAATGGAGCATGAAAGGTAATTCCAAAAGATGTCCGCCGGAAACACAACGTGTTTCCGACGGACGTTGATTTTTACGGATAGAGGAATTATAATAGAGTTAGACAAATTCTTTAGGTTAGAATCGATGATGGGGTAAACGAAAAAGCAGTTTTGACATTCCAGTGAACTGCCCCTTCGTTTACACCATTTTCGATTTGACCTCATTGAAC
>UQLX01000023.1 GCA_900541985.1 uncultured Blautia sp. | reverse complement strand
GAAAACATCACCAAATGGGTGATATTGTTAATCTTTTTAAACGTATCGACAGACCCCATAAACAAAGTGATTACAGCATGAAATAATAATTAAACTCCACGGATTAAGGGAATATTTTTTTTATGGAAAGCTCTCTGAGGTGGAAGAAAAAACAGACGGACGCTTTGTAAGGATCCATCAGAGATATCTGGTAAACGCAGATCAGGTGGAGTATATCGGGCATGACCAGGTAGAGATTCATGGGAAAGAACTGCCTGTCAGCAGAGGGATGAAGGATACCGCTGTGGCAAAGCTGGCGGAATGTATGCTGAAAGGAATCGGGTGATGTCATGAAGGAGAGTGTCAAACTTATACTGAGTATTTTATGGCTGTCACCGATGGGAATGCTGCTTCTTTTTTCCATTGGGAGACTGACCGGGCTTCGTCAGGAGAAACTGAGGCGGCTGTTTCTTTTGTTTTCCTGCAATCTGCTGGGCGGAATGGTGATCTTTCTATCAGACTGGCAGAATATTGTTCCTACCTTTCTGATTTTTCTTACGGCGGTATGGGCTGGCTGTGAGGGGAGCCGGATCAAAAGACTGACAGTAGGACTTATGGTGGCAAGCACTGTCTTTTCTTTTAATGCGCTGGTGGATAACGGCACAGAATTCGGCGGTTTTCTGGTGATCCTGCTTAAGCTGTGTTTCTGTCTGGGGCTTTGTGCGGTGATATGGAAACACGGCCCGGAACGGGATTTTGAACTTTCTCCGGCGATGTGGAGGCTTTTGTTTCTTCTGACGCTTCCTCCGGTGGGAATCGTGTTCAGTCTGGTTCTGCTCAGTGATCCGAAGGTCTACAAACTGTCAGTACAGTATCTGATCCTTCTGCTTCTGGCTCTTTTTGCTTTTGTGGGACTGCTGTGGACCATGGCAGTACTGGCAAAGCAGCAGAAGCTGGAAGCCGAGGCAGTGATGGCCGCTCAGAATGTACGCTACTACGAAGCCATGGAGCAGCAGCATTTTGAGATAAGGAGACTGAAGCATGATATGGCAAATCATCTTCAGACTGCGCTTGCGCTTCCGGGGGAGCAGGGAAAGGCATATCTTCGGGAGCTTTTGGAAAGTGCGGAGAATACCCGTACTTTAAAATACTGCATGGACAATACGATGAATATCATCCTCAGTGCAAAAGAAGCGGCAATGAAGCAGAAAGGAATCGATTTTCATGTACTGGCAGATATTCCGGAGCCGCTTCCGATGGAAAAAACAGATATCTGCGCTGTTTTCGGCAATGCTCTTGACAATGCCATGGAAGCAGTGGAAGGATTTCCGGAAGAAAAACGTCGGATCACTATGGAGGCAAGGTGGAAAAGAGGACTGCTTGCAGTCAGTATCCGTAATCCGGGAAGGATTCCGGAAAGAGACAGCAGGATTCCAAAAAAGTTTCCGATAACCACAAAAAAGGACCGCGCATCTCACGGATTCGGGATCCCCAGTATCCGGGCTGTCCTCGGAAGATACGGCGGTACCATGGAACTGCGCCAGGAGGGGGACGGGGTGTGTCTGTTTCTCTACTGTCATCTTCAGAAAGAAAACGTCTCTTGAGTTTCTGAAAATCATCCTGTATACTTGATTTACTGAAAAATATTCCATATTTGTGAAGGAGAGAACAACGATGGGAGAAAAGCTTACAAAACGTGATGTGGAAAAAATAAAGCAGGAGATCGAGCACCGAAAGCTGGTAGTGCGTAAAGAGGCTATTGAAGCAGTGAAAGAGGCAAGAGCCCAGGGCGATCTCAGTGAGAATTTTGAATATTATGCAGCCAAGCGCCATAAGAACCAGAATGAAAGCAGAATCCGCTATCTGGAAAGAATGCTGAAAACAGCCGTTATTGTCACAGATGCCTCCAAAGAGGATGAGGTGGGAATGGATGATATTGTTGAAGTGGAATTTGAGGAGGACGGAGAAATTGAGAAATATAAGCTCGTCACCTCCATTCGGGGCAATTCCATGGAAAACAGGATCAGCATTGAATCTCCTATTGGAAAAGCGCTGAAAGGGCATAAGACAGGAGATCGGGTAAAGGTTCAGGTCAGTGAAGACATCAGTTATTATCTGATCATCCGGTCTATTGATAAAACCGGAGAGGAAGGAGAAAATATTCGGGGCTTTTAAACAAAAAAATTTACACGGATTTTACATTGCACTGGGGATAATTTTACAAAGCCCTCCTAAAATGAAGGTATATTAAATATTCGCAAAGGAGAAATACCATGGATTTTTTTAGTATACTGACTCTGTTAGGCGGACTTGCCCTGTTTTTATATGGCATGCAGGTGATGGGCGATGGTCTTGCCAAGGTTTCCGGAGGAAAGCTGGAAAAAATACTTGAAAATCTTACATCCAGTAAATGGAAAGCAGTTCTTCTGGGACTTGCGGTTACAGCGGTGATCCAGTCCTCTTCGGCAACCACTGTTATGGTAGTGGGGTTTGTAAACTCCGGCATTATGAAATTAACACAGGCGGTAGGCATCATCATGGGTGCCAACATCGGTACCACAGTGACTGCCTGGATCTTAAGTCTTGCAGGCATTGAGAGCAGCAACTTTTTTATCAGTCTTCTGAAGCCAAGCTCATTTGCTCCGATTCTGGCGCTGATCGGTATTGTGCTTCTTATGTTTACAAAAAGCTCCCGCAAAAAGGATATTGGTGTGATCCTTGTGGGCTTTGCAGTCCTGATGTTTGGAATGGAGACTATGAGCGGTGCGGTAAAACCCCTGGCAGATGTTCCGGAATTTACCAACCTTCTTCTTGCATTTTCCAACCCGGTAGCCGGTGTGCTGGCAGGAACCATCCTGACTGCGATCATTCAGTCCTCTTCTGCTTCCGTAGGTATTCTGCAGGCACTCTGTGTCACCGGTGCGGTACCTTACAGCGCAGCCTTCCCGATTATTATGGGACAGAATATCGGTACCTGTGTGACAGCACTTCTGTCTGCCATCGGTGCAAATAAAAATGCCAAACGTGCGGCAATGATCCATCTGTACTTCAACATGCTTGGAACCGTGATCTTCCTTGGTGTATTCTATCTTCTGAATTCCGTGGTACACTTTTCCTTTATGGATTCCATGGCAACACCGGCAGCGATCGCTGTTACCCACAGTATTTTTAATGTGACGGCAACTCTGATCTGGATTCCATTTTCTAATATCCTTGTGAAGCTGGCATGTCTGACTATCCGCGATTCTGCAGAGGATGTGGTTGCAGCCGGAGAAGACAGAGAATTCCTTATCCTGGAATCCCGTTTCCTTGAGAAACCGGCATTTGCTGTTGAACAGGGAAGAACTGCGGCAAGACGTATGGCGGAAGATTCCAGAAAATCTCTGGGAACTGCATTTGACCTGCTTCATCAGTATGATGCAGAAGGCGCAAAGAAAATTGATAAGCTGGAAGGCAAGGTGGACCGTTATGAGGATGAACTGGGAACCTATCTGGTACAGCTGAATAATAAGGATCTTTCCGAAAACGACAGCCACAGTGTTTCGATCATGCTTCACTGCATCGGAGATTTCGAGAGAATTTCCGACCATGCTGTCAACATCAAGGAATCCGCAGAGGAGCTTCATGAAAAGAACCTGAGCTTTTCTCCTGTGGCTAAGGCGGAGCTCAGAGTTGTGACTGCGGCAGTCAATGACATTGTGGAAAAAGCATTTCAGGTTTTTGATGACCAGGATACCACGAAGGCTGCTGAGATCGAAGCGCTGGAGGAACTGATCGACGAGCTGACAAAAGAAATGAAACGGCGTCATATCAATCGCCTTCGTTCCGGTGAGTGTACCATTGAAATGGGATTTATCCTTTCTGACCTGATCACCAGTATGGAACGAATTGCAGACCACTGTTCCAACATCGGTGTCTGCGTGACACAGGTCCGTGAAAACCTTTATGATACACACAGCCACCTGAATGCGCTGAAAAACGAAGACAGCGACGGTTTTGAAAGATGTCTGGAAAAGGTACGTCAGGAGTACCTGCTTCCATAAAAGAAAAAGGAATAGGATACGGCTGCCGAGGGCAATACCCCCGGCAGCCTTTGCTGCTAAGATAAGGAGGATGGCCATGATCTATTGTGTAGAAGACGAAAAAAACATCCGGGAGCTTCTGGTATATACGCTGGAGACCACCGGATTTTCTGCAAAAGGGTTTGCGGACGGCAGAGAACTGAACGCAGCCCTCAAAAAAGAACTTCCGGTTCTGATCCTTCTGGATATCATGCTTCCGGGAGAGGACGGATATTCCATTCTTTCCAGACTGAAAGCAGCTCCGGAAACCAGAAATATTCCTGTGATCATGGTCACGGCCAAGGATGCGGAATTTGACAAGGTAAAGGGACTTGAGACAGGAGCAGACGATTATATCACCAAACCCTTCGGAATGATGGAATTTGTTGCCCGGGTAAAGGCAGTTCTCAGAAGATGTACCAGAAAAGAAGAAAACCGGGAGCTGTACTGTGGAGAACTGAAGGTTCTGGTAGGGCGCCATGAGGTGCAGATCGGCGATAAAAAGGTGGAGCTTACCCGGAAGGAATTTGAGCTTCTCCAGTATCTTCTGGAAAACAAGGGGCTTGTTATGAGCCGGAATCAGATCCTGTGTCATGTGTGGGGATATGATTTTGATGGAGAAACCAGGACGGTGGATGTTCATGTAAGGACACTCAGACAGAAGCTGGGAGACGCGGGAAATATGGTAGAGACTGTGCGTGGGGTAGGCTACCGGATCGGAGATTAAGATGAGACAGAGACTTTTAAACCATGGAAGCTTTCTTGTTATTTTATCAGTTGTGCTGACCTTTCTGGCGGCAAGCATCGTCATGTACGATAAATTCAGTGTGTCCATGAGGCAGAGCGTCAGAGATGAGGTGGAATATATCCGTGCGGGGATCGATGCGGCGGGAATCGATTATCTTCAGGAAAATGTAAAGGATATCAATGTAACAAGGATCACCGTGACAGACAGTGAGGGAAACGTGATCTATGAGTCTAATGCGGAAGCAGATGAAATGGAAAATCACGGGGAGCGCCCGGAGATGATTCAGGCAAGAGAAGAGGGCTATGGAGAAGTGGTCCGTTTTTCGGAAACTCTGTCAGAGCAGACCTTTTACTGTGCGACGAAGCTGGAAGATGGAAATATTCTTCGGGTAGCAAGGACTACAGACAGCGTATTTATGACACTTTTTTCCAGCTTTACTCTTTTGGGGCTGATCACCCTGGGGATACTGGTCCTGGAGGTGATTCTTGTCCAGAGGCAGACGAAGGATCTGATCAAGCCCATCAATGAACTGGATCTTGAAAATCCTCTGAAGGATGTAAAATACGAAGAGCTGAGACCACTTCTCGGGAGAGTGGATCAGCAGAACCGGCAGATCGTCCGTCAGATGCAGGAGCTGAAGGAGGCAGAAGCCATGCGGCGGGAATTCTCTGCAAATGTATCTCATGAGCTGAAAACACCGCTGATGTCTATTTCCGGTTATGCGGAGCTGATGATGAACGGAATGGTGGGAGAGGATAAAATCCCTGAATTTTCCGGACGGATCTATCATGAGGCGAGCCGTTTAAGTTCCCTGGTTTCAGATATCATCCAGCTGTCACGTCTGGATGAAAAAAACAGCGATATGCCATTTGAGGCAGTGGATATCTACGAGCTGGCAGAGGATATCGTCATGCATCTGAGGATGGCGGCAGAAAAAAAAGAGATCGAGCTTTTGCTGGAGGGGGAACGGGTAGTTGTCCGGGGAGTTCGTCAGGTGCTCTACGAAATGTTTTACAATATTGCAGACAATGCGATCCGGTATACGGATGCCGGAGGAAGGGTACTTGTCTTTGCCGGACAGAAGAAAAGACACCCCTGTTATTCGGTGGAGGATAATGGGATCGGTATACCAAAGAACGAGCAGAAACGGATTTTTGAAAGATTTTACCGGGTGGATAAAAGCCACTCCCGTCAGACGGGAGGGACCGGGCTGGGGCTGTCCATCGTAAAGCATGGAGCGAGTCTCCATAAGGCAAAGATCAATCTGGAGAGCGAGCCGGGAAAGGGAACAAAAATGGAGCTGGTGTTTTAGGCATCAGCTCCGTTTTTATCTTCTTTATTATTTCTGGGATCTGTATCCTGCGGGCGTTCAGAGATGGCCTTGATGGAAGAAGCGTATTCTGTGGGGGTCATCCCGCATATTTTTTTGAACTGTCTGGAAAAATAGTGGATGGAAGAATAACCCAGAAATTCTGAAATCTGTGTGAAGTTCATGTCATTTTCACGGATCAGCTGTCTCGCGAAGTTGATCTTCATATGAGAGAAAAATTCAATGACTCCGTAGCCATATTCTTCCCGGAACAGTTTCTGAAGCTGAGAACGGCCGATAAGATTGTCATGACAGACATCTTCTATGGTGATCGAATCCCGAATATGTTCCTCAAAATAGCTTACGATCTTACGGGATGCGGAGGAGACCGGTCCGGCATCTTCCAGACTGCTGGAAGGATAGCGGGGAGTGGTGGTATATCTGCGCAGCATATGGATCAGCAGCTGTTCCAGATAGCTTATCAGAAGCTGCTGGGAGCCAAAAAGGATATCCGGCCGCTTTTCCATCTTCTCTGTATACGGATTGTCAAGAGGAGACGAAAAACAATGGCGGGCTTCTGCAATGATCAGACCCAGAATAGATCGCTCCGTATCAGAAAATTCCAGAAGTTTGTTTTCAAAAAAACTCATACAGGGAGAATTGCAGGCAAAAGAAACGACAATGATGTTAGGAGCATTTGTTCCGGTAGCACTTAAATTGTGGAATTCATTTGGTTTATGAAAAATAACCTGTCCCCGGTTCAGAACATAATGCTCATATTCGGCACAGACCTCGGCTTTTCCCTTGTCTACGCATTGGAATTCCCAGAAATTATGACGTTCTCCTGCGTAATAAAAATCATTTCTATATTCAAAATAATGGATCGTGTAGATCCGGTCGATCTGAAGTTCTTTTTCCAGATACACACTTTCATATGCCATATAACATCTCCTGCCTGTATCAGTTTCGGATACCGGCCAAAAACCATCTGTTGCAAACCTATTATAACTCAATAAAAAGCAGAATTCCACAAAAAAACAGAAACGTATGGGAAAAATGGACAAAACAAGCTTTTTGTACAAAATAAACATACTTTTGTGCAAATACTTTTTGTGCAAAAACGATAAAATAAAAGATAGTAAAACATGTTTTGAGTAAAAACCACCAAAACATGAAGAAGCGAAAAACAACACAAAACAACATATTTTTTAAGGAGGAATTCAAAATGGGAATGAAGAAGAAACTTCTGAGTGCTGTATTATGTGGTGCAATGGTAGGAACAATGATGGCTCCGATCGCAACTGTACAGGCAGCAGATGATACTCTGGTATACTGGTCCATGTGGGAGTCCACAGAGCCGCAGGGACAGGCTATTCAGGAAGCTGTTGATGCTTACACCGCAGAGACAGGCGTTAAGGTAGACCTTCAGTTCAAGGGACGTACCGGAAACCGTGAGGCTCTTCAGCCGGCACTTGACGGCGGCACACAGATCGACATCTTTGATGAGGATATCGACCGTGTAAACAGCATGTATGCAAAATATCTTCTTGACCTGGAAGACCTTGTAAAAGAATCCGGATATGAAGATACAGCTATTCCGGGACTTATGTCCGCATGCCGTGACGCTGGCGGCGGAACACTGAAGACAATTCCGTACCAGCCGAACGTATTCGCTTTCTTCTATAACAAAGACCTGTTTGAGCAGGCCGGCGTTGAGAAAGAGCCTACTACATGGGCAGAGTTCCTGGATGTTTGCCAGAAACTGAAAGATGCAGGAATCACTCCAATGACAATGGATGACGCTTATGCTACATCTGTAATCGGATACCATCTTGCAAGACTGGTAGGCGAAGAAAAAGTTGTTGAGATCGTTACAGAAGGCAAATGGGATGATCCGGCAGTTCTCCAGATGGCACAGGATATCGAAGAGCTTGCAAAGAACGGATACTATTCTGAAATGGTTGGTTCCAACGTATGGCCGGCAGGTCAGAACACAGAGCTTGCTCTTGGAACAGCTGCTATGTACCTGAATGGTTCCTGGCTTCCGAACGAAGTTAAGGATATGGCCGGCGAAGACTTCAAATGGGGATGCTTCGCATATCCGGAACTTGAGAACGGTGCAAACGGAATCGAGACAAACAACTTCGGTGCACAGGTATTTGGTATCAACAAAGATACAAAAATGCCGAAAGAAGCATTTGATCTGGTTAAATTCATCACAACAGGCGAGTATGACGCAAAACTTGCTGAGATGTCTGTAGGTATCCCGGCAGATACTACAAATGCAGAGTGGCCGGCAATGGTTGAATGTGCAAAACCGGTAATCGAGCAGAGCACAGGCCGTTTCACATGGGCTGCAGGCGTTGAGACAAACGTAGATATGACTCCTGTTATCAAAGAGAACTTCATCAAACTGATGGCTGGTTCCCTGACAGCAGACGAATTTGTAGCTGCAATGCAGGAAGCTGCTAAATAATAAAATAAGCAGAGCAGAGATGGTGGCATCGTTTTTACGCTGCCGCCGTCTTTTCTTTTGAGGGAAATAAAAGAGGAGGAAACCATATTGAAGAAAAATAAAACAATGATCGTGGTATTCCTGACACCGGCAGTACTTCTGTTCCTGGGAATCTTTCTGTATCCGATACTGAAGACCATTCTCATGAGCTTCTTCAAAATCGAAGGTGTTACGGATGCTATGAACCTGTGGAGCTTTGTCGGTCTGGACAACTATGTAAAACTGATCAATACCAGTCTTTTCCGCACCGCATGTTATAATCTTTTCCGGATCTGGTTCTTTGGCGGTCTGATCGTTATGTCCCTGTCACTTCTTTTTGCAGCGATCCTTACAAGCGGAATCCGCGGCAAAAAATTCTTCCGTGCTATTATCTACATGCCGAATATCGTAAGTGCAGTTGCTCTGGCTACTATGTGGCTTCAGTATGTATACAGCCCAAGATTTGGACTTCTTAAGAGCTTTTTTGAGGCACTTCATCTGGAGGGTCTGGCAAAAGTACAGTGGCTGGATAATGAGCACAAATTCATGGCACTGCTGATTGCTTACTGTTTTGGTATGGTGGGCTATCACATGCTGATCTGGCTTTCCGGAATTGAGCGCATCAGTCCGGAATACTATGAGGCGGCAACGATTGACGGTGCAAACAAACTGGAACAGTTCCGTTATATGACACTCCCTCTTCTGAAGGGTGTGTTTAAAACAAACATCACCATGTGGTCTGTAAGTTCTGTAGGATTTTTCGTGTGGTCCCAGCTGTTCTCCAATGTAACGGCAGATACACAGACGATCACGCCTTATGTATATATGTACATGCAGATCTTTGGAGGCGGTAATACAGTAACAGAACGTAACTCCGGCCTTGGAGCCGCCATTGGTGTGCTTCTGAGCTTATGTGTGGTACTTGTATTTACAGTATGTAACAAACTGATCAAAGACGACGACTTAGAATTTTAGGAGGTGTCCGCTATGGCAAAGACAAAGGAAAAAGAGCCACGTCGCCCGTTTAATCTGAAGCAAGAGCTGAAGCTGGCACCGGGATATATCATTATTCTTCTCTGGGTGATCTTTACGATCGTACTTCTTGGATGGGTATTTTGTGCCAGCTTTTCAACAACGGCAGAGATCTTCCAGGGCAAGGCTCTGAAATTTGAAACAGGACTTCATTTTGAAAACTATGCGAAAGCATGGAATGGATCCGGTGTTGCAGGATTTTTTGGAAACTCTCTGTTATATTCTGTAGTTTCCTGTGTTGCATTGATCCTGGTGTGCGCTCCGGCAGCCTATGTACTGTCCAGATTTGATTTTATTGCAAATAAATTCATCCAGACAAGCTTCGTATCTGCTATGGGTGTTCCGGCGATCATGGTAGTTCTTCCGCTGTTCAGTATTATTTCCGGTATGGGAATCCTGAACAACATTCCGCTGGCAAAAGGAACGCTGATCCTTCTGTATGTGGGAATCAATGTACCTTATACGACGATTTTCCTGCTGACATTTTTCAGCAACATTTCAAAAACCTACGAAGAGGCTGCAGCCATTGACGGATGTCCTCCAATGAAAACTTTCTGGAAGATCATGTTCCCGATGGCACAGTCCGGTATTGTAACAGTAACTATTTTTAACTTTATTAATATCTGGAATGAGTACTTCCTGTCATTGATCTTTGCAAGCTCCGACAAGCTGAAACCAGTAGCTCCGGGACTTTACGGAATGATCAACTCCATGAAGTATACAGGTGACTGGGCTGGTATGTTTGCAGCTGTTATCATCGTATTCCTGCCGACCTTCATTCTCTACGTTTTCCTGTCTGAGAAGATCATCGGCGGTGTTACCGGAGGAATCAAAGGCTGATAAAGAAAGGATTGAACATCATGAAGAAACCAGTATTAGTAGTTATGGCTGCAGGTATGGGAAGCCGTTACGGCGGTCTGAAGCAGATCGACCCTATTGACAAAGAAGGACATATCATCATGGATTTTTCTATCTATGATGCGGTAAAGGCGGGTTTTGAGAAGGTTGTATTCATTATTAAAAAAGAGAATGAAGAGGACTTCAGAAAAGCCATTGGAGACCGCCTCAGCAAACAGATCCAGGTGGCTTATGTATTCCAGGATCTCCATAATATCCCGGAAGGCTACGAAGTACCTGCTGACCGTGTAAAACCATGGGGAACCGGACATGCGGTATTAAGCTGCATCGGAGAGGTGGACGGACCATTTGCCGTGATCAATGCAGACGACTATTATGGAAGCCATGCATTTAAGATGGCATATGATTTCCTTACAGAGAATCAGGACGAGGAAGAACTTTATAAATATATGATGGTTGGCTATAAGCTGGAAAATACCCTTACGGATAACGGACATGTTGCCAGAGGTGTTTGTGTAACAGATGAAAATGACCATCTTATGAAGATCAATGAACGCACACATATTGAAAAACATGACGGCGGAACTGCTTATACAGAGGATGATGGTGCAACATGGACCATGCTTCCGGAGGGAAGTACAGTTTCTATGAATATGTGGGGATTTTCTGCAAGTATCCTTACAGAACTGAAAGCACGCTTTGCAGCCTTCCTTGATGAGAATTTAAGCAAGAATCCGCTGAAGTGTGAATATTTCCTGCCTTTTGTTGTGGATGAGCTTCTTCATGAGAAGAAAGCAACTGTAAAAGTGCTGAAATCCGAAGATAAATGGTATGGAGTTACCTACAAAGACGATAAGCCGGTTGTTATGGCTGCGATCCAGAATCTGAAAGATCAGGGACTTTATCCACAGAACTTATGGGAGGAGAACAAATAACAGTGAATGCGATTCAGAAAGAAGTAATTAGCAAATTTGATTTTCCGGGAGAAGTAGTGGAATGTATTCCTTATGGAAGCGGACATATCAATGATACATACCGTCTGACAGTTCATACACCAGGCAGACAGGATAAGCGTTTTATCCTTCAGAGAATGAACAAGAGCATTTTTACAAAACCGGTGGAACTGATGGAAAACGTCAGCGGTGTTACTTCATGGCTCCGTAAGAAAATCCGGGAAAACGGCGGAGATGTGGAAAGAGAAACCTTAAATATTGTAAATGATAAGGATAACAATCCCTATTATGTAGACTCAGAAGGGGAGTACTGGAGAGTGTATCTCTTTATAGAGGAAGCGACCAGCTTTGATATGGTGAAGGATGATAATGATTTTTACCAGAGTGCGGTTGCTTTTGGACATTTCCAGAGACTGCTGGCAGATTATCCGGCAGAGACCCTTCATGAGACGATTGTGAATTTCCATAATACAGTTGACCGTTTCCGCAAATTTAAGGAAGCGGTAGCAGCAGACAGCGAGGACCGTGCAAAGGATGTACAGGATGAGATCCGGTTTGTACTGGATCGCGAGGAACTGGCGCATACGCTCTGTGACCTTCAGGAAAAGGGAGAGATTCCTCTTCGTGTTACACACAATGATACCAAGCTGAACAATATCATGATCGACGATAAGACAGGAAGGGCAATCTGTGTGATCGATCTTGACACGGTTATGCCGGGACTTTCTGTAAATGATTTTGGTGATTCTATCCGTTTCGGTGCAAGTACAGGAGCAGAGGATGAACCGGATCTCAGCAAGATTTCCTGCGACCTTCATCTCTATGAGGTTTATACCAAAGGCTTTATTGAGGGATGCGCCGGTGCGCTGACAGATATCGAGCTGGATATGCTTCCTATGGGCGCAATCCTTATGACCTTTGAGTGTGGTATGCGTTTCCTGACAGATTATCTGGAAGGTGACCACTACTTTAAGATCCACAGAGAAGGCCACAATCTGGATCGCTGCCGCACACAGTTTAAACTGGTGGCAGATATGGAAGAAAAGCTTCCTCAGATGAAAGCTATTGTAAAAAAATACAGGTAGTGGTATACTGAATACTGGTAACAAACCATAAGAAGACCTGAAGAGGAGGACAAGATCATGGCAATTTTAGTTACAGGCGGTGCCGGTTATATCGGAAGCCATACTGTTGTTGAGCTTCAGAATGCAGGATATGAGGTTGTTGTTGTGGACAACTTAAGCAATTCCAGTGAAAAGAGCCTGGAGCGTGTGGAAAAGATCACAGGAAAACCGGTGAAATTCTACAAGGCAGATATTCTTGACAGAGAAGCTCTTACAGAAATCTTTGAAAAAGAGGAAATTGATTCCTGTATTCATTTTGCAGGACTGAAGGCTGTAGGCGAATCTGTAGTAAAACCATGGGAATATTATGAGAATAATATTGCCGGAACACTGACTCTTGTAGATGTAATGAGAAAACACGGCGTGAAGAATATTATTTTTTCTTCTTCTGCAACGGTATATGGAGATCCTGCGATCATTCCGATCACGGAAGAATGTCCGAAAGGACAGTGTACCAATCCTTATGGATGGACAAAATCCATGCTGGAACAGATCTTAAGCGATATCCAGAAGGCAGATCCGGAATGGAATGTAGTCCTTCTTCGTTACTTCAATCCTATCGGTGCTCATAAGAGCGGAACCATTGGCGAGAATCCAAACGGTATTCCGAACAATCTGATGCCTTACGTGACACAGGTTGCAGTTGGCAAGCTGAAAGAGCTTGGCGTGTTCGGAAACGATTATGATACTCCGGATGGAACCGGCGTGAGAGATTATATCCACGTAGTGGATCTGGCCAAAGGCCATGTGAAGGCGCTTAAAAAGATCGAGGATAACTCAGGACTGAATATCTATAATCTGGGAACCGGAAAAGGCTACAGCGTTCTTGATATCGTAAAGAATTTTGAAGAGGCAACAGGCGTGAAGGTTCCTTATGTGATCAAACCCCGCCGCCCTGGCGATATCGCTACCTGCTATTCCGATGCTTCCAAGGCAGAGAGAGAGCTTGGATGGAAAGCAGAGTTTGGCATCCGGGAAATGTGTGCAGATTCCTGGAACTGGCAGAGCAAAAATCCTAATGGCTATGATGAATAAATAAAAGAAAATCCCTTCGGAGAGATCCGAAGGGATTTTCTTTTATTTATCATCATCGTCATCTTTTTTCTTTTTCTCAAACTTGGGTTCACAGGTAAGCTCAATGCCAAGTTTTCGGAACTGCCAGATATCTACGGAAGAAAGCATAACAGAAGTATGTGCCTGGCAGCCTTTCAGTCTGGGAAGCTGCTCCAGTGCAAGTCCGGCTTCCGGATTGCTTGCAGCACTGACAGAAAGGGCAATGAGTGTTTCGTCTGTGTGGAGACGGGGATTTTTGCTTCCGAGGTATCTCGTTTTAAGTTCCTGGATAGGCCGAATGGCCTCCGGTGAGATCACATGATGTGCATGATCGATACCTGCAAGTTCTTTCAGTACGTTGAGAAGCAGTGCGGAAGATGCTCCAAGAAGGTCGGAGGTTTTGCCGTCAATGATCTCCCCGTCAGGAAGCTCCAGAGCTGCTGCAGGAGCTCCTGTCTGTTTCTCGATATCCAGAGCCGTGGTAACTACCCTGCGGTCCTCCAGGGATGCGTGAGCCTGTTTCAGCAGCAGTTCGATCTTGCAGACCTCTTCTTCCTTTCCGGTACCGGATACAAGCGCATCGCAGCTTTTGTAATAGCGGCGGATGATCTCCTGACGGGAGGCTTCTTTGCAGACCTCATCATCCACAATACAGTTTCCGGCCATATTAACACCCATATCGGTAGGTGATTTATAAGGGCATTCCCCCATGATCTTTTCAAACATAGCCTGAAGAACCGGGAAAATCTCCACGTCACGGTTATAATTGACGGTGGTTTCCCCGTAAGCCTCCAGATGGAAGGGGTCGATCATATTTACGTCATTGAGATCTGCGGTAGCAGCCTCGTATGCAAGATTGACCGGGTGCTTCAGTGGAATATTCCAGATAGGGAAGGTTTCAAATTTCGCGTATCCGGCGCAGATGCCGCGTTTATGCTCATGATAAAGCTGAGAGAGGCACACGGCCATCTTTCCGCTTCCCGGTCCCGGTGCGGTGATCACAACCAGAGGTCTGGAGGTTTCAATGTACTGATTTTTGCCATAGCCCTCATCACTTACGATAAGGGAGGTGTTGCTGGGATATCCCGGGATATTATAGTGGACAAATACACGGATGCCCAGTTTTTCCAGTCTGTTTTTAAAGAGATCTGCACCTTCCTGACCGGAATAACGGGTAATGCAGACACTTCCCACATAAAGTCCGCGTTCAGAGAATACTTCGATCAGACGAAGGACATCCTCATCATAGGTGATGCCAAGATCCCCACGAACTTTATTTTTATCAATATCAGCAGCACTGATCACAATGACGATCTCTGCCTGGTCACTGAGCTGCATCAGCATGCGGAGCTTGCTGTCCGGTTCAAATCCAGGAAGGACTCTGGATGCATGAAAATCATCAAAA
Organism: uncultured Blautia sp.; assembly: GCA_900541985.1. Classification (GTDB taxonomy): domain Bacteria; phylum Bacillota; class Clostridia; order Lachnospirales; family Lachnospiraceae; genus Blautia_A. The sequence continues at coordinate 21,900 of UQLX01000023.1, read as the reverse complement.
AGTTTGCCGCCAAATTCAAGATAGAGTTTATTTCCGAATTTGCTGATCCTTTCGCGGATATGTTCTGACTGCATGGTTAGATATTTTTCGTTATCAAATCCTGTCTTCATATTGTTTTCCTTTCCCGATTCATGTCGTTGGCAGAAATTATGCCATACTCATGCTGATAGTATACTACGAACAACTGATGGATGCAAAACTTTTTTAAACAGACTAATTCTGTTGATTTATGAGGGAAATCTCTTTATAATAAAGAAGACAGTAGAGGAGGAAAAGAATGAACGATCATATGGATAATCGACCGGACGGAAACCGACCGGATCGTAATGAGCCCGGAAAACACGGGCCAAATAAAAACCGCCAGTCATTGCTGGCATTTTTGCTCTGTCTTCTGGTAACGCTGATCTGTCTGAGCTTTATCACAGAAATACGAAACGGCGGTACCAGTGAGATCACCTATGATAAATTTATCGAAATGGTGGAGAAGGACCAGATAAAAGAGGTAACCCTGCAGTCCGGTGTGCTGACTGTGGAGCCGAAGCTTCGGGACTCTTTTGAAAAGAAGCAGTACCGCGTAAATCAGATGGAGAATATTGACGCACTGACGGCCCGGCTGGAAGGAAAGGGTATCATTTTTCAGTACGAACAGCCGGATGCCATGGTGGAGATCCTTTCCATGCTGCTCAGTGTATTGCTGCCCACAGTCCTTATGTTTGGAATGTTGATGTTCTTTATGCGTCGTATGAATAAAGGCGGCGGTGTTATGGGTGTTGGCAAAAGCCGTGCCAAGGCATATATCCAGCAGGAAACAGGGATTACCTTTAAGGATGTGGCAGGCCAGGATGAGGCAAAAGAATCTCTTCAGGAGGTTGTGGATTTCCTGCATAATCCGGGGAAATATACGGCGATCGGAGCCAAGCTTCCCAAAGGTGCGCTTCTTGTAGGCCCTCCGGGAACAGGAAAAACACTTCTGGCAAAGGCTGTGGCCGGAGAGGCAAAGGTACCGTTCTTTTCTCTTTCCGGTTCGGAATTTGTGGAGATGTTTGTCGGTGTGGGTGCGTCCCGTGTCCGTGACCTTTTTGAGGAAGCGAAGAAGAATGCCCCCTGTATTGTATTTATTGATGAGATTGATGCGATCGGAAAAAGCCGTGATTCTCATTATGGAGGCGGAAATGATGAGCGTGAGCAGACCCTGAACCAGCTTCTTGCGGAAATGGACGGATTTGATACATCGAAGGGACTTCTGATCCTTGCGGCTACCAACCGTCCGGAGGTACTGGATCCGGCACTCCTCCGTCCGGGACGCTTTGACCGTCGTGTGATCGTAGACCGCCCGGATCTGAAAGGCCGTGTGGAGGTTCTGAAAGTACATGCCAAGGATGTGCTTCTGGATGAAACAGTAGATCTTGATGCCATTGCACTGGCAACCTCCGGCGCTGTAGGTTCTGACCTTGCAAATATGATCAATGAGGCTGCGATCCTTGCAGTAAAGAATGGACGTAAAGCAGTATCCCAGAAGGATCTTCTGGAGTCTGTGGAGGTGGTTCTGGTAGGAAAGGAAAAGAAAGACCGTATTTTAAGTGCGCAGGAGCGCAGGATCGTTTCTTACCACGAGGTGGGACATGCTCTTGTCAGCGCACTGCAGAAAGATGCGGAGCCGGTGCAGAAGATCACCATTGTTCCCCGTACGATGGGAGCTCTCGGTTATGTCATGCATGTGCCGGAGGAAGAAAAATTCCTTAACACACAGAAAGAGCTGGAGGCAATGCTGGTTGGTTATCTGGGCGGCCGTGCTGCAGAGGAAATCGTTTTTGATACGGTTACGACAGGCGCTGCCAACGATATTGAGCAGGCTACCAAGGTTGCGAGAGCTATGATCACCCAGTATGGTATGTCACAGAAATTCGGACTTATGGGACTGGCATCTCAGGAAAATCAGTATCTTTCCGGAAGAGCCGTATTAAACTGCGGAGACGATACAGCGACAGAGATCGATCATGAGGTGATGCAGCTGCTCCACGAATCCTATGAGGAATCCAAGCGCCTCTTAAGAGGACACAGGACAGCTCTTGATAAGATTTCGGAATATCTGATCCGGAAAGAAACGATCACCGGAAAAGAATTTATGAAGATATTCCGGGCAGTAGAGAGAGGCATGGACATTCCGGAGGATCTGAATGATCTGGTATTTCCGGAAGATGTGAAAGCGATCGAAGAGACCGCATCAGAAGAAAAGCAGGATACAGAAAATGTTTCTGATTGAGGAAGAACTGAAAAAACTTCCCGCCAAGCCCGGCGTTTACCTGATGCATGATGAGCGGGATGAGATCATATATGTGGGAAAGGCTGTCAGCCTTAAAAACCGTGTGCGGCAGTATTTTCAGAGCAGCCGCTATAAGGGTGCGAAAATCGAGCAGATGGTCACTCATATTGCAAGATTTGAATATATCATCACAGATTCAGAGCTGGAAGCTCTTGTACTGGAAAGCAATCTGATCAAAGAACACCGGCCAAAATATAACACCATGCTGAAGGATGATAAAAGCTATCCTTTTATCAAGGTGACTGTTCAGGAGGCTTACCCAAGAGTGCTTTTTGCACGAAGAATGAAAAAAGACAAAAACAGATATTTTGGTCCTTATACAAGCGGTGGTGCGGTCAAGGATGTGATCGAGCTTGTCCGTAAGCTGTATCAGGTCCGCTCCTGCAGCAGAACACTTCCCAGAGACTGCGGCAAGGATCGGCCCTGCCTTTATTATCATATGAAGCAGTGTACCGGTCCCTGTACAGGACAGGTATCACAGGAGGCATACAGAGAAAATATCCAGAAGGTTCTGCGGTTTTTAAACGGAGACTTCCAGGAAACCATTGACCAGCTGACGGACAAAATGCAGAAAGCCTCTGAAGAGCTTCGCTTTGAGGACGCGGCAGAGTGCCGGGATCTGATCCAGAGTATCCGTAAGATCGGAGAACGTCAGAAGATCACAGCTTATGGAGAAGAGGACAGAGATATTATTGCAGTAGCCATGGATGAAAGTCTGGATCTCAGAGAACAGGATGCAGTAGTGCAGGTGTTTTTTATGCGCAGCGGCAGGATCATTGGAAGAGATCATTTTTATCTGCGCGTTGCGAGGGGAGACACCAGAGAGCAGGTGCTGTCCAGCTTCCTGAAGCAGTTTTATGCAGGAACACCTTTTATCCCCAGAGAAATTATGCTGCAGACAGATGTGGAAGACCGTGAGGTGATCGAGGAATGGCTCAGTTCCAGGAGAAAACAGAAAGTCCATATCCTGGTTCCGAAGAAAGGCACTAAAGAGAAACTGGTGGAGCTTGCCAGAGAAAATGCCCGGATGGTACTGGATAAAGACAGAGAGCGGATTCGCCGCGAAGAAGGACGGACTATTGGGGCTGTTCATGAAGTTGAGGAGTGGCTGGGGCTGAAGGACATCGTTCGCATGGAAGCATTTGATATTTCCAATATCAGTGGTTTTGAGTCGGTGGGCTCTATGGTGGTATATGAAAAGGGACGCCCGAAAAAAAGCGATTACCGAAAATTCCGGATCAAGTCTGTTCAGGGACCGAATGATTACGCCAGTATGGAAGAAGTGCTTACCAGACGTTTTACTCATGAGAGCAATGGAGAATTTGACAGCTTTGCCAGAATGCCGGATCTGCTTTTGATGGATGGAGGCAGAGGGCAGGTAAATATTGCATTGGGTGTTCTGGAAAAACTGGGAATACAGATTCCGGTATGCGGCATGGTGAAGGATGACCATCATCGTACCCGCGGGCTGTATTTTAACAATGTAGAAATCCCCATAGAGACAAACAGCGAGGGATTTCGGCTGATCACCAGGATACAGGATGAGGCCCATCGTTTTGCGATAGAATACCACAAATCTCTGCGCAGTAAGGAACAGGTACATTCGATCCTGGATGATATACCGGGGATCGGTGAACGAAGGAGAAAAGCGCTGATGCGGAAGTTCCGGTCTGTGGAAGGAATCCGGGATGCTTCTCTGGAGGAGCTGACGGAAACAGAGTCCATGAATGCGGCAAGCGCGCAGCAGGTATACCTTTTCTTTCATCCGCCTGTGCAGACGCAGGACAGCCAGTAATAAAGTCAGTAACACAAAGTAATTTGTGCCGCTAATATATGAAAAAAGGAGAACACACATATGAAGGGTGTATTGATGACAAAGATGGTGCAGGAGCAGAATCTTACAAATCTGACTCCGGAAATTGACCTGTCAGACAAGAGGATCATGACTGCGGAGATCAACCGTCCTGCACTGCAGCTTACCGGGTATCTGGAGCATTTTGCCAATGAGCGGGTTCAGATCATTGGATATGTAGAATACACATATCTGATGCAGCTTCCGGATGAAAAGCGTCTGATGAAATATGAACGTTTTATCTCCAGCAAGATTCCCTGCGTGATTTTCAGTACCATGACAAAGCCGTCACAGGATATGCTGGATCTTGCTGTTAAATATAATGTACCTACTTTTGTAACAGAAAGAACAACTTCCAGCCTTATGGCAGAGATTATCCGCTGGCTGGGTGTCCAGCTTGCCCCCTGCATTTCCATTCACGGAGTTCTGGTAGATGTATATGGTGAAGGCATCCTGATCACTGGAGAAAGCGGAATCGGTAAAAGCGAGGCTGCTCTGGAGCTGATCAAGCGAGGACATCGTCTTGTCAGTGATGACGTAGTGGAGCTGCGTAAGGTCAGTGATGTAACTCTTGTGGGTTCTGCGCCTGATATCACAAGACATTTTATTGAGCTGCGCGGAATTGGTATTATTGATGTCAAGACTCTGTTCGGTGTGGAAAGTGTAAAAGATACACAGTCCGTTGACCTTGTGATCAAGCTGGAGGAATGGGACAGAGATAAGGAGTATGACCGCCTTGGTCTTACAGAAGAATATACAGAGTATCTTGGCAATAAGATCGTCTGCCATTCTCTGCCGATCCGTCCGGGACGAAATCTGGCAGTGATCGTAGAATCTGCCGCAGTTAATCACAGACAGAAAAAGATGGGGTATAATGCTGCAGAAGAGCTGTATAAACGTGTGCAGGCAAATATTGCAAAAAAACGTGATAAATAAGAGAAAGGGGAAATAACATGTATTGTTTTGGCATTGATGTAGGAGGTACTACCGTAAAATGCGGACTTTTTCAGGTTGATGGAACTCTGGTAGACAAGTGGGAGATTCCTACAAGGACAGAAGAGGAGGGAGTACATATCCTTCCCGATGTGGCAGAAGCGATCCAGTCTAAAATTGCTGAAAAAGGGATTGATAAGAATGAGGTGGCCGGTGTTGGAATCGGTATCCCGGGACCGATCAACAGCAATGGAGAGGCGGCCTGTGCAGTAAATCTTCACTGGGGATTTAAACCGGTAGCCAAAGAGCTCAGCGACCTGATCGGACTTCCGGCAAAAGCAGGAAACGATGCGAATGTGGCAGCTCTTGGAGAAGCATGGAAGGGTGCGGCAGCAGGCTCTCAGAATGTGATCATGGTTACCCTTGGAACAGGTGTCGGCGGCGGCATTATTGTGGATGGGGAAATTGTTGCAGGATATCATGGAGCCGGTGGCGAGATCGGACATGCGAATGTATGCCATGAAGAAAAAGAAAGCTGTAACTGCGGAAATAAAGGCTGCCTTGAGCAGTATTCTTCTGCCACAGGAATTGTTCGTCTTGCAAAGAAAGCACTTGCGGCTTCTGAGGAGGCAAGTGTTCTGAGAAATATGGAGCAGATAGAAGCAAAGGATGTACTGGATGCTTTTAAAGCCGGCGATGCTCTGACCTGTCGTGTGATGGAAGAGGTAGGAGAAAAGCTTGGCGGTGCACTTGGAATATTTGCAGCTGTGGTAGACCCTGAGGCAATCGTTATCGGCGGAGGCGTGTCAAAAGCAGGCCAGCCATTGATCGACTGTATTGTAAAACATTATAAAAAATATGCATTCTCCTTATGTAAGGATGTTCCGATCGTCATTGCGAGCCTTGGAAACGATGCAGGTATTTACGGAGCAGCAAAAATGGTTCTGTAATTTGGATGGATTGAAAGATTTAATAGAAAAGGTAGTGTAATAAGCATTTTGCTTACCACACTACCTTTTTTATAGGGACTTATTCATAAATGATTTCGCCGCCGTTTCCTTCCGTGCCGGTATTGGGATCTTCACCGCCTGCATTGGGGGCTTCGCCGCCTGCATTGGGATCTTCGCCGCCTGCGTTGGGGTCTTCACCGCCTGCATTGGGATCCTCACCGCCTGCGTTGGGATCCTCGCCGCCTGCATTGGGATCTTCGCCGCCTGCGTTGGGGTTTTCAGGAACCGCATTGGGATCTTCCGGTGCAGCAGAAGGTTCCGGTATTATTGTTTCCTCATAGTTATATTCCGGGATTTCCGGCTCCGGTTCATAGAAATGCTGATCACAGTAATCCGTGGGAACATCTCCGATGTCAAAATATTCCGTGATTACATCGCAGCCTGCTCTTGGCAGCAGACCAGTTTCTGCACAGATACTGATCTTTTCTACAGTGGACGGCATTTCAAAGTCTTTGTCCGGGAGTCCGTCATGAACACGGGTCATAACCTTTTTCCACAGATTTTTATGGAACTCACGGGAGTAGTCATCCGGAAGCTTTTCATTATTGTCAAATCCGGACCATACAGCACAAGTATAATAAGGACTGTATCCTACAAACCAGAGGTCATTGTAATCATCCGTAGTACCTGTTTTTCCGGCAACTGTCATGTTATCGAGCTGGCAGGCAGTTCCTGTTCCATGCTTTACAACATCCTCCATGGCACTGGTGAGGAGCCATGCAGTGCTTTCTTTGATGACAGAACGTCCGGCAGAGGTTTTTTCAATCAGAACGTTTCCATTGTGATCCAGAATCTTGGTGTAGTACAGAGGCTCAATGTAATTTCCCTGGTTGGCGATTGCCGCATAAGCAGCGCACAGTTCAACGTTTGTAACACCATGGGTCAGACCGCCGAGAGCCATAGGAAGATTGGCATCGGACCAGATGGTACCGTTTTCATCTATGTCCGCTTCGGTTCCATGAGCCAGAGTGGTAAATCCAAAGTTATCCAGATATTGAAGTCCCAGCTCAGGAGTTACTTCCTCCAGACATTTGACTGCAACAACATTGATAGAACTCTGGATAGCTCTCCGGATGGTTGTGGTTCCTCCGTAGGATTTGGAAGCATTTTCCACAGGAGATCCGTCCGGATAATTGTAAGGCTCATCCTCAAAGGTGGTTGCAAGTGTCATTCCCTTTTCATTCAGGGCGGGGGCGTAGGTGGATACGATCTTAAAGGTGGAACCGGGCTGCCTGGTGGTATCTGTTGCACGGTTCAGTGTAAGGCTGGCTGTTTTTTCTCCACGTCCGCCTACGATGGCTTTGACATAGCCGGTATGCTGGTCAATGATGCTCATAGAAGACTGGGGCTGAGGAGCAAAGTTTACGCGTTCTGCGACAACTGTGCTTCCGTCTGCCAGGATAGACTGCTTATAACGGTCTACATAGCTCTGACCTTCTTCCTGAGAGGAAAACAGAAGATCAAATTCCGGATCTTCATTCTGGAAGTAAAGATTCATCATTTCTTTACTGTAGTTTACTTCTTCCCCCTGAGGATTTTTGACAGTCAGCGCATAATCCAGCGCGTACTGTGTGTTCTCAGGATAGTTTTCCGGGTTGGCATATTCTTCATCAAGGATACTCTGGATATGCTGATCCTGTGTCGTATGGATCTCCAGACCTCCGCTGTATACCAGGTTCTGAGCCTGAATCCTGGTGTAGCCTTTAATGTTCATCAGGTCACTGATCACCTGATCGATAAGCTCATCTTCAAAATAGCTGTAAATAGTATCTGCGGTTTCCGCCTGCACTGCCTGAGCCGCCTGGATCTCCTCATAGACATTATCATTGATCACCTGATCATATTGCTCCTGAGTGATGTACTGCTGCTCCAGCATATGGTTCAGAACTTCTTTACGTCTTCTGGCATTTGCTTCCGGATGTTCGATAGGATTGAACTGAGTCGGATTCTGAGTAATACCGGCCAGGGTAGCACATTCGGAAAGGTTCAGGTCCCAGACGTCTTTGTTGAAATACTGCTTGGAAGCTGCCTGTACTCCGTAGGCTCCTGCTCCAAGGTTGATGGTGTTCAGATAATTCTCCAGAATGATATTTTTGTCCTGGATCTTTTCTTCAATCTGAATTGCCAGATACTGTTCCTGGAATTTACGGGTGAATCGCTCCAGCCAGGTGGACTCGTTAGTCCAGTTGGTGAAAACATTGTTTTTCAGAAGCTGCTGAGTGATGGTACTGGCACCTTCGGAAAGACCACCGGAGGTTATATTTTTTACGAAAGCACGGAGGATACCTCTTACGTCGATTCCGTTGTGTTCGTAAAAACGTTCATCCTCAATAGCAACGACTGCATGCTGCAGGTCCACAGGAATTTTGTCAATGGAAACGGGCAGACGGTTGGAGTCCGGGGCAGTAAGTTTACGAAGCTGATTTCCGTCACCGTCATACAGAAAAGTTGCATATCCCAGAGGGGAGATATCCACGTCATCCACATCAGGGGCATTGTCTATGATCCCTCGAAATGCTCCGATACCTATGCAGCCTATGATCACACACAAAGTAATCAGAGACACAAACAGGACTCTGATGAAAGAAACATGTGCGCGTTTTCCCATCATGGCCGTACGGGAAATCAGAGAATTTCGTTTTTTTGAGACTGATTTTTTACCGTAATTCATGATCTTCCTCCTTTATAATCCGTTTTATTATATCAAATAAAAAATCGTAAATAAACCCCAAAATAAAAACTTCACACTTAGTATAGCAGAAAATTTCAAAAATATTGTAATTTCCATATCCGCTGCAGAATTAAGACTACAGCAGGGAGTATTTTTATGGTACTAATCGTTACACAAAAGAGAAATTTAGCTTTGACCGAAGCATAAGAAACGGGCAAGGGGGATCATACTTTGAAAAAAGGGAATAAATCAGATTTATCCGAAAAAAAACGTCCCAAAAGCCCTGCGGTGGAGGCCAGGATCAGAGAGAGGAACCGGAGAGTTATTATGACAGTCTCCGTTTTTCTTATTTTGGCGGCGGGAATCTTTCTGCAGAAAAAGTGTGGACAATGGCAGTTTCAGGAGACCTCCGTTCCTCCAAAGGCAGTCGTTATAGAAGTTACTCCCGTAGAAAAAACACGAGAGGAAAAGCTCTGGGAACAGGTTGATCAAAACAGAGAAAAGTATCCTGCAGATTTTCTGGAGGCATTAAAAAGAAATCCGGAAGCATTGGATTTTGCAGTGTCCTGTCTGACGGCATCGGCAGAGCCATCCGGAGGAATCACGCTGTCTGAAAGCAGGAGAGAGGTTCCGCTTTTTATACAGTGGGACAAACGGTGGGGATATGTTCCCTATGGACAGTCTAATATCGGGATTTCCGGCTGCGGTCCAACCTGTCTTTCTATGGTTCTTTACAGTCTCACCAGGGATAAGAGCCTTACTCCGGATCTGCTGGCAGGACGTGCCATGGAGGAGGGATATTATGTGGAAGGCGAAGGAACCTCCTGGCTGTTCATGGAAGATATGGCGAAAGAATACGGGGTAGAGGTCACACAGTTTGCCTATATGGGACTGTCAGAAATGGAGAGAGAACTGGATGAAGGGCGGCTGATCATCTGTGCCATGGGACCGGGAGATTTTACAGACAACGGACATTTTATTGTTGTGCGGGGACATACCGGAAGCCAGATGATCATTAATGATCCCTTCAGCAGGAGCAACAGCGGGAAAAAATGGGAATTTGACCGGTTGGAACCGCAGATGCAGAAGTGCTGGGTGTATGAAGGCCGGAAGTATGTGGCCTGCGGTGGTGCTTCATTCCAGCCATAATCTGTTTGTACAGTCTGTTTTTGATAAAATGACAGTAAATAAATCCTATACACAGTATATAACCTCTGAGTTTGGAATTGAGCTTGCATTGTGTTATGCTGTGGCTGCAATATTTATTGTGTATAAGGGAAGGAACGTCCAGAAAGAAAAATTGCGAGAAACGGCCTAAGACCGGAAAAAAGAATTTTTGTTAATTTGTTTGTGTAAACTGAAAAATTAACAAAATAACTTAGAATCCATCAGGCGGAAGGAGGAGGTATGGGATGTTCTATATGGTTTTCGACTTTGTGATGGCAGTACTCATGCTTTTGTTTGGGGTATATTTTTACAGCTCAAAAGGGAAGGCTGCCAGATTTTTGTCCGGTTACAATAGGAAGCCTGAAGGTGACCGAAAGAAACACGATGAAGATGCCATGTGCAGGGCGTATGGAAAGAGAATGGCAGCTATGTCCTTGCCGTTTATTCTGGGAATAGTCATAGATATGAAGTATCCGGGAATCGGATGCCTGGCTGCATGGGGGATATGGCTGGTTAAAAATATGGAACCATTAGAAAGCAGTTTTTCAGAGAAGATTGTATACAGTGAGTGCTATGGGCCGGGATATTACGGATTATCACAATATGATCGATGGATTTGATGGTGTATCTGTCATGGAGTTTGACGAGAATGGGAAGATCATCAGGGATTGACATATTTACGGACTTTCCGTATAATGAATATCAGAAAAGTTGTCAGGCCTCTTGCCCGAAAAGGCAGGGGGCTTTGTTTCTATAAGGAGAAGAAACATGCTGGAAACATACAAGACCGTCCTGGAAGGCGGAACTGGTGAGATCACAGAAAAGAAATCCAGATTTATCGCAACGGTTCGTCCGGTAAAGACCGAGGAGGAGGCGCTGGCATTTCTGGAAGAAATGAAGAAAAAATACTGGGATGCAAGGCATAACTGTTTTGTGTATTCAGTGGGCCTGAACAGGGAGTATACCAGGTGCAGTGACGATGGAGAACCGTCGGGTACGGCAGGCCGTCCTATGCTGGATGTGATCCTCGGAGAAGATATTTATAATGTGGCAGTGGTAGTCACACGGTATTTTGGAGGAGTTCTTCTGGGCACTGGAGGTCTTGTGCGCGCTTATTCCAAGGCGGTACAGGAAGGACTGGCAGCCAGCCGGATTATTGAAAAACGCCGGGGGATTGCTCTGAAGGTGACCACAGATTATACCGGGATTGGCAAGATCCAGTATATTGCAGGAGAAAGAAACATTCCGATCCTGAACAGTGAGTATACAGATAAGGTGGTTCTGGAACTTCTGATCCCGTCAGAGTATGTGGATGCAGTGCAGAAGGCCGTTACAGAAGGCACCAATGGAAGAGCACGGATGGAAAAAGACAGAGAATTGTATTTTGCCGTTCTGGATGGAGAGGTTATGACCTTTGAAGACTGATATGAAAAAATGAGAATGAGAACAGAAAAAGCCGGTACAGTCTCCCGATATATAAGGGGAGAAAAGTACCGGCTTTCTTATATTCTTATAAGATGTTTATCTGTCAGCGGATCAGCATTTCTCCGGTTCCGGATAATCCACACCAAAGGTTTCTACGGTCACAGTTTTCATAACCTGATCGTCCAGAGGTCTGTCGCTGTAATCGGTATCTTCTTCTGCAATGCGGTTTACCACATCCATGCCTTCTGTGATCTTGCCAAAAGCAGCATAGCTTCCGTCAAGGTGAGGCGCTGCTTTGTGCATGATGAAGAACTGGCTTCCGCCTGAGTTCGGATGCATGGCTCTTGCCATGGAGAGAACTCCCGGTGTATGTGCAAGATTGTTTGCAACACCATTCTGTGCAAATTCGCCCTTGATGCTGTAGCCCGGGCCGCCCATTCCGGTTCCGTCCGGACATCCGCCCTGGATCATGAAGCCCTGGATTACGCGGTGGAAGATCAGTCCGTCATAAAAGCCTTTTTTTACCAGGCTGATGAAATTGTTTACAGTGTTCGGAGCGAACTCCGGATAAAGCTCTGCTTTCATTACATCACCATTTTCCATAGTGATGGTCACAACTGGATTTGCCATAGTTTTATCTCCTTTTACGAAAAGTATTGTTTTTCCCTGTTTGCTCTATTATAATATGCAAAGAAGAATTTCGCAAGGAATAAGTAAAAGAACGGAAATCATAACGGTTTACAATAATCGGGAATATTTATGGAAAGGTGCAGAAATGGTAATAGAAACGAGGAGTCCGCAGGAGACATTTGAATTAGGAAAAAAAATCGGGGAGACAGCGAAGCCGGGACAGGTATATACTCTGAATGGTGATCTTGGCGTAGGCAAAACAGTGTTCACTCAGGGGGTGGCAGCAGGTCTTGGCATTACAGAGGCAGTCAGCAGTCCGACTTTTACCATTGTCCAGGTATATGAGGAAGGACGTCTGCCCTTTTATCATTTTGACGTATATCGTATCGGAGATATTGAGGAAATGGAAGAAATCGGTTATGACGATTACTTTTTTGGCGAAGGAATCTGCCTGATCGAATGGGCGGAGCTGATCCGTGAGATCCTTCCGGAAAAAAGAATTTCCGTTACCATCGAAAAGGATCTGGCACAGGGCTTTGATTATCGTCGGATCACCATTGAGGAGATTGAAGAAAGGTAGGGAGAAAAATGAAAATATTAGGTCTGGACAGTTCCGGTATCGTAGCGTCTGTTGCAGTTGTAGAAGATGATACCATGATTGCAGAATATTCGGTAAATTATAAAAAAACACATTCGCAGACACTTCTTCCAATGCTGGACGAGGTGGTAAAAATGACAGAACTGGATCTGAATACTATTGATGCTATTGCTGTGGCAGGCGGCCCCGGCTCTTTTACCGGGCTTCGTATCGGTTCAGCAACTGCCAAGGGGCTGGGGCTGGCTCTGGAAAAACCGCTGATCAGTGTTCCTACTGTTGAAGCGCTGGCTTTTAATCTTTATGATGTTCAGGGGTTGATCTGCCCTATCATGGATGCAAGAAGAAACCAGGTGTATACGGGCATTTATCGTTTTGAGGAGCATAAGCTTCAGGTGGTGGAAGATCAGATGGCAGTTCCTGTTGGGGAGCTTCTGGAAAAACTGAACGGATACGGGCAGCAGGTGACTTTTCTGGGAGACGGTGTTCCGGTGTTCTGTGAAATTATTCTGGAAAAAGCGGAGTTCTCCTGTTCTTTTGCACCGGCTCATGTAAACAGACAGAGAGCGGCTGCTGTGGCGGCGCTGGGACTGGTATATTATCAGGAAGGTAGATATGAGACTGCCCGGGAGCACATGCCGGATTATCTCCGGGTTTCTCAGGCGGAAAGAGAGCGGGCAGAAAGAGAAAAAGCCCGTCTGCAGGCAGAAAGCGGGGAAGCAGTACAATGACTTTTCGGGAAATGCTGGTGGAGGATCTGGATCAGGTTATGGATATCGAAGAAGCTCTTTTTTCGGTACCGTGGACAAGGGAAGGCTTTCTTACCTATCTGATGAAAAAAGATACCATGTTTTTTGTAGTGGAGGAAAAAGACCATATTCTTGGCTACTGCAGCATGATGATTGTGCTGGATGAGGGAGATATCCTGAATGTGGCGGTCAGAAAAGACCGCCAGAAAGAAGGAATCGGTCAGTTCCTTGTGGATAGTGTCCTTCGTATAGCGGGGATGCAGGGGATAAAGCTGGTCCATCTGGAGGTCCGTGAGGGAAACGGAACCGCCAGACGGCTTTATGAAAGACTGGGCTTTAAAGAGGACGGACTCCGTAAGAATTATTACGAGAATCCTGTGGAAAACGCAGTACTGATGACAAAGACAATGTAGATAACTTTGCCAGAAGAAGGACTGCGGCAGAAAAAGTGAACAGAATTCCCATAGACTTACCGGGCGCATGAAATCGAATCAGGATCTCATGCGTTCCTTTTTTTACAGGAAATCCCAGAAAACCTTTGTTGACCAGCTGCGGTTTTATTTCTTTGCCGTCCACAAGAATCTGATATCCTCTGGAATAGGAAAAGGAAGTAACAAAATAACCGTCTACTTTCATGCTTATGGAACCATGAAGAAGTTCCTTTTTTTCTGTGACCGAAGACCGGAAGGGTTGTATATCCGGATGTCGGAGCGCGGAAAAGGGCAGAATAAATGCCTGAACATTGCAAAGTTTGTAATTACCCGGGGAGAAGTGAATATTCAGGGATTTTAATGGCTCGTTTCCGGATAAGATCCAGGTAAAGGTTTCGTTGTGGTTCGGGTAGGGGGCATCAGAACCGGAAAGACGATTCCGTATTCCGTTTATGGTAACGTCAATATCTTTTTTTCCACTGTAGGAAACATCACAGGACAGCAGAAGAATCTGATGCTCCAGAATGGAAGGCAGCTGCCTGGTAATGGTAAGAGCCTGTCCATTTTCCGGCGCTTCCAGAAAATTTACGGGAAGAGGATATTCTTTCATTAGTGAAGTGTATGGCGTAGTGGATGCACCGGAGCTTTCCGGGATAACCGTACGATTGGCAAGGGTGTCCAGAGTCTGAGGATAGCTGAGCGCATCAAAATCCTTTTCATTAAGAAGCGCTGTGGTTCCATAGGCAGAGGGCAGCACCTGCCGGTTTTCTGCCAGAACGGAATCTCCTTTTTGCAGCAGGGGTAAATATCCTTCAGGAAGCTTGTCCTCTGTGGTCAGGATATAGCGGACGCCCATCAGATATTCCTGAAAAGGATTTGCATCGGCATTCATGGAAACGCGGTTTCTGGTGCTGACAGGCATTTTCAGAATATCGTAAAAAAGCCGGTTATAGGTACTGTTAGAGACAGACGAGTACATGGTTGTACGTTTCAGGCTTCCGAGCGGCAGATAGTTGCTGTTGGTCATTGGAGCACTCAGAATATCCATGGTACTATCTGCTTCGGACAGAACATTTTTTATTTCCTTTTGGGAAAAGATTTCCCGGCTTTTAGTGGAGGCGGAAGCATAGGATTCTGTCCGTGCTGTAGATACAAAAATCAGAGGTGGAATCAGAAAAACCAGAAAAAAGCCTGCAAGTTTTTCAGAGAGTCCGGTATGAAAACCAGCATACAGCAGAAGAAAAAGTATATCGGTCAGAATCAGGATTTTCCTTCCGGAATGTAGAAACAGGATCTGTACCAGTCCCGGGATCATACATAAGAGTGCCAGTGGGAAGCGATGGCGGATACTTTTTTCATGGAGCTCCTTCAGGGTATCTGCGGTCAGCAGCAGGATCAGTGGTAAAAAAGGAATCAGCGCCTTGGGACGCAGATAGAGCGTTCCGTTCAAAATCCAGCAGCAGAACTGACTGCACAGGAGAATACAGAGTATCGCTGCTGTTTTTTGTGTTTGTTTTCGGAAAAGGCAAAGCAGAAGACAATACAGGCAGATCAGAGTGAGACCGCATCCATAGGGGCTGTAGAGCAGTGTGTTTAAAGAAGGATTTACGGTGAAAATCTGCCGGATGGAAGCAGACTTCACGTCTTTTTTGTTTTCCAGGATTGCCAGTGCGGTGGGGAGCAGGTATATCATGGAAAGGCTGATACCTGTTGCGACAGAGCTGAGAAATGGAATCCAGGGACGTTTTTCCGGACGGTTGTCCAGTTGGAGAAAATACAGGGTAAGGCATACAAAGCAGGCAGGAAAGAAATAAAAACTGTGAAGTATGATCATGCAAACGGACAGAGAAAGCCCTGCATGTACAGGAAAACGACGGAAAAAACAGGAAGTATTTTCCTGATAAAGACTGTCTGTAAAGATCAGAGCCAGAATCATAAAGGGAAGATAGCTGATAAACATGATCTGTCTGTGTGCCTGAAACATACAGTTGGAAGTCAGATAAAGAAATCCTCCGGTAAAGCACAGATTTTCAGGGATATTTTTTTTCTGCAGCCACCAGTAAAGCAGCCAGGAGCCCAGAAGCATCTCCAGAATGGCATAGCCCTGAATAAAGACTTCCATGGGGACATTTGGGAAAAAGAAGCTGATCAGTACGTCCGGACGGAGAAAACCATAATAGGAAAGCGTGTAAAAGTTTGTACCGTTGCCAAGCGCGCACCAGTCAGGCAGCAGATCTCCGGTTTCCAGAAATTGCTTACGCATGGTGTCTGCAATGGTCACATGCTGACAATACCAGTCTGTGGTGGAACCAAAAAGCTTTCCCTGGGGAAGTGTGATCCATATGAACAAAAAAACTGCTCCGGCAAGAAACAGGTAATTGACTGCCTTTTTCATAAATATTCTCCTCGTATGTTTTTTAATAGTTTATTTCGGAAAACGGAAATTTGTTTTTGAAAAAATCTGTAATAAATATATTCCATTTATCTTAAAAAAATACCGTGAAAAATCTGAAGAATTCTTAAGAATGACAAAATCCTGTCACAGTCATGCTATAATATGGAAAGGTAAGAAATGGAGGCAGAAATATGGGAGAGTCCAGAATACTGATCGTGGATGATAATCCGGAGATTCGTGAGGTGGTCACGGTACTTTTGGAAGGAGAAGGTTTTTGGCTGGAAGAGGCGGGAGATGGAAGGGAAGCACTGGAAAAAATAAAACGGAACAGCTATGATCTTATTCTTCTGGATGTAATGATGCCGGGACTGGACGGTTATCAGACCTGTGTGGAAATCAGGAAAAGTTCCAATGTTCCGATCCTCTTTCTCAGTGCAAGAACCCAGGTGGAGGATAAGACCTTTGGATTTTCCTGCGGTGGAGATGATTATCTTCCAAAGCCGTTTTCCTATCCGGAACTGATCAGCAGAGTGAAAGCGCTGGTGAGAAGGTATCATGTATATCAGGGCAGCGGAGCCGGGAAAAATCAAAAGAAATTATGCTGCGGAGGACTTGAGGTTTACCCGGAAAAGGGAACCGTATGGAGAAATGATCAGGAAATCTCTCTGACAGATACAGAATTTTCGATTTTATGTCTGCTTTTGAAACACAGAAAGCAGATATTTTCTGTGGAGTGTCTTTATGAGTCGGTCTGGGAAGAGGATTATTATTACGGGGCATCCAATATTGTTATGGTACATATCCGGAATCTGCGAAGCAAAATAGAGGAAGATCCCCATGATCCAAAAATCATTCGTACAGTCTGGGGAAGGGGGTATCGATGTGATTAGGAAAAAAAACGCCGGAGAGCGCAAACTGACCCGGGAGCTTTTGGTTATTTTTCTTGCAGGACTCTTCTGCGCGCTGTTTTGTACAATATTTTTGATGAACCGGAGATTTGGATTTTATGCCTGGGTGCTGGATCATGAGGTCATAGAAGATTCCAGAAAGGAATATGCACAATGGCTGAAAAAAGAAACGCCTGCATTTCATATGAACAGGCCGGAAGAGTACATGTCTTATTTGGCGGAAAGGGCAGACGCTTATACCTGGATGGGGATTTATGATGAAGAAAATGGAAAGTACATAGACGGTTTTTTTCCGGAGATTCTTGACAGCAGGATATGGGGAAGCTGGTCGTGGTCAGATACGGATATAGCCGCACAGTCTATGGAACCTCCGGTAGAATTTGAAACGCAGTTTTCTGACGGAACAGCCAGGGTACAGCTGATGAGTTATCAGTCTCTGAAATTTTTTCCGGTTTTTTATCTGTCGGTCGTGATTTTGGACAGTCTTTTGGTTCTGGAACCGATCCTTATTTTTGTACACAAAAAAATGAAGTATCTCGGAAGGGTACGCTGTGAGGCTGCTGTCATGGGGCAGGGAGATATGGAACATCCGGTTACGGTGAAAGGAAAAGACGAGATCGCAGCTCTTGCAAAAGAACTGGATGATCTTCGCCTGGCCCTGAAAATAAGTATGGAAAATGAACGTCAGGCTCATATGGATAATCAGGAACTGATCCGGGCGCTTTCTCATGATATCCGTACGCCGCTTACGGTTTTAAACGGATATCTGGAAATTCTCAGAAGAAAAAAAGGGGATCAGGAGAATTATCCGCAGTATGTACAGAAATGCCTGATAAAAACAGAGGAGCTTCGGGGGATGACGGATAAGATGTTTGAATATGCCCTTGTCTTTGATAATCCGGGAGAAACTGCCATGCAGGATTACAGTCTCCGGGAATTTGGCGGAGAACTGCAGGAACAGCTGGAGTATCTGGAACTTCAGGGATTTCCTGTAGAGTATATCCGGAAAGAGGTTGGAGATGAGAGATGGAAGGCAAACCCTTTTCTTATGCAGAGACTGCTTACGAATCTCTGCTCCAATATCCTTCATTATGGAAAACGGGATCATAAGGTGACAGCAGATATTCATATGGAAGAAACAAAAGTAATTGTAATTCTGGAAAACGGGATTGCTGTGCAGCGTCAGGCGGCGGGAAGCGGAGTCGGACTGAAAAGCGCAGCAAGGATCGCAGAGGTTCATGGCGGGGAAATGTCCTGGACGGAGAAGGGGGATATTTTTCAGATAAAAATAAGCATTCCTCTGCACTGACGGGGGATTTTGACCTTGTTTTGAAGTATTAATTGTGTTACACTTTGCCAGTAAAGTAATAGCAGAGACTGCGGCAGATACATTCTGCGGCAGACTTTTTCAGAATAAAAGAGGGATTTTATGTTAGATGTTTGTTTAGTAGGAACAGGCGGTATGATGCCCCTTCCAAGAAGGTGGCTTACTGCTCTGATGACAAGATATAATGGCAGCAGTCTTCTGATCGACTGCGGCGAGGGGACTCAGGTTGCCATTAAGGAAAAAGGCTGGAGCTTCAAGCCCATCGATGTGATCTGCTTTACTCATTATCATGGAGACCATATCAGCGGACTTCCGGGACTGCTTCTTACTATGGGTAATGCAGACCGTACAGAACCTTTGACACTGATCGGTCCCAGAGGACTGGAACGTGTGGTAAATGCCCTTCGTGTAATCGCGCCGGAACTTCCCTTTGAGATCCGTTTTATAGAAATCACGAAGCCGGAGGAAGTTATCGAACTGAATGGCTACAGGATCACTGCCTTTAAGGTGAACCATAATGTGATCTGCTATGGGTACACGCTGGAAATTCTCCGTCAGGGCAGGTTTTCTCCGGAAAGAGCAAAGGAGCAGGAAATTCCCCTGAAATTATGGAATCCTCTTCAAAAGGGACAGTCTATAGAACTGGAAGGGAAAACTTATACACCGGATATGGTTCTGGGACCTGACAGGAAGGGAATTAAGCTTACCTATACAACTGATACCAGACCAACTGATTCCATTCTCCGCAATGCAAAAAATTCGAATCTTTTTATCTGTGAAGGCATGTATGGGGAGGATGAGAAAACAGATAAGGCGAAAGGCTATAAGCATATGACGTTCCGTGAGGCAGCAGAGCTGGCTAAGGAAGCCGGAGTGGGAGAAATGTGGCTGACGCATTACAGCCCGTCCCTGATCCGACCGGATGATTATATGGATACTGTCAGAGCAATTTTTCCACAGTCCTATCCGGGGAAGGATGGAAAAAGCGTGGAATTAAATTTTGAGGAGGAATAAACGTGGAAGATACACTGATTCTTGCCATAGAGAGCTCCTGTGATGAAACTGCGGCTTCCGTTGTAAAAAACGGAAGAACGATCCTGTCTAATGTAATCTCTTCACAGATCGAGCTTCATAAACTGTACGGCGGTGTTGTGCCGGAAATTGCATCAAGAAAACATATAGAAAAGATCAATCAGGTTATTGAGGAGGCGCTGAAAGAGGCAGGCGTGACACTGGATGACCTTGATGCCATTGGCGTTACCTATGGACCGGGGCTTGTAGGCGCGCTGCTTGTAGGCGTTGCAGAAGCCAAGGCTATTGCCTATGCAAAAAAACTTCCATTGGTGGGTGTTCATCATATTGAGGGTCATGTTTCGGCAAACTATATCGAACATCCGGATCTGGAACCGCCGTTTCTCTGCCTGATCGTTTCAGGGGGACATACCCATCTGGTAATTGTAAAGGACTACGGTGTGTTTGAGATTCTGGGAAGAACCAGAGACGATGCGGCAGGAGAGGCCTTTGATAAGGTTGCCCGTGCTATTGGTCTGGGATATCCGGGAGGCCCGAAGATCGATAAGCTTTCAAAAGAAGGAAATCCGGATGCGATTCAGTTTCCGAGAGCGAAAGTAGGAGACTGTCCTTACGATTTCAGCTTCAGCGGGGTAAAATCTGCTGTGCTGAATTATCTGAATCAGGCTCAGATGAAGGGGGAAGAGGTAAATCGTGCAGATCTTGCGGCGTCTTTTCAGAAAGCGGTGGTAGATGTTCTGGTAGAGCATACCATGATGGCGGCAAAAGATTATGGCATGGACAAGGTGGCGATTGCAGGAGGCGTGGCTTCCAATGGCACTCTGAGGGCCGCTATGGAAAAAGCCTGTGAAGAAAATGGCTATCAGTTTTTCCGTCCTTCACCGATTTTCTGTACGGATAATGCTGCCATGATCGGAGCAGCAGCTTATTATGAGTACAAAAAGGGAATTCGCCATGGCTGGGATCTGAATGCAGTGCCCAATCTGAAACTGGGAGAAAGATAAAAACTGCTGGGGAGGTTTTATGGAAGGAAAAAATACGGCTATTGTTCTGGCAGCAGGACAGGGAAAACGGATGAACAGTAAAGTACAGAAGCAGTTTCTGGAGCTGGGAGGAAAACCATTGCTTTATTATTCTCTGAAATGTTTCCAGGACAGTGGCTTGATTCGCGATATTATTTTGGTTACAGGAACGGAGTCGATTTCCTTTTGTAAAAAGGAAATTGTAGAAAAATATGGTTTCACTAAGGTGACAGAAGTGGTATCTGGTGGAAAAGAGAGATATGATTCTGTCTATCAGGGGCTTCTTTCCTGCCAGGATACGGAATATGTCCTGATCCATGACGGAGCAAGACCGTTTGTTACTGAAGAAATTATTCAGAGAGGTGTACAGGGGGCTGAGAAAACAGGCGCCTGTGTGATTGGTATGCCTTCTAAAGATACGGTGAAAATAGCAGATATACAGGGATATGTTGCAGAGACACCGGACAGAAGCACTGTCTGGACCATTCAGACACCTCAGATTTTTGAGTACAGGCTGATCCGAGAGGCGCATGAGAAAATCCGCTGCCGGGATATGTCTGCAATCACAGATGACGCTATGGTGGTAGAGCAGGAAACAGGAGTGAAAATTGCCCTTGTAGAGGGATCTTATAAGAATCTTAAGATCACAACTCCAGAGGATCTGGATATAGCTGAAATTTTTTTGAAAGCATTGGAAAAAATGGCAGGTATTTGAATCCAGAAGAATATTTTATAGTGGTTTTGCAGATTGAAATTAAGAATTATTAAGAAGATTATAAGGCTTTAATTAAGAATTTGCCTGTACGATATAACTGTATCCAGGAACTGCAGAACTGAAAATAAAATATTATTTAAATGGAGGATGTGTTGTTATAGGTAAAAAACTTATGAAACTGGGCACAACAATGTTGTCTATGGCTATGCTGGTCGTTCCTGCATATGGTGTGTCAGCTGCCGAAAATACCGATGGAGTAGCTTTGTTTGATGATGGAGGCTACACTGTATATAATGATGGAAATGATACTTCGGTAAGTAATATAACTGAAGAAAAGAATTCGTCGGCAAGCAATGAAGAGAGAATATTTGAAAAAAAGTACAAAGTTACTGCATCTGAGCTTAATGTCAGACGTACACCATCAACTGCTTATGAGCCAATTGGTACTTTGAAAAAAGGTACAATTGTTAAAGTTAAATCATTTAGCGGCGGTTGGGCTAAGATTGTGTTTGGGGCAGGTATCGGATATGTGAAAGATGATTATCTTGAAGCAGTATAAGATGTAGCCGCATAAGAAATTTAAGTATATTCTTATGCGGCTTTGAAAGGAAAATATGAAGAAAAGTATTTTGCATACACTTGCTGCATATATAATACCTTAATCCGTGGAGTTTAATTATTATTTCATGCTGCAATCACTTTGTTTATGCGGTCT
>UQLX01000022.1 GCA_900541985.1 uncultured Blautia sp. | reverse complement strand
AAGGACATTATAGCACAGTTTTCAAATATAGTCTAGTTATTAAAAAGATATTATAATAGTTTTATGAATTGCCCTTAGACTGCTTACATTGATATATGACGCAAGATTCTGAACTTTCCTGTCGGTTACATTTGCTTTCGCAATGTTGTATTGTATTCCAAGCAACTCATTTACCATGATATCAGCTCTCCTTTGTCTGCATGATTCAGATTTACTTAAAGCTATAA
Organism: uncultured Blautia sp.; assembly: GCA_900541985.1. Taxonomy (GTDB): domain Bacteria; phylum Bacillota; class Clostridia; order Lachnospirales; family Lachnospiraceae; genus Blautia_A. Next base: position 37,659 of record UQLX01000022.1, on the reverse strand, counting down.
AGTGTACGCCCCTTCCCTCCACTGTGATTAGCAGTTTCTTCAGTACTATGAGCGTATCGGACTTCCTGTTATCCCTTTGAATCTCTATCGCATTTCTTTGGTTTGATTTTCATACCTCTAAAGAGGAGATAACAGGATCTCAGCTGTTCTGTATTGTATATTTATCATCAACCTCGCCAAGCCCTCAGACTGGGGGATGCCCATGTATCCTTGCCCTATCGGCTACATAGATGTTGTCTGCTGTGAATAACAACACATCGACCATTTCCAACCTCATAATAATTTCCCAGCTCAATTACTTCACTTTCGTTTCGGCTCTGTTGCTCCCTGTCCTACGCTTAAATCTCACGTTACCGCTTCGACTCCAAGGACTCGGTACGGGCGGTTGGCTAAACCTTACCCGACAGGATTTTCCTGCTATATACAATCAGCTTACAAAAGCAAACAGAATTTCTTCCGCTCGCTAGTGGAAATCAGCTACGCTGATTTCACAGCTCGCACATGATTTCCTCCAATCTGAGCCTTTCCTATCCATTTTATTTTCAATCCGTATTGTATCATAGAATAAAATCCTTGGCAATTCATACTCTTCGCTATATTACAATTTTGTTGCATTTGTCTCTCTCCATCTGAGAAACTATTTCAAAGGATTAATTTTGTGTTATAAGCGCGTAATTATTATACCATGAGTGTTTTCTTATGGTAGGATTAATTTATATCTGGGAAAGGAGAATATCCATGACTGATTATCGATTCAAATTTTCTATCATATCTGCTGTATATAACGCAGAAAACTATCTGGAAGAAGCCATTCAGAGTATTCTTGCACAGGATATCGGCTTCCAGGAATCCGTAGAACTGATTCTGGTAGATGATGGTTCTCCTGATTCTTCCGGTTCCATATGCGATTTCTGGCAAAAAAAATTTCCTGATAATATCAAGGTGATCCATAAAGAAAATGGCGGCGTATCCTCTGCCCGAAACGCAGGAATTGCTGCAGCAGAGGGTAGATATATCAATTTTATGGACTCTGATGATAAATTATCCCCAGATACATTATCTTCCGTGTATCGATATTTCATTACGATAGATGATAAGGCAGATCTTGTATCTATTCCTATTTACTTTTTTGAAAAAAAGAACAGCCTCATCGATTAAATTATAAATTTTCATCCAACAAGAACCTTCTTGTAGATCTAAACCAAAAATATTCTTTTGTACAATTATCTGCTGCTTCTGCTTTTTTTAAAAGAGAAGTATTAACTCCGGATTTTTTCAGTACCTCTCTGCGGTATGCAGAGGATGCCAGAGCTATTATGGGACTTTTTCTAAAAAATCCCAGGTATGGTATTGTTCCTCAGGCTCGTTATGACTATCGCTGCCGGGAAAGCATGAATTCAGCCCTAAACGGTTCAAAGCTACATAAAGAATGGTATCTGGACTGTCTGCAGGAATATGTCCTCTGATCTGCACAACAGGCTCTTGCACTGTATGGCTCTGTGCCCAAATTCGTTCAGTTCCACATGATGTATGATCTGCAGAGCCGGTTCCGTATGGAAGAATTCCCGGAACATGTCCTGACTCCGTCAGAAAAAGAAAGGTTTATAGCTCTCCTAAAAGAATGCCTGTCCTATATCAGTGATCCGATCATCCTGGAACAAAAAAATCTTTCCAAGGAACAAAAGGATTTAGTCATTCGTACTAAATATGGTGCTGATTCCCCAGGATAACGGTCTTCTGCTTTGTGGCTCCGCAAAAGCAAGAGCACATTTTCCGAAACCCGAACAGTTTTTTGTACGTTTAACTGCCAAAAAACATGCAGAAACTCTCCCGTGCAGTTTCCAGCAGAGCGCTGATCGTGTGTTCCGGTATCACGGCAGTATTCTGGCCTGTTTTTATGATTTTCAGGTATTGATTCCTTATGATATTCTGAAAAAAACTCTTCATTAGAAATTTGTATGACCTGTGATTCTCATACAATTAAATTCCGCAATCTTGCTGCTGAGACCTCTTTCCCTGTTCCTCCAAAGGCACAGAAAAAAACCTGGAATTGCCATTCTTTGTTTTTCTCAAGGACACATGAAGAAATTTTAGTGGAATCAGAACATCTGTTAAAGCGCTGCATTACTTCCTTAAAATCCCATTTTAACAGATAGCAAATCCCCGGTTCTTTCAAAACGAAAAACCGGGGATTAATTTTATCTCTGGAACAGTTTGAATCCGCTGCTGCTTGGATAGCACTGTACATGCTGTCTTGTTCCACATTGTTTCTTTGTATAATTATAGCATTCTTTCAGCGTAAGCCTCTTATCTTTATTACTGTCTGCCGGAGCTTTGGAAAGTCTGGATCCGCCATAAGTAAATCCAACACCTTTTACAAGTGAAGCGCTGAAAAAACTACTGTACTGACTTGCCCATGAAAACTCGTTCTGGGAGCATGCAGTCAGAACCTTAAATTTACTGTTAGACATCGGACCTGCTTTTGACACTTCTGCTTCCGCACTGTTAAACGCAGTGATTACATTGCTGTTAAACAATTCTGCACCGTCTTTTGCAGCCTTTGCACCCATAGCTTTATCAATTACTCTGCCGCTGTAGCAGCTGTCCAGGATAACTACAATATTTCCGGGAACCTGTTTTAACCAGGATGCCAGTCTGTATGGAGAAATAGAGCCATCATCAGTTGTAACCAGTGATCCGTCGCTTGCTCCATGTCCTGTATAATAGAAGAATGACACGTCATTACTGTCTGCTGATGCAAAGGTACGGCTGATCTGGCTGCGTACACTGTATTCAGAAGCATCGATCACAGTACTTACCGTACTGTATCCTGTTCTTTTCAGCATATCCCTCATCGCTCTTGCATCATTTTCACATGTCCAGAGGTCTCTGGAAAATCCCGGGTAATCCGCCTCTCCGATAATAACCGCCCGATATACCACAGGATTGCTCACACGAAGCAGACGTCCATATCCATTAAAAGTATATCTGTTTCCATTCATGGTTCTTGTTCCGGTTGCTGCGCGTCCCACAGAATCAAAATAATATTTCTGTCCGCCAATAGTCGTCCAGCCGATAAACGCATAACCATATTTTGTATGGAAGTAATATCTGTATTTTCCGATTTTCTGGAAGCCTGTATGGATTCTTCCATAATCGTTCAGATAATATCTTTTTCCGTTCAGCTTAAGCCAGCCTTTTACTGCATGACCATATTTGTCAAAATAGCAGCGTTTTCCGCCGATGATATTCCATCCTGTTACCGGTCTTCCATAGCTGTTCAGATAATAACGATATCCATTATATTTGATCCAGCCTTTTACTGCACGTCCATACTTGTCAAAATAACAGCTGACACCATTGATCTGATACCATCCGCCTGTTACCGGTTTCCCATTACGGTAATAATAGCGATGTCCGCCCCGAGTCACCCAGCCATTCCAGATTTTCGATTCTGTACGGTTGTTTTGTTCCGCATGAACTGTTTTAGATGACACTGCCGGAAGCATCATAAATGCTATAAGAAGAACTGCAAGCATCACCCAGTTTCTTTTCTTATTCATGATTACCCTCCCTATCTGTGTATTTTTATGTATTATATCAGAAAATTAGGCAAAAATAAAGAGGATTTTGTCATTTTAATTGTATAACTTATATAATTTTTCTTCTTTTACAAACTTCCACAGCCTTATATATGACAAAAGTAACCAAAAAGCAGCCTGCCAAAATCAAAAAAGGACGACTGTAACGATATATGCCCGTTTTTATCAGGATCCTGCTACCATTTTCTCCCGGCACCCTTATCTTATTAGCTGCAAGATCAATAAACCTGCCTATCATAATATGGAAAATATAAACATAAAGGGACAGTTTCTGCCCGATAAATTCCAACAGTGGATTTCCCGTCTGGGGCCGGGTCACAGACAGAATACACAGACTTCCCAGCACCAGGTATGTTCCCATGTAGAACTGCACTACTCCGATATGGGTTCTTTCCCATAAGGCAATACCAATTCCTGAGATGATCGCCACATAAAAATATACAAGCGGAATTTTGGAAAAGATCTTTTTGATTTTTTCCACATTCAGCTTAGCCAGCATGCCAAAAAGAAAAAACGGAAGTGCTCGGAACAGATAGCAGTTAAACAGATATGCTCTGTTTCCTGTGTCAAATAAAGGAATTGAACTGGGAATCGGTAAAATATATTTCAGTTCTCCAAAAGCAATAAATCCTATCCATAAAAGTACTGCTACGATTATAATCCACGGAGAAATTTTCTTTTTATCAAACAAAAGTACAGTCAGATAACAGTACAGCAGTGCTCCCAAAAACCATAAATGCGAATACACAAACGGGTCATTTGTCAGGAAAAATTTTGCAATCTTGTCTTTTGTAAGAAGTAAAGTTGTATATTCCACAATGTTCCAGTCCGGATCCAGCATCTGATTCCAAATCACACAAAAAACAGCATAAACCAGTGCAGCAATCACAACCAGACGTAAAATATGACGAATCTTTCGCCATGTATTAGATCTTATCAGCCTGTTACTGCTGTCCGTGCAAAAGAACCCCGATACAAAGAAAAAATAAGGAACTGCAAAGCTGCATAAAGGTCTTATGATAAGTCCCAATGGATCAGGAAAGCCAAAATGCAGGAGTACAACTGCCATACATGCCAGCCCTTTTATGGTATCCATCAGTCTGTAACGAACTTTTCCCATGATAAATATATTCCTTTCTCCTGTTTTTATTCTATAATAAAATCTTTTTCCCCAGTTTCGATGCAGGCTTTTCAATCAGATGCCAGACCACCGCACCTACTGCTACAGCAAATACCACAGAGACTGTCAGAGACACACCTGCATGCAGCTTTATAAAATCTGTATTTTTCCAGGAAGTTTTTTCCAGAATATAAAAAGAAAATTCCTGCATTACATAAATAGAATACGCATATTTTCCCAGCCTGCATACAGACAGCCTGCTGATCAGTCTGGAAAACAAACCTTTTTCTGTCAGCATGCAAAAAAAGAAAACAGAAAATAAAACCACTACCATAAACTGATTCTTTCCGACCCTTTTTCCGACAAAAAAATCCATCATCAGAAGGCAAAAACTACTAATTTCTATAAAAGTGATCAAGGCTGTAATCACACTGGCATTCATATGCTGCGCATATAATCCTGTCCATCTTTCTTTTGCTTTATCGTAAAGATTGCCCAGCAGATATCCCAGTCCCACACCTGCCGCCGCCCTTGCCATAGCAAGGCTGAATACACCAAAAACCACTTTTCGCGCAAATCCGCCATCTGTGTACATAATATTCAGCACATAACCAAAATAAACGATCAGGCAGATTATTAATTTCATCCCTGCTGAATTTTTCATAGCCTTATACATCAGAAAGTAAAATAATTCTGCAAATAAAAACGCAGATACATACCAGTTAAGACCTGTCCAGGCAGTAGTCAGCCCTGTAGACTGCAGAAAAAAAAGATTCAGAAAGCCTTCCTGCAAAGGCACATCCAGAAATATCACAGAAAGAATGGTCGATACAGCAAATACCGGCCAAAGACGAATGAGCTTTTTCAGCACAAAATCCAGCGTTTTCTGTTCAGAATGCAGCATAACAGATCTATACAAAAAATATCCTGACATGATAAAAAAACATTCTACTATATATTTCGCATATTTTGACTGCCGTGCAAGTTCCTGATATACCGCTGCGTCTTCGGTAAACGGAATTATAAATGAATGGAGAAGGTGAAAATATACAATACTTACAGCAAAAAAAATACGAATAAATTCTATGTTTTTCAGTTTGGTGCTGCTTCTCATCTCTCCCATTGATGAAATCTTCCTCTCACTTCTTCAAATGTCCTGGGCGCTGCTGGATCTGCTATATGATCTCCAATATGCTTTTCCATCCAGACCATATTATACCAATGCCCAAATTTATATGCGCATTTATGAAACTCTGCTGCCATTTTATATCCCATATGGAGATGAAACCTGACACTGTCCTTTGTCAGATATTCATCTTCCACTTCCGGATATGCTATACATGCATTGACACTGAGAATATTCTGCTCCTTCAGAACTTTTTCCAAAGCTTCATAAAGCAGTTTTCCCGTACCTTGATTTTTTTTATCTTTTTTCACATAAATAGAAGTTTATGCAGACCAGGCATAGGCTGCCCGAGGATGAAGAGAACCTGCGTATACATACCCTATAATCTCCCCGTCTCTTACCGCTGCCAGATGAAGAAACCTCTCCAGCGTATGGCGGATTCTTTCTTTGAATTCTTCTACAGATGGAACTGTATATTCAAAAGTCACTGCTGTATCCCTGATATAAGGAGCATAAATATCCAGAAGTTCTTCTGCATCCTCCGGTGATACGATTCTAATCATTATCTCGCTCATCTAGTCACCTCATCATTAGTTTTTGCATAATACCTCCATATTTTATCAAAAGTACCACCGGATAGCAATACAGCTGCTTTCCATTTTGACCGCATCAAATACTCATATCTGTCTATAATACTGCCATCATCAAGGTTCCAAGCACAATTCCAGTCAGCCCACACACAGATTTTTTGGACAATTTCTCATGAAACACCAGCCATGAAAAGAAGATCGTTACCAAAATACTCAGCTTGTCGATCGGAACCACAACGCTGGCAGGCCCATCCTGAAGTGCTTTGTAATAGCACAGCCAGGAGGTGCCTGTTGCAAAACCAGACAATATAATAAATCTCAGTTCTCTTCTGTCAGTTTTCCTGATCTGATTAGCTTTTCCGGTAATAACTACCATAAGACATGCCATCAGCAGCACAACTGTGGTGCGGATAGCTGTTCCCAGATTAGAGTCCACATTCTGGATCCCATTTTTCCCCAGAATAGCTGTAAGGCTGGCAAAAACCGCCGAAAGGACTGCATAAATCAGCCAGTCTTTCTGTTCCTTTTGATTTCTTTCTGTAACTTTTCTGTCAATCATCAAAAGTGTACCGCCACCGATCAAAATAACCGCTGCTATTTTTCCCGCGTTAATGCCTTCTCCCAGAAAAATCAGTGCAAGCAGAATAGTTAAAACTGTACTGGATTTGTCAATGGGAACAACCTTATTGATGTCGCCCTTCTGCAAAGCATGAAAGTAGCAGATCCAGGAAGCCCCCGTCGCAAGTCCGGACAAAACAAGAAACAGCACCGTTTTTCCACTAAGCCTGGTAATCCCGTCTCCGCTTCCGGTAATCAGAACCATCAGCCACGAAAATACCAGAACCACAACTGTTCGAATCATGGTTGCCACATCCGAATCCGTTTTTTTAATTCCACATTTTGCAAGAACTGCGGTAATACCTGCAAAAAAAGAAGAACCTACTGCATATAATATCCACATTTTCTGTCCCTCCACGGCCAACCCCGACGTATGATAAAAATTTTATATCAGATCATATCTTCAATCTTGTAAAGTATCAATTTGATTATACTTTGTATTCGGAAAAATATCCAGTATGACAGCAAAATTCGTATAGGAATTACTGCCTGCACTGCAGATCCACTGCCGTTTTCATCTATCCTGCCATAGGCCAGACTGGATTTATCCGCATACATATGTTATACTTTTTTCAGAATTTTAACGGGGGGGGAGTCGTATGGAAGGAGAACACGGTTTTATCACACGTGAAGAATAGCAAAATTATTTTCAGATTTACTTTGACCAGATACGGGAACTGGAAGAGATCAATTCTTTTCAGATGAACAAGGAGCCTCAGCAATGGCTGGCTGATTTTTCTACAAAGGCTCAGAAACTCGAAAAAAAATATCAGGAACAAAATGTATATCTGCAGCAGCATGTTTATTATTTTACAAGAGAAGGGCATCCATGGACCAGAAATATTGCAGATCCTTTACTGTCCTTTTTGTACAGGTACAGTACACGTTTTGAAGATATTGCCGCCGCTTATGAACTGGTCCACAGTCTCTATGCATTTTATGAAACACAAAACGACCCTGTGGCATTGATGAAATGCGATATGGTTATTCTTTCTGTCTATTTTTTTCTTAATGTAAAATGTTTAAAGAAAGAAATCATGGAACTTTATCAGCACGCAATTCCTATTTTTGAAGCTTTCTATGACCAGTTAAATGAAGAAGAAAAAAGTCTTGGAATGAGTTTTTATGATTTTCAATCCTTCATTACATCTGAATATGCAAATGAGCCTCCTTTTATACCCGTTTCCCGTTTTTTTGAAGAATACGAAAACCGAATGCAGATGCTTCACCGTTTTAAGGCTGAGGCAGATATGTCTTTGCCTTTAAATTCCGTTATCTCTTACTTCGAAAATCACTAGACAAGCAACTTTCTTCGATTAACCATTCATTCAAATGCGAATGCTTTCTCTCAAAAGCAGCTCCGTATGCAGCTTTCCATTGCCAGACATCTGAAAGATCAGCACCCGTCCAGAGAATCTCCTGAGGGCTATGCCAAATATCAGGCGTTTTGTCTGATGCTGGAATATTTCTTAAAAGAAAAAACTGCTGCAACTGTTCACCAGGAGATTATAAATTGTGAAAGAATACTGCCCCATAAACGTTTCTGCACTTTTGAAGAATATGACGATGAAAATATTGACTGTTTCAATCTGATCCTCAGCTGTATGCTTGTTCTGGTTACAGACTGTCCGGACTGTGTACACAGTATCCGTCAGATATTCACTCATTTACTTGATGTATATAATCATTTTCCCAGCAATACCTTCATGGAAAGCGTAGCTGACATCAATACTTCCCTCTATCTCATTCCGGCTGTAAGGTATCTGGAGGAAGACAAAATTCTTCCCACTCTTCTGAAACTGACTGTATACAGACAGCCCCAGACATTATTTCACTCAGTAATCCTCAGCCGCTGTGCAAAACTTGTAACCGGTCATATGATCGACCAGCACCCGGAATACCTTATCGGCGTGCTTTCCTGTCAGTCTGAAGCAGAAATCAATCGCAGAAAGGATGAAATCCTCAATTTTATTGAAACAGGAGCACTGCTGCATGATATTGGAAAAATACACTGTACGAATGTGATTAATATGCAATATCGAAAACTCGTAGATATTGAATTTCAGGTAATCAAATATCACCCTGTATCCAGTCTGAAAATTTTGCAGCAGATTCCCTCTCTGCACAAATACATCGGCATTGCCGCAGGTCATCATAAATCAAGTGACGGTACCTGCGGATATCCTTCCGACTTTGATGCAGTAAATGTACCGGACAAAATCATGATCGATATCATTAGTATCTGCGACTCTCTTGATGCAGCCACCGCTTATCTTGGACGAAGTTATGCCAGAACCAAAACACTTAGTCAGGTACTTGGAGAGCTTCAGGCCGGAAGCGGCACACGCTATTCAGCTAATGTTGTAAATCTGATTTCAGACTCTCCTGAGCTTCAGCATGAACTGGAGCAGTTTCTGCTTCATCGCAGAGAAGATGTCTGCCTTGAAGTATACCAGAAGATCAAACGATCCGGAACTTTGCAGCTTTAGGATCAAAAAAACGAAAGCCTTATAACCACTGTTAAATACAGTGGTTATAAAGCTTTCGTGATCTAATTGATCTTAATTTAAACTTTGCTTATTTGCCTGCCATCTGAGCTGCAACTTCTGCTGCAAAGTCTTCTTCCTTCTTCTCGATTCCTTCACCGGTCTCGAAACGAACAAAGCCTTTGATTGTGATCTTAGCGCTGTTCTCTTTTGCAACCTGCTCTACGTATTTAGCAACGGACTGTTTTCCATCCTCTGCTTTTACGTAAGTCTGGTCAAGAAGGCAGATCTCTTTCAGCTCTTTCTTGATACGTCCTTCGATCATTCCTTTGATAACCTTCTCAGGTTTCTGGGACTCTTTCGGATCGTTCATGATCTGAGCCATAAGGATTTCTTTCTCATGTGCAATGTAATCAGCGCTTACTTCGCTGTCGCTTGTGTACTGCGGTTTCAGAGCTGCGATCTGCATTGCAACGTTCTTAGCCATCTCTTTTACAGCATCGTTTACAACGTCTGACTCAACGTCAACAAGAACGCCGATCTTTCCGCCCATATGTGTGTAAGAAGCAACAAAACCGTTCTCCTCTTTTACCTGAGCGAATCTTCTGATGTTCATGTTCTCACCGATTACTGCGATCTGAGCTGCAAGAGCTTCTTTTACAGTCTGCTCGTTGTTCAGTGCCCATGGCTCTGCAAGGAAAGCGTCGATGTCTGCTGCTGTAGTTGTAAGTGCCTGTGCAGCAACGTCTGCAACGTAGTTCTGGAATTTCTCATTCTTTGCTACGAAGTCAGTCTCTGCGTTAACCTCAACAACAACTGCGCTCTTAGCATCCTCTGCAACAACAGTCTTGCAAAGACCCTCTGCTGCTACACGGCTTGCTTTTTTCTGAGCAGTTGCAAGTCCTTTTTCACGAAGGAACTCTACTGCTTTATCCATATCGCCTTCTGTAGCTGTAAGAGCTTTCTTACAATCCATCATTCCGGCGCCGGTCAGTTCTCTTAATTCTTTTACCTGTGCTGCTGTAATAGCCATCTCTATTTCCTCCTGAATAATTTAATATGTCAAAATTACTCTTCTACTGTCTCAGCGAACTCCTCGGACTCAGCCTCGATCTCGCCGTCAGCGTCTGCTGTACCCTGGTTAGCCTCGATAACAGCGTCTGCCATCTTGGAAACGATCAGTTTTACAGCACGGATAGCGTCGTCGTTACCCGGGATTACATAGTCAAGTTCTTCCGGATCGCAGTTTGTATCGCAGATACCGATCAGCGGAATACCTAATGTATGAGCTTCCTGTACGCAGATTCTCTCTTTTTTCGGGTCAACGATGAAGATAGCGTCCGGAAGACGTTTCATCTCTTTGATACCGCCAAGGTTTTTCTGCAGTTTGGTAAGCTCTTTTCTTAACTCAATAACTTCTTTCTTAGGAAGCACTTCAAATGTTCCATCAGCCTCCATAGCCTCGATTTCTTTCAGTCTTGCAATACGGCTCTGGATTGTCTTGAAGTTTGTAAGCATACCGCCAAGCCATCTCTCGTTTACATAGAACTGTCCGCAGCGCTCTGCCTCAACCTTGATGGCGTCCTGAGCCTGTTTCTTTGTTCCTACGAAAAGGATGTTTCCGCCGTTTGCTACGATGTCAGCGATTGCATTGTATGCATCGTCAACCATACCTACAGACTGCTGAAGGTCGATGATGTAGATACCGTTTCTCTCTGTGTAGATGTACGGAGCCATTTTAGGGTTCCATCTTCTTGTCTGATGTCCAAAATGAACACCTGCTTCCAAAAGCTGTTTCATTGAAATAACGCTCATGTTTTTTCTCCTTTTTGGTTGATTTCTTCCGCGCAGATCATTTTCTATCAGGACCCGCCGTCACACCGTATGGGCACCATCCATCGGAATCTCCACGCGTGTTTATTTTGCAACTTCTGAATTATAGCATAAGAAAACCCTCCATGTAAAGAGGGTTTTCATTGTTTTTTCCTTTATTTTCAACATTTTTTAGGATTTTTACCCGAAGCTCTGCCTGCTTCTTTCAGTTTTCGTATTTCTTCTTCCGTAAGAGGACGACATTCTCCCTTTTTCAGATCTTCCGGAAGGACAAGAGATCCCATGGAGATCCGTTTCAGATAGATCACCGGTTTACCTACCGCCTCCATCATCCTTTTTACCTGGTGAAACTTTCCTTCACGAATGGTGAGAAGGAGCTCTGTATATACCTCCGGAAGAGTTTCCGGACGTACATGACGCAGGGTTCCCGCTCCTGAGATATCCTCTTTTTCCAGAAGTTTCACCCTGGCCGGAAGGGTTTGACGCTTTTCTCCGATATCAATGCCCTTCTCCAGTTTCTCTTTATCCTCTTCTGTCACCAGACCCTCTGCTCTGACAAAATAGGTTTTTTCTACATGACGGGAAGGGGAAAGAAGTTCATGAGCAAGCGCTCCATCGTCTGTAATCAGAAGAAGCCCTTCTGTATCCTTATCCAGACGTCCCGCCGGAAACAGACCTTTTCTATGAGAAGGAATCAGCTCCATTACGGTTCTGTCCCGCCTATCCTCCGTTGCTGATACATATCCCGCCGGCTTATGAAGAAGATAATATACATACTCCGGTTCTCTGGTAATTTCCTCTCCTTTAAAAAGAACCCTGTCCTCTGTTCCCACTTTCTGTTCCGGTTTTTTCGCTGTCTGACCGTTGATCTCCACGAGTCCCTTCTGGATGTACTTTTTTACTTCACTTCTCGTCCCCTTACCTGCATCCGCAAGAAACTTGTCAAGACGTACTGTTTTACTCATCTGCCGTTTCCTTTCCTTTTTTGATAAAATCAGGAGTCTTATTCTTCAGCAGCTGTACATAAAATTCATATCCCTGTTCCGACTGCAGGATCACGCTGATATCCTCTTCACATTCCAGCCATGAATAAAATCCGCTGACAGGTACTGCTGCTGTCTTTAATGCTTCCAGATCTTCCGTTTTTTCGTACGCAGCTGTTTTTTCTTTTTCCTTTCCATAATATACGATGGTTGCTTTTTTTACCGCAACATCATCCAGGGTGATCGGATATCCGGTTTCTTTCAAAACAGACAGTGTGTTTTTATATTCCGGCAAAACATTGATGGTACTGTATGCATACTCTTTTCTGTTCTCTTCTCCCGGAACCAACGTTCTCACATTCATAGCCCCCGGAAGCCTGTAGCTCAGCTGAATACTGCAGCATGGCACTCCTGTTAAGCTTTCTGCTCCTGCATTCTCAACATCCTTTTTCAAAGCCTCCAGCAGTTCTGTCCATTTCTCTTTCTGCTCCTGAAAGATCATATATCCCCGCCCGTCTGCGGCATTGAAATATATTTCATCCAGATATTCCGCATCAAGCTCCAGCATATCTCTGATCGTATCCTTCAGATTCTCTTCCTCATACAGGCATTTGAACAGTTCCTGAAATTCAGAAGCACGGACACGGTAACTACGATATATTTTCTTTCCGGATTTTAGCTTATACATCACTCCGGCTTTACATAATGTATCATTATTACCGCCTGCAATAACATAATCCGTCCCTTCGTTTTCCAGTCCCCTTTCTTTCTGTTTTTCAGCCATGCTGCAAAAAACATCATAGGTTTTAGCACCAATCCCTTTTTCGCCGGATCTGCTGTATTCTCTCAGATCCCAGTCGGAAGACTCATTTCCAACCCAGTAGGTTCCATCCTCCGCTTTTTTTACAAAAGTTCCCATATAATTAGAAAATATATTCATATCCACACTGACTGATGCAATTTTTTCCTTCGGCGGCACATAGGAATCATAGTGAAACAGATCGGTTTCATATACCATAGCGCAGGCTGCCACGATCAATCCTGCTGCCGCCAGCTGAATTTTCTTTTTAAAAAAGCAATGGAAGTCCATCTGATACGCAGTTTCCATAAACCCATGAGAAAGGACTGTCCCAAGGAGCAGGCCAAAAATCCACCAGAAGGTCTTCATGCTGTTTATTGGGATCAGATAAAAAATATATCCGGCTCCCAGTCCACAGGGGATCACAACCATAAGTTTTACAATGAAGGCAACTGCCCTGTAGACCATAGGTGATCCCGCCGACTCGGAAGGTCTCTTCAGATAGGCCACATAAGATAAAACTGCCAGAAGGACGGTCAATACAAAGAGAATCAGGAAATCCTCCATGCCTTTCCCTTCCTCATAAGCCACTGCAAACTGATTTACTATCCCCGCCGGGGAAGTATATTCTCTCAGGAAGCGGATCAGCCCATAAGATTTTCCCATATAATAGGTCTCATAAAATCCATATCTGTAGCTTCCAAAAAGTAAGCTCAGTCCCGGTCCGTAGCAGTAGAGCATACCCATGCAGAAAATCCCCATAAGAAGGTTCCCCGTAATACACAGGATCAACACTATGCTGAAATAAATCAATAAATAAATGATCAGATGGATGCCGAACAGTGCAAGCGCTGCTCCCATAAGCTTCAGACTGAAAAAACCTCTTGCCGCTCCGATACAGATTGCAAGAAATACCATGATCACATAAGGCACTGCATAATATACGAGTCCTGTATAAATTCGGTTCCAGAACATTCTTAATCGTTTTACCGGAAGACTGTGGTAAAAATCTGTCTGCCTTTTTGAATACAAGTAGATAAAACCATTGATCCCGTTTAAAACTGCAGCCAGTACGGATACAAATCCTCCTGTAAGGAGAAAGCCGTCTTTCCATAAATTTTCATAAAGAAGTTCCATCTGTTCCGGCGTATAGCTGCTCCCCCTCCAATTGCCGATCAGCATCAGGCTGACCACAGGAAATGCCAGAAGGAATCCCAGGGTGAGGAATGCAGGAATCCATCCTTTTCCCTTCGATACTGTCTTTACATATTTAGAAGAACAGATTTTTGATTTCATATCCTGCCACCTCCGTTTCACTGATAAAAATTTCTTCAAGCGTAAGAGGAAGGATCTCACAGAACAGAGGATTTTTCGCCTGGATCTGTTCCATGATCTTAGATCTGGTTCCTCGGGCCGTAATCAAAAGCAGGGATCCCTGATGTTCCATTTTCAGGATATTCAGTTCCTTCTGAAGCTGCCTCTCCTGTGTCTTATCGGAAAGCACACATTGAACCTTATGAATATGGAATTTCATATCCTCCAGATCTCTGGACAGCAGGATCCCGCCTTTATACAGAAGCCCCACATGATCACAGATGTCTTCCAGTTCCCGAAGGTTATGAGACGCGATCACCGGGGTAAATTCTCTGCTCATGATTTCCGCAGCAAAAAGGCTCTTTACTCCCTGGCGCATTACCGGATCCAGTCCGTCAAAAGTTTCGTCACAGAGAAGGTATTTTGTTCCTGCACTGACTCCCAGAAGCACATTCAGCTGCTTTCTCATCCCCTTGGAAAAGCTGCTGATTCTTTTCTTTTCCTCCAGTCCAAACTGGCGAAGGAACTTAAAGAATCTTTGCATATCAAATTTCGGATAATAATGCCTGTAAAAATTTGCCATATCTCCCGGTGTGTAATCCGATGGAAAGTAACTGTCATCTGATATATAAAACAAAAGTGATTTGGCCTTTTCATCATCAAATACCGGAAGACCGTCAATCTCTATCTCTCCTGCATCAGGTTTCATCACCCCTGCCGCCATGCGCAAAAGCGTACTTTTGCCTGCACCATTACTTCCTACCAGTCCAAAAACTTCCCTTTCACCAATTTCCAGAGAAACCTTATCTACGGCTTTCACACTGCCAAACGATTTACTGCAGTCCTTAATCTCAATCATACTTCCCCTCCTCATAGCATTGGTTTACCACTGTTACCAGTTCTTCTCTGGAAATGCCTATCTCCTGGCCTTTGTGAACTGTCTGGATCAGTTCTTTGCGGTAATCCCCCCGTTTTTTTTCCTGTATACTCCTTGTATCTGCTACAAAATTCCCTTTTCCCTTTACAGGATAGATAAGACCCTCCTGCTCCAGTTCTGCATAAGCTCTCTGAATCGTATTCGGATTAATGGAAAGATCCATGGCAAGCTGACGGACAGAAGGAAGACGGCTTCCAGGCGGTAAAACCTCCTGGTAGATCAAGATACGAAAGCGTTCTGTCACCTGCTCATAAATCGGTCTGCGATCCTGATGGTCCAAAATAATGATGATTTTCTCCTCCCTTCGTAACCTCTTTTTGCACTAAGTGTATTAGTTCAGTTAATACGCTCATGGTAACATAAAAAAATACCGGTTACAAGAAGATATTTTGTTAAAAATTTATAAAAAAAGTCAGATGAAAAAGTTCCCTTTCTCATCTGACTTTTTTATATCATTCTCTTTTCAGGGGCATTTCTTTTTAAATGCCGGACCCCCACAGTAAACACCACCAAAAGTACCGCTTCCATTGTCAGAACAGCCATCACATAGCTTTCCTCCGGTATATGAACAAGCAGTTCCGGCATTACAAGTGACCAGATATTTGCCCCCATGTGGAGCAGCACACTGGACCACAGATTCCCTGTAAGCTCCAGAAAATAAGCAAATACGATACCAAGGATTCCTGCATAAACGGCCTGTACCAGATTCATATGATATATTCCAAAAAACACTCCTGAGATGACAGCTGCCGCTGCCATTTTCATATGATCCCTGAGCCGCAGATAGATCAGCCAGCGAAATACCATCTCTTCCGCCACCGGCGCTATGATCCCCATCCAGAAGATCAGCATAAAGAAATTTTTTCCGCTCATGATCTGCTCCATATTTTCCTGATATGCCTGAACATTCAGGATGTTCTGAAGCATAGCCACCAGAATATTTGCAAACACCGAACATGCCGTACCCAGAAGAAGCAGCAGGAAAACAGTTCCCGGCTTTAGTTTTCTTCCCGGTTTTTCCGGTATAAGACCGCCCAGTTTTCTTGCATTTCTGTCTTTTTTATAAAAATATATGCATGGCAGCATCGTCAGAAAAGCAGAAATTCCTGTGAGAAAAATTGTATAGGAAGTAAAATCTTCCATTGTACCGTTCATCCCGTACAGAATCACAGCCAAAGCCGCATTGGCAATCACCTGACTGATCAGAAAATGGATCCCACAGGGATAAACCACCCTCCACACCTGTCTTAAAAAACTCTGTTTATGCAGAGGGCCCAGAAGAAAAAATCAAGTACCTCCTGCGCAGAGTCTGCAATCTTTAAGGGCATTGCATTTTTCAGTTCGTCTTCTGAACCATACCCATAAGAAACTGCCAGACACTTAAGTCCTGCTTTGCGGGCGCCAAAAACATCATGCTCCTTATCTCCTACCATAATCACCTGATCCCGGTGATCTCCCATATGAAGCCGGTCAAGCGCTTCTTCGATCACATCCGCCTTGCTGGTCCGTCCACCGTTCATTTCACTTCCTACAATTTCATGGAAGTATTTTGTGAGGTCAAAATGATCCAGCACCTTTTTTACAAATCGTTCTGGTTTTGAAGAAGCCACTGCCAGAATATAACCTTTTCCTCTCAGCTTATCCAGCATATCTTCCACACCCGGATATACCTGATTCTCAAAAATACCAATATCTGTATATCGTTCTCTGTAATATTCAACTGCCCTGACTGCGGTTTCTTCATCCAGACCTGCATATTTCATAAACTGCTGAAGAAGAGGCGGGCCGACAAATACTTCAAGCTTTTTAAGATCCGACTCCGGCTGTCCAAGCTTTTCTAATGCATATTGTACAGACTTTGTTATCCCCTCTCCTGATTCTGTCAAAGTTCCATCCAGATCAAATAAAATCACTTTATACATAAGTTCCTCCAGTATTTTCCTAACACATCCTAAAAGATTCTGATTATTCGTATGGATAGTATATCATGATTTATTTTTTTCGTCTATGAAAATTCCATGTGCATGATTTCCGTAATCCAGAACAGCCAGTTCCGTAACCACCTTCTCTGCCGGGGACTCCTGCCGGCTTTTTTGTTCCGGAACGATCCGGTCTCCCTGCCACTTCCACCGGATATCTTTTCCATTTATTTTTAAGTACAGAATCTGTACCTCTCTGTTTCCCCGGATTTTAAAACAGGGATTTCTGTCTGTTTCCCCTTTCCAGCAGATCAGTTGGGGAACCTCTTCTGATTTCCAGGATCCAGGGGAATGCTTTCTTCTATTATTTATCTCGTCCGGATAAGCAGACGGTGCAGGAGAAATCGGTGACGGAACTGCTGTTGCCAAAGGTAATGGTGACGGAGACGGCATCAAAGTTGGCAGAGGTGTTGCCGCAGGCGTATTAGCCGGAGTGATTTCCCACATTCTTTGTGTTTCTCCTCCGGACCAGAACGTCTCCTGAGAACTGTCGGCATTTACTGAGGTTCCGTTTACCGGAGTCCCATTTTCTGATCCATAATTGTTTTCTATATTTTCCTGAATCGGATACGAATTTTCTCCACCCCCTTCCTCTTCCAGAGGCTCTGTATCTTCCCGGAATTCCTCCTGGACTTCCGGATTCCCCGCCGATTCCTCCCAGTCCCATGGAAGATCGGTATTTTCTCCTGTTCCCATCTCTACCTGGAAGCCCCCAAGTTCCAGTTCAGCAGACATGACTGATATTTTTCCCGATAGCAACAGCAGGATAATCGCAAAAATGCAATATTTCTTATTCATAATATCACTCCGTATATTTCCTTAAATACTGTTTCCATATCTTAAGATTCCGTCCTCCTTGCCGCGGCTTTTCTTTTTTGATTTTTTTCCGGAATTCATTATACAGCTTCTGACTTTCTTCCTGTCTTCCATTTCTTTCCATAAACATTCCATAAACCGCATAGTCTTCCGCCCCGGCATTTTTTTCCTCTGTAAGCTGTCTGTAATATATCTCCGCTTTCGCATAATTCCCCTGAATCTCACTGTTTGCCGCAAGAAGCCGAAGTATTCTGATCTGATTCTCCGGCTCCTGATACTCCGCCAAAAGCCTTTGCGCATCCTCTTCTATCTGTCTCAGAAGAATTTCACGGACTCCTGATCCCCCTGATCGGAATCCCATTGACGTATATCTCGATAATACAGGCGCTACTGCTTTTTCAAAGTCCGGTCTCCGGACTCTTGATGTGTCCGGAAAAAATACAAAGATTCCTGTCGCCACTATCAGAGATCCGGCTGCCAGTGCAGACAGGCGCCACATTTTTGCAGACAGCGTTTTTAAGTTGTTCAGACAGTTCAGAGCCTCCTGGGCATTTTTCCATCTTTTTGCCGGAATTTTTCGACAGCATTTTTGAAGAAATCCTGCAAATCCGGGATATCTCAGAAAGCAGAAATACCGGCTCCTTCTGCACAGTTCCTTCATGGTCTTCCCAAAAGCATAAAGATCGCTGGTTTCGTCTATCTGCCCCTGATACTGTTCCGGTGCGGCATACTCTTTTGTGCCGCAGCAGATAAAGGACCGCCTTTCATAACCCAGAACTGCACTGCCAAAATCAACCAGATACAGGCTTCCTTCCTCTGTCATCATCAGATTATCCGGTTTCAGATCCCCGTAATATATGGCGGGTTTTCTGGAATGAAGATATCTGAGTGTCCTGAGAACTGTTTTTCCGATATATAGGATTTCCTCTGAAGAAAACCTCCTCCCTTCTTCCAGATATTGCCTCAGGGATTTTCCCCTGATATATTCCATGACAAGATAGCATCTGCCATTTTGCTCTGCATAATCGACCATCCCTGGCAGAGAAGGATACTCCAGAAGTCGCAGAAGCCCGGCCTCTCTCTTCTTATCTTCAGGCAGCTCTTTCACAGCGCGAAAAATTCCCAGTTCCAGGTCTCGGGCCAGATAAAGGGTTCCCTGACCACCCTTTCCAATCTGTTCTACAATACAATAACGTCCCTTTAAAATAATTCCGATCAGTTCGATATAACCGCCTCCTGAAAAAGGTTTCATAGCCGTGCACAAATTTGCCGGCCAGCTTCATGATCTAAAGTAAAAAAGTGGAAAATACCGGAAGGACTCCCGGCAAAAGATATGATATCTGTCTATTTATTATAGCACAAACTGTTCTGATCAATTATAAACTTTTCATAAAAACAAAAAGCCCCTTTATCCGACAGGAAATATTACCTCCTGTCAGATAAAGGGTCTGGAACATCGATACTCTGAGAACCAGATTTTCTGATATATTTTTACATTCTGTCCGGAGCAGAGAAGCCAAGAAGATCGATACTCGTTTCCAGAATACTTCTGGTCACACTGAGAAGCTTCAGGAAAGATTCCTTCTGTGCCTGATCTTCCTCGCTCAGGATCTTTGTTTCATGATAGAAGCTGTTAAATGCATTGGAAACCTCATAAATATAAGCACAGATCTTATGAGGAGCTTTTTCTTCAAATGCACTTTCCACAGTTGCCCCAAACTTTGTCAGCTCCAGCATAAGGTTCTTCTGGCTGTCATTTACTGCCGGAAGAAGCTGGATTCCCTCAAGGTTTCCTCCTTCTTCTGCATAACGGTTCAGAATAGACTTAATGCGGACAATGGTATAGAGAATGTACGGACCTGTATTTCCCTCAAAAGAAGTAAACCGGTCAATATCAAACACATAGTCTTTCGTAGCCTGATTGGAAAGATCGCCGTATTTGATTGCGGAAAGACCAACGATCTCTGCGGTTTCTGTAGCGTCTTTGTCCTTTACGCTTCTGTTTTCCACAATCTTGCGGTACATTTCTTCATCGATATCTGCGATCAGGCGCTCCAGCCTCATAACGCCGCCTTCTCTTGTCTTAAATGGCTTGCCGTCTTTTCCGTTCATTGTTCCGAAGCCCAGGAAAGAAAGTCTGGTATCTTCTTTTACAAGTCCGGTTTTTCTTGCGCAGCGGAACACCTGAATAAAATGAAGTTCCTGACGTTTGTCTACTACATAAAGAATCTCGTCCGGATCATAGAGCTTCATACGCTCTACAATCGTCGCAAGGTCCGTTGTCGTGTAAAGAGAAGCGCCGTCGGATTTCAGGAGCATACACGGAGGAATCTCCTTGGTGTCTGTCTCTTCCTTGACATCTACTACAAGCGCACCCTGATCTTCATAGGCAAATCCCTGATCCTTCATGGCCTGCACCATATCCGGAATATACGGCTGTGCATCTGATTCCTTTTTCCACAGGTCAAAGGACACGTTCAGGTTGTCGTAATTTCTCTTAAGGTCTGTTACGGAAACCTGCATGATATGATTCCAGAGAGCCATGTATCCCGGCTTGCCCTGCTGAAGAAGATGGGTCGCCTCCAGCGCCTCGTTGCGGTAATCCTCGTCCTCCTTGGATTTTCCGCTGGCACAGGGGTAGATCTCTTCCAGTTCACCAATGGTAAACGGTGCTTCCTCCGGGTACTCTCCCTGATAGCTGTCATCAAAATATACCAGCTCCGGTTTGCGGTGTTTCAGTTCTGTAATGATCAGACCCATCTGAAGTCCCCAGTCTCCAAGATGCACGTCACCAATCACCTTATGTCCCACAAAGCGGCCGATCCTTTTGATACTCTCTCCGATAATGGCAGAACGGAGATGACCTACATGAAGGGGCTTCGCCACGTTTGGTCCGCCGTAGTCAATGATGATCGTCTTCTGAGTTTCCGCCTGGGTCACAGAGAATTTAGGATCCTCTGCCGTTTTTTTCAGATAATCTGCAAGAAACTCTTCTTTTACTTTCAGATTAATGAAGCCCGGCTTTACCACTTCTGCCATGGAAAACACCTGGCTCTCCTTTAAATATTCCACTACATCATCTGCGATCATAAACGGTGCTTTTTTGTAAGCCTTGGCTCCTGCCATAGCTCCGTTGCACTGGAACTCACAGAGATCCGGTCTGTTTGATACCGTTACTTTTCCATACTCCGGATCATATCCGGCTTTTTCAAAAGCGGAGGAAAGCTCCTCTGCCATTATTTCCATCAGTTTCTTCATGTCTTATGACTCCTCGTACTTATTCTTTTTTATACAGTGACTTTTTTGGAGCATGCCACTGCAAGAGCTCCATGGCCAATATGGCAGGCTACGCTTAAGGAAAGAGGATCCATATGGATCTCCAGCTCCGGGAACATCTCCTGAACTTCTTTTTTGAATTCCTCTGCCTCTTCCTGATTTCCTGTATAAGCCATCTGCAGGCACATTTCTCCCTTTTTCACATATTCTGCAAAGCGGGTATCCATATCTTCCTTCATGGCTTTAAGCATGACACGTTTGGCCTGTTTCTTACCTCTTACCTTAGAATAAGCATCCAGCTTATCTCCCTGGATCTGAAGTACCGGCTTCAGGTTCAGAACTGTACCGATAGCTGCTGCCGCAGGAGTGATCCTGCCGCCTTTTTTCAGATATTTCAAAGTCTCTAAAGTAATGTAAATGCTGGATTCCATTTTTTCCGCTTCCAGGATCTCACGGATCTCTGCGGCATTTTTTCCTGCCTTTACCAATGCAAGCGCATCCAGAACAGACTGTCTCTGCGTTACGGAAATCCTCTGGTTATCAACTACCTGTACCTTTCCGTCGTAATCTCTGGCAAGCCCCATGGCAGTTTCACAGGAAGCGCTCAGACCGCTGGACATGGGAATATGAACGATCTCATCATACTCTTTCAGAAGGTTGTCCCACATTCCGCATACCTCTCCCGGACTGGGCTGTGAGGTGGAAATCGTTTCATCCTTCTGCAGACGCTCATAAAACTCTTCCTGAGAAAGAGTGATCCCTTCCAGATACATCACTTCATTAATATAAAAGGGCATGGGCAGGACAAAAACTCCAAAACTGCGTCCCTCATCCTGCGTAATACCGCTGTTGCTGTCTGTGACAATTGCAATTTTACTCATACTGCATTCTCCTTTTTCTTTTCTCCTGAAAAATACATGCTGTGTACAGTGTAACACATTTTCTGCCGTATCACAATAAAAAGAAAAAAGCCCCAAGAGAAAAAAACAGGGATTTTATACAAAAAACAGTATTTTCTGACTGTAACACTGTTTTTGAAAGCATCAAAAACCGCTGGATATTTTCTGCAGCAGAAAAAAACCGCTCAGACCAGAAGGTAAAATCCGACCATCTGGAAGGAATCCAGTCTCCCGGAATCCGTATGGTATTCCACAGGATCATCCCCCCTGTTCCAACGAGCAGAAGCAATGCACCTGTCCAGATCCAGAAATCCGCCTGCCTGAAAGAATATTTTTTTTGCTCCTTCCGGGCATTTTTCCACAGAAGCCATAATATTCCAGCCGGAAAAAACAGCAATACCGTCATGGCTGCTCCTCTTAAAAACTCCCCTTCGACAACTGTTCCTGAAAGTCCGCAGCTCATAAGGAACTGTTCCGGTGTCTTTCCCATTTCAGAATTTCCTCTTCTTACAAATACTCTGTTATACCTGTCTGTCGAATATTCCGGATATGTCAGAAGCATCCTCTGCTTCCACGGAATCACCTTTCTCACCTGATATTCCTTTTCCCGAAGGCTTAGCCGTCTTCCTTCCGCATCCTCTGTTCCAAACAGTTTCACTGCAGAGACACTGTCAAGAACACAGCCCTCTCTGTCCTGAAAAAGAAGTCCTGCCAGTCTCCGGTCATAAAGAGACGCATCGCCGATTATTTCCCCAGTCATTACCACCGTGCTTTTTCCATAATCCGATTCTTTCAGAGTTTCCATTCCTCCTTCCCGGAAAAAACAGATTCCCATATCCTGTTCTGTTTTTTCCATGATTTTCAGGATATCCTCTGCCTGATTTCCATCAGGAAAAAAATCAGATAAAAATACGGGCACGGAAGGCTCCGGCTGAATCTGACAACAATAAAATACAGCTGCTCCGTAAAAAATCAGCGCAAAGCATCCCGACAGCAGACGTTTCCACCAGTCTTTCGGAAACGTCCTTCCTTTCCCGCTCATGACTGCTGCAGCCTTACACGGCTGCCATCCTGTATTTCTCTGTTTGCCTCTGTGATCACTTTCTGACTGCCGGAGAGAGTTCCCTCTGCAAGGGCCGCCGTGGTCTGATTTTTTTCTTTTACCTGTACCGAAACCTTTCTTGCCACCTGCACCTCCCCCAGAATCGAATCCACGGTGTCCACAACAAATACATACTCCTGACCTTCCTGTCCGTACAGAGCTGTAAGAGGTACACAGCAGCTATAGGGTCCATCAGACTGCTCCACTGTAAATTCCACGCTTTCCCCTACGGATAATCCGCTTTCCGGCACAGCCACAGTCATAACAAAGTTTCCCGGCTCTGCTTCATCCTCCCGGACTGCCTGCACCACCGCATTTTCTACAACTGTCTTACTGACGCCCTCCAGGTTCACCCGGACTCCCACAGAGACATATTCCATATCTTCTCTGGTGATCCGTCCCGTCATACTCAGTTCTCCGGTAAGCTCATATACCACTGCCGCAGCCTCCTGAGACGTCTGTCCTCCTGTCTGGGCAGAAACAGTTTTCATTACTCCTTCTGAAGGAGAAAACACCTCGCCTTTATTGTCCAGAAGCGTATTCAACTCTCTCAGCTCCTCTTTACGCCTCTCCAGCTGTGTCTGAAGCGTTTCCTCTGTACTGTCCTGAACCTGAGGGATCGCTGCATCCTGTTTTGCACGGTCTGCTTCCTTTACTTCCTGGTTACGATTCATGATCACCTGATTCAGAGCTTCCGTTTTTGCCCGTACATCATCCATCAGAGCCTGCTCCTGCTGTCTGTCCGCCTCGGAATTTCCCTGTGTGCCGTCTGTAAGGTCATTTCCCTGTCCGTCTGTGCCATCCCCGAAATCCGGTTCTCCATTTTGCTGTTCCTGCTGCCGGGCAGCTTCCTCCGCCGCCCGTCTGGCTCTGTATTCATTTAATCTCTGCTGAGCAATATTCACTTCGTTCTGAGCATTGGAAATATTGATGTTTCCATTGTCCACCGCGGCATCCAGATCCTCCTGGGCTCTTTTTGTTTCATTTTGTTTTTTCTGATCATTGATCTCTTTCTGACTCTGGATATCGCTGATCTTCAGGGAAAGTTCCTGGATTTCATCCTGTTTTTTCTGTATACTTTCCTGAATACTGCTTTCCAGAATCATCAGGATCGCCTGCTCTCTTTTTATCGCCTCTCCCGGTTTCACATAAACCTGTGCGATCTTCAGGCCTTCCGGAACAAAAACCGCACACTCTCTGGTTCCCTCTATTTTTCCGGTTCCGGAAACAATGTGACTGATGATCTGATTCTGAGGGGCGGATGCATGAATCTTTGCCACACTGACAGAATCCGCGGCTCTTGACAGAAGGGTAAAGACCAGCATTGCTGCAAAAAATATTCCAAACCATTTCAGTATTTTTTTTCGTTTCATTTCTCCTACTCCTTCACTGCTGTTGAGACAATTCCCTGTTCCAGATAATCCTGACCTGCCAGAAATACCAGTACAGCCGGAAGCAGCGCCAGCACAGAAGCTGCAAATGCCCTGCCCGCCTGTTCTGTACCAATGTTGGGAAGGTACAGGGAAAGAGGCCATTTTTCTTTTGTTTTCAAAAATGCCATCGGCTGTTCGATAAGATTCCAGTATTCCAGAAAGCCCAAAACCAGCGCTGAGATCATCCCCGGGGACCCAAGAGGAATCCCGATACTGAAAAAAATCTTCCATTCTCCTGCCCCGTCGATCCTTGCGGAATCTATCACCGCTTCCGGAAGTCCCTGAAAAAACCGATACATCAGAAATACCGGAAAGGTGGAAAAAACAGCAGGCAGGACGATTCCTGTCAGCGTATCCAGAAGCCCAGTCTGATCCAGTACCAGATAATTACTGAGCATCATTACCTGAAAAGGCATCATCATCAAAGCGATATACATGGTAAACAGAAGCTTTTTTCCCGGAAAACGATATCTGGCAAAGCCCCAGGCCGCAGGCGTTCCCACAAGCATCTGCCCGGTCAGTGTCAGAGCTGTAATCTTTACAGAATTCCAGAACATAACAAAAAATTCCGGCGAATCCAATAATAATTCCACATAGTGAGAAAACGTCGGATACAGAGGTATCAGCTTCCATGAGGCAAAGCCCTCTCCGTCTCCCAGAACAGGAAGAAGAATCTGAGACAGCTCCGTATTTCCCATCAAGGATCCACATACCAGAAACAACACCGGAAACACAGCTGCCGCTGCCATAAAAAACACCAGCACTGTCAGAATTTTTTTCATCATATGCCCTCTCCCCCTTCCCAGGCTTTTTGGAGGATCAGGATCAGCACAAGGATCACGCTTCCTGTCACTACAGCCGCCGCTGCCATTTTGTCCAGGGACAGATCCCGGTACCAGTTATTAAAAAGATGCTGCAGAAGATACATTCTTTCCTGGGGATAATCTCCTGCCACCAGCCAGGCTTCCCGGAACACCTTAAATCCGTTCAGCAAAGACAGCACCACAATGGTAAAAAGAGAGGGCAGAAGATTCGGCACAGTAATCTTAATAAAGCACTTCCACTCTCCTGCTCCGTCTACTCTGGCAGCTTCATAGAGAGCCGCAGGTATCGCGCCAAGACCTGCCACCCATAAAACGATATCATATCCCAGATTTCTCCAGAGATAACTGACTACCAGTACAAAAAAAGAAGCATCGGTGTTCATCCAATCCGGTCCATGGACAGACAAAAGTTCCAGAAGATGATTCAGAATTCCCTGACTGTGAAAAAGAACTTTCCACAAAAGGACCACGGACGCCACCGGAATCGCCATAGGAAGAAGGAACATACTTTTCAGGATATGCATACTTTTTTTCCTTCTGGTAAGCAGCACTGCGATCAGAAGAGACAGCCCCACCAGCAAAGGAATACAGATAAAGAAAAATTTCAGTGTGTTGCCTGCTGCCAGACGGAATGCCTGATTTTCAAAAACTGTCCGGTAATTTTTCAGTCCGGTAAATTCTCCGCTGACCGCGCTGAAAAAGGATCTGCGTATCACATCTCCGTAAGGGATTATCCAGAACAGTCCCACGCCCAGAAAGCTGGGAAGTAGAAACAGCAAACCTTTATATTCTCTTTTCTTCATTATTTTATGTATCACCACAATTTACACTCTCCCGTTATTTTAAGATAAGTGTATCAGTCCAGTCTAAAAAAAATCTCTAAGATCATGCGAAATACAGAAAAATAGTGTATAATTTGTATAAAAATGTTGGAGGTACGATTATGAAAATCCGTAAAAAAATAACTTCTCTTTTTTTATCCCTTCTGCTTCTTCTGTCTCTGACAACAAATGCAGCTGCTGCAGAAGGTTCTCAGCTTATGGCTGTTCATTTTATTGACGTAGGACAGGGACTTTCTATTCTGGTTCAGTCCCAGGGGCAGAATCTGCTTTATGACGGCGGTGACCGCGCACATGCCGATCAGGTGACCGCCTATCTGAAACAGCAGGAGGTTCAGACTATTGACTACCTGATTTCCTCACACTATGATGAGGATCATCTGGGCGGACTGGTTGAATGTCTCCGGGAGTTTGAAGTAAGCACTGCCCTTGGATCCGACTATGTACATACCTCAGATCTCTTCAATGAATTTATGAATACTGCCACTGCCAATGCCATTATTATCCAGTATCCTTCTGTAGGAGACACCTTTTCCTTTGGAAGCGGAAGCTTTACAGTGATCGCGCCTGACGGTATCGACCCCAATGACAGCAACCGGAACTCTGTTTCCATTAAACTTACAAATGGAGACAACAGTTTTATTTTTACAGGTGATGCCGAAGAAAGCAGTGAACAGGACATGATCAGCACCGGCATGAATCTGGACTGTGATGTACTCTGTCTGGGACATCATGGCTCTGCCAGCTCCACAACCTGGGACTTTCTCTCTGCTTCCACTCCCTCCTGGGCAGTCATAAGCTGCGGTGCCGGAAATCAGTACGGTCACCCCTCTGCGGAGACAATGGGACGCCTTTCTGATATGGAAATCCCGGTTTTCCGTACAGATAAACAAGGAACCATCATAGGGGTATCTGACGGCAGTACGATTTCCTGGAATACAGAGCCCTGCAATGATTATTCCTCCGGTAATGACAGCCAGCCGGATACTGCCGCTTCCCAGATCGGTTCCCCACAGGCAGAAGCTCCCTCTCTTCCGGAAACTGACACAGTTTCCCAGACCTCCTCTGCAAGTGTATGGATCTCTGCAACCGGAGAAAAATACCACAGCATCCCCAACTGCGGCCGGATGAATCCGAATAAGGCAAGACAGATGTCTCAGGCAGATGCAGAAGCCGCCGGATATGAAGCCTGCCAGAAATGCTATTAGATCTTTTTTAGAGAAATTTTACAGATACCTCATCTAAAATAAGCCATAAAAACAAAAAACCGAAAAAGAGGTACCCGTTATGAATATTTTAATGATCGAAGATGACAGAGAATTATGTACAGCAGTCTCCTTTCGATTGGAGCAGGAGAACTTTTCCGTAACTGTCTGTCACGACGGAGAAGAAGGGCTTTATTATATGCAGGAATCGCCCTTTGATCTGGTGATCCTGGATCGTATGCTTCCTCATATGAATGGAATAGAAATATTAAAAGAGGCACGCTCCCGTCAGATTAAAACTCCGGTGCTGATGCTTACCGCTCTTGGTGAACTTAATGACCGGCTGGCAGGACTGAACGGAGGCGCAGATGATTATATGGTCAAACCCTTTGCGTTTGAGGAACTGCTGGCAAGGATCCGGTGCCTGCTGCGGCGTCCGGCGGTTTATCAGTCGTCTTCCAGATCTGTTTCTCTGGGCGATGTGGCTTTTGTCCCGGAGACAAGAACTCTGTCCAGCCATGAAAAAACATGTACCCTGTCCAGCCGGGAGGGAGAGCTTATGGAGGTATTCCTTCGGAATCCCGGTCAGACCCTCCCCAGACAGCTTTTGCTTTCCCGTGTATGGGGACTGGAAGCAGATGTGGAAGAAGGAAACCTGGATAACTACATTCACTTTCTCCGGCGCAGGCTCAAAGCTGTAGAAAGCACACTGCAGATCCGAACCGTCCGGGGAGTCGGATATCAGCTTGAGGTTTTTCAGTAAATCCTGCTGCAAAAAAGGAATCGCACTTTTGTCTGCGATTCCTTTTTTTGTTTACTCTGCCAGATAAAGATTTACCTGCTGAACAGCTCCCTTTGCCGCCTCCTCAAGGCTGATCTCTCCGTTTAAATATCTGGTTCCGTTTTCGGCTATAGCGTTCAGGATGACCTCATTTCCCCTGGATGGTGTGGTAAGTGATTTTCCAAGCTCCTGAATTTCCTTTGTGGTCTCTTCGTCCGCCTGGACGACCTCCAGTTCCACGTATTCGCCTGTAGAGATATTTCCGGATCCCGAAATCCCCAAACGTCCCTGTTCGTCTCCTGCCGCCCAGTAGTCTTCGCTGTCATACACGGTTTCATTTACAGGAAATCCGCTGTCGCTTCCAATTTCCTGGCCTTCCTTTGTAAACAGGAATCCCACCAGTTTTTCTGCTGCATCCTTCTGTTCTGCTTTGGCACTGATTCCCACTGTCTGAACCGGAACAAAGCAGTTCTGTGCCTGTCCGTTCCATAAGCTATGGGTGATAGCTCCCATTTTCTGCTCCAGACTGTACATATTTGCAAGTTCTTCCGGAGAAGCCAGTCTGCCTGCAGCCATCTTCACATATCCCCCCAGCAGAGACATCACAGAAGCACTGACATTACTCAAAATCGACAGTTCACTGATGCTGTAAACATACTCGCCTGCCATTTCTTTGATATAATCCATACTTTCTTTTCCTGTAGTATAGATCCGGCCTGCCTGCTCCAGGTATTCCTGCACTGCCGCTTCATCCAGAGAGCCGTCTTCCTTCTGCCATGCAGGAGCATTTACATCGGCAAAGGCTCTTAGAAAGCCTTCCGGTCCTGCTCCCATCAACGAGAGTGGCATCTTCATTTCTGTATATTCATTCTGATAGCTTTCCAGCATATCCGCCATGGAGACAATATCCCCGGCTTTTTCCACATCTTCTTTGTTTCCCTGAATCAGGGGAATACTGAATTTCAGCGGCATCACATACTGGCTTCCGTCTTCCTCTCTGTAAGGTTCTCTGATATTATCCAGAATTCCGTCTGTCTCTTCCGCCTTATCCAGAATACTGCTGATATCTGCAAGCATTCCCTTTTCTATATAAGTATCCTCTGGAATGCCGTCCAGAATCATAACATCCGGTCCGTTTCCTGCCATAATTTCTGTATTCAGTGTTTTCAGGGCGTCTGTAGTTGTCATTCCGTCTTCTCCTGTCATTCCCACTTCCAGATTCAGATAAATATCCGGATATTTCTTCTGAAAAACAGCCGCCGCCTGACGAATATAGGAATTGTCCAAAAGGGAATATACCGTCAGCCCTATATCCGGCTCTGCCGGTGTATCCGGGGAATAGGTATACTTTAAAATCCTTCCCATATGGCCCATATCTGCGGCGCCATCCTGAACTGCCACATAAAAGTTTCCGTCCTGATCCCGGTTCATTGCCACAAGAGAAATATCCGGAGAAGAAAGGCTGTTCAGGTTTCCATCGATCACCTCTTCCACAACACTTCCCTCAAAGGAGAAACGGAAAACTCCTCCGTCCTCTGTATAAAAAAGGCTGTCCTCCTCATCGCCTTTTGAAAATACAAGAGGGTAAGAGGACGTACTGGTAAGCTCAAGATTACTTTTGTCTTCCGTGATCTGCTCTGTCAGCGCTGCCGCATCCTCCAGAGGCTCCCCTGTTTCCAGATCATAATAATGAACTGTGGAATTGGTAACTGCCACCAGATAATTACCTATAGAGGCAAAACAGGAAACAACGCTTCCTTCCTCGTATTTTCTCACAACACTCCCGTCAAGAGGATTGATCTCTACAAGGGCAGTTGAAAAATCATTGATGATAAGATTTCCTTTATCTGTAAAACGTGCTTCCGAAACATAGGCGCTTGCAAGCGCCTGAGAAAGATCCGGCTCCTGCACACTGCCATCCGGAGCCAGATAATAATACTTATGCTCCTCCGATTCTCCCGAAGCGTCATAGGCAGATACAAAAATCCCACCATTTGCTCCCAGCTTCGGGTAAGAAAGACCGTATTTCGATGTGTCTACCTGCACCGCCTCCGAAAGATCCACCGCTTCCTTCCAGGTTTTCCCTCCGTCAGAAGAATCTGCATAGAAAACGCCCTCATTGCCTTTATAAAAGCAAATCCTCAGGGTTTCATCCTCCAGAAGAGTCATGTCTGCAATATCTCCGCAGTCCTCCGGAAGAACTACATCCTCCTCCAGATAGCGGCCCATTGTTTTTTCTTCTTTTTGTGTATCCTTTGTGTCTGTTTTTTCTTTTTTTGTATGATCTGCCTTTTCCGTGTTTCCGCATCCGGCAAGTCCCGGCGTCAGGGCAAGAACCATGGCAGCTGTAAGCGCCGTCCTCCGTTTCCATATGCGATATCTGGTCATAATTACATTTCCTCCATCTATTTTTATTTTCTCACAGGATAACAGCCCATTCTCAAAAGAACCTCTAAGAAATTTATTCTGCTAAATATAAGTTCACCTGAGATATGGTTTCCCTCACTGCCTGATCCAAATCTGTTTCATTTTTCAAATATCGTACTCCGGCTTTTTTTACTGCATCAAGAAGAACTCTGTTTCTCTCTACAGGCGTTGTAAGAGTTTTGCCAAGCTCTCTTATTTCCTTTAACTGGCTGTCAGAGGAATGAAGCACGTCGATGATCTCCGTCATTTCACCATTATAGGTTGCTGGACTTGCGCCTTCAAAGCTGCCCTCTCGTCCCAATTCCCAGTATTCATCGCTTTCATAAATGGATTTTCTTACAGGAAAGCCTGCTTCTTTTCCATTTTTCTGCTGTTCTTCACTAAATAAAAATTCCACAAACATCTGCGCCGCTTCTTTTTCCCGGGCAGCCGCGCTGATCCCCAGAATAAGTTCCGGGGCGAAGCAGTTTTTCTCCTGTCCGTTAAAAAGCCTGTGGGTAAATTCCGGTTTTTCTGTTTCCACTGTATTCATAAGGAAAACATGATCAAGAGAAAACAGATATCCGTAAGAAAAAAGCTGTTTTTCCGCCCTCATCAAAAGCAGATCCAAAGCCGGAGAAGCCTCCTGTCTCCTGTTTTTTTCATACCACCGTGTCTCCTTTTCCTCTGAATCGGAGGTATCTTCCGTATATCCTTCATATTCCTTATCTGCATGGCAGATCTCATATGTCAGTTCCAGAAATTCCCTGACCTTCTCTTCATCCACCCCTCCGTTTTTTTTTCATCCAGGAAGGAGAAGAAAGTTCAAAAAGACTGGTAAGAAAAATCTGGGGAACACGTGCCTTATAAGCCGAAAAAAAGTCAGAAGAAAAATCAGCTTTATGCTTTTTCACCATATCTTTCAAAGACGTAAGGTCATCAACCATGTCCACATCTTCTGCCTTGCCTGACAACTGTCCGCTTCCATTTTTTCATATCATAGCCTTTTCCTGGTATTATACTCTTCAATATTGTCATGTTAACAAAGCATTCTCTAAACACTTTCTATTTCTTATTATGATTTTTAGAGGCTCTTTCCAGAAAATTATGATATGATACCATTATAAACTTTCCATAAAGGGGGATTTTATGTTTCGCAGACTTCACATACATATGACTCTTTTTTCCACCCTTATCACAGGAATCATACTGTCTCTTATGGCAGCTGCCTGTCTTCTGATCACCGAAAGAAATATACGTCAGAACCATTGTACCATATTCACCAATAATGCCTATTCCTGTATTTCCTATCTGGAAAGCCAGAACGTATTGTCCCACCGCTGGATGCAGCAGGCACAGAATAATTATCATATTCAGATGCAGATTCTTGATGGAGAGCATCCTCTGTTTTTTGACCGGCTTCATGAAAAATCCGACCTTCAGGATACATTCTCTCTGGCAAAAAAAGAATCAAAGGAAAACCACGGACTGGATCTGACTTCCTCCGGCAGTGCCCAGACGCTTTCCAAGGTGGCCATGTTCCAGATTCCCGGCTACTATGCCTGTACTGCCCGTATTCCCAAAAAACAGGGCTCTCTTCATGCTGTTTTTCTTTATTCCCAAAAGGAGCAGGCCTCTCAGATCCTGAGAATGCGTCTTCTTTTTCTCTGTGCTGTTCTGACTGCAATTTTTGCCCTTTCTGTATTTTCCTGGCTTTTTACCAGAAAAATGATCCAGCCTCTGGAAAAAAGCCGGAAGGAGCAGAATTCCTTTATTGCCGCGGCATCCCATGAACTGCGTTCGCCTCTGGCAGTGATCCAGAGCAGTCTGTCTGCCGTTCCACATGCATCAAAGGAACAGGCAGACCGTTTTATCTCCATCAGTCTTGAGGAATGTCAGCGTATGGCCCGACTGATCCAGGATATGCTTTCTCTTTCCAGATCAGACAATCACACCTGGGTGCTGAATACGGTACCCTGCGAGGTGGATACGCTTCTTCTGGAAGCCTTTGAAAAGTATCAGCAGCCAGCCCGTGAAAGCGGCAAAAAATTACAGATCGATCTCCCGGAGGATCCACTTCCTCTCTGCATCTGCGATCCGGAAAAAATCAATCAGATTCTGACCATCCTGATCGACAATGCACTAAGCTATGTACCGGAAGGAGGGCTTATCCGTCTTCAGGCAAAAAAAGAACCGGGAGCCATTGCCATCTCTGTTTCTGACAACGGTCCCGGTATTCCCGATTCCGAAAAGGATTCTGTTTTTCAGCGTTTTTACCGCTCAGATACCTCCCGAAATGACAAGCAGCATTTCGGTCTCGGCCTTTGTATTGCAAAAGAGATCGCGCTTCTCCATCATGGCAGTCTGAGTGTTCTGGATGCCCCCGGCGGAGGAGCTACTTTTGTCCTGAAGCTTCCCCTGTCAAAAAACTGAATGGGATTTTTCCATGCCGTTTTTTATTCGCTCCTCAGTGCATCGATAGGATTCAGGTTGGCTGCTTTCACCGAAGGAAGCAATCCGAAGATCACACCGATCATTGTTGAAAACAGCACAGAGCCGATAATCGCCGGCACACTGATCGCTGTAGGCGCACCGGAAACCCTGGATACCACCCTGGATAAAATAATTCCCAAAACCACTCCGATGATTCCCCCGATGCTGGTCAGCATGGAGGCTTCTGTAAGGAACTGATACAGGATCACCTTTTTTCTGGCGCCTATGGCTTTTTTCAGTCCGATCTCGCTGGTTCTCTCAGTTACCGACACCAGCATGATGTTCATAACGCCGATACCTCCTACAAGAAGGGAAATGCTGGCGATCCACAACAACTGCTGGTTGGTGCTCTCGCTGAGATTCTGCAGATTTTTCACACGTTCCATTACGTCGTCTGCTTTATATTTGAATTTGGAATCCTCGCTGATTCCCTGATTCAGGATCTTGGCAGCACTGTTTCCCGCAGAGCTCATATTATCCGTGGAGTCTGCTTTGATCACTATATTTTCCGGTTCATCAAACTGAAAGGCAATAGGCCAGCACCTGTTCGGTATCAGCACTGTACCGATCACAGTCTGATAATATTCATAGTATTCATTCAGGCTGTTGATATTCGGCTGATAGCTGTCTCCCTGCTGAACGATGCCTACCACCACAAAGGGATCGTCACCGATTTCTATGGTCTTACCCAGCGGGTTTTCCCCGGAAAACAGGTTTTCTGCCGCATTGTTGTCGATCAGTGCCACCTTGTTCAGATTATCATAATCCTTCTGGATAAATCCCCTGCCTTCCTGGATCATATATCCGCAGGTATCCAGATAATTCTGATCGATTCCGTAAACCGTACCGCCCTGCAGAGTTGTGTTCTGATAATATACGCTGCTGTATGTATTGGTATAAAAAAATGTAGCGTTCTCCACATGTTCAATATCCATAACATCCTCTTTCTGCTCATTAGAAAGAAGAGGCGGATTCCCACTGTTGCTCATCCCAAACATGGGGTCGTAACCGCTGTCTCCATCATAAAGACTGATAGTCACGGTGTTGTTTCCTGCTCCGATCAGATCCTCTTTGATCTGCTCACTGGTTCCTTTGATCGTAGACACAATGGCAATGATCGAAGCAATTCCAATGATGATACCCAGCATGGTAAGAAAGGAGCGCATTTTATGCGACCAGATTCCCTGAATGGATATTCTTATATTTTCAAGCATAAACTCCCACCTTTCTAGTATCCATACAGTTCTTCAAGAGTGCTCTGTTTTGTCTTTACACCCTCTTTAACTGTTTTTCCATAAGGAAAAGCAATCCTGTCTTCGCGGGTGATACCGCTCTTAATCAGGACGGAGTTTCCTCCGTTTACATTACCTCCAATGGTCAGCAGCTGTTTTTTCAGAACTCCATTGTCATCTTTATACACATAATATTTTCCATTTTCTGTGCGCACAAATGCCTTATCCAAAACAATCACATTTGAATTCTGTGTTTTTTCCTGCAGCGTGATGCTGATCCAGTCATCCTCTGATACCTGTACTGTTTTATCGGAAATCGTTGCGCTGTAAGTATAATAGGAAACATTTGGATTTCCACTTCCCATAAAGCTGCTGGAGGATACCGGATAATCAGATACATCCACTACCTCGGCCTCAAAAGTACCTCCTGAACCGGAGCACTGCAGCTTAGTGCCTTCCTGCATCTGATCCAGAAGAAGCTCACTGACAGTTCCTTTTACATAATAGCCTTCTTTGCTTTTTACTGTCATAAACGCATCACCTTCCGATACTCCGGTCAGGGGATCTCCCACTTCGGCTACCGTACCGTCCAGCTTGCTGTATATCACTTCGTTCTTCACCTTTTTTTCCAGCTTGTTGATATTGATCTCGCTTTCTCTGATATCCAGTCTCAGACCTTCCACCTTGGTTTCCTGGAGCTTGATCGCTTCTTCTCTGGAAATAGAGGGTGCATCCACACCTCCATCCGGATCCCATCCGCCGTCCGGTGGTATGGAATCTTCTGTCTCCGGCCTTGTTGCCCCTTCCAGTGTGTACTCCATTTCTGCTGTTTCATCTACCATCTTTTCCAGAAGACTGCCGTCGATCAGATAATATCCGGTACAGGATTCCATTCTGTCTGCAAAATTTGTAATGGTATCATTCTGATGAAATTCCAGCTGATACCAGTAACCGTTCACACCCGGCTCCTTCGTGCCATCAGGCTTAAAACCTGCCATCTTATTCAGAAATGAACCTGTCGCGATCACCGTTCCTTTTGCCGAGCTGCAAAGAAAAATATAGGGATCCTCTTCTGTTCCGCTTCCTTCAAATGGCTCTGTGTCTCCGTCCAGTTTCTGGTAAAAAGCAGGGGTTCCGTCGGTGATATCATTTTCATTTGGATTCGGTTCCGGGTCTATGATTTCTATATCATCTGACACATCATCCGAAAATTCTTCTTCCGGAGTTTCCGTTACAGGCGGGGTAACAGATGGCTCTGCCGGTGGAGTAGGTGTTATTTCTTCTCCGTCTCCGAAATCTACTGTCACATCTCCGTCGGATCCCTCCGGCATTTCCGGATTTTCTGTTTCTCCCTGCTGTTCATTTCCGGCTGCATCTGTATTTTCATCCTGTTCGGGAATCACAACCGAGCCTGCATCGTCTCCAAACAGTTCTGCCACTGCAAGTATTGGTTTCATAACAGCTGCCAGATATATTCCCTTTACATTACCGTAAGCAGATGCCAGTTCCTCGTCCGAATCTATCTGGTCGCTGCCGCTGTTTGAATCTCCGATTGAATCCGGAAGAGAAGATTCGTCTTCCTCGATCGGGCCTCCATTCTTCAGGCTGTTCAGTCTGTTTACAGCCTTTTCCAGATCTTTTTCCTGCTTCTGCTTTTTCAACTTTGCAATATTCAGCTCCATCTGGACCAGAGTCATGTCAAAGGACATCAGCTTGTCACCTTTTTGTACCGGGTCACCCTTTTGTACAAACAGATCCTGAATAATCATATCCTTATCTACCACTATGTTCTGTGTAACATTCGTAACAATATTTCCATCCAGAATCGTATCATCCATATAATAATCAGAAGCCAGACTGTCCACACTGACCACTCCTACAGTATCCTGATTATTCTTTTTAAAATAAACAGCTGCTCCTGCCGTACCTCCTGCCGTCAGCGCCGCCACAAGCACACCGATGATTATCTTTTTGCCTGTCTTCATGGTCTCACCTCTTTTCCTGAAGCACGCCGTCACGGATGGTCACCACACGCTTGGCATGTGCTGCAATATCCGGGTCATGGGTAATCATCAGCACTGTAACACCCTCGTCATTAAGCTTCTGAAAAAGCTCCATGACCTGTGTGCCTGATTTACTGTCCAGAGCTCCTGTAGGCTCATCTGCCAGAAGAAGCTTCGGATTATTTACGATTGCCCTGGCAATGGCAACCCTCTGCATCTGGCCTCCGGAAAGCTGATTTGGCCGAAAGTCCACACGGTCAGAAAGCCCTACTCGATCCAGGGCTTTCAGTGCTCTTTCTTTTCGTTCTTTTTTGGGAACCTTTGCATAATTCAGAGGCATTTCCACATTGGCAAGTGCAGACTGTCTGGGCAGAAGATGAAAGCTCTGAAATACAAATCCGATTTTTGTCAGGCGGATATCAGACATCATGTTTTCGGAGCAGGAACGGATGTCCTGTCCATCCAGTACAAAATCACCACTGGTAGCCTGATCTAGGCATCCTATAATATTCATAAGCGTGGTTTTTCCGGAACCGGAGGGTCCCATGATCGCAACATATTCCCCTTCTTCCATGGAAAAGTTCACATCCTTTAAAACAGGAACGGTCATTTTCCCCTGCTGATAATCCTTATAAATTCCCTTTAACTCAAGAATCATTCTGCTCCCTCCATGTCACTCTGAGCCGGAACCAGAACCTCATCTTCCGGCAGCGCAGCTTCCGGATTCTCATTCATCATTTCAATGTCGCCGGCTGAAAAATCCTCTCCCGGAACGTCCATATCCGCTTCCTCATATGGAATCGTATCTTCCTCCATTCCCATATCCGTTTCCGATATGCTGCTCTCCAGGTCGTCTTCTATCATACCCCCGTCCACAGCATCCATATCCTCTTCAGGCATTTCCCCGTCCGGCAGCGGCTCGTCCGCAGCATCCCCACCCTCCTCCCCCCGGGATAAAAAAGA
>UQLX01000021.1 GCA_900541985.1 uncultured Blautia sp. | reverse complement strand
TGATCTGCAGACTGGATAATTACAAGGAATCAGTCTGCCTATTTATAAAGAATCTCTGTGTGCCATTCGATAACAACCAGGCGGAACGCGATCTGAGAATGGTAAAAGTAAAAACCAAAGTCTCAGGATGCTTCCGAAGCGAAGAAGGCGCACAGGAATATCTTACAATCATGAGATACATCGGATCAGCCCGCAAGCATGGAATGAATGCTTTTACGGCTATCTGCGAAGCACTGAACGGAAACCCAGATATCATTTTCAACTAATGGGGTTCTGAACAGATTGAAATAAGAAAAACTGTCTGGTATAGTAGTTTTATGTAATTACATGTTTTACCAAGGAGGAAATACTTATGCCATGCACAACAATTTTAATCGGAAAAAAAGCCTCTTATGACGGCTCAACGATTGTTGCGAGAAACGAAGATTCTCCTTCCGGAGAGTTTTGTGCCAAGAGACTGGAAGTCATGAAGCCGGAAGATCAGCCCAGACTTTATAAATCTGTTCTTTCCCATGTAGAGATTCCTCTTCCGGAAGCTCCTGTGCAGTATACATACCTTCCAAACAGCGATACAGTGGAAGGAATCTGGGGCGCTTACGGCGTCAATGAAAAAAATGTGTCTATGACTGCAACAGAAACCTTAACTACCAATGCAAGAGTGGCAGGAGGAGATCCTCTTGTGGTTTACAGAAAAGCGCAGGGAGATCAGCCTGAGATCAAAGGCGGAATCGGAGAGGAGGATCTGGTAACGATTGTCCTTCCCTATATTTCTTCGGCAAGAGAAGGTGTACAGAGACTGGGAAACCTTCTGGAAACTTACGGAACCTATGAGATAAATGGAATTGCTTTTCAGGATGAGAATGAGATCTGGTGGCTGGAAACCATCGGAGGTCATAACTGGATCGCAAAAAGAGTACCGGATAATGAATATGTGGTAATGCCAAACCAGCTTGGAATTGACAGTTTTGATCTGGAGGATGCTTACGGGGAAGAAAGAAACCATATGTGTTCCGGAACTTTAAGAAAGCTGATAGAAGAAAATCATCTGGATCTTCGCATGGATCCGGAAGAGAAGTTTAATCCCCGGGATGCCTTTGGCTCTCATGACGATTCTGACCATGTTTACAATACACCCCGTGCCTGGGCTATGCTTCGTTATTTTAATCCCCGTACTTATACCTGGGACGGTCCGGATGCAGAATATGGTCCGGAAGATGATGACCTTCCATGGTCTCTTGTTCCGGAAAAAAAGATTACCGTAGAAGACGTGAAATGGGTTCTCTCTAATCATTATCAGGGAACACCGTATGATGTATACGGAAAGAAAAATAAAGAGGCTGGTATATACCGGGCAATTGGCGTAAACAGAAATAACGCTCTGGGTCTGGTGCAGATCAGACCTTATGTGCCGGAGCCTTTGAAGGTTCTTCAGTGGCTGGCTGTGGGATCCAATGTATTTAATGTCATGATTCCTGTTTATCCTCATGTGGATAAGATGCCGGAATATCTTTCAAAGGCATATGTAAAGCCAACGACAGAAAGCTTCTACTGGGTAAACCGGATTATCGGAGCCCTGGCGGACGCTCATTATTATGAGAACCAGTCCAATATTGAACGGTATCAGGCAGCGGTAGACCGTAAGGTATATGCGCTGGTCAATAAATTTGACCGGGAATTTATGGAGAAAAAGCCGGAAAATGAGAAAGCGTTTTTTGAGGCCGCCAATCAGGAGATTTCTGATTTTACACAAGAGAAGACAACAGAGGTTCTGGATAAGGTGCTGTTTACCTCAAGCAGTTTGATGAGGAATGGATTTTCCAGAAGTGATTCCTGAAAAAGGCTTGACAGAAGGAATCTATTCATTTTATAATATAGTCTGCATATACAATCACGCAAAAACTGTGATGGAGACAGTAAGCCGCAGACATTACAGACTGACTGAGAAGAGATCGAACGCTTCAGAGAACCGGGGGAAGGTGGAAGCCCGGCGCAAGTAGAAACGGCTGAATATCACTCCGGAGTTTCCAGCCTGAAACTGACAGGGAATAGGGTCGGACGGTTTCCCGCCGTTAAAGGGGACATGTATCGGCAGGACTTTGCCTGTACAGTGTATGAGGTGGTGCGAAGTGAAGTATACTCTCGTCCTTTTACAGGACGGGAGTTTTTTTATTATTCATATACTACCAGCTATAAGACAGGAGGAATTTATCGTGTATCAGAAAGTAGATACGAACCTGAACTTTGCTGACCGTGAAAAAAAGGTCGAGCAGTTCTGGAAAGAAAACCATATTTTTGAAAAAAGTATGGACAGCCGTAAGGAAGGAGAAACCTATACCTTTTATGATGGACCGCCTACCGCTAACGGCAAGCCTCACATCGGCCATGTACTGACCCGTGTTATCAAGGATATGATCCCCAGATACCGTACGATGAAAGGAAACATGGTTCCGCGTAAGGCAGGCTGGGACACTCACGGACTTCCGGTAGAGCTTGAGGTTGAGAAGAAGCTTGGACTTGACGGCAAGGAGCAGATCGAGGCTTACGGTATGGAACCGTTTATCCAGCAGTGTAAGAAAAGTGTCTGGAAATACAAAGGAATGTGGGAGGATTTTTCCTCTACCGTTGGTTTCTGGGCAGACATGGATCATCCTTATGTAACCTATGATGACAACTATATTGAGTCTGAGTGGTGGGCTCTTAAAGAAATCTGGAATAAAGATCTTCTTTATAAAGGATTTAAGATCGTGCCTTACTGCCCGCGCTGCGGAACCCCGCTTTCTGCACAGGAGGTTTCCCAGGGCTATAAGACAGTCAAGGAACGTTCTGCGATCGTTCGTTTTAAGGTTGTAGGAGAGGATGCTTATTTCCTGGCATGGACAACCACACCATGGACACTTCCTTCCAACCTGGCACTCTGTGTAAATCCGGATGAGACTTACTGTAAGGTAAAGGCAGCTGACGGATACACCTATTATATGGCAGAGGCTCTTCTGGACAAGGTTCTTGGCAAGCTTGCCAAAGAGGATGAAAAGGCTTACGAGGTTCTGGAAACCTATAAAGGAACCGATCTGGAATACAAAGAGTATAAGCCTCTCTGGGAATGTACCAGAGAAGCAGCTGCAAAGCAGAAGAAAAAAGCGCATTATGTAGTATGCGACAGCTATGTTACCATGAGCGACGGTACCGGTATCGTTCACATTGCTCCGGCATTTGGTGAGGACGATAACCGTGTGGGCCGCGATTACAACCTTCCGTTTGTACAGTTTGTAGACGGACAGGGAAATATGGCAAAAGAAACTCCATATGCAGGAGTATTTGTAAAGAAGGCAGATCCGCTTGTACTTGTTGACCTTGACAAAGAAGGCAAGCTGTTTGACGCTCCGAAGTTTGAGCACGACTATCCGCACTGCTGGCGCTGCGACACACCGCTGATCTACTATGCACGGGAGTCCTGGTTCATCAAAATGACAGCAGTAAAGGACGATCTGATCCGCAACAACAATACCATCAACTGGATTCCGGAAAGCATCGGAAAAGGCCGTTTCGGAGACTGGCTGGAAAACGTTCAGGACTGGGGTATTTCCAGAAACCGTTACTGGGGCACACCACTGAATATCTGGCAGTGTGAATGTGGACATATGCACTCCATCGGAAGCCGTCAGGAGCTTTATGAGATGAGTGGTGATGAGAAGGCGAAGACCGTAGAGCTTCACCGTCCTTACATTGATGAGATCACTATGAAGTGTCCGGAGTGCGGCGGAACCATGCACCGTGTACCGGAGGTAATTGACTGCTGGTTTGACTCAGGAGCCATGCCTTTTGCACAGCATCACTATCCATTTGAAAATCAGGATCTGTTTGAACAGCAGTTCCCGGCAGATTTTATTTCCGAGGCAGTTGACCAGACAAGAGGATGGTTCTATTCTCTTCTGGCAGAATCCACTCTGCTGTTTAACAAGGCTCCGTACAGAAATGTTATCGTTCTTGGCCATGTACAGGATGAGAACGGACAGAAGATGAGTAAGTCCAAAGGAAACGCAGTAGATCCTTTTGACGCTCTTGAAAAGTACGGCGCAGACGCGATCCGCTGGTATTTCTATATCAACAGCGCTCCATGGCTTCCGAACCGTTTCCACGGCAAGGCAGTTGTAGAGGGACAGCGTAAATTTATGAGCACACTTTGGAATACTTATGCATTCTTTGTGCTTTATGCGAATATTGATGAATTTGATCCGACGAAATATACACTGGATTACGATCAGCTTCCGGTTATGGACAAATGGCTTCTCAGCAAGCTGAACTCTGTGGTAAAAGCAGTAGATGAGAATCTGGCAAACTACAAGATCCCGGAAAGTGCAAGAGCTCTTCAGGAATTTGTAGATGAAATGAGTAACTGGTATGTAAGAAGAAGCCGCGAGCGTTTCTGGGCAAAGGGAATGGAGCAGGATAAGATCAATGCCTATATGACTCTTTATACAGCCCTTGTGACAATCTCCAAGGCTGCAGCGCCTATGATTCCGTTTATGACAGAGGACATGTACCAGAACCTGGTAAGAAGCGTAGATAAGAACACACCGGAAAGTATCCATCTCTGCGACTTCCCTGAAGTAAAAACAGAATGGATCAACAAAGAACTGGAAGAGGACATGGAAGCTCTTCTGAAGGTGGTTGTTCTTGGACGTGCGGCAAGAAATACGGCCAATATCAAGAACCGTCAGCCTATTGGCACAATGTATGTAAAATCTGAGAAAGAAATGGATCAGTTCTACACAGACATTATTGCAGACGAGCTGAATGTAAAAGAGGTTAAATTTGCAAAAGATGTAGAATCCTTTATTTCCTACAGCTTTAAACCGCAGCTCCGTACGGTGGGGCCGAAGTATGGCAAGCTTCTGGGCGGTATCCGTACAGCCCTTACAGAGCTGAATGGTACAGCGGCTATGAAGGAACTGAAGGAAACAGGACTTCTTACTCTGGATATCAATGGAAATAAAGTAGAACTGGCTGAGGAGGATCTCCTGATCGAGACTGCCCAGACAGAAGGCTATGTAACAGAGACAGACGGAGATACTTCCGTAGTTCTGGATACAAACCTGACACCGGAGCTGATCGAGGAGGGCTTTGTCCGCGAGATCATCAGTAAGATCCAGACCATGCGAAAAGAGGCTGGTTTTGAGGTTATGGATAAGATCCATGTTTATGCAAAGGATAACAAGTATATCATGGATATCATGGAAAAACATAAAGGGGAGATCATGTCAGAAGTGCTGGCAGAGGAGATCACCCTCAATGAAACCGATGGTTATGTAAAAGAATGGAATATCAATAAAGAGAATGTTGTTCTCGGAGTAACCAGAAAGTAGGAGGAAAGAGGAAATGATTAACAAGCAGTTTAAAAAAGAGGCGTTTAAAGAAAGCGTGAAAGAAAACGTAAAGTTTTTGTACCGCAAGACACTCGAGGAGGCAACACAGGAGCAGATCTTCCAGGCAGTCAGCTATACAGTAAAGGACGTGATCATTGATGACTGGCTGGAGTCACAGAATGCATATCACGAAAAGGATCCGAAGATTGTTTATTATATGTCCATGGAGTTCCTTATGGGACGTGCCCTTGGAAACAACCTTCTGAACCTTACTGCATATAACGAGGTAAAGGAAGCTCTTGATGAGCTGGGACTTGACCTGAACGTGATCGAAGACCAGGAGCCGGATCCGGCTCTTGGAAACGGCGGTCTGGGACGTCTGGCAGCATGCTTCCTGGATTCTCTGGCAACCCTGAACTACTGTGCATACGGCTGTGGTATCCGTTACCGCTATGGTATGTTCAAACAGCAGATCAAGGATGGTTTCCAGTATGAGGTACCGGATAACTGGCTGAAAAACGGATATCCTTTTGAACTGCGTCGTCCGGAATATGCAAAGGAAGTACACTTCGGCGGATATGTACGTGTAGAGTACGATCAGGCTACCGGCACAAATAAATTCATCCATGAAGGATACCAGGCAGTAAAAGCGGTTCCGTTTGATATGCCGATCCTTGGATATAACAACAAGATCGTAAACACTCTTCGTATCTGGGATGCAGAGCCGATCGTTGATTTCGGACTTGATTCCTTTGATAAGGGTGACTACAAGAAGGCGGTAGAGCAGGAAAACCTTGCCCGCAATATCGTAGAGGTACTTTATCCGAACGATAACCATATGGCAGGTAAAGAGCTTCGTCTGAAACAGCAGTATTTCTTTGTTTCTGCCAGTCTTCAGGCAGCAATTGAAAAATACAAAAAAGACCATGATGATATCCGCAAGCTTTATGAGAAGGTTGTCTTCCAGATGAACGATACTCATCCGACTGTAGCAGTTGCAGAGCTTATGCGTATCCTTATGGACGAAGAAGGTCTTGGCTGGGATGAGGCATGGGAGATCACAACCAAGTGTGTTGCTTATACAAACCATACTATTATGTCCGAGGCACTGGAAAAATGGCCGATCGAGCTGTTCTCCAGACTTCTTCCCCGTGTATACCAGATCATCGAGGAGATCAACAGAAGATTCATCCTTGATATCCAGGCTAAATATCCGGGTAACTATGAGAAGATCAAAAAGATGGCGATCATCTATGATGGTCAGGTAAAAATGGCTCACCTTGCAATCGTTGCAGGCTTCTCTGTAAACGGTGTTGCAAGACTTCACACAGAGATTCTGAAAAACCAGGAGCTGAGAGACTTTTATGAGATGATGCCGGAAAAATTCAACAACAAGACAAACGGTATCACACAGAGACGTTTCCTGCTTCACGGAAACCAGCTTCTTGCAAACTGGGTAACCGATCATATCGGACCGGAATGGATCACAGATCTTTCCCAGATCAGCAAGCTGAAACTTTATGTGGATGACGAAAAGGCACAGCAGGAGTTCATGAATATCAAATACCAGAACAAGGTTCGCCTTGCAAAATATATTCTGGAGCATAACGGTGTTGAGGTAGATCCGCGTTCCATCTTCGATGTTCAGGTTAAGAGACTTCACGAGTACAAACGTCAGCTTCTGAATATCCTTCATGTGATTTATCTGTATGACCAGATCAAGCTTCATCCGGAGATGGATTTCTACCCGAGAACCTTTATCTTCGGTGCAAAGGCTTCTG
Source organism: uncultured Blautia sp. (assembly GCA_900541985.1). Classification (GTDB taxonomy): domain Bacteria; phylum Bacillota; class Clostridia; order Lachnospirales; family Lachnospiraceae; genus Blautia_A. The sequence continues at coordinate 31,989 of UQLX01000021.1, read as the reverse complement.
CAGGTTATCATACAGCCAAGAAGATCATCAAACTGATCAACTCAGTTGCAGATGTGGTAAATAACGACAAGTCCATCAACAACAAGCTGAAAGTTGTATTTATTGAGAACTATCGTGTATCCAATGCAGAGATGATCTTTGCCGCTGCAGATGTTTCCGAGCAGATTTCCACAGCAAGTAAAGAGGCTTCCGGTACAGGTAACATGAAGTTCATGCTGAACGGCGCACCTACTCTGGGAACTATGGACGGCGCAAACGTGGAGATCGTTGAGGAGGTTGGAGAGGAGAACGCATTTATCTTCGGTCTCAGCTCTGATGAAGTCATCAATTATGAGAACAATGGCGGTTATGATCCAAATGTGATCTACAACACAGACGGCGAGATCCGTCAGGTTCTTATGGAACTGATCAACGGAACCTTCTCTCATGATACAGAACTGTTCCGCGACCTGTATGATTCCCTTCTTACAACGAAGAATACAGACCGTGCAGACAGATACTTTATCCTGGCTGACTTCCGTTCCTATGCGGCAGCACAGAAACGTGTAGAGGAAGCATACCGCGACGAAAAACGCTGGGCTCGTATGGCAATGATGAACACTGCATGCAGCGGTAAGTTCACATCAGACAGAACAATCCAGGAATATGTAGACGATATCTGGCATCTGGATAAGGTTATGATCGAGACAAAATAAGATTATGCCCAGATCGAAATTTGAAAGTATTTATAAAGATTTAAAAAGAAGAATCGAAACACAGGAATATGAGTACCAAAGTCTTCTGCCTTCAGAAAATACAATGGTTCAGATATATGGATGTTCCAGAAACACCATACGGAGAGCTGTGGGAGATCTGGTAGAAGAGGGCTATGTGCAGTCCCTTCATGGAAAAGGAGTCCGTGTGATCTATCAGCCGGTAGAACAGACGAATTTTACCATTGGAGGAATTGAGTCTTTCAAAGAATCTGCCATAAGAAATCAGAAGCAGTCAGAGACCCGGGTAGTCCGGTTTGCTGAGATTCTCAGCGATAAGAGAATCTGTACAAAAGCGGGATTTCCTGAAGGCAGTGAACTGTATTATGTGCAGAGGGTTCGTTATCTGGATGGAAAACCGTTGATTTTGGATGTAAATATGTTTCTGAAATCGGCAGTTCCGGGTCTGACACCGGAGATATGTGAGCAGTCAGTATATGATTATATAGAAAATACCATAGGTATGCAGATTATTACCAGTAAGAGAAAAATGACTGCAGAGCATGCTACGGAGATAGATGAAAAATATCTGGATCTGAAGGATTATGATTTTCTGGCTGTGATCAGCAGCCAGACATATAATGCAGATGGAGTGATGTTTGAATATACACAGTCCAGACACCGGCCGGACTATTTCTGTTTTCAGGATACGGCAACAAGAAAACGCTGACACGTATAAAATAATGAAATGGATTGCAGAAATGCAGTCCATTTTTTTTAAAAAAGTATTGGCAAACATGTTTAGACAAGGTATATTCTAGGTAACATGTTTAAACAAGTAAAACATTTATATCTTTTAGAAAAGGAAAAAGGAGAAGAGCAGGAAGAGATTTCTGTCCCGGCGCTGGAAAGCTGCTGGCTTCCTAAAGTGGAACTTCCGGAGCTGGATGTATTTACCCAATATGTGAGCCATGAAGCCTGGGAAAATGGAAACAGGATCTCGGCCGGAACGGTGATTTTTTCCTATCCTAAGTATTTCCGATATGAGGATCCACAGCTTACCTGTCAGATAGATGGAAATTATATTACGGTTTCTTCCCCTGTATATGCCAAGAGTGTGGAGGTCCTTCGAGGAAAACCAGAAGAAATCCGCCTTCGCAGTGTTTGGGACATACGGTAGATCAACATAATAAAAAACAGGAACTGATTGTCGTTTCGATTGATGTCAGTTCCTGTTTTTTGATGTTATTTAAAAATATTTATGATGTCAGCGTTTCCCGGGGGATCTTCAGGGTGGTTCCTGCGTAGATAAGATCCGGGTCAGAGATATGGTTCAGCTCTGTCAGTTTCTGCACGGTGGTGTTGTACCTTCTGGCGATGGAGGTCAGGGTATCTCCGGACTGGATAGTATAAAGAAAATAATCTGAAGGCTTCGGATCGTCATGTTCCGGACAGGAAGATCCACTGGAGGCTGGCCGCACCGGATATGTTTTATGAAATACGTCGAGATCTACGTTTCCGGAAATTCCGGGAACCCGCCCTTTGGAGCTGTACTGCCATCCTATACCTGCAGGCGGGCGTAGAGATTCTACCAGAGTTCCCCGGTCGTTATAGGGATAAGCTGCCAGCCAGTAGTCGTAGGGAAGGCTTTTTGTATCCAGCACATGATAATACCAGTCAGTATTGCAGTAGATGCCAAAAAGATACCCGCCGTCGAGTATAACGCGGCGGAAGGCTTTTACGATTCTGGTGATAGCGGCAGAACCCAGAGCGCGCTGCCGGGACCACTCCAGATCATAAAAAACGGGGAAATCAAGAGGACGTTTGTTCAGGATCTCCAGGACTTTTTCCGCCTCTTCCCGGGCCTGGGCTTCGTTCAGGGCATAGCTGTATTTGTAGACGCCGACTCTTATGCCGTAATAGCGCAGACCTTTATAATTTTTTTCAAAAGAAGGATCAATTCTGTTCTGAGACTGAGAGATACGCAAAATGGCAGCTTTGATCCCGGAATCTGCAATTGCGGAATAGCTGGTAACAGGGTTGTAGGAGCTGAGATCAATTCCTTTTATTTCCATAAAAACCTCGTAAAATGAAATGTTTTTCTTTAAAGTATGCATAATATGACGATGGAGTGAAAATAAGTTCTGAAACAATTGTCCGTGCAGAGATATGGAAATCAGACATGCTCAGAGAACAGGAATAGAGAAAAGCAGCTGTGCATAAGATATGGAGAACATACAGAACAGGCGGCAGAAATGACATATTTATGGGGCGGTATGCTTCTGATCGGAATTTTATACGGTGGATTTACAGGAAATTTTCAGGCGGTAACAGAAGCGGTAGTTTCTTCGGCAGAGGAGGCAGTCAGTCTCTGTATCGCCATGGCGGGGATCACCGCTATGTGGACCGGGATCATGAAGATTGCGGAAAATACCGGGCTGGTTTCACAGCTGGCAGGGAAAATGCGCCCGATACTGAAGTTTCTGTTTCCACGTCTGAATCCGGATTCTCCTGCCTGCCATTATATTTCTCTGAATTTTCTATCAAATTTATTCGGAATCTCCTGGGCGAGTACCAGCGCCGGACTTTGCGCCATGAGAGAACTGTCGGCGCTGGAAGAGAAAAGGAGGAACGAAACGCCGCCACAGGGAAAAAGCGTACAAATACAGGATTCTCATACCGCCAGCCGGGAGATGTGTACCTTTCTTATCATTAATGTTTCTTCTCTGCAGCTGATCCCTGTGAATATTATTGCTTACCGCGCCAGATATGGAAGCGTGGATCCGACGGCTATCGTAGGGCCTGCCATACTGGCGACAGCGGTAAGTACAGCAGTGGCAGTAATATTTTGTAAGATTATGGATCACAGAAGGGGTGTTTCCTGAAATTCCCTGACATACTTTTCCGTATGTTTCTGTATCGTCTGCATTTTCCGGGCGGTATCCGGATCGGAATAAGGAACTCTCCGGATCAGACGTTCTATGTAGTTGTTTTCTGCAACAATGTCCATACTTTCCCGGAAATTAAGGTCAAAGATATGAACAATATAGGATACCCAGTAATCCATTTTTGTGGTACGGTCAGAGGACAGGATCGTACTGTTTCTGAAAACTGTTTCGTAGATCACGGGAGAGATTTTCAGAGCTCCGGTTTCTTCTTCTGTGATTCCCATAAAGGTCATAAAATCGTCTTCCAGCTTAACCCGGAAGTTATCCAGCTTGTCTGCGTCGCGGATCAGCTTTGCATGGAGCAGTGCGCGGGGATCCGCTACATTCTCCAGGATAAAATCACTGTGTTTTGCAATGGCAGTGCGAATGATATCATCCCACTGATCTTCGGTAAGAAAACGTCGGATCATGCCTTCCTGAAAAAGGATTTCCACACCATAGGCAGCATGATCCATAGTGGCTGGTTCAAAGCTGTCAAATCGTTTCAGCTGCTCAAAACGGCCGATATCATGGAGAAGAGCAATAATTTTTGCCAGTTCGATATCCTCCGGGCAGAGCTTCTTTCTGCGGCTTATTTCTTCTGCCTGACGGACGACGCCATAAGTGTGGACGATTTTTAATTTAACTTTATCATTATTCTGATCGTAGTCTTTCAGATATTCCTGAAAAGCATGAGCGGCTTTTGTAAAATCCATAATCTAACTCCTTTTCTGTTTTTATATCTATATCTTATCATTTCCTGCATCAGAAAACTACTGTTAAAAATACGGTACTTGACTGGAAGCCTGGAAATGTGATATCATACGACCCGAATAAAATAAAAGAAACGATCCCTCTGCCACCGGGTAAGAGGAAAAAGACGTCAGTTTTTTCGCCGTAGGTCTTAGAAAGCGAAAATGCTGGCGTTTTTATTTTTCGCCAGGAAAGTAGTAAATTCTGTACAAATTTTCCTGGTGAATCGTCAGGAGATAAAGGAGGTCTTATGAAAAAAACATCATGTCTGGGAGAATTTATGAGGTATACCAGTCTCAATGTTCTGGGGATGGTCGGTCTGTCCTGCTACATACTGGCAGATACTTTTTTTATAGCCAAAGGACTGGGCTCGGACGGACTGGCAGCTTTAAATATTGCCATTCCCGCTTATAGCTTTATGCATGGCTGCGGAATGATGCTGGGAATGGGCGGCACCACAAAATATTCTATTTTTCGTGGGCAGAAAATGGAAAAAGAGGGAAGCAGGATATTTACAAATACTGTGTATCTGGTTGGGATTTTTGCTCTGATCTTTGTACTGCTGGGACTTGCCATGACGGCGATGCTGACCGGAAGTTTTTCCAATATCATTCTGGATTATATTTTTATTTTTCCTATGGGAATAGGGATGTTTGGAGCTGCCTTTGCAACAGGGCTGTCCCCTGTGATCAGTATTGGAGTGCTTTCCAGACACTGGATCGCCAGAAAAAATAATTTCCATTTTTATCCGGAAAAACCGGATCTGAGGCTTACGGGAACGACATTTTCACTGGGAATCCCATCCCTGATCTCAGAACTGGCGTCCGGGATCGTGATTATTGTTTTTAACTTTATTATCCTTGGGATCAGAGGAAATCTGGGAGTTGCAGCCTATGGCGTAGTAACGAATATTTCATTGGTGGTGACGTCTATATTTACGGGAATCGCACAGGGGATGCAGCCGATCGCAAGCCGCTCTTATGGAAAAGGAGACGCAGAAAGTACCAGACAGATCCTGCGCTATGCCATAGTAACCCTGTTGGGGACGGCAGCGGTGATCTATGGAATGGTCTTTTTCCTTGCATCTCCGATTACGGCGGTATTTAACAGTGAAAATGACCTTCAGCTTCAGAAGATCGCAGAAGAGGGACTGAGACTGTATTTCCTGGCAGCGCCGTTTGTAGGATTTAATATTGTGTCTGCCATGTTTTTTACCTCTACAGAACAGGCGCTTCCGGCACAGATTATTTCTCTTCTCAGAGGATTGTTTGTAATCATCCCGGCAGCTTTTATCATGTCCGCTGTGTTTGAAATGTGGGGCGTATGGCTGTCCTATCCGGTGACGGAAGGGATTGTGACTGTGTTTGCGGTGATCGTGCTGATAAAAAACAGAAAAAGATACGGAGCAGCAGCTTAAAAGATTCAGGGACTTTCATCCGGAGCATATTCCAGAATATCTCCGGGCTGACAGTCAAGCTCTCTGCAGATAGCATTAAGGGTAGAAAAACGGATTGCCCGAACCTTTCCTGTTTTCAGGTTGGAAAGATTCACATTGGAGATGCCAACTCTTTCTGCCAGCTCATTCAGAGAAATTTTCCGGTCTGCCATAACCCGGTCAAGTCTTAAAATAATTGCCATTTGTGTCTCTCCTTATATAGTCATATCAGCTTCATCCTGAAGCCCAATACCGTATCGAAAAATTTCCGAAAGAACCAGGGAAAGGATTCCCATTGCCAGAATTTCAAAACTGATGTCCGGAAAACGGAAGGACAGAGAGTGATAAAGAAATTTTTCAAGCAGTCCGTAATATAGTGTGTTTTTAAACAGAGCCACGACAATCAGAATCAGGGAAATTTTACGAAGGTCTTTTTCTGTTTCACGGATAAAAGGTGAGTGCCCATTCAGAGTTCTGTCTAAAATACGTTTTACGAAAAATAAAACAAATATAAAAGGTAAAAGAATCAATATGCTTTTCAGAATTCCCAGGATCAGGTATCCGTTCAGAGGATTTATGATCTGTCCAAATTGATCAGAGGGTAAAGTAAATTCCGTGTACCAGATATCAGACCAGGTAAAAAAGCGATGGCAGTTGTCTGCGTATTCATAGCGGAAAGGAAGGATCCCTGCTTTTGCAAGAAGCGGAGCAGCCGTTAAGTAAACGATTCCCAGAATGGAAATAAGCAGAATACATTTCAGAAAAGCAGCAGTATGCCGGCAGGCAGTTAATGAAGTGTTTTTTGACTGTGCCGGGAGTTTTTCTGAAAAAATAATTTTATCCATTATGTCATATCCTCCTTTTGTCAAAGTGTTTCATCCGATTCCTGCTGAAGCTGCGCGCCGTACTGGAAAATAAAAAGCAGGGCATAAAGGATAAGTATGGGCAGCAGCTGATTTATGTTTATGGTAAAAGACGGTTTGCCTTTCATGAGAAATACAGTGCCGAAGAGGTCAGTAAAAACAGAAACCAGCGCCCAGGGAATCATGGCGATTTCCAGTTTTTTCAGGCCGTTGATGATTTCCGGGTCAAAGGGAGAACGGCAGTACCGGATAGTTCTGCACAGCTTTCCGCTGTAGTGCAGCACCACATAGCAAACAGCAAAGCATATCACCAGCAGCAACATAAGCATTCCGGGATCATTCAGGGAGTACGCCTGATGCTCGCCCCAGTAGATGCGGCCGTTTTTAGTTTCTTCAGAATGATTCAGGGTGATATCTCCTAATTCCGCGTTGAGAAGATTCATGGATTCCAGCCGGGAGTCTGTTTCAACCATTATTTTGTCAATGAAATTGAATGTAACATGACCTTTGGGAATATAGCCCCAGGTAAAAAGTCCGATGAGCGATACTGCAAGCAAGAAAATAAAAAATGCTTTCAGTATGCGGATGATGATGACACCGGCATGTCCCAGTCTGTTGATTTTGATGATAACAGAGTTTTCCATATTTGTGCCTCCTTTACATAAAATATTATGAATATCATATAAGATTTAATGTTTATCGTTAATTTTATGATAACAGAGAGAATACCCTGTGTCAATAATAATATCGTTACAGAAACACATTGTTTTACCTATTTTATTGTGCTATGCTGAAAATATTAGCAGGTGGTGATAAAGGTTATAACAGGCAGCGAGTTTGGGATCAACGAAAAAGAGGAGGATATGAAATTGTAAATGGGAGTTTGTACAGAAAACAGGATTCTTACAGATCAGGAACTATTCAGGAGCGGGCGCAGGAATTTAATCAGCTTTTATATAACGAAAAGGTTCAGATTTTGATGGCTTCTATCGGAGGGAACAATACAAATTCCATTCTTCCGTATATTGATTATGAATATCTGAAAAAACATCCGAAAATCATTATGGGGTATTCTGATACTACGGCTTTGCTTCTTGCTGTTTATGCAAAAACAGGTCTGGTAACATTCTATGGACCTGCGGCAGCCTCTTCCTTCGGGGAATTACCGCCTTTTGTGGATTGGACATTTAAGTATTTTGAATCCATGATAAAGAGTGAGATAACCTGTCCTTATGATTATCAGATGCCGGAGTTCTGGACGGATGAAGTGATTAAATGGGATGAACAGAACCGTTCAAAAGAACAGTACAAAAATGACTGGATATGCGTAAAACCGGGAGTATGCCAGGGAAGACTGATCGGTGGAAATTTGAATACCATGGAGGGATTTTTTGGTACAGAATATATGCCTGAGATAAAAAAAGGGGATATTTTATTTATAGAAGATTCCCTGAAAGATGCCTGTACCATTGAGCGGTCCTTCTCATTGCTGAAGCTTGCAGGAGTATTAGACAGGGTAAGCGGGATTATTCTGGGAAAACATGAAAAATTTGATGATAATGGAACAGGAAGAAAACCGTATGAGATTCTGCAGGAGGTGCTGGGCGAAACAGAAATTCCGATTCTGGCAGAATTTGACTGCTGTCATACCCACCCCATGTTTACTTTGCCTATTGGCTGTCAGGTAAAGCTGGATGCGGAGAAGAAAAGAGTTTCCCTGTTGGAAAGTCCTCTGGAGTGAATAAAAATATTATAACAATAAGCAAAACTTTATGGTTATTTAATTGTTTTGCATAGCACATTATGTTACCATAAAGTCAGAACTTTTTATGTTGCCATTTACTTAAGATAAACTTCCATAAACAAAATCCCGATCGAAAGAATGGAAGCAGCTGAAAATCTTAGCAGGTGGTGATAAAATTGGGTAAAAAAGATACGATTACAAAAGATTATATGAACGATCCAAGGATTTTTGCAGATGCGTTTAATTATTTTATCTATCACGGAAAGCAGGTAATCTCTCCGGAAGATCTCTATCCATTGGGTACTGCGGAGATTGCCCTTCCCTATGGAGTAGATGGTAAGATATATCCGATCCAGAGATTTCGTGATAACTTCAAGTATCTGGCAGCCATGCAGGATAGGGATACTGCGTATCTCCTTCTGGGAGTGGAGGATCAGTCTGAGATCCATTATGCCATGCCGGTAAAAAATATGCTCTATGATTCTATGGAGTATGCCTCTCAGGTAGATAAAATTTTCCGGGAGCACAGGCGGCATATGAATGCAGGAAAAATCATGGGAAGAATTTTTTACAAAAGATAAGTTCCGGGGAATTTCTTTCAGGTTTTTATAAAGAAGACAGGCTGATTCCTGTTATTACCCTGGTATTGTATTTTGGACCGGATAAATGGGATGGTCCGGCAGGAATCCATGATATGATGGATATCAGGGAACCGGCGCTTCTCCCTTACATCCCGGATTACAGAATCAACCTTATTTCTCCAGATCCACGATTTTTGTCTGCAGAGCAGAAAGCCAGTCAGGTGATAAAGGTTATAACAGGCAGTGAGTTTAAGATCAACGAAAAAGAGGAGGAGATCAATATGTGTAAAGCGTTGGAAGATCTGAAAGAGGAAGGCCGTGAAGAGGGGCGTGAATTCGCAAAAAGAGAATTTGTAAGGAAGCTTTTGGCAAAGAAACAATTTACCTATGAAGAAATCTCTGATATGACGGATGTCCCTGTAGATGAGATCCAAAAGATAGAAAGACATAAATCATAAATCTGTTTCATAAGGTATCATAAACAGAAATACGGGAGAAAAAATGAAGTTTCTTTCCTATATTTCACAGTTTATGATACCTTTTCTTTTGCTTTACGTGATAGGCTATGGGATTTTGGCAAAAAGAGATATATACAGTGACTTCCTGGAGGGGGCAAAAGAAGGCTTAAAGACGGTAGGAGGACTTGTTCCGGTCCTTGTAGGATTAATGACAGCAGTGGGAGTTCTAAGAGCGTCGGGGTTTCTGGATTTTCTGGGAAAGTTACTTGGAAAGATAACAACTGCGGCGGGAATCCCGCCGCAGATTGTTCCTCTTGGACTTGTAAGACTATTTTCTTCCAGCGCGGCAACAGGGCTGCTTCTGGATATATTCAAAGAATCCGGAGCCGATTCTCCGGTGGGGTTAATGGCAGGGATAATGCTCAGCGCCACAGAAAGCGTGTTTTACTGTATGAGTGTTTATTTTGGCTCTGTGGGAATACAAAAAACAAGATATACTCTTGCAGGTGCGTTGATTGCCTCAACCGCAGGGATAATTGCGTCAGTATGGATTGTTACCTGCCTGATGTGAAAATTATACCAGATGTTTGTTTTTTTCTATGGTTTCCAGAATGATCTTCTGTGTATATTCTCCAAGATGTCTCTGATCGTTTTTGTCCAGTTCTTTTACATAAACAGGTTTACAGTATTCCACTATTACATGACAGGGTTTGATCTTTGGAAAATGTGCCTCAAAGATTTCTGCGGTATGATTCATGGCAATGGGAATAATGGGACAGCCGGATTTGCTGGCAATCTTAAAGCTTCCTTCGTGGAAGGGAAGAAGTTCTGTCTCATCCTGTGCCTTGTTTCTGGTTCCTTCCGGAAAGATGCAGATGGAAATTCCGGATTTGATTTTGTCAATGGCAGTCAGGATGGTCTTCAGTCCCTGCTTGATGTCCTTACGGTCAAGGAACAGACAGTGGAGATACTTCATCCAGTTGGACAGAAGCGGGATCTTTTCCATTTCTTTTTTTGCAATATAGCCGGTACGGATAGGGCAGCGGCTGTAGGTAAGAAGGATATCAAAATAGCTTCTGTGATTTCCGATGTAAAGAACCGGAGTGTCTTTTGGAACATTTTCTTCTCCAATGACTGTGACCCTGGTTCCGGCAACCCACAGGATAAATTTGAAGGCACCCTGGACTATCCGGAGTGAACTGATGTCTTTTGTCATGGGAGAAAATTTTCCGATGATCCATTCGATAATAAGAACCGGAATGGAAAGGATCAGAAAGCCAATCACTATGATGGCGACAAGTATAAAACGGATCATAATCATACCTCTTTCATATATCGCAGATCTGATGGATTTTCCGCGTTAATAGTACCATTATACAAATTTTAGAAAATACTTGCAATAAATCTTTTGACAATTACATAGAATACTTATCAAGGAGCGGATCAGGGGGACAGGATGAAAAAAACAGCCTCTCTTCTTTTGCTTATGCTGTTTATGGTAAATCTGGCCGGATGCCGTCTGGTACGGATTGAGGAAGAGGACAGGAAACCTCTTTCGTATACACTTGTTGAACCGGGACAGCTTCCGGAGGAAGCACGGAAAATGGTAGAGGAAAAAAAAGCAGAGGAGTTCCGGCTGACTTATCAGAGCGGGGAGAACCTGTATCTGATCCGGGGGTATGGAAGGCAGCTGAGCGGTGGTTACAGTATCTGTGTAAAGGAGGTTTCTGCTTCTTCGACAGCGATATTTTTTAAAACGGAACTGAAAGGACCATCTCCGGAAGAGCAGGGAGGAACACCATCTTATCCGTATATAGCAATAAAAATGGAGTATCGGGCAGCACCGGTACAGTTTCAGTAATAACAGGGGGAAAGGAAATGGAATTAAAAAAAGAAGATATCCAGATGCTCAGGGTAAAAAGCCGCGCCACAAGTCAGGTGACTTTTGATGCGGATTATAATGTTCCGGATGTAAAGCCGGATATAGGAAGAATGATTCAGAACAAAGGGCAGGTATCTGTGGAAGAGGTGCGTCTGAATGAAGGTCACGCTTTTGTAAAAGGAAATCTGGATGTGGATCTGCTTTATGTGGCAGAAGAGGAGGGAAAAGTAAAGTGTCTTTCTGCCAGACTTCCTATGGAAGAAACTCTGAATCTGGACGGGATTGCAGGTGGAGATAAAATATGCCTGAAGTGGGAGATTGAGGATCTGAGTATCCATATGATTCATTCCAGAAAACTGAATATCAAAGCGGTAGTTACCTTTTTTGCAGTAGTGGATGAGCTGGCAGGAATCCGCCTTCCGGTATCTGTGGATGATTCTTCCGTTTCTGTCAGGAAAAAAAACATGCGGCTTATGAGCCTTGCCGTACATAAAAAAGATACACTGCGTAAAAAAGAAGAGATTACGATAGCCGCAAATAAACCAAATGTAGCAGAACTTTTGTGGCATACCACAGAAGTACGGGGGCTGGATCTCCGACCGGAGGAGAACCGGATAAAAGCCAGAGGCGAGCTGTTTGTCTTTGTGATTTATACAGGAGATGATGAAGACGGTACGATACAGTGGCTGGAATATTCCGTGCCTTTTTCCGGAGAGGTGGAGTGTGCGGGCTGTACTCCGGACATGATTCCGGATATGGAGGCTTCCGTGCTCAACCAGTCGGTAGAGGTAAAACCGGATGCGGACGGAGAAGAGCGTGTACTTCTGGCAGATGTGGTACTGGAAATTAATATGAAACTTTACCGGGAGGAAGAGCATGAGGTAATCCTTGATGTGTATACGCCGTTTCGCCATTGTATTCCAAAGGGCAAAACTGAAAATCTGGAAAGCCTTCTGGTAAGGAATTTTTCCAAATGCAGAATCAGCCACAGGCTTGAGATGAAAGAAACACAGGGAAGAATCCTGCAAATCTGTCACAGCTGGGGAAAAGTCAAGGTGGATAAGACTGAGATTGTGGAAAACGGACTTCAGGCAGAGGGAATTGTCTGCATGAAGATCCTTTATATTATAGGGAATGACGAAATGCCGTTTTATTCAGCAGAAACGATTCTTCCTTTCCGTCATGTAGTAGAGGCACAGGGGATTACCGAAGAAAGTGTCTGCTGTCTCCATGCGGATCTGGAGCAGCTTTCTACATCCATGGTGGACAGCAGTGAAATTGAGATCAAGGGAACCGTCAGCCTGAACCTTCTTGTTGCCGGATGCCACAGGGAACTGATCATTGACAGAGTAGAAGAACAGCCGCTTGACATGGAAAAGGTCAGAGCGCTTCCGGGAATTACTGTGTATATGACAAAGCCGGAAGATACTCTGTGGGAGATTGCAAAAAAATTCTATACGACAACAGAAGAAATATGCAGGATGAATGAACTGGAGAGTGAAGAGATTTCTTCGGGACAGCCGCTTCTTCTGGTCAAAAAAGTGGAGGAATAGCTATTGAAATTCATGTAAAAATCATTTAAAATAATTTTAAATAATGTATACAAAGTACAGAAGACACTTATAAAACACGAAAGAATAGAGGGATAGCGTATGCGCCTGAGAGCAATGGCAAAAATTAATCTTGGCCTTGATGTGATCCGCAGAAGAGAGGACGGGTATCATGAGGTCCGCATGATCATGCAGACGATTAAAATGTATGACATGCTGGAGATCCGTAAAAGACAGTCACCGGGAATCACTCTTTCCACAAATCTGCCTTATGTACCTTCAGACAGCAGAAATCTTGTCTACAGGGCAGCGGAGCTTCTGATGGATGAATTTCAGGTAAAAGAAGGTCTTTCCATGAGGCTTTCCAAATCCATTCCTGTGGCAGCCGGAATGGCAGGAGGAAGTTCGGATGCAGCAGCAGCCTTTGTGGGAGTGAACCGTCTGTTCCATCTGGGTTTAAGCCAGGAAGAACTGATGGAAAGAGCTGTACGGATCGGGGCGGATGTGCCTTACTGTATCATGCGTGGAACTGCCCTTGCGGAAGGAATCGGTGAAAAGCTGACACCGCTTCCTCCTGTACCGGAATTTTATGTACTGATCGGGAAACCGGGCATTAATGTTTCCACCAAAACAGCTTATGAAAATCTGAATCTTGACGCCATAGAGAAACGACCTGATATTGACGGCATGATACGCAGCATTGAGGCGGGGGATCTTTATGGAATGACCTCAGGAATGGTCAATGTATTCGAACCGGGAATCATTGGAAAATATCCGGTAATCCGTGAGATCATAGATTTCATGGAGGAAAGGGGCGCGCTGAAGGCAATGATGAGCGGAAGCGGCCCGACAGTATTTGGAATTTTTGACGACAGAGAAAAACTGAATGCGGCAGCTTCAGCACTGAAAAGAACCAGCCTTGCAAAAACAGTTTTTGCAACAAAGGTATATAATCGTCCTGAACCAGACAGGTAACAGGTTATCCGGAAAAGGCAAGAAGGAGGAAATACACAAGATGAATGATTTTTCTGTTGATATAAATGAATACCTGCCTCTGAGAGATGTGGTATTTAACACTCTCCGGAAGGCGATTTTAAAGGGGGAACTGAAGCCGGGAGAAAGACTGATGGAGATTGCGCTGGCAGAGAGACTGGGAGTCAGCAGGACGCCTGTCCGCGAAGCTATGAGAAAGCTGGAACTGGAAGGTCTTGTGGTAATGATTCCGAGAAGAGGAGCACAGGTGGCCAATATTACGGAAAAAGATCTGAACGATGTTCTTGAAGTGCGTATCGCACTGGAAAATCTTTCCATAGAAAAAGCCTGTACCAGGATGACAGAAGAGCAGCTTGCACAGTTGTGGGATGCTGCCAGACATTTTGAGAAGACCATGGATGAGGGAAATCTGGTGAAGCTTGCCGAAGCGGATGTGGCATTTCATGAGGTGATCTATCAATCCTCCGATAACCGCCGGCTGAATCAGGTTCTGAATAATCTGAGAGAACAGATTTACCGCTACAGAGTAGAGTATCTGAAGGACGAAGAGACACGGAATCTTCTGGTGAAGGAGCACGAAGAGATTTATGAGGCAATCCGGGAACGAGATGTAAAAAAAGCGCAGGAAATCTCCTTCCGTCATATTGAAAACCAGAGGGAGGCCATCGTACGTTCCATCAGGGAAGAAACGGAGTTCCGGGAAAAAAACGGCAAACATAAATAAAACTGAAAAACATGGTTACTCTAAGAGGGATACGTCTGGTATCTCTCTTTTTTTGTCAGGAGGACCCCATGGAAAAAACAAAAATTTCCCTGAATCTGAAAGAAAATGAAGCTTATATACGAAAAAGATGTGAGAACTGCGCAGATATCCTGATCCGGCCCATGCGTCTGGGAGACAGCCGAAAGATAGACTGTCTTATGGTATATATTGAAGTGGCTGTTTCCAATATGATGCTGGATGATTCTGCTATCGGAAAAATGGTCAATCATTTCTGGGAAATTTCACCGGAACAGATACAGGACTTTGTGAAGAATAACAGTCTGGGAATTGCAGATGTGCGGAAATTTGACAATATGGAAGATGCCTTTGCCGCTCTCCTTGCAGGAAATGCCATCTTTTTTATGGATGGTTATGACAGAGCCATGAAAATCTCAAGCAAAGGTTATCCCGGTATGGGAGTGTCGGGAGCAGAAACAGAAAAGGTACTCCGTGGTTCCAGAGAAGGTTTTTCGGATTCGGTAAAAATCAATTCTGCTCTTGTACGGAAACGGATCAGGGATACGCGGATGAAGGTGGTGGAGATGAGCACAGGAGTCCGGTCAAATACCATGCTCCAGCTTCTTTATATTGAAGATCTGGTTCGGGAGGAGCTGTTGGAGGAAATCAGGGATCGGCTGGAAGAATTTGAGATTGACGGGATTCTGGACAGCGGGATGCTGGAACAGCTGACTGAGGAAAACTGGTACTCCCCTTTTCCTCAGTATCAGACAACAGAGCGTCCGGATCGGGCAGCACAGGAACTGCTTAACGGGAAGATTCTGGTAATCTGTGATAATACTCCTTATGCGCTGATCCTTCCAAGCTCTTTTAACGGATTTATGGAAAGCAGTGAAGACTGGTATCATCACTTTGAGATGGCATCTTTTCTGAGAGTTCTGAGATATCTGGCTCTTTTGCTCTCCGTTCTTCTTCCGGGACTGTATCTGTCGGTGATCCGTTTCCATACTCAGATTCTTCCTACAAATCTTCTTCTTTCCTTTGCGGAGGCCAGGGAGGGTGTTCCGTTTTCCAGTGTGGTAGAACTGGTATTTCTGGAGCTGTCCTTTGAACTGATACGGGAGGCGGGAGTCCGGGTGCCGGGATCACTGGGAAATGCCATAGGGATTGTAGGAGGACTGATCGTAGGTCAGGCGGCGGTAACCGCGAATCTGGTAAGTCCCATTGTAGTTATGATCGTTGCGCTGACTGCACTGGGAGGTATGGTGATTCCCTGTGAAGAATTTGCATCTGCATTCCGTCTATTGAAATATCTGTTTTTATTTCTGGGAGGATATCTGGGCATTTTTGGGATCGTACTGGGAATTTATTTTACTGTGTCACACCTGTCCGGACTTCTGAGCTTTGGGATGCCGTATCTTTTGCCTTTTGTAAAAAAAGATCCGGTAAGCGAGGCTGGTGATGGGATTTTGCGTCTGCCGTTTCGGAAACGCCGGTTTCGTCCTGTTTATGCACGCGGGGATCAGAAGCTACGCCTGAAGAGGAGGAAGCAGCCATGAATTATGCAGAGAATAACAAAATTTCTCACAGACAGCTGTACCGTCAGATGATTCTTGGATTTCTGGCTCCGGTGCTTCTGTGTCTGCCCGGAGAAGGGAGACTGTCAGGAAAAGACGGAATCGCAGGAACAGCAGCGGCGGCGCTCGTTCTGATTCTGTACAGCTT
Organism: uncultured Blautia sp.; assembly: GCA_900541985.1. Classification (GTDB taxonomy): domain Bacteria; phylum Bacillota; class Clostridia; order Lachnospirales; family Lachnospiraceae; genus Blautia_A. The sequence goes on along the minus strand of UQLX01000021.1, from coordinate 15,665 downwards.
TTTTCTCAGGAGGCTTACATCCTGCTATTCGGATCCGGTGAAAGCGATGGGGGCTGTGGCAGGCAGAATTACAGGGATTCTTTTCCTCAGCTATGTGATCCTTTCCTGTGGATATCTTCTTTCGCTGATGGGAGAACTGGTGCCCGCGGTACTTGTGACAGGAATCCCGGATATTGTGATTATTTTCCTGGCAGTTCTGGTATGCAGCTTTGGTACCCATAAGGGGATGCAAAGAAGAGGGAGAATGGCAGAAGTGTCAGGAGGTGTGCTTCTGGGAGGAATCCTTCTGATGATGATCCTCTGTATCGGACAGATCCGTATTCCATATCTGAGGGAAATGGCGGCCGCTTCCCGACTTCAGGGAAAAGATTTTGTAAGAAGCTTTTATGGAGCGGTCTGCGGTTTTTCCGGAACAGCGCTACTTCCCTTTATTCTGAAAGATGTGGAAAAAAGAAGTACGGTAGGAAAGCCGATGGTACTGGGAATCCTGACGCTTACAGGTCTTCTGGCAGGTATTCTTCTGCTTCTTCCGTCTGTTCTGGGCTGGCAGAGACTGAAAAATGAACCATACCCGGTGCTGCCTCTTCTTGCCGGAGCAGATCTTCCCGGAAATGTGCTGGCAAGGTTTGATGTACTTTGGATGGGATTTCTTCTTTATAGTCTGCTTTTTGCCGCGGGCAGTCTGTTTCATTACGGTCATCAGATTACGGCGGCATGCCGCATGGGAAGCGGACGGTTCTGGATTCCTGCCACAGTATTTGCGGCGGCAGTGCTCCGAATGGAAAACAAAGGGATACAGGATGTTTTTGGAACATATCTGGGGTATGTATTTGTCCCCGGATTGATTCTGATACAGAGCTGTATGCTTTTGTGTGGAAACCGCAAAAGACAGAAGAGAGCGGCAGCTGCAGGGTGTATGATTCTGTTGTCCGGACTGCTTCTGGGAGGCTGTGCCGCCATAGAACCGGAAAAAAGAATGTATCCTCTTGCTCTGGGAGTAAATACGGCTCCGGAAGGATTTTCTCTTATATATGGAATGCCGGATCTGCCAAAGGCTACCGGTCAGGAAAAACCGGAGGAACAAAAAAAGAATCAGGTTCTTTCTATAAAAGGAACAGACTTTTATGCCATTGAGGACAGCTATGACCGCTCTCAGGAAAAATATCTGGATATGAGCCATATTCAGGTGATCCTTCTAGGAGATGCTCTTCTGAAAAACGGGAGATGGAAGGAATTCCTGGATTACCTGGATCAGGATCCGTTTGTAGGAGAAAACGTTTATGTTTTTCGCACGGAGGATCCGGAGGCTGTGATCGCCTGGGACAGCGGAGGTACTTCCATAGGGGAGTACCTTACCGGACTTCTGGAAAATCGTCTGCCGGATCAGCAGAAAAAGGGAGTGACACTTCGACAGGTCTATCACCAGTGGTACAAGGACAGAACCCTTCCGCTGCTGCCGGTGATCCATCTGGAGGATCAGAAGCTTCAGGTATACCTGGAATAATATCTGCAAAAATGTCCATACTCTGATTAGTAAGGAGGTATGGATCAATGGAATGGATGAAAGACAGAAAGAACCGTCTGACCGTTTCAGTGCTGGCGGCAATGGCAGCTGCAGCACTTGTGGCAGGCTGCATCAGAATACCGGAGTTTTCGCCGGCAGCTGCCTGGTGGGGAACTCTGTACCCGGAATTCTGTTATGCGGAAGAGAAGGAGGACGGTTCCCCAAAGATATCCTTCTGGCTTGCGGAAGTGTTGGATTGGTGATATGATATACAGATCAGGAATATTGAAATACGCATCAGTTCAGAAATGGAGAACCATATATGAAGCCAGACAGAGATGCACCGATCGGTGTATTTGATTCCGGCGTGGGCGGACTCACGGTTGCCCGTGAGATCATGCGGAATCTTCCGTCAGAAAAAATTGTATATTTCGGAGATACAGCCAGAGTACCCTATGGAGGAAAATCAAGAGAAAACATCATCCGTTATTCACGTCAGATCATTCATTTTCTCATGGAGCAGAAGGTAAAGGCGATTGTGATCGCCTGTAATACAGCCAGCGCTTTTGCTCTGGAGGAGGTCAGGGATGAGTTTGACATCCCGATCCTTGGAGTGATTGAGCCGGGAGCAAGGATTGCGGCCGGGGAAACGAAGAACAAGAGAGTCGGTGTTATCGGAACCGTGGGGACTGTGGACAGCGGTATTCATGCTTCCTGTCTGAAGAAACTGGATCCGGAGATTACTGTGATCAGCAAGGCCTGTCCTCTGTTTGTACCTCTTGTGGAGGAGGGGTGGCTTCATGATCCGGTAACCGCAGAGGTGATCGCCAGATACCTTCAGGAGTTTAAGGACAAAAATGTAGATACCCTTATTCTGGGCTGTACGCATTATCCTTTGATTCGTTCCGCTATCCGGGAATTTATGGGAGATGAGGTTAGGCTGGTAAATCCCGCCTATGAAACGGCACTGGACCTCGGAAATCTTCTGAAAGAGAAGTCGCTTGGCAGTACAGGAAAGGGTCAGGAGGAATTTCCTTACCGTTTTTATGTCAGCGATCTTGCAGAGAAATTCAAGGCCTTTGCCGGATCGATCCTGCCTTATGATGTGGAAATGACACAGAAAATCGATATCGAAAAATATTAGGAGACACTTATGAACAAAAATGTGCTGATACATGTACGGGGGCTTCAGATGATGGATATGGGCGATGATCAGGAACCCATAGAGATCGTTGTTCCCGGGGAATATTATTTCCGAAACGGAAGCCATTATCTCAGATACGAAGAACTTCTGGATGAAGGAGCAGAGCCGACTGTCAACTACATAAAAATGTCCCCGGAGGCTATGGAAGTCAGGAAACAGGGACTTGTAAATGTCCATATGGTATTTGAGCAGGGCAAGAAAAACATGACGTTTTATACCACTCCCTTCGGTACTCTGCAGATGGGAATCGCGGCGACAGGAATGGAGCTGAAGGAAAGTGAAAACAGCATTGACATGAAAGTAGACTACGCTCTGGATATGAATGAAGAGCATGTGGCTGACTGCTACCTCTGTGTGCAGGCGCAGTCTGCAGGTTCGGGAGATTTTGTTTTGTAGAGAAAATAAAAACGAGACTGCTGTATTACACAGCAGCCTCATTTTTTAATTTTTTTTACTGAATATTCTTTTGAAAAAGCCCTTTTTCTTAGCCGGCGGTGTATCCAGATGACCACGGATTCCACGTACACCGACAATGTATAAACCGCTGATGTCCGCCTTGACTTCTTTTTTTACAGGAATCTGTTCGTAAATTTTTTCATCTGCTATCAAAATAGAAATCTTCGGACCGATCTTTGCTTTTACAATAGGCAATTTGGTGCGGCGCATAAGCTTGGGTGTCTGATCAATAACCATCTGCGGAAGACCGGATTCCTTTAAACGGAGCCTCTTTTTGTCGATAACCAGCATGGAAACAGTCTGTTTTGCAGCTTCGATCTGCGCCTGCTGTTCTTCCTGTTTTTTCTGAGCCTTTTTTCCAAAAAAATAAAGAGCAACCAGCACGCCGATGAGGACGACCAGGATAACCAGCATGACGATGGTAAATGTATTCATAAATACCCTCCTCAATATGTAAAATATTTGTGCGAAGTATATTTTATCATTAATCTGTCTAAAAGGCAAACAGTTTCGAGGAAAAACCCGGAAAATGAATTTAGATAATTTTTATAGAAAATTATTTTATATTACAGTAAAAACAGTAGAAATCATACATATAAACAGCTATAATAAACGAAACAACACAATTCGACATATTTTGAAAAGAATAAAGGCTTTTGTATTGGGTATATTAAAAATTACAAAAAAATAATGGTTAGGAGTTACTATGGAGAGGCGAGACAGGGATAAAAGGGAATTGAAGAAAAAGAAACCTGCAGAAATGGGGGACAGAGAGCTTCAGGCTATGACAGAAGAAGAACGGGATCGGTATTTTGACGAACTCCGGAAAAAACGTAAAGAAAAAAGACTGATGAAACAAAAGATAAAACGGAGAAAGAAACTGGCAGTTCTGGGAGCAATGGCAGTTGTTTCTGTATTTGTGGTGGCTGGTTCTGTCCGAGGGATCACCAGGTTTATCATTGCCAAAACCTCTGAAACAGAGGCGAAGACGCAGAAGGATAAAGATGCAGGAAAAAAAGCCGAAGAAAGCAAGGCGGTTTCTGCTCAGACAGATCTTCTTGCGGAGGCAAAGCGGAAGGCTGCCCAGTATGATTATGATGCAGCGATCCAGCTGCTGAAAGGCGATCAGGGATATGAGTCGAATACAGAATTTCAGGATGCGGTAAAGGAATTTGAGGAAACAAAGGCTTCCTGTAAGGCATGGCCTCTGGAGGAAGTGACTCATATATTTTATCATACGCTGATCAAGGATCCGTCCAGGTCTTTTGACGGTGATTATAAAGAGGGAGATTACAACCAGGTAATGACCACCATTGATGAGTTCAATAAGATCACCCAGATCATGTATGATAAGGGATATGTGATGGTCAGTGTCAAGGATATGGCAAAAGCAGATGAAAATGGAAATATAACTCCGGGGGAGATCCTTCTGCCGCCCGGAAAGATTCCGTTTGTCCTTTCACAGGACGATGTCTGCTACTATCACTACATGGATGGAGACGGATATGCTACGAAGCTTGTGGTGGATGAAGAGGGAAAGATCCGAAATGAGTATGTGGAGGATGACGGAACTGTTTCTGTAGGAGATTATGACATGGTTCCGCTGATTGACCGTTTTGTGGAGAAACATCCGGATTTTTCCTACAGAGGGGCCAGAGGGATCATTGCCCTTACCGGCTATAACGGGATTCTGGGATACCGGACAGATATCAGCTACGAGACCAGACCGGATGATCTGGATGCCAATAAGGTAGAGTGGCTGGAGGCGCATCCGGATTTTAGTCTGGAAAAAGAACGGGAAGGCGCCAAAAAGGTTGCAGAAGCCATGAAGGCAAACGGCTGGGAGTTTGCAAGCCATACATGGGGACACCAGAATGTAGGTCAGATCAGTCTGGAGCATCTGCAGACTGATACAAAAAAATTCCAGGAAAATGTAGATCCGCTGATCGGAGGTACAGACATTATCATTTTTGCTTTCGGAACAGATCTGACTGTTCAGGAGGATTATTCCGGAGATAAATTCGAGTATCTGAAAAGTGCAGGCTATAATTATTTCTGCAATGTGGATTCCAGTAAATATTTTGTACAGATAAGAGATCGGTATTTCCGTCAGGGAAGAAGAAATCTGGATGGATATCGAATGTACTACAATCCGGAGCTTCTGGAAGATCTGTTTGATGCAAAAGAAGTATTTGATCCAAGCAGACCTACACCGGTACCGCCTATGGGCTGAACCGGACAGAGTTAATAAGGATAAGAGTGCCGGTTTAAGGGGACCGGAAGAGAAACGAAAGGGGAAACACAGATTATGAAAAAAGCAGTTCTGGCAGTGATCCTGGCTGCTGCAGTGGCAGTGGGAAGCGGATTTCTGCCGGATTTGACAAAAATGGAGAGGGTATCCGCATCGTATATGCCGATATCTGCCTCCAAAGAAAAAAACAGGAAAGAAACTGTATCTGAATCAACAGACTCTGTACTTGAGCAGGCAAAAACCATGTATGCCCAGTACAATTATGATGAAGCGATCAAACTTCTCAAAAGTCAGAAGGATTTTGACAAAAACAAGGATTATATGGATATAGCGGCAAAATGTCAGGTTGCAAGGGGAACTCTGGTAGAATATCCTGTTGAGAAGATCACACATGTGTTTTTTCATACACTGATCAGAGATACGTCTAAGGCTTTTGACGGAGATTCTGACGAGGGCGGCTATAATCAGATGATGACGACCATCGACGAATTTAATAAAATGATGCAGCTCATGTATGAGAAGGGATATGTAATGGTCAGCCTTCATGATATAGCGTCCGTCAATGAAGATGGAACGATGTCCAGAGGAAAGATCATGCTTCCGGAGGGAAAGATTCCGTTTGTCCTTTCTCAGGATGATGTAAGCTATTATCACTACATGGACGGTGACGGGTATGCGTCCAGACTTGTCCTGGATGAAAACGGTGAAGTGAAGAATGAATATATAGAAGACGACGGCAGTATTTCCATAGGGAATTATGATATGGTGCCGCTGATCGATGAATTTGTGAAACAGCATCCGGATTTTTCCTATCATGGACGCAAGGGGATCCTGGCGATGACAGGATATAACGGTGTGCTGGGATATCGTACAGATATCGGTTATAAAACAGGAGAAAATCTGCAGACGGATCAGCAGAAGTTTTTGGAAGAGCATCCGGATTTTGACTACGATGCAGAAGTAAAAGAGGCAAAAAAAGTGGCAGATGCCATGAAGGCAAACGGCTGGGAATTTGCAAGTCATACCTGGGGCCATATGAATGCAACGGATCGTTCTGCAGAGGATCTGAAAACAGATAATGAAAAGTGGGAGGCATATGTAGCTCCCATTCTTGGAAAAACAGATATGATCATATTCGCTTTCGGGGCAGACATTGGCGGCTGGGAAGGCTATTCTGCAGATAATCCGAAGTTTCAGTATTATAAGAGCAGAGGGTATCATTATTACTGCAATGTAGATTCCAGCCAGTATTTTGTACAGCTTACAGACCAGTATCTGCGTCAGGGCAGAAGAAACCTGGACGGATACAGGATGTATTATAACCCGGAGATGCTCAGCGATCTGTTTGATGTGTCGGCAGTCTGGGATTCTTCAAGACCTACTCCGGTACCGGAGATGTGACAGAACTGAAAGGAGATTTTTATTATGAAGAAAAAAACAGTTATGGCAATGCTGGTAATGTGTATGGCTCTGAGCGCGGCTGCATGTGCGGACGGAGGAAACAAAGAGTCTTCTCAGAAAGAGACAGGCAGTACAGAGACGGCAGAGGCAGATAAAGAAGAAACAAAGGAAGAGAAAACAGACGGAAAAAAAGAAGATGAGAAGGAAGAAGCTTCTGTAAGACTGGTATCTGTAGACGATATTTCCAAATATGTTACAGTCGGAGAATATAAAGGACTGGAGCTGGACAAGGTCACTGTACCGGTATCCGATGAGGATATTGATGCGGAGATAGAATTCCGTCTTCAGGAAAATCCTGTAGAGGTTCCGGATGCATCTGTGGAAGAGGGCGACCGGGTAAGGATCAACTATACAGGAACCGTAGACGGCAAAACGATTGACGGAGGCACACAGGAAAATTATGACCTGGTAGTCGGGGGAGAAAGTATCGCAGAAGGATTTGACGACGGGCTGATCGGAATGAAAAAGGGTGAAACAAAAGAGATAAGCGTTACTTTCCCGGAAGAATATTATGACAGCGAACTGGCCGGAAAAGCAGCAGTTTATCAGGTGACTCTTCAGAGCGTCAGCAGAACTCCGGAGCTGACAGATCAGTGGGTGGCAGAAAATACCGAAAGTAAGACCATAGAAGAATACCGAAATACTGTTCGTAAAGACCTTGAGAACTACACGAATGAAGCTGCAGAGCTTCAGCTTTATGCAGACGCATGGAATACAGTTCTTGAAAACTCAGAGATTATCGAATATCCGGAGGAAGATGTACAGAAAGCAGCAGAAGCTTATAAAGCGCTGAATGGAGAATATATTGAGCAGGCTCAGATGGATATGAGCGAATTCCTGAAAGCCCAGGGACTTACAGAGGAAGAGTATGAAGCAGAATGCAGACAGTATGCAGAAACCAAGGTAGAGCAGAATCTAATCGTTCAGTATATTATGGATCAGGAGGGACTGAGCCTGGAGGATGATGCTGCAAAAGAGCTTCAGACAACACTTTTCCGTCAGTATGGTGTGACAGACCTCAGTGAGATTGTGGATATTTACGGACAGACAGAGGTTGATGAATCTCTGGCACTTCTGCGGGTTGAAAAGTTTATAGCAGATAATGCTGAAATAGATGAAAAGGTAGGCAGCGGAGACGATCTTGCACAAAATGAAGATGCTCTGACTGAGGAAGACGTATATGACACGGTAGAAGAGGATACAGCCATTGAGACAGAGGACGGCGCTGACGATGGAGAAGCACCTGTTGTGGAAGAATAACCCGATCCATAGCTGTTATACACAATCTGTCGGGACTGCTTATAAAAATGGATAAATTTAGGAAAAATTTATAAAATGAGAAGCCGGATCTATTGTATTTCTTCAGAAAATAGGGTATGATAGACAAGACAAACAAAGACAGATTTATGTAATAATGGGTGAAAAATAGATGGATAAAAAAGTACTTCGTGAAAGAATGCGAAAAAAACAGCAGCAGCTTCGGCGGCGCAAGATGATGAAGCTTGGCGGATATGTTCTTGCGGTTGTTCTGGTTGTTGTATTTGTGGTCAAAGGTGTAATCCTCCCGATAACAAAAGGGATCAGCGGCAGGGACGCGGACAAGCCGGTTCAGGTAGAAGCGGATGCAGACAGTACCTCAGCTGCCGGAGAAACAGAAAAGGTGGAGAAGGATGAGGATGCAGCCGTAAGGATGCCCCTTACCAGTGCTCCCCGTATCAGCCAGGCCTCCGATATGACTGCAGGCTGGCATGAGGATAAAAACGGCAAATGGTATCAGAATTATGACAGAACCTATTATGCCGGAGGTATGAAGGAAATAGACGGTAAAACCTATTCCTTTGACGATAACGGATACATACAGACCGGGTGGGTCAGCGACGGATTTAATGATCTGTACTTTAATGATGACGGATCCTATAATCCGGAAAAACATAAACCACGGATTGCCCTGACTTTTGATGACGGACCGGGACAGTATACCGATCAGCTTCTGGACTGTCTGGAGGAAAATAATGCTCATGCAACCTTCTTTATGCAGGGACAGAATGTTGGAGAATGGGAAGCTACAGTACAGAGGATGCTGGACATCGGGTGTGAGATTGGAAACCACAGCTGGAACCATCCGGAGGCAACTCTCCAGGGACTTTCAGAAGATCAGGTGGTAGAGCAGATACAGAAGACAGATGATGCGTTGGTTAAGGCCTGCGGTCAGAAATCCACTGTTGCAAGAGCTCCTTATGGGGCTGCCGGAGAGAGGGAATTCCAGCTTGCTCAGAAACCGTTTTTTACATGGTCACTGGACACAGAGGACTGGCGGTATCTGGATGTGGAACATGACGTTAATGCAGTTATGAACGGAGATCTGACAGATGGTTCCATTATCCTGATGCATGATATACATGAGCCTTCTGTACAGGCTGCTCTGCAGATCATCCCACAGCTTGTGGAAAAAGGATATAAGCTGATGACAGTCAGTGAGCTTGCAGAGGCAAAGGATGTAGAACTTCAGTATGCCACATATACAGATTTTTGGGACAGTACCCTTGCTGCCGGAAGAGCTCCGGGATATGATGGACCGCTTCTCAGTGAGGAAGACTCCGGAGATGGAAGCGATATATCCGACGGAAGTGAGGAAGATTACTCTGACGGAGACGAAGAGGATTACTCTGATGGCGGAGAAGACTACAGCGACGGAAGTGAAGAGGAATATTAAGAGACTCATAGCAAAAGAGAATATCAGACTCAGGGCGGACAGCAAGCGAAAGCTTTTTGTCCGCTTTTTAAACTTATGATAAAGGGGAAGAAATCAAAATTCTGTTGAAGAGCTATCAGAATTTGGGTATAATAGGAATAGATTATCTCAGAGCCGTGAAAGGGTCTGGGACAGGAGGTCAGAGTAGTGGGAAGTTGGTTTGAAGAAGCAGTATTTTATCACATGTATCCGATCGGAATGACCGGAGCACCAAGGAAAAATGAAGGGGCAGAGGTGGTGCACAGATTTGACAGCCTGATGAAATGGCTGCCTCATATTAAGGAACTGGGATGTACAGCCATTTATATCGGACCGTTGTTTGAATCATCCACACACGGTTATGATACACGGGACTATCGGGTGGTTGACAGACGTCTTGGGGATAATGAAGATTTTAAGAAATTTGTAGCAGAAGCTCATAAAATGGATATACGGGTTGTAGTGGACGGAGTGTTCAACCATACCGGAAGAGAGTTTTTTGCTTTCCAGGATATACAGAAAAACAGAGAGCAGTCTCCATACTGCAGCTGGTATAAGGGAATCAATTTTGGATGGAATTCTCCATATAACGACGGATTCGGGTATGAAGCATGGAGAAACTGTTTTGAACTGGTGAATTTAAACCTCTGGGAGCCGAAGGTAAGGGAATATCTTCTGGATGTGATCGGTTTCTGGATCGATGAATTTGATATAGACGGAATACGTCTTGACTGTGCAGATTGTCTGGAATTTTCCTTTATGGAAGATATGAGACGTTTTACAAATGAAAAGAAAAAAGATTTCTGGCTGATGGGAGAAGTGATCCATGGGGATTACAGCCGTTATGTGAAGCCTGAAATGCTGGATTCCGTAACGAATTATGAACTGCATAAGGGACTGTATTCCGGTCATAACGACCATAACTATTTTGAGATTGCACATACTATCCGCAGGGAATTTGATGCAAACGGAGGGATTTATAAGGGACTTCGCCTGTATTCCTTTGTGGATAATCACGATGTAGACAGGATTGCATCCAAGCTGAATGTACCGGGTCATATTTATCCGGTATATACACTGCTTTTTACCCTTCCGGGAATCCCCTCCATTTATTATGGTTCGGAGTGGGGAATCCAGGGGCGTAAGGAAGGCGGAAATGATGATCCTCTCCGCCCGGCTGTGGACATAGAGGAGGCTCTTAAGAATCCTGATGATCCGAAGCTTTTGGAATGGGTGAAACTTCTGGGAAAAATCCACAGAGAAGAACCGTCACTGGCAGACGGAAGCTATCAGGAACTGCTTCTGACGAACAGGCAGTATGCTTTTGCACGGAAACTGGATGGGGAAGGCATCGTAGTGGCAGTGAATAATGATGAAAATCCGGCAGAACTTCGGATCCGGATTCCGGAGGGAGGCAGAAGCTACACAAGCCTGATCAGCGGAAAAGAAGCAGTGGTGCAGGATGGCTGTATCTGTGTGACACTTGCGCCGAATGAAAGTGAGATTTTTAAATTTAAGTAAATATAAGGACTAAGGGAGGTACTTTCTGATGGGAGAGAAAATGCAGTTTTCAGAGTTGGATCAATATCTGTTTGGACAGGGGACCCATTATGATATTTATAAGAAACTTGGTGCGCATCCCACGACTGAAGGCAGAAAAAAGGGAGTTTATTTTGCCGTATGGGCGCCTAATGCCCAGTCGGTTTCTGTAATCGGAGATTTTAACCAGTGGGACACAGAAGCCAATCCTATGAAAAAAGCAGGACCTATTGGTGTATTTGAGGTTTTTGTTCCGGGAGCAAAGGTAGGAGATCTTTATAAATTCTTTATTGTGGGTATGCACGGAGAAAATCTTTATAAAGCAGATCCTTATGCAAACGAAGCGGAATTACGTCCGGGAACAGCTTCCAGAGTTGTAGATATTACCAATTATAAATGGAAAGATACCACATGGATGAAAAAGCGCCCGGAGTTCAACGAGGCTACGGATGCCATGTCCATTTATGAAGTGCATCCGGGTTCCTGGAAGAAGCATCCGATCAGTGAGGAAGACGAAAGCGGATTTTATAATTACAGAGAATTTGCCCATGAGCTTGCAAAATATGTAAAAGAAATGGGTTATACCCATGTGGAATTAATGGGAATTGCAGAGCATCCTTTTGACGGCTCCTGGGGCTACCAGGTAACTGGCTATTATGCGCCTACCTCCCGCTACGGAACAGCACAGGACTTTAAGTACATGGTAGATTATCTTCACCGGAACAAGATCGGCGTGATCCTTGACTGGGTTCCGGCACACTTCCCAAGAGACGCCCATGGTCTGGCAGAATTTGATGGAACTGCTGTTTATGAGCATCAGGATCCCCGTCAGGGAGAGCATCCGGACTGGGGAACCAAGATCTATAATTACGGACGTCCGGAGGTGAAGAACTTCCTGATCGCCAATGCTCTTTTCTGGATAGAGGAATGTCATGTAGATGGCCTTCGTGTAGATGCGGTAGCTTCCATGCTTTATCTGGATTATGGTAAACAGGACGGACAGTGGGTGGCAAATAAATACGGTGATAATAAAAACCTGGAAGCCATCGAGTTCTTTAAGCATCTGAATACGGTTGTTCTGGGAAGAAACCATGGAACGGTTATGATTGCAGAAGAATCCACAGCATGGCCGATGGTTACCGGTAAAGCGGAGGATGACGGTCTTGGATTTTCTCTGAAATGGAATATGGGATGGATGAACGACTTTTTGGAATATATGAAGCTGGATCCTTATTTCCGCAAATTCAACCATAATAAGATGACTTTTTCCATGACTTATGCATACAGTGAGAAATACGTTCTTGTGATCTCTCATGATGAGGTAGTACATCTGAAATGTTCCATGCTGAACAAGATGCCGGGCTATCCGGATGATAAGTTCAAGAATCTGAAGGCTGCCTATGCGTTCATGTTCTTCCACCCAGGCAAAAAACTTCTGTTTATGGGACAGGAATTCGGACAGCTCCGTGAGTGGAGTGAGGAGAGAGAGCTTGACTGGTTCCTTCTGGGCGAAGACAATCACAGGGATCTTCAGTCCTTTGTAAAGACTCTCCTGCATATGTACAAAAAATATCCGGCTCTTTACGGCGGGGACAATAATCCGGAAGGCTTCGAATGGATTAATGCGGATGACGGAGACAGAAGTATTTTCAGTTTTGTGCGCAAATCTCCTACCAAGAGAAACAACCTTTTGTTTGTTGTAAACTTTACACCGGTAGAACGCACCGATTATCGGGTTGGCGTTCCCAAAAAGAAACAGTATAAGCTGATCATGGATGAGAACGGACTCGTGGAAAAACCACAGGTATTTAAGGCGGAAACAAAAGAATGTGATAACAGAGAGTATTCTTTTGCATATTCACTGCCGCCATACGGAGTTGCAGTCTTTACATACTGATATTTTGGACAGTTTCAGGACGATTCTGCCCTGATTTTTGGAAGAAAAAATATTGATTTTTGTGAAAAGATGGGTTATACTGTATGCGTCTGAAAGTTCAGACAATTACTAATGACGAAGAATCGATAATGGAATCCTGAAAGGAGAATGAAAATGAAAGTATCTAATATTAAAGACGTAGACAAATTTTTTGAAGTAGTAGACAGCTGCACCGGTAAAGTTGAGCTTGTAACAGGCGAGGGAGACAGACTGAATCTGAAATCCAAACTTTCCCAGTATGTTTCTCTGGCAAATATCTTCTCTGGCGGAGAAATCCCGGAGCTGGAAATCGTTGCTTATGAAAAAGAGGATATTGATAAGCTGTTAAACTTTATGATCAACGGCTGATAAAAAGCAAAAAGACGGGGGCATGACAGGGTTCATGTCCCCGTTATGTGCCTGCTGAGATATCTGAATGAAATCGCGGCAGGTGTATATAATAAATAAAAAGCTGTGACCAGGGGGTATTTTTACTTCCTGGTCAAATGTGCGTTAAATAAGAAAAGGGGTATAGATCATGACAAAAATTGATATTATCTCCGGCTTTCTTGGAGCCGGCAAAACAACTCTTATCAAAAAACTTCTTCAGGAGGCTTTTCAGGAAGAACAGGTTGTTCTGATCGAAAATGAATTTGGTGAGATCGGAATTGACGGAGGATTTCTGAAGGAAGCAGGAATTGAGATCCGAGAAATGAATTCCGGATGTATCTGCTGTTCTCTGGTAGGTGATTTTGGTGCATCTCTGAAAGAAGTGATCGAGAAATATCATCCGGACAGAATCCTCATTGAGCCATCAGGCGTAGGCAAGCTGTCCGACGTAATCCGTGCGGTTAAGGATGTGCAGGAAGAGACAGGGCTTGTACTGAACAGTTATACAACTGTGGTAGATGCCAAGAAATGCAAAATGTATATGAGAAACTTTGGAGAATTTTTTAACAACCAGGTAGAGTATGCCGGCGCAATCATTATGAGCAGAACGGATATCGTGGATGAGGAAAAAGCTATGCAGTCCATGGAACTTCTTCGTGGATTGAATGCCAAAGCTGCTATCATCACCACACCGATCGAAAAGCTGGATGGAAAGAAGCTTCTGGAGGTAATGGAGCATCCGGTATCCCTGGAACAGGAAATGATGGATGAGGAAGTATGCCCGGAATGCGGACATGTACATGAGCATGGTCACCATCACGAGCATCACCATGACCATGAGTGTGGATGCGGCCATGATCACGAGGAACACGAGCATCATCATGACCATGAGTGTGGATGCGGTCATGATCATCATCACCATCATGCAGATGAGGTGTTTACAAGCTGGGGCCGCGAGACCATTAAGAAATATTCCAGAGAAAATCTTGAAAAGATCCTGGAGACTCTTTCAGGATCAGAGGAGTACGGTGTGATCCTTCGTGCAAAGGGAATGCTTCCGGCAGAAGACGGAACCTGGATCTATTTTGATATGGTTCCGGAGGAAACAGAGATTCGTGAAGGCGCGCCGGAATATACCGGACGTCTCTGCGTGATCGGTTCAAAATTAAACGAGGACAGGCTGGCAGAACTTTTTGGATTATAACAGGAGGATGAGGATGAACGAGATTACAGTACCCATTTATCTGCTTACAGGTTTTCTGGAAAGTGGAAAGACCTCTTTCCTGAATTTTACGCTGCAGCAGGATTATTTTTATACAGAAGGAAGAACACTTCTGATCCTCTGTGAAGAGGGAGAAGTGGAATATGACAAAGCAGTTCTGGAAATGAGCAATACGGTAGTAGAGGTCATTGAAAAAGAAGAGGACCTTACGACAGACCGTCTGGCGGCTATGGATATTCTGTATCAGCCGGAAAGAGTGATCATAGAATATAACGGTATGTGGCTGGTAAGTAATTTTGAAAAAATGGAAAAGCCGGCAGGCTGGGGAATAGAGCAGCAGATCACCTGTGTGGATGCAAGTACCTTCCAGATGTATATGGCAAATATGAAATCTATTTTTATGGATATGGTAAGAGGCAGCGACATGGTGGTGTTTAACCGCTGCAAAAAAGAAGATCCTCTTGCTACTTACAGAAGAGGCATCAAGGTTGCCAATCAGAGGGCAGAGGTGATCTTTGAGGATGAAGAAGGCGAACTG
The DNA here is from genome assembly GCA_900541985.1 of uncultured Blautia sp. Classification (GTDB taxonomy): domain Bacteria; phylum Bacillota; class Clostridia; order Lachnospirales; family Lachnospiraceae; genus Blautia_A. The sequence goes on along the minus strand of UQLX01000021.1, from coordinate 454 downwards.
GATGATATTTTTCAGGATGAGATGCCTTTTGACGTCAATGCCCCGGAGATCGAGATCCTTCCGGAGGATTATGGGATCTGGTTTGTGGACGCGATGGATCATCCGGAAACCTATGAAGGAAAAACTGTGAAGTTTAAAGCAAGAGTCATGAAACCAAGAGGAATGGGAAGTAAATTTTTTGTTCCGGGCCGTACCGCAATGACCTGCTGTGCAGACGATACCACGTTTCTGGGCTATGTGTGCAAAAGCGCTTTTGCACCAAAGCTGAATCCGGGACAGTGGGTGGAGGTTACAGCGAAGGTAGGCATTGAAAACCGCATGGAATATCAGGGAGAAGGGATCGTGCTTTATGCAGATTTTGTAGAACCCTGTGAGCCTCTGGAAGAAGAAATGGTATATTTTAATTTCCAAGCGTGGGGTTAAATCCACCGCCTTTAGGCGGTATGGCTTTAGC
>UQLX01000020.1 GCA_900541985.1 uncultured Blautia sp. | reverse complement strand
TTCTAGCAAGAGAAGATGAAGTGAAATGCTTGCATTTTCTAATGATTATTATGGATTCATTTTTAGGGCAACACAATCCGTCGAATTATTTTGCGCTTACCGTTTGAAAGTGAAGCTCATCCAGGAGATTATGCGCAATTATCAATAGGAACAAGAAAGACAATTTATGGGGCAGAGTTTGCCGTAAATGTTGACAAGATTATAACTAAAGATGAAATTGAAAATAACTGGAAATAAGATTGCCTGATAAAGGAAAAGTGTGCTATACTGATTGCACGGAAAGTCAGAGCACATAAAGGCGGCCTACCCTCCATTTCGGAGGGCTCAACCCTCCAGACCAAAGAGGAAAGGAGGGCGATGCCAATGTATGTTACATATTCGGATTTAATCCAGATAGGTATCTTGTTGGTTGCCCTTGCTAGTCTCATTTACGAGATCTTCAAGGGAAGAAAATAGCCGCCCACTACTGCGAATAGTGAACGGCTGATGCTGTAAAGCATATAGTTTGTCATTGTTGAGGGTAGACCGTGTGTTTCTGGCTTTCCCTTTTTCTATTATCAATATAGCATATCTGGCAGCAGAACGCAATAGCCTATTCCTCTTTATCTGGCACATATTCCATTAAATCTCCGGGCTGACATTTCAAATACTGGCAAAGATTGCTTATGGTTCGAGTGTCTATAATGCCATAGCCTTGTTGTAATTTTTTTATTGTTTCAGTTCCGACAATTTTATCTTTACGCAAGCTATAAAAGGTTTTCCCATTATCAGATAAGAGCGTTTCTAATTTTTTGAAACTGATTCCCATAAATACACCTTCTTCCGTTTTTTAGTAAATGGGGGCGTTGAAATAATGATACACGTTTTCCATTTTACAATTATATTATAACATTTGTCACGCACTAAAGCTAGTGGCAAAATGCACAAAGATAGTGTGTCAAATAGGTACTAACTTTAGTGCATATTTTAATTGACACGTACTAGAGTTAGTGCTATAATAAGTACATAAAATAAAGCAAACAGAACAAGCGAAGGTGGACGGGAGTACCGAAAGGGAAAGCAAGAGTACAACATAACACCGGGAAACAGGATAAGAGAGATTGAGAAGCCGCAAAAGCCGCTAGATGCTTAAAGCCTGCCGGGGCTTGTTCCAATACAAAGGAGGTAATAAGATGAAGTACAATTTAAGCCAGATAATGAAAAAAGCATGGGAGATTTTCAGAAAAGCAGAAATTACATTCGCTGAAGCACTTCACAGGGCTTGGATGTCTGCAAAGGCTGTTGAAATCAACCAGAACCGCATTGAGAAAGCCAAAGAAGCGGCAGAGGTTACAGAGGAAACAAATACATGGAGTGAATGGAAAAAGCTGGGATATGAGGTTATTCATGGCAGCAAGGCTTTATTTGGTGCTGATCTGATTTGGGGCAGTAAAGGAGATGGAGCCATATATAAAGCCCGGTTCTTTGGGCGGTCACAGGTGCAGGAGGTGGCGGCATGAGATACAGAATTGAATACGCTGACGGGCGTTGTTGTAACTATGCAAATAGTAGCAAAGACTTGATAGTGTGGTTGAAGTTGCTGAAAGACGAAACTATAACAGATATACGAAAAGTCTATAAATCCGGCGTTTCTGATTCTGTTATGGAGATATACGGAAAATACATACGATAAGGAGAAAGCGAGTTATGCAAAAGTGTATTTGTATTCCTATGGAACAATATGAGTTAATGTTGGCTACTTACGATAAAGTAGTTGAAGAACTGGAATCCATGAAAAAAGCCCTTGAAGAGTTGGCAGACTCAACAAAGGCAGAGTAACCCGGACACCTACACAATAGCCGGATTTGCATTGATTATACGGTTTATCCGGCAGAAAATCAAGGAGGATTTAAGAAAATGCACAATCAATCTTTAGCAAGCGAAATTATTAAGGATATGTTGAGTGAAAAAAGTACAATTTTGATGGAACTTGAGTGTTTAGATGTTGATTTTGACAAGGCGGCGTTTGTGCTTACTGGGGTTCAAGAAACTATGGAATCTGTGCAGGAGCCGAAAAGTTTAGATGATGGACTGGTGCAGTATTCCAATATACAAAGTTCGCTTGTATATTTAAGCGTTGTTTTTGATTATGTCAAACATATTCAGAAGTCGATCTATGATATGATTATTCGAGAGAGAAAAAAAGACAAGGAAATCCGAGAGGAAGGGGGAAATGATAAAGATTATAAAAAGCTGGCGGTTGAAATGATTCAGAACATGGACAGCGAGGACTATCTTTTTAAGATTTATCATTATGTACATTCAAAATATGAACGGGAGAAAGAAAATGGATTACAAGAAAATGATTGTTGAATTACTGGACAAGGTGCAAAGCGAATATACACTAAAGCGAGTTTATAAGCTACTGGAATATCTGTATTTAAGAGAGGTGTGACAAAGAGAAGAAGAAAACAGCCGGGGCATGGTGCATTTTAAGCGGTTCAATTCCGTTTCCCGGTTATCGGCTGAAATGCCGAAAGATAAGGGTCAATATAGTAGGCGTACATGGTGCTTGAAGCTGTTCGATTCAGCTTTACGCCTATCGCTCATCAGAGCATGAAACAAGAAAATAAGCCAGATAAAGGAAGGGAGGTTGGTTATATGGCAGCAAAAAGAACGGATAATCGCAGACGGAAGCTTGAAACAGGGGAATACTATGACGCAAAGAATAAGCGGTATATGTTCCAGAAGATGATAAGGGGAGAACGATTCTCCATTACTGCGCCTGATCTGGAGACACTTCGGGAAGAAAAGAACAAATTGCTATGCAGGATGGATAAGGGAAACAAGCTGAAAACCAGAAATGCTAAAATGCCATTGAATGACTATTTTGATATATGGATGGAAACATACGCCAAAAGCGGCAGAAAAGCGACTACCTGCACAAACTATAAATCCTATTACAATACCTATATCCGGCAAACTATTGGTAAAATGAGGATTGGCGATATAAGCAAGGCAGACTGTCAGAAGATCATCAATGAAATGATTGAGAACGGGAAAAAACATTCCACCATGTCCAATCTGAAAAGCTGTTTAAACAGGGTTTTTGAGGATGCGCTTGACGAGGATATTATTTTAAAGAATCCGGCGAAGAATTTACAGATTCCACAAACTGATCGAAAAAAGAGAACAGCCATAGAACAACATCAGATTGATTTGTTTATGGACTATGTAAAGAATAGCGTTCAGTATTCACTGTATTATCCGGCGTTTGTGGTTCTGTTTAATTTGGGATTGAGAATCGGAGAACTGGCGGCGCTGACATGGGATGATGTAAGCTTTAAGGATGGAACCATAAGAATCAATAAAACGGTAAATCGATACAGAAAAGCAGATTACGGTTTTACAATGGGCGTTGCATCCCCCAAAAGCAAAACCTCCAATCGCACTATTTCCATGAACAGCATAGTAAAGACCACACTCTTAAAGCTGAAAATGCAAAACATGGGTTCCTCTGCAGAATTGCCTTTTGTAGATGATTCTGGACATATAAGGAACAATATTTCCGGCTTCGTCTTTGTGAATAGTATCGGAAATGTATGGAATGAACCAAGTTTCCGGGAATTGATTAAGCGGATTGTAGAGCATTTCAACAGGGACGCAGAAAAAAACAATACGGAGCAAATCGAAAACTTTTGCCCTCATATGGCGCGGCATACCTATACAAGCCTTGCTTATTCGGCTGGAGCAGATGTAAAGATTGTAAGCCAAATTCTGGGACACGCTTCTACATCGGTTACGCTGGACACATATACGCACTTAACAGAGGATAAAAAGAAAGAACAGGAAGCGGTTGTTCAGACCATTAAAATATCATAATCTTTGTGGTAATCCTGTTGAAAATCTGTTGCAAAAATGATTTTTAAGGATGAAATAGGACGATACAGGACGAAAGCATGAAAGCGCGGAAAATCCTTATTTTATGCGGAGATAACACAAGACGAAACAACACGAACAAAAGTTCGTAAAGAAAAAATACTTGACACCTTTGTGTAAATAAGGTATGATACCCAAGGTGGTTAGCAGATGGAGAAATTTGTAGAACAGACTTTGTTATATGATTTTTATGGAGAGCTTCTGACAGAGCGGCAGCAGCAGGTATATGAAAGTGTGGTGCTGGAGGATTATTCACTCAGTGAGGTTGCAGAGGATCTGGGAATCAGCCGTCAGGGTGTTCATGATATGATCCGTAGATGTAATCATACTCTTGAAGGATATGAACAGAAGCTTCATCTGGTAGAAAAGTTTCTCTGCATCCGGGAGCAGGTCAGAAAGATCAGCCGGATCGCAGAAAAATACCATGACCGGGAGATCGAGGAGATTTCCAAAGAGATATTAGAGGAGTTATAATAGTATGGCGTTTGAGAGCTTGACGGAAAAATTACAGAATGTATTTAAAAAACTGAGAGGCAAAGGACGTCTTACAGAGGAAGATGTAAAGCTTGCTTTGAAAGAAGTAAAAATGGCTCTTCTGGAGGCAGATGTTAACTTTAAGGTTGTTAAGCAGTTCACCAAGGCTGTTCAGGAACGTGCTGTCGGACAGGATGTTATGAGTGGTCTGAATCCCGGACAGATGGTGATCAAGATTGTGAATGAAGAACTGGTCAACCTTATGGGAAGTGAGACAACGGAGCTTCCGATCAAGCCGGGCAGCGATATTACTGTGCTTATGATGGCAGGTCTTCAGGGTGCAGGTAAGACTACCACTGTGGCCAAGCTGGCGGGACAGCTGAAATCCAGGGGAAAACGACCGCTTCTGGTTGCCTGTGACGTTTACCGTCCGGCTGCGATCACACAGCTTCAGGTGAACGGCAAGAAGCAGGGGGTTGAGGTTTTCTCCATGGGAGACAGACAGAACCCGGTAAATATTGCAAAGGCAGCGGTAGAACATGCAAAGGCCAATCAGCAGAATGTAGTGCTTCTTGATACAGCAGGACGTCTTCATGTAGATGAGGATATGATGCAGGAACTTGCAGACATCAAGGCAAATGTGCAGGTGGATGCCACACTTCTGATCGTAGACGCCATGACCGGTCAGGATGCGGTAAATGTGGCCAAGACTTTTACCGAGAAGGTAGGAATTGACGGAGTTATCCTGACAAAGATGGATGGTGACACCAGAGGCGGTGCGGCGCTTTCTATTAAAGCCGTGACCGGAAAACCGATCCTTTATGTAGGCATGGGTGAGAAGCTTTCGGATCTGGAGCAGTTCTATCCGGAGCGTATGGCTTCCAGAATCCTGGGCATGGGAGATGTCATGAGCCTGATCGAAAAAGCGGAAGCTGCAATCGACCAGGAACAGGCTGCAGAGATGCAGAAAAAATTAAAGAAAATGGATTTTGACTTTAATGATTATCTGACCAGTATGGAACAGATGAAAAAAATGGGAGGAATCGGCAGTATCCTGAATATGCTTCCGGGAATGGGCGGCAAAATGAAGGATATTGAGAGCATGATTGATGAAAGTGCTCTGGAACGGACAAAATCAATTATTCTTTCCATGACACCTCAGGAGCGGAGCAATCCGGGGATCCTTAATATTTCCCGTAAGAATCGTATTGCAAGAGGCGCCGGAGTGGATATCACGGAAGTCAACCGTCTTGTGAAGCAGTTTGAGCAGAGCAAGAAGATGATGAAGCAGATGCCCGGCATGATGGGCGGTAAAATGGGTAAAAGAGGCGGCTTTAAGCTTCCCTTTTAAATAAATTAACAAAAAAAGAAAACAGATAAATGGAGGAAAACAAAAATGGCAGTAAAGATCAGATTAAGAAGAATGGGACAGAAGAAGGCACCTTTTTATAGAATCGTTGTTGCAGATTCCCGTTGCAAACGTGACGGAAAAGCAATCGAGGAGATCGGTACCTATGATCCGAACCTTGAGCCAAGCGCTTACAAGGTAGACGAGGAAGCAGCAAAGAAATGGCTTGCAGCAGGTGCTCAGCCGACAGAAGTTGTTGCAAAGATCTTCAAAGCAGCCGGAATCGAGAAATAAGAAGTACCTTCAGAGGGTATTTCTTTGCTGCAAAAGCAGTGCAGGGAGGTATGTAATGAAAAAATTAGTAGAAGTAATTGCAAAATCTCTGGTAGATCATCCGGATGAGGTGGTTGTCACCGAAAACGAAATAGAAGATGCAGTTATCATTGAGCTGAAGGTGGGACCGGCCGATATGGGCAAGGTCATCGGAAGACAGGGACGTATTGCCAAGGCAATCCGTACCGTAGTAAAAGCCGCCTCTTCAAAGAGCAGCAAAAAAGTGATTGTGGATATTCTGCAGTAATCGGAGATTCCGCAATAGAATAAAAAGAAGCAGGAGCTGTGGAAACATGGCTCCTTCTTTCACTGTAGGGAGTATTATTATGGAAGACTTACTGAAGGTTGGTGTGATCACTACCACTCATGGCGTGCGTGGCGAAGTGAAAGTGTATCCTGTGACAGACGAACCGGAACGCTTTCTGGAGCTGAGTTATGTGCTTCTGGATACGGGAAGAGAGTATCGCCGTCTGGATATTAAGAATGTAAAATTCTTTAAAAATCTTGTGATCCTGAAGTTTGACGGCGTGGACAATATCAATGATATCGAAAAATATAAAGGCCGTGATCTCTGGATCCCCAGAGAAGAAGGTCAGGAGCTTGGGGAGAACGAATATTATATTGCAGACCTTCTGGGTATGACAGTGATCCTTGAGGACGGAACGGAATTTGGTACTCTGAAGGACGTTATGGAGACAGGGGCGAATGACGTTTATATCATAGATTCCAGAGAGCATGGAGAAGTTCTTCTTCCGGCGATCCGGGAGTGCATCCTTGATGTGGATATCGAAAAAAACATTATGACCATACATTTGATGAAAGGGCTGATATAAATGAATTTTCATGTGCTGACACTTTTTCCGGATATGATCCGGGATGGTATGAATACCAGCATCATCGGCCGCGCGATGGCAGGAGGCTTTCTTGATATTGAAGCTGTAAATATCCGGGATTATGCCTTTAATAAGCACCAGAAGGTAGATGACTATCCCTATGGAGGCGGAGCCGGCATGCTGATGCAGGCGGAGCCGGTATATCTGGCATATCAGTCTGTGGAAGAAAAAATCGGATATAAACCCAGAGTTGTTTTTCTGACTCCTCAGGGAAAGGTTTTTAATCAGGAGATGGCAAAGGATTTTGCCAGAGAAAAAGATCTTGTATTTCTCTGTGGACATTATGAGGGGATTGATGAACGTGTTCTGGAAGAGATTGTGACAGATTATGTCTCCATTGGAGATTATGTACTTACCGGAGGGGAACTTCCGGCTATGGTCATGATGGACTCCATTTCCCGTATGGTACCGGGAGTCCTGACAAATCAGGAATCGGGCGAAACGGAATCTTTTTCAGGCAGTCTTCTGGAATATCCTCAGTACAGCAGACCGGAGATCTGGCATGGAAAACAGGTACCGCCAGTACTTCTTTCCGGTCATCATGCCAATGTGGATGCCTGGAGAAGAGAACAGTCTGTTTATCGTACTGCAAAGTGGAGACCGGACCTTTTGAAAAAAGCTGATCTGACTAATAAAGAATGGAGCCGGATCCGTCAGTGGAGGAAGGAATGGAAGGAAGCCGAAGAGAAGGAGTAGAGAAATGAAGACATCAGATTTTTATTATGATCTTCCGAAGGAGCTTATTGCACAGGATCCGCTGGAGGACAGAAGTTCGTCCAGACTTCTTCACCTTTCCATGAAGGACGGCAGTGTGGAGCACCGCCACTTCACGGACATTCTGGACTATTTAAAGAAGGGAGACTGTCTGGTTATCAATGATACCAAAGTGATCCCGGCTCGTTTATACGGACATAAGGAAGAGACAGGGGCACTTATTGAAATTCTTCTGTTAAAAAGAAGAGAAAACGATATCTGGGAATGTCTGGTAAAACCGGGAAAAAAAGCCCGCCCGGGAGCAAGGATCGTCTTTGGAAACGGAATTCTGACCGGAGAGATCACAGATATTGTAGAAGAAGGAAACCGACTGATCCAATTCCATTATGAAGGAATTTTTGAAGAAATTCTGGATCAGCTGGGAGAGATGCCTCTGCCTCCTTATATTACTCATAAATTGCAGGATAAGAACCGCTATCAGACTGTGTATGCAAAACATGACGGATCTGCGGCGGCTCCTACTGCCGGTCTGCATTTTACAGAGGAGCTTCTGGAGAAAGTGAAGGAAAAGGGGGTAAATATTGCCCATGTAACCCTTCATGTGGGGCTTGGGACGTTCCGGCCGGTAAAAGTGGATGACGTAGAGCAGCACCATATGCACTCTGAGTTTTATATGGTGGAGGAAGACCAGGCCAAGCTGATCAATGATACAAAAAAACAGGGCGGACGGGTGATCTCAGTAGGAACTACAAGCTGTCGAACCCTGGAATCTGCTACAGATGAAAATGGAATCCTCCGTGCAGGGAGCGGATGGACAGAAATCTTTATCTATCCCGGCTATCGTTTTAAAATGATCGATGGACTGATTACGAATTTTCATCTGCCGGAATCTACGCTGATGATGCTGGTTTCTGCTCTTGCAGGAAAGGAATGGATCATGGCGGCTTATGAGGAAGCTGTACAGGAAAGGTATCGCTTTTTCTCATTCGGGGATGCGATGTTTATTGATCCCGAATCATAACCAGTCATAAAACAGGACTACCCTTTTTCTTTCTGATTTGTTATACTAGGTGTAATGACTCAGAAGAAAGAGGGTTTTTTCATGAAAAAATATGATTACCTTATCGTAGGAGCCGGTCTTTTTGGCTCTGTATTTGCACATGAAGCAGTTAAATGCGGCAAGACCTGTCTTGTGATCGATAAAAGGGATCACATCGGCGGAAATATTTATACAGAAGAGGTTGAAGGAATCCAGGTACATCGCTATGGAGCCCATATTTTCCATACGTCAAATAAAGAAGTGTGGGAATATGTGAATCAGTTTGCAGAGTTTAATCACTTTGTAAATTCACCGATCGCCATTTACAAGGACGAACTTTATAATCTGCCCTTTAATATGAATACCTTCCATCAGCTGTGGGGCGTGCGCACGCCGGCTGAAGCAAAGGCCAAGATACAGGAGCAGATTGCCAGAATGCATATTACGAATCCTAAGAACCTGGAAGAGCAGGCGCTTGCTCTGGTAGGTCAGGATGTATATGAAAAACTGATCGAGGGCTATACCAGAAAGCAGTGGGGAAGAGAATGTAAGGAACTTCCGTCCTTTATCATCAAAAGACTTCCTCTGCGTTATACATACGACAATAACTACTTCAAGGATCCCTATCAGGGAATTCCCAAGGGCGGCTATACCGGCATTATCAAAAAGCTTCTGGAAGGCACGCAGGTGATCCTGAAAACAGATTTTTTTGCAAACAAAGAAGAACTGTCTTCGCAGGCGGATAAGATCCTGTTCACCGGTATGTTGGATGAATATTACGATTACTGCTACGGACATCTGGATTACCGGTCTCTGCGTTTTGAAACCGAAGTTCTTGATATGGCAAATTATCAGGGAAATGCTGTTGTCAATTATACAGACTATGAAGTGCCCTACACAAGGATCATTGAACATAAACACTTTGAGTTCGGCAAGCAGCTGAAGACAGTGATCACGAGAGAATATTCTGCGGAATGGACGGAAGGCGCGGAACCGTATTACCCGGTCAACGATCCGAAAAATAATGAATTGTATGCAAAATATGAACGCCGGGCGCTGGAAGAAAAAAATGTTCTCTTTGGCGGAAGGCTTGGTATGTACCGGTATATGGACATGGATAAGGTCATTGAAGAGGCTTTAAGCCTTGCAGAAACGGAACTGGTTTACTGCAGTGAGAATGAATAAAGGAGAATACAATATGGATACACAGACAATCGCAGAGTACTACAGAGAGTCCGATCCCAAAAAGAGAAAAGCGCTTCTGGATCAGGCTATTGCATCAGGAGAAGACCGGGAAGCAAACCAGATCCGTAAAGAAATCTGGGAAGCACGCTATGCTCAGAACGGAAAAGACATGGCAGACGGTTATCTGAGATTCTGGATGACCATGGAGTTTAACAAAAATGCTGCCAATAAGTGGTTTGGGGTAAAAGGCGCACATAAAGACATTATGAAAGAGCTGAATTCTGTGAGGTTTATGGAACTGCAGGAAAAAAGTGAACTTCATAAAGAGCTGCTCTACAGGGAATGTTGCCATTTGATCAGACTTTATATGGACCTGTGCAAAACAGACAGATCATATAATTCCATGCTCTGTGGTATTATTACCATAAAGGAAGAAGACGTGAAGGCGAAGCTCCAGAAAGACATCTATATGACTGCGGTCTGCCTTCCGAGAGATATCGGTATGGAAAAAGAACTTGCTCTTGTTACCCGGGCTGCCCGTGAAATATATGAACTTTATTTCCCGGGAGAAGGCGGTATGCCGGAATAAACCGACGTAAAAAAGAAATACTGAATAGTAAAAACCGGAGGCAAACATGAATAAAGACAGAATTACCGCTTATGACATTATAAGAGAAGAAAACCTCAGCGATATTCGCTCTGTGGGCTATCTTCTCCGGCACAAAAAAACAGGTGCCAGAGTGATGCTGATCGAAAACGATGATGAAAACAAGGTGTTTAATATTGCGTTCCGTACACCGCCAAAAAACAGTACGGGAGTAGCTCATATTCTGGAACACAGCGTTCTCTGCGGATCCAGAGAGTTTCCTTTGAAGGATCCTTTTGTGGAGCTTGTCAAGGGATCTCTGAATACATTTTTAAATGCGATGACTTATCCGGACAAGACCTGCTATCCTGTGGCCAGCTGTAATGATCAGGATTTTCAGAATCTGATGCATGTATATCTGGATGCGGTTTTTTATCCTAATATCTACAAAAAAGAAGAAATCTTCCGTCAGGAAGGCTGGAGCTACCAGCTGGAAAACACAGATGGTCCTCTGAAATATAACGGGGTAGTATATAACGAAATGAAAGGCGCGTTTTCCTCACCGGATGAGGTTCTGGAACGGGAGATCATGAACTCTCTGTTTCCGGATACTCCTTATGGATGTGAATCCGGAGGGGATCCCAACCATATTCCGGAGCTTTCCTACGAGGAATTCCTGGAGTTCCACAAGACTTATTATCATCCTTCCAACAGCTATATCTATCTCTATGGAAATATGGATATGGCAGAAAAACTGGCGTTTATAGACGAACATTATCTGTCTGCTTTTGAGAAATTGGAAGTCGATTCCGCACTTCCTCTTCAGCCGGCTTTTTCAGAAAGAAAGGATCTTCAGCTGGAATATCCTGTTGCAGAAAGTGAAAATGAAGAGGGCAATGCATATCTTGCATACAGTACGGTCATAGGAGACGCTTCTGACGAGCTTACGGCAATGGCCTTTGAGGTGCTGGACTATGCTCTTTTGAGCGCTCCCGGAGCGCCTCTGAAGCAGGCGCTTCTGGATGCACATATTGGCATGGATGTTTATGGTTCCTATGACGATGGAATTCTGCAGCCTTATTTTGATATCGTGGCAAAGGGCACAGATCCGGATAAAAAAGAAAAATTTGTGGAGATCATCCGCACGACGCTGGAAAACATCGTAGAAAATGGAATCGACAAAAAGGCATTAAAGGCCGGTATCAACTATATGGAATTCCGCTACAGAGAAGCGGACTTTTCTGCGTGGCCCAAAGGTCTGATGTACGGTCTGGATATTTTTGGAAGCTGGCTGTACAGTGACGAAAAAGCCTTCAGTCATGTGAAGCTTCTTCCTGTATTTGAAAAGCTGAAGGCGCTTTCCTCAGAAAGATATTTTGAGGAGCTGATCCGGAAATATCTTCTGGATAATCCCCATGGGTCTGTGATCACTCTGGTTCCGTCAAAGGGACTTGCTGCCCGCAGAGAGAAGGCTCTGGAAGAAAAATTACAGGCAGAGCTGGAAAAAATGACCCGGGAAGAAAGAGAAACCCTGGCAGCTAAGACAAAAGCTTTGGTGGAATATCAGGAAGCGGAGGAAGAACCGGGAAGCGAAAAATGCATTCCTATGTTGAAGAGAGAGGATATCAGGAAAGAAGCAGCCGGATTTACCAATGAGGAACTGGAGGTTGACGGCAGCCTCTTCCTGTATCATCAGGTTCCTACCAATGGCATTTCCTATCTTGATCTGATGTTTGATCTGAAGAATCTGGATCCGGAAGATGTGCCATATCTGGGACTTTTGAAATCAGTTCTTGGATTTGTGGACACAACTCATTTCAGTTACGGAGAACTTTCCAATGAGATCAATGCGGAAACAGGAGGGATTTCCTGCGGAGTAGAGGTGTTTGACCGGGCAGATACAGCGGATGAATACAGAGCGATGTTTTCTGTTAAGGGAAAAGTGATGTACCCCAGGATCGATGTACTGTTCCGTATGATCCGTGAGATTCTGAATACCTCAAAGCTGGATGACGGCAAACGCCTTTATGAGATCATTGCAGGGGTGAAATCAAGAGCCCAGGCCAATCTTGTAAGTGCAGGCCATTCCACCGCTGTACTTCGCGGCGCTTCCTACAGCTCTCCTATGGCAGCCTTTCAGGATGCTATGGCCGGAGTTGCCTATTACCAGTTTATTGAGAAACTGGAGAAAGAGTTTGACAGCCGAAAAGAAGCATTGGTGGAGAAGCTGACTGCCCTTATGACAGAGATCCTTCGTCCGGAGCTTCTCTGTGTCAGCTACACCGGAGAGAAAGAGTCTCTGGACACAGTCATGAAACAGGTGAAAGCATTAAAAAATACTCTTCATACAGAGGCTGTGAAAACTTCTTCAAGGCCAATGTCCTGTGAAAAGAAGAATGAGGGATTTACCACCTCAGGACAGGTGCAGTATGTTGCCCGTACCGGGAATTTCCGCAAAAAAGGCTACGAATATACAGGAGCTCTTGATATTCTGAAAGTGGCGCTAAGCTACGACTATCTCTGGATGAACCTTCGTGTGAAGGGCGGTGCTTACGGATGTATGAGCGGCTTTAAGAGAACCGGAGAAAGCTATTTTGTTTCCTACAGAGATCCGCATCTGAAACGCACGCTGGAGGTTTATGAGGGAATCCCGGAATATGTGCGTACTTTCCAGGCAGATGAACGGGAAATGACCAAGTATATCATTGGCACCATCAGCGGCAAGGACGTACCGCGAACACCTCAGATGCAGGGAAGTATTTCCAAAACCGCATATTTCTGTGGTGTTACGGAAGAGATGGTACAAAAGGAAAGAGATCAGATCCTGCATGCAGATGTGGAGGACATTCGAAATCTGGCGCCTCTGGTGGAGGCGATCTTTTCTGATGACGTCGTCTGCGTTGTGGGAAGTGAGACAGCGATAGAGAAAGAGCGGGAGATCTTTAAAGAGATCAAATCTCTGATTTGCTGCTAAGAAACAATAAGAAGGCAGGTAGACATGAACGATAATTTTAAATCAGGTTTTGCGGCTATTATTGGCCGTCCGAATGTGGGAAAATCCACACTGATGAATCATCTGATCGGACAGAAGATCGCCATTACTTCCAAGAAACCGCAGACAACCCGAAACAGGATACAGACAGTTTATACCTGTGAGGAGGGACAGATCGTATTTCTGGATACTCCGGGTATCCACAAGGCGAAAAACAAGCTGGGAGAATATATGGTTCAGGTGGCAGAGCGTACACTGAAGGATGTGGATGTGATCCTCTGGCTGGTGGAGCCGACAACCTTTATCGGGGCAGGAGAAAAGCATATCGCAGAGCAGCTGAAGGGACTTCATATCCCGGTTCTTCTGATCATAAACAAGGTAGATACGGTTGACAAGGAGGAAATCGCAAAAGCGATCGACACCTATCGGAAGATTTATGATTTTGATGAGATCATTCCGGTTTCCGCGCTCCGGGCAGTCAATACGCAGGATATCATTCCAAGTATTCTGAAATATCTTCCCTACGGTCCTATGTTCTATGACGAGGATACCGTGACCGATCAGCCTCAGAGGCAGATCGCTGCGGAAATCATCCGGGAAAAAGCGCTTCACGCGCTGAATGCAGAGATCCCTCATGGGATCGCGGTAGCTATTGACCGGATGAAGGAACGCCCGGGAAAAGGCCGTCTGGTAGACATAGACGCGACGATTATCTGTGAAAAAGATTCTCACAAGGGAATCATCATTGGCAAACAGGGGGTCATGCTGAAAAAAATCGGAAGCAATGCCCGGTTTGAACTGGAACGGATGCTGGATGCGAAAGTAAATCTGAAGCTTTGGGTAAAAGTGAAAAAAGACTGGCGCGACAGTGATTTTCTGATTAAAAACTTTGGATATGACAAAAAGGAAATCTGACAGATGAGTGATCTGATCACAGTTCAGGGTGTGGTGATCTCAGCGATGCCAATCGGAGAATATGACAAAAGGATCGTGCTTCTGACCAGAGAAAGAGGTAAGATCTCAGCATTTGCCAGAGGGGCAAGGCGGGTGAACAGCCCTTTTATGGCAGCAGCGGAACCTTTTGTTTTCGGGAATTTTACTCTGTATGAGGGAAGATCCAGCTATAATCTGAATCAGGTGAATGTAACCCATCATTTTATGGAGCTTGCAGCCATGCAGCCGGGGATTTATTACGGGTATTATTTTCTGGAACTCGCAGATTATTTTGGAAGAGAAGGTACAGATGAACGGGAGATGATGAATCTTCTTTATGTGACAGTAAAGGCTCTTCTGAATCCCCATGTGGAGGATGCGCTGGTAAGATGCATTTTTGAATTGCGCACCATGGCGGAACAGGGATATTGTCCGGAACTGGCTGCCTGTGAAAACTGCTCCAAGGACGAACTTCCGGAAACAGAAGTGTTTTTTTCTCAGCAAAACCATGGAATCCTGTGTCAGTCCTGTGCTGTGGGGGTGAGGGACGCAGTAAGGATTTCCGGAGCAGCCCTTTATGCCATGCGCTACATTGTCAGTGCACCGATGGGTAAGCTTTATACTTTTTCAGTAACTCCTGAGGTGTTAGGAGAACTGGAGCGGATCATCCATACCTATACAGAAAAAAATACAGACAGGAAATTTAAAAGTCTGGAAATATTAAAGGTCATGAGCTGAAAAGCCTATGACAAAGGATAAAGCATATAAAAATGGGAGGTATTTACATATGAAGCAGATCAGGACAAAAATGATCAGTGCAGAGAATTTTAAAGAATTTGGAAGCTTTACGGATCTTCTGAACCCGGAAGGATACAGTCTGGGTGATTTTTATCAGGACCGGCTGAAAATGCACAGCTCCGGTTCCATGCAGATGGCTTTTTCTCCGCTTCTGGTACACAAACCGGAAAAAATGGTAGTTACGACTGCAGAATATCATAATTATACGCAGGAAGGCGTACTCTGCCTGGATGACGATGTGATCGTACATGTTGCTCCGGCAGGAAAGGAAGCAGTTCCGGAGCTTACAGAGGCATTTCTTGTGCCGAAGGGAACCATGGTGCTTTTGAACACGGGAGTATGGCATTTAAGCGCTATTCCGGTAAATAAAGAAACGGCACATGTTCTTATTGTACTTCCGGAACGCACGTATTTGAACGACTGCGTTGTGGTAGAATACCCGGAAGAAAAATGGGTGGAGATCCTGAAATAAATGCTTCTTTTCTTTGTTCTTGAAAAAGGGGACAGATGCTAGTATAATAAGGGCATTGAAAAAATTTTAGGAGAGATAACATGGAAAAAACAATGGAAAAAATCGTGGCTCTGGCAAAGGCAAGAGGCTTTGTGTATCCGGGCTCTGAAATTTACGGTGGTCTGGCAAATACCTGGGATTACGGAAATCTCGGTGTGGAGCTGAAGAATAACGTAAAACGTGCATGGTGGCAGAAATTTATTCAGGAATCTCCATATAATGTAGGTGTGGACTGTGCGATTCTTATGAATCCTCAGACATGGGTGGCTTCCGGTCATCTGGGTGGATTTTCGGATCCTCTGATGGACTGTAAAGAATGTCATGAGCGTTTCCGTGCAGATAAACTGATCGAGGATTATTGCGCTGAGCATGGGATTGCGATTGAAGGCAGTGTGGATGCATGGTCTCAGGAGCAGATGATGGACTTTATCAAAGAGCATCAGGTTCCCTGCCCAAGCTGCGGCAAACACAACTTTACAGATATCCGTCAGTTCAACCTGATGTTCAAAACTTTCCAGGGTGTAACTGAGGATGCCAAGAATACGGTATATTTAAGACCGGAGACTGCTCAGGGTATTTTTGTAAACTTCAAAAATGTACAGAGAACCTCCCGTAAGAAGATTCCTTTTGGAATCGGCCAGATCGGAAAATCCTTCCGTAACGAGATCACACCGGGTAACTTTACTTTCCGTACCCGTGAGTTTGAGCAGATGGAGCTGGAATTCTTCTGTGAGCCGGATACTGACCTTGAATGGTTTGCATACTGGAAACAGTTCTGCCTTGACTGGCTCAGTTCTCTGGGACTGAAAGAAGACGAGGTGCGTTATCGTGACCATGATCAGGAAGAACTGAGCTTCTACAGTAAAGCGACTACAGACGTGGAATTCCTGTTCCCGTTTGGATGGGGTGAACTGTGGGGAATCGCAGACAGAACAGATTATGACCTGACACAGCACCAGAATGTATCCGGACAGGATCTGACATACTTTGATGACGAGAAGAAAGAAAAATACATTCCATATGTAATCGAGCCGTCACTGGGTGCAGACCGTATGGTTCTTGCTTTCCTTTGCAGTGCATATGATGAAGAAGTTCTGGATGCAGAAAAGAACGATGTACGTACTGTACTTCATTTCCATCCGGTACTTGCGCCTGTAAAGATCGGTGTCCTTCCGCTTTCCAAAAAGCTGAACGAGGGTGCAGAAAAAGTATTCCAGCAGCTTTCCAAGAAATACAATTGTGAGTATGACGATCGTGGAAATATCGGTAAGCGTTACAGAAGACAGGATGAGATTGGAACTCCGTTCTGCGTGACCTACGATTTTGATTCCGAGACAGACGGAGCAGTTACCGTTCGTGACCGTGATACCATGGAGCAGGTACGCGTGAAGATCGACGAGCTTGATGCTTACTTTGCAGACAAATTTACATTTTAAATAAAATGCCTTGCAGATCCCGTAAGGGATTCCAGCAAAGTATCAGAGCCGGCATGTTCTTATATAAGAATGTGCCGGTGTTTTTTTGCCTGTATGGTTCCTCATGGGGAAAAAGAACCTGTTTTTATGGTTCTTGAAGAAAAATATGTGCAATTTATCGATGAATCAAAGAAAAACACTGAAAATATATACAAAATATATAATATAAACTTGACGAAATGAAAATAAATTGTTAAAATTAACAAATGTAGATTGTTATAGAGGAGGACACAGATTATGGCAAAAAAGAGAAATATCATTGTAGGACAGTCAGGAGGTCCAACATCTGTTATCAATTCCAGCCTGGCAGGTGTATATAAGAATGCCATCGAACGAGGCTTTGATAAAGTATATGGTATGCTGCACGGGGTACAGGGACTTCTGGATGAAGAATATGTAGATCTGTCTACACAGATTCACTCTGAACTGGATATTGAACTTTTAAAGAGAACGCCGTCTGCTTTTCTTGGCTCCTGCCGTTATAAGCTGCCGGAGATCCACGAAGATAAGACTATTTATGAGAAGCTTTTCGGAATCCTGAATAAACTGAATATTGATACCTTTATTTATATTGGCGGAAATGACTCTATGGATACCATTAAAAAGCTTTCTGACTATGCGGTCCTTACCGGACAGAAGCAGAAATTTATCGGCGTGCCGAAGACCATCGACAATGATCTTGCTCTTACTGACCATACACCGGGCTTTGGAAGTGCGGCTAAATACATAGGAGCCTCTACAAAAGAAGTGATTCGTGATGCGGAAGGCCTGACTTATAAGAAAAAAATGATCACCATTATGGAGATCATGGGCCGCAATGCCGGATGGCTTACCGGAGCAGCAGCTCTTGCAAAAACAGAGGACTGTGAAGGCCCGGATCTGATCTACCTTCCTGAGATTCCTTTTGATGTGGACAAATTCCTTGCAAAAGTGAAAGATCTTCTTTCCAAAAAGGATTCCATAGTGATCGCGGTATCGGAAGGAATCCGGCTTGCAGACGGCCGTTATGTGTGCGAGCTTGGCAGCTCCAGCGATTATGTGGATAATTTCGGACACAAACAGCTCCAGGGAACAGCCGCTTATCTGGCAAACTTCCTGGCAGGCGAGTGCGGCTGCAAGACAAGAGCAGTAGAATTTTCTACTCTTCAGAGAAGTGCTTCCCATATGGCTTCCCGTACAGATATTGACGAGGCATTTATGGTTGGCGGAGCTGCTGTGAAGGCGGCTGACGAAGGAGATACCGGCAAAATGGTAGTCATCGACCGTGTTTCCGACGATCCTTACATGGCAAAAACAGGAATTTATGATGTACACCGCATTGCAAATGAAGAAAAGCTGGTTCCGAGAAACTGGATGACCAGAGACGGTTCTTATGTTACAGAAGATTTTATTGATTACATCAAACCACTGATCCAGGGCGATTATCAGCCGATCATGGTGAACGGTCTTCCGAGGCATCTTGTACTGAATAAAAAGAAGAAACGCTGATATTTTGGCAAAAAGGGGGAAAGTTTACAGATTTTCCCCCTTTTTTTTGAGTTTGACCTTGACTATTTGAGTGGAAATCTATACAATAATTATGTGCGTATAAAAACATATTTTTATGTTCAAAGAACAAAAATTTAGGAGGAAAATGTAAAATGGCAAAATGGGTTTACATGTTTACAGAAGGTAACGCTACTATGAGAAACCTTCTGGGTGGTAAAGGTGCCAACCTTGCTGAAATGACAAGCCTGGGTCTTCCTGTACCGCAGGGCTTCACTATCACAACAGAAGCCTGCACACAGTACTATGAAGACGGAAGACAGATCAACGATGAGATCATGGCTCAGATCATGGAAGCAATCACCAAAATGGAAGGAGTTACCGGAAAGAAATTCGGTGACAAAGAAAATCCTCTGCTTGTTTCCGTTCGTTCTGGTGCAAGAGCATCTATGCCTGGTATGATGGATACTATCCTCAACCTTGGTCTTAATGAAGAAGTTGTTCACACATTAGCTGAGAAATCCAACAATCCACGTTGGGCTTGGGACTGCTACAGAAGATTCATCCAGATGTACTCTGACGTAGTTATGGAAGTCGGCAAGAAATATTTCGAAGAACTGATCGACAAGATGAAAGAAGAGAAGGGTGTAACTCAGGACGTTGAGCTTACAGCTGAAGACCTTGAGACTCTTGCTAACCAGTTCAAGGCTGAATATAAAGAAAAAATCGGTTCTGATTTCCCAACTGATCCGAAGGAGCAGTTAATGGGTGCTATCAAGGCTGTATTCCGTTCCTGGGACAACCCGAGAGCAAACGTATATCGTCGTGACAACGATATCCCATATTCCTGGGGTACTGCTGTAAACGTACAGATGATGGCATTCGGTAACATGGGTGATGACTGTGGTACAGGTGTTGCTTTCACACGTGACCCTGCTACAGGCGAGAATGGTCTTTTCGGTGAGTTCCTTACAAACGCTCAGGGCGAGGACGTTGTTGCCGGTGTTCGTACACCAATGCACATCTCCGAGATGGAAGAGAAATTCCCGGAAGCATTCGTAGAGTTCAAGAATGTATGCAACACTCTTGAGAAACACTACAGAGATATGCAGGATATGGAGTTTACTGTAGAGCATGGTAAACTGTATATGCTTCAGACACGTAATGGTAAGAGAACAGCACAGGCTGCTCTGAAGATTGCTTGTGACCTTGTTGACGAGGGAATGAGAACAGAGGAAGAAGCTGTTGCTATGATCGACCCAAGAAACCTTGATACTCTGCTTCACCCACAGTTTGACGCTGCTGCATTAAAGGCTGCAACACCAATGAGCAAAGCACTTGGAGCATCTCCAGGAGCTGCTTGCGGTAAAGTTGTATTTACAGCAGATGACGCTGTAGCTTGGGCTGCAAAAGGAGAAAAGGTTATCCTTGTTCGTCTTGAGACATCTCCGGAAGATATCACAGGTATGAAATCTGCTCAGGGTATCCTGACAGTTCGTGGTGGTATGACATCTCACGCTGCTGTAGTAGCACGTGGAATGGGTACATGCTGTGTATCTGGATGTGGCGACATCGTTATGGACGAAGAAAACAAGAAATTCACATTAGCTGGTAAAGAGTTCCACGAAGGAGATTCTATTTCTCTTGACGGATCTACAGGAGCTATCTATGACGGAATCATCCCAACAGTTGACGCTACAATCGCTGGTGAGTTCGGAAGAATCATGGGATGGGCTGACAAATACAGAACACTCAAGGTTCGTACAAACGCTGATACTCCGGCTGACGCTAAGAAAGCTCGTGAGCTTGGTGCAGAAGGTATCGGTCTTTGCCGTACAGAGCATATGTTCTTCGAAGGCGACAGAATCGATGCATTCCGTGAGATGATCTGTTCTGAGACAGTTGAAGAGAGAGAAGCAGCTCTTGAGAAGATTCTTCCGGAGCAGCAGGGAGACTTCGAGAAGCTGTATGAGGCTCTGGAAGGAAACCCGGTTACCATCCGTTTCCTGGATCCGCCTCTTCATGAGTTCGTTCCTACTACAGAAGAAGACATCAAGAAGCTTGCAAATGCTCAGGGCAAAACTATTGAGCAGATCAAGACTATCATTGATTCTCTCCATGAGTTCAACCCAATGATGGGTCATCGTGGATGCCGTCTTGCAGTTACCTATCCGGAAATTGCAAAAATGCAGACAAAAGCAGTTATCCGTGCAGCTATCAATGTAAAGAAAGCACACGCTGACTGGAACGTATGCCCAGAGATCATGATTCCGCTTGTAGGAGATATCAAAGAGCTTAAATACGTTAAGAAATTCGTTGTTGAGACAGCTGATGCTGAGATCGCAGCAGCAGGTGTTGATCTGAAATACGAAGTTGGTACTATGATCGAGATCCCGAGAGCAGCTCTTACTGCAGATGAGATCGCTAAAGAGGCAGACTTCTTCTGCTTCGGTACAAACGACCTTACTCAGATGACATACGGCTTCTCCCGTGACGATGCTGGTAAGTTCCTTGACGCTTACTATGACGCTAAGATCTTCGAGAACGATCCATTTGCAAAACTGGATCAGGTTGGCGTTGGCAAGCTTATGGAAATGTCCATCAAACTTGGAAAACCGGTTAACCCGAACCTTCATGTAGGTATCTGTGGTGAGCACGGCGGAGATCCTTCTTCCGTAGAGTTCTGCCATGAGATCGGTCTTAACTATGTATCCTGCTCACCGTTCCGTGTACCGATCGCTCGTCTGGCAGCAGCTCAGGCAGCTATCGCCGAGAAGAACGCGTAAGTTATACGTTGTCACAGGGCAAACCCGATTATCCAGTTTTAGGGCAAACTTTCTATCCAGTTAGTTTCCTCAAAACGACCGTCCTGTAACATGAAAATTTGATTTACTAATTCCAGTTAATCAAGTAGTTGTCCAAGCATAAGAATTGACCTTGTTGGTCTGATAGAGATAATACTTCAGGAATAACTTCTCAATAAAGAGATAACTTCTCATAGTATATTTCTCATCAGACTTACAAGGTCTTTTTTGTTACACAATGTGCTTGTACGGTCAAAAGAATGACCTTGTAACCCATAATGAATTTCTTATAACCAACAAAAAATGGGAACATCCTACTGCTAATAGAAAGCTCCCATCATTGAAAAAGTATTTATTTTATCCTGTTAATAAGTAATGTGGGATTACTTGATAAAGCCAAGTAATTGGCGAAGGAAACGTCTTTGAGGATAATAACACAATTGTTAGAGAGTGTTATTTCCAGTGTGTTGTTTGGTTTCCATTGGATACTAAGAATATTCACAGTATCACCTCTTTCCTTGTTATGTATAAGTGTTGCAGTCTGTTAACGTTAATAACAGACCACAATATTATTATACGAGAATGGCAAAGAAAAGAGGAACTGATATAGGGTTACAGAGCATTTTTTTGTTGAATCAATTTTCCTATAACTACATGACAACTATATAGAACAATGCTATAATGTAGAAACAAAATGAAAAGAGGTGTATATACAATGTCAGAATTTGAAGATAGATTTCATCTGACACCTGAACAAAGTTTGTTTCTGGCAAAGAAAAAATGGGATGAAAATGTGTATTGTGGGATGAAAATGGAAAACAGAGCAGTTACGTTTCCACAGACGCAGACAATATTAAATGGTGTAAATGTACCCAATGTACAGCTCGATGATATTCAAGCAATACTAAATATGCGTGATGCATGGAAGTTCCTGTTAAGTACAGTAAATGAAGAAGTTACATTTGAATATTGGTGCAAACTAAATGAATACATTGCGAGAAATGAAGCTTTGGAATGGGGAAAGTTGCGTACTGGAAATGTAGGTATTTCAGGAACGGATTATGAACCTCCGATTCCGAATAAAGAAAAAACAATAAAAGAATTAGAAAATATTTTGTCTACTCCAGATGTTTCTGCAACAGACAAAGCGTTAGAAGCCTTTGTATGGGGAGCAAGAGGTCAGTTCTTCTGGGATGGGAATAAACGTACAAGTTTAATGCTTGCAAATAAGATTCTGGTTTCTTCTGGTTCTGGTATTATGACAATTACAGATAAATATATGGAGCAGTTTAATACATTATTGTTGAATTATTATAATACTGGTGAAAGCGAAGAATTAAAACAATTTTTGTATAAAAATGCAATACAAGGGATAAGGTTATGATGTATCCTTATATGACATTGGCAGATGAAAAAGAAATAGTTCATTCACAGGTAATAGAGAAAGATGGGATAAAAAAAGTAATCGTCAACTTTGAACGTCCTGTAGAGAATGGATTTGATTCTGCAAGATGTGAATTACCTGATTACAAGTGGACAGAGCGTATAGGATATGTGGAAGGTCAATAAAGCCAGATTTTTTAATTCTTCGCAGTTTGGCTCGTGAAATCCCTGTCCTACGTTCTAACCCCGCAAGGTTAACTTTATCAGGATTGAATTTTTCTCCCTTTTCCCTCTTCATTTCATCGAGGGCATGTGCTATTATTTCAGTTAAGTCATTGTGTTTTTCTCCCATTGTGATTTCTACTGATGCATTGGCATACATCATTTTAGAACACGAAAAGGAAAATACAATGGCTTTTTCTATCCGACTAAAAATGGTTAATTCTGAGCGACTCTGGGTGGTCGATTCCACCCGACCCTAACACTATTTTTTAAACACATTTAAGTGACGTAAAACAGATATATGGTATTACTTTGAGGCTGTGGGATTTGTCCCTTTTGAGAATAAGGCGGCGTGTCCCATGACATAGTAGTTTTTCAAAATGCAGTTTTGGGAAACGTTTTTGGGGAATTTCCTAAATCCTACAGCATAATAAAAAGACCCTGATCTTGCAGAGGTTCTCCCTTTTAGGGCGGTATATCTTTGCAGGTCAGGGTCTTTTTGTCATTCTCTTAGAATATCCGTAACAGATCAGGAAAGATGTTAGGGATTTACTTATAGGTTGCATAAGAAAGTATTATAAACATACGCTCAAAAAATATTGACTTATGTTCAAAAAAGCAGTATCGTAAGGGTGTCAAAAAAATGCAGCCATAGAGAGGAGGAGTCATGGCAAGACCACAAAAATGCAGATGCATCTGTTCAAAACCAGAGACCACAGTATTTATTCCGGAGGGAGGCTCCGGAGAAAATTGTGTGAATCTGACTTACGATGAATACGAAACGGTACGTCTCTTAGATTTTGTATGTCTGACTCAGGAACAGTGTGCCAGAAAGATGGATATCTCCCGGCCCACAGTAACCCGGATCTATAATGGCGCACGGCAGAAAATTGCAGATGCACTTGTAAACGGACGGGGCATCACCATCAGCGGAGGTGATGTGGTGGTGTGTGAAGAAATGCGCCCGGAATGTGTAAATGAAAAATATTGCTGTCACAGACAGCAGAAAAACCAGCAGGCATAAGGAGAATAAAGATGAAAGTATTAATTATTGGCGGTGTTGCGGCAGGTACAAAAACAGCAGCAAAATTAAAAAGAGAAGACAGAAGTGCAGAAGTGATCGTACTCACAAAAGACAAAGATATTTCCTATGCAGGGTGCGGTCTGCCTTACTATGTAGGCGGATTGATCGAGAGCCGTGACGAACTGATCGTAAATACTCCGCAAAAATATGCAGGACTTACCGGAGTAGAGGTTCGTGTGGGAAAAGAAGCCATTGCTTTGGATGCGGACAAAAAACAGGTGACTGTAAAAGATGTGGATACAGGTGAAGAAGAAGTCTGCTCCTATGATAAGCTGGTTCTTTCTGTGGGTGCTTCTCCGGCAGTGCTTCCTGTTGAAGGAACAGAAAAACAGGGCGTGTTTAAAATGCGTACACCGGATGATGCAGGCGCCATCCGTTCTTATGTAGAAGAAAAAGATGTAAAAAAAGCCGTTGTTATCGGTGCGGGATTTATCGGCCTGGAAGCTGCAGAAAACCTCAAAGCAAAAGGGGTACAGGTGACAGTGATCGATTTTGCTTCTCAGATCCTTCCGAATATCATTGATCCGGAAATGGCTGTGTATGCCAAAAAACATCTTCTCAGAGAAGGAATCCGCGTGATTACAGGAACAAAAGCAGAAGCTGTTCTTGGAAACGAAGCTGTGACAGGAGTAAAGACTTCTGCAGGAGTTCTGGGTTGTGAGCTTCTGATCATGGCAGCAGGTATTCGTCCAAATACAGATTTCCTGAAGGATACCGGACTGGAAATGTTTAAGGGAACGATTCTTGTAGACAATACAATGAAAACAAACCTTGAGGACGTTTATGCAGCAGGAGATTGTGTGATGGTAACCAATCGTCTTACCGGAAAGCCGCAGTGGTCTCCGATGGGATCTTCTGCCAATATGGAGGGAAGAACTCTGGCTCAGGTGCTGGCAGGCAAAGAGAAAACTTATCCGGGCGTACTGGGAACCGGTGTAGTGAAGCTTCCCGGACTGAATATCGGACGTACCGGACTCACAGAAGAACAGGCCCGTGCAGCAGGCTATGATGTGATCACAGTAGTGGCACCAACCGATGACAAAGCCCACTATTATCCGGATGCCTCTTTCTTTATCACAAAGATGATCGCAGACAAAAACACTCATAAACTTCTTGGTGTACAGGTATTTGGACCGGGTGCGGTAGATAAAATGGTAGACATTGCGGTTATGGGAATGAACATGGGTGCAGTTCTTGAAGATTTTGAAAATGCAGATTTTGCTTATGCACCACCGTTCTCTACAGCAATCCATCCGTTTGTCCAGGTGGTTTATATTCTGCTTAACAAGATCAACGGAACTATGGTCAGCATGACTCCGGCAGAATATGCACAGGGAAAAGCAAAGGACTACAAGGTGATCGATGTAAATCCTCAGCCGTCCATCCATGGAGCAATGTTTGTGGAGCTTGCAAAGGTAAATGGAGAGATCGAGGGCCTGAATAAAGAAGATAAGCTTCTTCTGGTATGTGCAAAAGGTAAGAGGGGCTATTTCCTTCAGAACCGTCTTCGCCAGTTTGGCTATCAGAACACAGTAGTGCTTGAGGGGGCAAGATTTTTTAACGAGATTAAGATTGCCAATGGAGCAGGAACTGTTTCTCCGGAGGAAGAGAAACGCGTAAAAGCTCTGGGATTTTTGAAGGACAAGAATACAGAGGATAAGTTTAATGGGCGAGTGATCACCAGAAATGGAAAGATCACAGCGGAAGAGGCAAGAACCATTGCAGAGGCGGCAGAGATGTTCGGAAGCGGTGAAGTGACCATGACTTCCCGACTGACAATGGAAATCCAGGGAGTTCCGTTTGATAACATTGAACCTCTCCGGGAATATCTCATGCAGGCAGGACTTGAAACCGGAGGAACAGGATCCAAAGTACGGCCGGTTGTTTCCTGTAAGGGAACCACCTGCCAGTATGGACTGATCGACACCTTTGGGCTTTCTGAAGAGATTCATGAGAGATTCTTCCACGGATATTCCGATGTGAAGCTTCCTCATAAATTTAAGATCGCAGTGGGCGGATGCCCAAATAACTGTGTGAAACCGGATCTGAACGATCTTGGAATCATTGGTCAGCGCATTCCTCAGATCGATCCGGAAAAATGTAAAGACTGTAAGATCTGCCGCATTGAAAAGAACTGCCCGATCCATGTGGCAAAAGTGGAAAACGGCAAGATCGTCATTGATGAAAATGCCTGCAATCACTGTGGACGCTGTGTTGGCAAATGTCCGTTCCATGCAATCGAGGATTATACAAACGGTTATCGCATTTATATTGGCGGACGCTGGGGCAAGAAGGTCGCACAGGGACGTTATCTGGACAAAGTATTTACCGATAAAGAAGAAGTGCTTTCTATTGTAGAAAAAGCCATCCTTCTGTTTCGTGAGCAGGGAAATACAGGAGAACGCTTTGCAGATACAGTAGCGCGTATCGGATTTGAAAACGTACAGGAGCAGCTTCTCTCAGATGATCTTCTTGGCAGAAAAGAAGAAAATATCAAGGCACAGAAGCATCTTACAGGCGGTGCAACCTGCTGATCCAAAATAAAGAATATAGAAGGTGCAGTTTCTATGTGAGAGACTGCGCCTTTTTATAAATTAAGGTAGGCACAATTCTTTCTATATATTAAAATGATTATTATGTGAAAAGTGGCTGACATAAGAAAAAAGGGTTTCTGATTGAGAGTGAAAAAAATATATGGGAAAGATAGATTCTTATAAAAAGGAAAGAAAAAATATTTAAATGGAATTGATTATGTAAAAAGAAAGATGAAGCGTCACATTATCCTGCTGAGCCTTATGGCTCTGGCTGTGATCGTTTATTCTGTCTACTGTACCATTGATATGAAAATGCAGGATGCAAGATCAACAGAGATGTATGTAAAAGAGTATACAGAACAGATTGCGGACCAGATTGATATGGAGGTTGATGGCGGGATGAAAACCGTACACTGCCTTTCAGAAGAAAATGAACTGAAAAAAGACGAGGATACCATCCTTAAATTTTTGGATCATAAGCGGGAAATATTTGGGTTTGACTTTGCGGTATATAAAAATGCAGAAACCGAGCAAATTATTACTTCCGGTACTATTATGAATAAAAAACAGGAAGTAATAGCTCTGAAAAATACAGAAGTGTTTCGGGAAGTCCTTGAGAAAGGCTTTTGTGCAGTAGGTATAAAAAATGGAACGATCCTTTATGTACAGAATATTTATACAGACGGAGAAAAAGTGGGGACACTCTGGGTAGGATACCAGGAAGAAAACAGCACCAGCTATATCATCAATAATCATGGTGAGATTTTATTGACTTTTGATGAAAAAAGCCGGAACCTGAATCTGGCTGTATTATTGGGAAATGATGAAGATACCCGCAGTGATATCCTGAAGATGCGGGATAACATTGCAGAAGGGAAAAATGGGGTCTTTCGTTTTCTGACAGGAGATCATCAGGATTATTATCTGGCCTATGCAGTTACAGAGATTGATGAATGGACTGCAGTTACGTTGATACCGGCAGATTAATTTACCGGATTTTCAGACAGTTATGTGGGTAAGATGCTTGGATGTCTTGTTGTTGCTCTGATAGTTTTTGGAGCGCTTTTTACGCTGCTGTTTAAGGGTTACTCGGAAAACAGCAGAAAGATTGAGAAGATCGCACTTTGTGATGATGTGACAGGAGGAATCAACCGTATCGAATTTCAGATGGGATACTAGGAATTGTGCAGAAGAAAAAAAGCAGAAGCGTATACGCTTGTTTTGATGGACTGTATGGATTTTAAAATGATCAATGATTCTCTGGGAGCAAAAAACGGCGATCGTATGCTGGAATATTTTTATGCGGTGATCAATTCCTGCCTCTATCCGGAGAAAGATGAATTTGCCGCACGTATTGAGAGAAAAATCCAGATATCATCAGTCGGAGAATGGACAGGATTGTAGAAGAGATAAATTCTTTTAAGAATACAGATCTTACGGAATGCAGTATTTCTTTCTGGATGGGAGCCTGTGCCATTGAGAATAATGAAACAGATCTCGTTGTCCTTCAAGATCAGGCCAGGGCAGTGGTGAAAAATCTGTCACGTCAGGAGGCCGGAACACTGATTTTCTTTGATAATAATCTGGCAGAAAAGATCCAAAGAGAAAGAGAGATGGAACGAGGATTTGACGAATCACTTTTAAATGGTGATTTTTGCGTATATTTTCAGCCTAAGGTTGATTTCAGAAAAGAAAAAGTGGCAGGAGCAGAGGCTCTTGTGAGGTGGAACCTTCCGAAAAGAGGCATGGTATCTCCGGCAGAATTTATTCCTCTTTTGGAAAGCAGAGGGAAGAGATCTTTTTCCCATTTCTGTAAATCTCTCAAGATGTCATTTCGTTCATGATAATTTTCTGTCTGATTTTATAAGGATCGCTGAAAAATATCAAATCGATCGAAGATTGATCGAATTTGAAATTACAGAAAATATTTTTCTGGATGTTTCTCAGATCAGAAAGGTAAAAGAGGGTCTTCACATGATACATCAATACGGCTTCCGGTGTTCTCTGGATGACTTTGGTGTTGGTTATTCTTCTCCTACGCTTTTAAGGGAACTTGATATAGATGTTTTGAAACTGGATCGTTCATTCTTTTCTGATCTGGATAACCGAAAAGCCAGAAATGTGATAACCAGCATTGTACAGATGTCGGAAGGGCTGGGCATCACGATTGTGGCGGAGGGAATTGAAACAAAGAACCAGATTTGTTGCCTGGACACAATCAAATGCAGTACCGTGCAGGGGTATTTTTTCTCCAGACCGCTTCCGGTTTGTGAATTTGAGAAATGGGTAGAATCCTTTATAATTTCAGATTATATGGGATTGTTTTATAAAAAGCAAAGATATATACAGTTCCGGCGATATCGATTGCCAGGTAAAATCATTGTGAAAAATGAAAAAATATGCCTGCAAATATTGTAACAATAAAAAGAATGGATTATAATAAACCTGATTTTAATGGAGCCGTATCGGCTCAGATAGGAGCAGGCATGAATTACGAAGAAGCAAGAGAATATCTGGACCAGGTCTCCAAAGGAGGAAGCGTTCTTGGTCTGGACAATATGAGAGAATTGCTAAAGAGACTGGGAAATCCGCAGGACAGCTTGAAATTTGTACATATTTCTGGTACGAACGGGAAAGGATCTGTGCTGGCATATCTTTCTACTGTTTTTAAGGAAGCAGGATATCGGACTGGAAGGTATATTTCTCCCACTTTATTTTCCTATAGGGAAAAAATTCAGGTTAATGAAAAATTTATCGGACGTGAAGATCTGTCTCGCCTGACAGAAAAAGTCAAAGCGGCAGCAGAAGAAATGCAAAATTGTGCTGCAGGGGATCCTACTATTTTTGAGATAGAAACAGCCCTTGCGTTTCTTTATTTTGTTGAGCAGAAATGCGACATTGTGATTTTGGAAACCGGTCTTGGCGGTGCTCTGGATGCCACAAATGTGATCACAACTCCTGTAATGGAGATTATTGCATCTATCAGTATGGATCATATGGAATTTCTGGGAGATACGCTTGGAAAGATCGCGTATCAGAAGGCAGGGATCATCAAGCCTGATACTTCCGTTGTATCTGCTATGCAGCAGCCAGAAGCTATGGATGTTATCTGCAATGTCTGCAGGGAAAGGGACTGCACGTTCCAGACGGTAGATCCGGAGCAGATAAAAGATATTTCATATGGATATGAAGGCCAGAGCTTTTCTTATAAAAACTGGGAAAATATCAAAATTTCTCTGATGGGAAGCTATCAGATCAAGAATGCAGCTCTTGCATTGGAGGCGATAAATGCCTTGCGAAAACTGGGTTATGATCTTAAAGACAGAGCCGTTTATCAGGGCATGAAAAAAGCGATTTGGAAAGGCCGTTTTACCCTGATTTCCAAAGATCCGGTGATCCTGATGGATGGAGCACATAATCCGGCAGCGGCAGAGGAACTGGTGCGTTCGTTGAAGCTTTATTATGCTGGTAAAAAGTTCTACTATATTTTTGGTATGTTCCGTGATAAAGACTATGCGCAGGTGATTCGTCTGACAGCTCCCATGGCCGAACATATCATTACGGTACAGACTCCTGGGAATCCCAGGGCGCTTCCGGCGGCAGAACTGAAAGAAGCCGTAGCAGAGGTAAATCCGTCTGTGGAAGCAGCGGAAAGTCTTCGCATGGCAGTGAATCAGGTGATGGAGAGGATAGACAGCGATTCCGTGGTCGTGATCTTTGGATCGTTATCCTTCCTGGGGGAAGCAGAAATGGCAGTCAATCGTTATAAAATGGAAGTAAATGATTAGAATAGAAAATCGTGTCCGGTATACTGTTGAAGCAGATACCGGGCACGATATTTTATTTCAGAAACATTCGCAGCATTTTTTGTAAAGATTTTGATAAGGCTGATAACGCATAGGAAGATCCAGCCATGTTTTTTTATAGACAATACTTTTGTAATGAGTAAAGGCATCAAAACCGGCTTTTCCGTGATAGCTGCCCATGCCGCTTTCGCCGAATCCCCCGAACCCCATTTCGCTGGTAGCAAGATGGATGATTACATCATTGATACATCCCCCGCCGAATCTGGTGTGTGAAAGGACGGAAGCCGCCGTTTTTTTGTCAGAAGTAAAAATATAGAGTGCCAGCGGATGTGGGAGAGAATTGACTTTTCTAATTACCTGTTCCAGAGGATCGAAGGTCAAAACAGGAAGAACCGGGCCAAAAATCTTCTCCTGCATGACAGGATCTTCGAACGTTACATTTTCCATTACCGTAGGAGCAATCTGAAGTGATGCACGGTCATATTCTCCTCCGAAGATCACTTTTGACGGGTCTGTAAGATTCAGGATTCTTTCAAAATGTTTCTGATTAATGATCTTTCCATAATGTTTATTGTTTAGCGGATGATCAGAAAACTGTTTTTTATTTGTTTTTCAATCTGTAAGAGCAAGGCATCCTTTACATCTTTGTGACAGTAAATATAATCGGGAGCTACACAGGTCTGACCACAGTTCAGATATTTTCAAAATACAATCCGGCGGGCTGCCAGTTTAAGGTCTGCTGAACGGTCAACAATACAAGGGCTTTTACCGCCAAGCTCCAGGGTGACAGGAGTCAGGTACTCTGCCGCTTTTTTTAACACTACTTTCCCCGCACGCTGACTGCCGGTAAAAAAATTTATCAGAATGCTGATATAGGAGGGCTGTATTTTCTTCATGTCCTCCAGTGATCACTGCGGCATAGGAACTGTCAAAACATTCCTGGACGATATGCTGAACCATACGGGATGTGTGAGGAGAGTAGGCGCTGGGTTTCAGAATGACTGTGTTTCCAGCAGCCAGAGCATCGATCAGAGGTTCCATGCTCAATATAAAAAGGATAGTTCCAGGGACTCATGACAAGTACAACTCCATAAGGAGAGGGCTTTTGGAAGCTTCTGGAAGGAAATTGAGCCAGTGGTGTATGGACTCGTTTTTCTTTGGCATATGCAGAAAGATGATGAATCATGTAAGAAATTTCGCTTAATGTAAGACCAGTTTCACACATATAGCTTTCGAAATCGCTTTTTCCTAAATCTTCCTGCAGTGCTCGGTGGATGTCTGCTTCATGTTTTTTGATAGATGCTCTTATTTTTTTTAAAGCATTGAGACGGGCTGAGACAGGCAGGGTGGCGCCTGTGTCGAAAAAACTTCTCTGCTGATCTACCATATATTTGATTTCCTTTTCGTTCATATGAAAGCCTCCTGAAAGCATAAATATTTTGCTTTTAGATAACTATATCAGTGACATATAAACGTGTCAGTATCCGATGGAAATACAGGAAAGATCTGTGGTAAAATGAGATGAAATATAGATACACAAAGGAGAAGCTTTATGAGGGTGATGGTTTTTTTGGACGATAAAAACGGTATGTTATTTAATAAGAGACGTCAGAGCAGAGATCAGGCAGTGTTTGAAGAAATCCAAATGCTATGCCAGGGAAAAGTACTTTGGATGAATGAATATTCCTTTTCCGCTTATGGGAAGATGGAAGGGGTGGAAATCAGATGCCGGAAGGATTTTCTGCAAAAGGCAGGAACGGGAGAATATGCTCTTGTAGAAACAGATGATTAGGAAGAAATATCAAAAAATATAGAAGAAATACTGATATTTCGATGGAACAGACTCTATCCATCAGATAAAAAATTGGAATTGGATCTGTCTGGCTGGCAGTATACTGTGGAAAAAGAGTTTTCAGGAAATTCTCATAAAAAAATAACTTTAGAGAAATATGTACAGTTATAAAAGAAAAACAGACAGATATATGAAAAAAGCACAAAAATACGCAAATGATTTTGGAATATTTTGATAAAATATGAGAATTTATTGCCGGATAACTAAAACTATGATAAAATATCTACATATTTAATAGATGCGATCCGGGAAGGATCCATACTTTCGAGAGGAGGATTTCTATGAATCGAACAAGCAAAAGACTGAAAAAATTAACCGCAGCGGCAACAGCTTCTGTTATGCTTTTGTCTGGAACCAGTTCTGTTTTTGCTGCAACGTATCAGGAAGCAGAAAAAGCTGCGCTATCCAGATTTGTGGAAGAATTTTCAAAATACTGGGACACTATGGTTCCCGAGCAGAAAAAAGCTATGGCAGGATCAAAGGGTGTCCTTACACTGACATTGGAAGACAGTGGAAAGACTTTGCTTAGCGCAGCTTCCGGCGGTATGGACTTTTCATGGCTGAATACATTGACGATGGACATGACTGCTACTATTTCAGAAGGAAAAGAAACAGCCAACGCTGCCGTACTTTTGAATGATGCTCCTCTTTGTAATATGAATCTGTATATGGATATGGCAGATCTGACGGAATATTTGCAGATTCCTGAGCTGTCTGAGACATGGATGAAGATTCCGCTTCTTGCATCTCTGGAAATGTCGGAAGAGGAAATGGCACAGGCATTTGAAACAGAAGAAAAGGCACAGTATTATGCAGAATATATGGAAGAATATGCAGCTTCACTGAGAAAATTGTATCGTATTTTGGGAGATATGACTACAGTTCTTCCGGATACAGCAACGCTTGCTGCATTACTGGACCGTTATGGAAATATCCTGATCGATCAGACACCAGAGGGAACTGCCATAGAAGAAGCACTTTCTGTAGAAGGAATCAGTGAAGATTGTACAGCATATGAAACGATTATCACAGAGGCAGATTTTCTCAATATGGTAAAGAATATTCTGACAACAGCAAAAGAGGATCAGGAACTGAAAGGCCTTCTGGATCAGTGGTCAGAGATCGGTGGGGAAGATTTAAATGCACAGCTTCAGGCTGGAGCCGATGGACTTCTGGCAGATATTGCAGAAGAGGGCGGTTCTGATGCAGCTTTTCTTTCCTCAAAAATATGGACGGATGCCGATGGAAAAATTGCAGGAAGAGAAATCGGTATGTCAGATGGAACAGAAATCATTCCGATTTTTACTTTTAAAAATCCATCTGCAGATGGAAACTCCGCGCTTCTTATTGAATTTGGTGCAGATGAAGAAAAGGTGACATTTACCGGAACAGGAAAGGATACAGACGGGCTTCTGAACGGGGACCATATATTGGCGGTAAACGGAGTAAAGATGCTGGCTGTTCAGGTAGAAAATCTGGAAATCAATCCGGAAATACCAGAATACTATAATGGAATGATCCATGTTTCAGTGCTGGATACCGGAACAGAAGAAGAGCCCAATCCGCTGGCAGCATTTGGTCTTGATATCAACCTTAACTCAGATCCTGAAGCAGGAATCAATCAGATTGATCTGTCTGTGACAAATTCAGGGGTACCGCTTGTGACTCTGTCCGTAAGCGGAGGTTATTCTGATACCGGCGCATCCCTTCCAGAACAGGCGGCGCTTGATGCAGCACTTGATTTTACACAGGAAGAATCCGAGATCACATATCTGGAAAGCATGAACTGGGAAACATTGCTTTCTAACGCTTCGGCCGCAGGTGTACCGGAAGAACTTGTGACGATTCTTGACCAGATTATTTCCCAGTCTGTAGATTCTGTGCTGAATCCTCCTGAAGATCCTGCGATGGAAGAAGCCGCATAGCTTCACAGTACACAAAAAGAAAGAAAAAGACATAAAAATACTTAAATAAAAAAGATCCCTTTGGCAGTTATCCTAAGATTAACCGCAAAGGGATCTTTTTTAAGCAGAAGCGGATTCACGTTCTATGTCCTGACTGACTTTGTGAAAAGCAAAATAAAAGACCACACCTTTTGCCATAGAACTTAAGGTCAGAGCCCACCAGATACCGGTAAGGCCAAGAACTGTTCTGGTAAGGAGCAGAGCAAGAGGAATACGTGCTCCGGTAAGCAGAATACTGATGACACTGCATATTTTCGTTTTTCCAAGACCGGAAAGGGCGCCAATGGTCAACATTTCCACACACATGAAAGCTTCTCCGATGCCAAGGATCACCAGATATCCAACGGCTGTTTTCAGAACGTCTTCTTCATGGAAAAAAAGAGAAGCAATCTGTTTTGGAAACAGAACAAAGGCTGCAGTAACAATAAGTCCCCAGGTGATCATGATACGAAGAGAAATCTGATATCCCTGGCGTATGCGGTCATTTTTACCAGCTCCGTAGTTCTGAGCAGTAAAGGAATTCAGAGCAGCAGCAAATCCATCAGACGTATTCCAGGAAATAGATTCAATCTGTCCGCCGACTCTCTGAGTGGCAACTGCACCTGGACCGAAAGCGGAAACCATACGGGTCAATACCATGGAAATCATACAGTACAGGGTTCCCTGCAGGGCAGTAGGAACTCCGATCCGACAGATGGAACGATAAATACTTCCGGAGGTTCTGGAAAAAAGATGTATTTTCCGAAGTATATTTTCACTGTTTTTTCTTAGGAAAATTCCAGCAATCATTACCAGCATAACGACAAGCTGGGCAGCTGCAGTGGCAATGGCAGCTCCGGTGACCTCCAGACGAGGAAAAGGCCCGACACCAAGGATCAGAAGAGGATCCAGAATCATATTCATGACCAGACCGATCAGATTCGCTGCAAAGGGGGTTTTTGAATCGCCCTGAGCAGTATACAGACCGGTAAGTGTATAATTCATATAGGAAAATATGATCAGTCCGCAGGTTATTTTCATATATACTTCTGCGTATGCAAATGTCTGTGCATCCTCCAGATGGAAGAAGGCCAGGAGAGGACCGGTAAAAAGCAGGCAGACTGCGGAAAACAGAAAGGCAAAGATACATGTAAGCTGTATGGAAGCAGCTGCATAATCTGTTGCAGAACGGGTATCGTTCCGACCGCAGCTTTGTGCAACATTTACCTGTCCACCCATTCTTGCCAGGGAACAGAGCCCCTGAGAGAGCCATACATACATACCGCCCATGCCAACGCCGGCAACTGCTTTGGAACCCAGGATGCCGATCCAGGCCATATCCGTAATATTATAAGCCGTTCCCAAAAAAGAGGAAGCCATAATAGGCAAGGCAAGTTCTGCCAGGGTTTTCATAATGGGACCATTGGTAAGGTCTAACTGATGTTTTTTTTTCATACTGATTCATCCTTATATCTGTAAAATTGCATTCCTGCCTATCTTAATCAAAAACAGAATATAATGCAAGAGGTTAAGAAGAAATATTTTGAAATTATTGAAAAAGGAAAACAGATACTACGGACAAGAGAGAAAACATGGTATAATTCAGATATGATTGTTCAGGAGGTAAGATATGGGTTGTCTTGGTAATCTTTTGTGGTTTATTTTTGGAGGAGCAATCAATGCTCTGAGCTGGTGCCTGGCCGGATGCCTGTGGTGCATCACCGTAGTAGGGATCCCTGTTGGAATGCAGTGCTTTAAATTTGCATCTTTAAGCTGTTTTCCTTTTGGAAAGGAAGTTCGCTATGGGGGCGGAGCCGTTTCTCTGCTTGTTAATATCATCTGGCTGGTTGTTTCCGGTCTTCCCCTTGCCATTGAGCATGCGGTACTGGGGCTGCTTTTATGTGTGACTGTGATTGGGATTCCTTTCGGACTTCAGCAGTTTAAGCTTGCCAAGCTGGCGCTGATGCCTTTTGGAGCAGAAGTATATTAAAAAATCGTTCTTTCACAGCCTATTCGGAAGAACTTTCCTCGTTTTCACCGGAATCAGAGCTTTCTTCGTTTACAGAAGAATCCATTTCTTCTGTATCGGCAGGGGTGATCCAGGAGCTTCGTTCTTCGATTTTATTCAGGATCCGGTCGGCTTCCCCGCCCTCGGCAGGGGTTGGCTGATAATTGTTATAATCATAGTCAGAAGAAATGGAACAGGGGATTATGTTTGTGTCATTATCTGCAGATACCCCGTTCTTATCAATCGTGAATGTCTGCTGAAAGATCATACTGTCCATGTCGCTGGGGTAGGAATTTCCGCCGAAACAGAAATTTCCGAGGCTGTATACAATATTTTTACCTTTATAGGTTTCAATACCCTGAAGAACATGGGGATGATGACCGCATACCAGATCGGCTCCTTCATCAATGGAAAGACGCCCAAGCGTCATCTGGTTGGAGTCCGGGATTTCTTCTTTTTCATTGCCCCAGTGAAAGATCACGATCGTGATAACTGCTCCTTCTTCCTTTACTTTGGCAATATTCTGTTTCAGCTGTTCCGTCCGTTCCAGATGATCCTTCAGTTCGTAGATTCCTACAAGACCGACTTTGATTCCTTTTACTTCTATGACAGCAGTTTCGTCATAACCAAAGTGGGTGATCCCTTCCTGATCAAGAGCGGTCAGTGTGTCGGCAAAACCCTGCTCTCCATAATCATGGCTGTGGTTATTTGCCAGTGTGACTGCCTCGACGGAACCGTCTGACAGGATACTGGAAAATTCAGCCGGAGCTTTGAAGGCAAACTGCTTTTCTTCCCGTTCTTCAGAATCTGTAAGAGTTCCCTCAAAATTGGCAATGGTCAGATCATCGGCAGAAAAAATACTTTTTACATTCTGTAAAAAATATTCGGAACCATAGCTTTCATAATAAGCATTCAGGCTGGTGTCATAATCGAAATTTTCGTCGGTTCCAAGAGTGCAGTCGCCCACTACGCTGACGGTAAGGGAAACCGGTTCGGATGGAAGACCGGAATCCTGTTCTGCATCAGCCCCGGAATCGGAGGAAGAAGTCTTGCTGCTTTCTTCGGAATTTGTGTTTTGGGATTCATTTTCTGTAAGGACCGGATCCGAGCTTACGGAGGCTGTTTTTTTATCTATGCAGCTTCGTACAGCAAAAAAAAGCAGAACGATCAGAAGTGCCAGCCCCATTCCGCCGGCAAGGATAAGACGCTTCTGGCGCTGACGATAATAGCGGGATTTCCGATACACGTTTCGGCGGTGAGCAGACGACCTTCTTCTTTGTAAAGAAGAATTCTTTCGGGATGGGGTTCGGGAAGTTCCGGGAGAACCGGAAGATCTTTGCCTGGAATGGTTCCTGGACGGACGATTGGAAGAGGTCTGGCTCATATGTATACTCCTTGTCTTTTGTAGAATAAGTGAGGTTTGTCTTATAAAATATAATAGCTATTAAAAGTATAGATATATTTGGAATTTTCGTCAATAGATTTCCTCTTTTTGTAAAAGGGTTTTTCTGCTATAATGGTTATGATCCGGGAGATATTTCCTGAAGATAAATACAGAAGATGGAGAAAAAAGATGTTATATATCGGAAATCATACAACCTCATCCAAGGGGTACAAAAAAATGGCACAGCAGATGATTAAAAACGGAGGAAACACCTTTGCCTTTTTTACCAGAAATCCCCGAGGGGGAAATGCAAAAGCCATTGACGAAAAAGATGTGGAGGAATTTCTGCAGCTGGCAGGAGCCCATGGATTTGGAAAAATCGTTGCTCATGCGCCTTATACCATGAATTGCTGTGCGGCCAAAGAAGATCTGAGAGATTTTGCCAGAAATACGATGGCAGATGATCTGAAACGAATGGAATACACACCGGGAAATTATTATAATTTTCATCCGGGCAGTCATGTGGGGCAGGGAGCAGAAACAGGAATCCAAAAGATCGCGGAGATTCTCAATGATGTCCTTACAGAAGAGCAGACCACTACGGTCCTTCTGGAAACCATGGCAGGAAAGGGCTCTGAAGTTGGCAGAAATTTCCAGGAGATCCGTTCCATTCTTGACCTGGTAGAAAAAGATCACAAAATGGGAGTGTGTCTGGATACCTGCCATGTGTGGGATGGAGGATATGATATCGTTCATGATCTGGACGGAGTGTTAAAGGAATTCGATCAGGTGATCGGTCTTTCACGACTGAAGGCAATTCATCTGAATGACAGTCTGAACGGAATGGGAAGTCACAAGGACCGTCATGCAAAAATCGGGGAGGGGGAGATCGGACTGGAAGCGCTGGTGCGTGTGATCCGGCATCCGGCTCTTGCAGAGATCCCGTTTATTCTGGAAACTCCCAATGACGATGCGGGATGGACCAGAGAGATCGCGGTTCTCAGAAAAGCCTTTGAGAAATAAGGAACAGATAAAAGAAAAACTCTCCGGTGAATGATTCCGGAGAGTTTTTCTTTTTTAAAGCTTTACTTCATTTTTCAGAACCTGTCCGTCACGGAACGCAGCTGCATTCTGAAGTGTTGTTTCCGCAATATTGGTCAGCGCCTCTTCGGTGAAAAATCCCTGATGAGAAGTCATGGCTACGTTGGGGAAGGACAGCAGTCTCTGTATGGTGGAGCTTTGTAAAATACGTTCGGACATATCTTCGTACACAAGCTCTGACTCTTCTTCATAGACGTCAAGCCCTACCGCAAAAAATTTATGATCCCGGATTCCGGCGATCAGATCATCAGTACAGATCAGGCCGCCTCTGGAGGTATTTACAAGGATCACTCCGTCTTTCATTTTTGCGATAGATTCTTCGTTGATGAGGTGATGGGTCTCTTCTGTAAGAGGGCAGTGGAGACTGATCAGATCGCTTGTACGCAGAAGCTCATCCAGTGACACATACTCCAGAAAATCCAGTTCTTTGTTGGGATAAAGGTCGTAGGCGATAACCCGCATACCGAAGCCCCGGCAGATCCTTGCCATTGCAAGACCGATTTTTCCGGTTCCAACGATTCCGGCGGTTTTGTGAAACAGATTAACGCCCATAAGTCCGTTCAGGGCAAAATTATTTTCTCTGCATTTGATATATGCTTTGTGAGTATGGCGGTTGGCAGTAAGAACAAGAGCCATAGCATGTTCGGCTACTGCTTCCGGGGAATAGCCGGGAACACGGAGAACCTTGATCCCGTATTTTTCTGCAGTTTTGAGATCTACGTTGTTATATCCGGCACAGCGCATCAGGATCAGCCTGATCCCCTGAGCATGGAGATTTTCCATAACAGGGGTGCTGATATCTGCATTTACAAAAGCACAGATCCCGTCGTAGCCTTTTGCAAGTGATGCGGTTTCTTCATAGAGATTGGCTTCGATAAATTTAAAAGTAATTCCCGGATATTCCGGGGCAAGCTTATCAAAAAAATGCTGGTCATAGTCTTTTGCACCGTAAAATAATATTTTCATGGCAGCCTCCTTTTCTTTTTGGTATATGTATAAGCTAGTTGAAATATACATGGAAAATTATGGGATGTCAAGGATTATTTTTCTGACAAATATTGACAAGAATGAATGATTTCTGTAATGTAGACCAGTGTAACTTTATAAAAGAAAGAAGGAAAGAGAAATGACAGAGGAAATTAAAATCAGAAATCTGACACTTTATGATTATACAATTGTAAACAGGGGATATCAGACGCTTCACCGTCAGCACGTTGAAGGGAGACCGGATATTTATAAAGAAATGGAAGATCTGCTTCCGAAGGAAGTGTATCAGGAAATGCTGGAAGATGCGGATCATATCCTGATCGGTGCAGAGGAAGGAAAAAGACTGACAGGCTTTCTGGTTGCAAAAAGGAAGATCACTCCGGCGAATACCATGCTGCACAGAAATCGTACGTTTTTTGTGGATGCTCTTTTTGTGGAACAGGACAGCCGCAGAAAAGGGATCGGTAAAAGGCTCTATGAGTATCTGGTATCTGAGGCTGAAAAGGAAGAATGCGCCCGGATCGATCTGAAGGTCTGGGATTTTAATAAAGAAGCCCGGGCATTTTATCAAAGTATGGGATTTCAGATACAGTCTTACAATATGGAGAAAAAATTGATATAAGAAAAAGGCAGATCCTGTGCAGCGCTCCCGGAAGAAAGTCCGGAAAAGCACGGTGATCTGCCTTTGCTGATATGTGTGATTGAATATTTGGATAATTTAAGGATCTTTTATTTTCCGCAGAGATACAGGTCTTTGTAAAATTCCGGGTAGGAAATATTTACACATTCGGCACCCTGGATCTCCGTTTCTCCCTCGCAGATGGTTCCTGCAACTGCAAAGGACATAGCCACTCTGTGGTCAAGGTGAGAGTCGATCACTGCCCCGTGGAGCGGTTTGCCTCCATGAATGATCATTCCATCGTCGGTTCCTTCAATGTCTGCGCCCATACGCTTCAGATTATCTACCATTACGGCAATGCGGTCGGATTCCTTGACTTTCAGCTCCTGTGCATCCCGGATGATGGTGGTTCCCTGAGCAAAGGCTGCCATCACTGCGATCATGGGGATTTCATCGATCAGAGCAGGAATATCAGCTCCTTCAATGACTGTTCCTTTCAGAGAACTTGTGCGGATCAGAAGATCAGCAGTTGGCTCCCCTTCGAGATTTTTGTTAAGAAGCGTAATATCAGCTCCCATAGACTGACAGATCTTCAGGATTCCGGCCCGGGTAGGATTGATTCCCACGTTTTTCAGAAGAATCTCGCTGTTTGGAGTGAGCAGCCCTGCTGCAATAAAATAAGCGGCAGAAGAAATATCTCCGGGTACGGCGATATCACGGGCTTCCAGAAACGGCTCCGGACGGATGGCGGCGGTAGTCCCTGAGGAAGTAATCTCTGCTCCAAAATAATTCAGCATGATCTCTGTATGATTTCTGGAAAGAAAAGGCTCTGTAACACTTGTAATCCCGTCTGCATACATTCCCGCAAGAAGTACACAGGATTTTACCTGGGCAGATGCTACCGGAGAGTCGTAATGGATTCCGTGAAGACGCTTTCCGGTGATCATCAGAGGCGCGCAGCCGTTGCCGTTTTTGCTTATAATATCGGCTCCCATGGATGCCAGAGGAGTCATGATCCTTTTCATGGGACGGGTACGGATGGAGTCATCCCCGTCAAGCTCTGAGGAAAAATCCTGGCCTGCAAGGATTCCGGAGATCAGTCTTGTTGTGGTGCCGCTGTTACCGACATCCAGAATACCGGAAGGAGTATGCAGTCCGTGCAGCCCCCTGCCGTGAACAAGAACCTGCTCCTGATCCCGTTCTATTTCAATCCCCATTTTGCGGAAGCAGGAGATTGTAGAGAGACAGTCGGCTCCTTCCAGAAAATGAGTGATTCTTGTAGTACCTTTTGCAAGAGCGCCAAACATTACA
Organism: uncultured Blautia sp.; assembly: GCA_900541985.1. Lineage (GTDB taxonomy): Bacteria > Bacillota > Clostridia > Lachnospirales > Lachnospiraceae > Blautia_A. The sequence continues at coordinate 3,543 of UQLX01000020.1, read as the reverse complement.
GCTCTGTGGGAAATGGATTTATCTCCCGGAACTGTAAGAACTCCCTTCAGTCCGGTCTGCTTTTTTATTTTCATAATAGACACCTACCGTTCATAGACAATATAGTTTCGTTTCTTTAAAAGTGCATTTGCCCGCTTCATGGCATCCTCTTCATAAAATTCTATTTTCAGCACGCCCTGTTCAAATTCCCGGTTATGTATGATTCCGATATTTTTGATACTGATGTTTTCCATGGCAAGAATCGTGGCAATCGTTGCGATTCCTCCGGCTTCATCAACAATATCGAGATAGAGGACATAGGCTCTGGTGATAGGTCCCTTTGAAGTGACATCAATCGAATCCCGGTAATCTCTGGAAGCGGCAAAAAGCTGATACAGCTGATCCGCTTCTTTGTTGTCCACGGAGCAGCGGATCTGGATCAGCATACGAATGTATTCGTCCAGCACTGCGGAAATATTTCTGGTATTTTCCAGACAGATCTGCTGCCACATAACAGGAGATGAGGAGGCGATTCTGGTTATATCCCGGAAGCCGCCGGCTGCAATGGTTTTCATATACTCCGCATCATTATCGAGCGAGCTTACCAGATTTACCAGTGAGGAAGCGATAATGTGAGGCAGATGACTGACACCGGCTGTGATAAAATCATGTTCTTCTGCTGTAAGGACCATTGGGATCGCGCCCAGAGAGTCGATAAGCTCTGAAAATTCCGTAAGCTTATTTAAGGGAACTTCTCCTCCCGGAGTCAGGATATAATAGGCATTTTCCAGAAGGTGATCAGAAGAATTGGCAAAGCCGGAACGCTCTGAACCTGCCATGGGATGTCCGCCGATAAAATTATGATCCAGACCGATCTCCTCTACGGCCTGATGGATGGGACCCTTGACACTTCCTGCATCGGTGATGATGCATTCATCTGAGATGACTTCTTTTAAATATTTCAGATATTCAATATTATATTCTACCGGGGCACAGAGGAAAATATAATCACAATGATGGTATCTTTCGTCTTTTTCCTCCAGTACACCGTCAATAGTACCGCTGTTCAGCGCGGCAGCCAGAGTTTCTCTGTGTCTGGCATAGGCCAGAATATGATAATCCGGATGAACTCTGCGGATCGTTTTTGCAATAGAGCCTCCAATAAGGCCGAGGCCGATAAAACCAATGGTTTTCATAGATGTCATGATCCTTTCCCAAGAAAAAAATATACTCATATTTTAAAAGATAAGAAGAAAAATGTCAAATACAAGGGGGAAATGTAAAAATTCATAAAATTTTCGCATTATTTCATCAAAAAAAGTTGTTAAAATTATATAAAATACTTGAAAAAACAATAAAATTTTAGTAGAATATGAACATATCAGACAAACAGGGAGGTATTACATATGGACGTTTATAGAACTGACCGAATCAGAAATGTAGTCCTATTAGGTCACGGAGGATCCGGCAAAACTACACTGGCAGAGGCAATGGCATATCTTGCAGGAATGACAAGCCGTTTAGGCAGAGTGGAAGATGGGAATACAGTCAGCGATTTTGATAAAGAGGAAATCAAGAGACATTTTTCAATTTCTACTTCTTTGGTTCCTGTTCCGTGGGATAAAGTAAAGATCAATATCCTTGACACTCCTGGATACTTTGATTTTGTAGGTGAGGTAGAAGAGGCTGTCAGCGCAGCAGATGCAGCGATCATCGTTGTTTCCGGTAAGGCCGGAGTTCAGGTGGGAACTCAGAAGGCATGGGACCTGTGCGAAAAATATAAACTTCCGCGCATGTTCTTTGTAACAGATATGGATATAGATGATGTCAGCTACCGTAAAGTAGTAGAGGAACTGACAGAACTTTATGGCAAAAAGATCGCTCCGCTCCATTTCCCGATTCGTGAAGACGGTAAATTTGTCGGCTATGTAAATGTTGTAAAACAGGCCGGGAGAAAATATATTGAAAAAGGCAAAAAACAGGAATGTGACATTCCGGAATATCTCAATGAATATCTCAAGAAATATCATGATATCCTGATGGAATCTGTAGCTGAAACAAGCGAAGAATTCATGGATCGTTATTTTGAGGGGGACGAATTCTCTGTGACAGAGGTTTCTGCAGCCCTTGCCATGAACGTACAGGACGGAAGCATTGTTCCGGTATGCATGGGCTCTCCGGTAAGCTTAAGAGGCGTATCCAACCTTCTGGATGACATCTGTGGTTATTTCCCAAGCCCGGACAAACGTTCCTGCAACGGAATTTCCCAGAAGACAAACGAGATTTTTGAAGCAAACTATGATTTTGCCAAAGCGAAATCAGCATATGTATGGAAGACGATCGTAGATCCGTTCCTTGGCAAATATTCTCTCATTAAGGTGGTTTCCGGTGTTATAAAATCCGACGATACTTTGTTGAATGTAGAGAAGGGCGAAGAAGAGCGTCTGAACAAGCTGTATGTTCTGGAAGGTTCCAAACCTTATGAGGTTCCGGAGCTTCATGCCGGTGATATTGGTGCCATTGCCAAACTTGGCAGTGTACAGACAGGAGACAGCCTTGCAACAAAGGCAATGCCTGTTCTTTATCCGAAGGCAGTGATTTCCACACCATATACCTGCAAGAGATACAAAGCTCTGAACAAGGGTGATGAGGATAAGATCTCCCAGGCTCTTTCAAAGATGACAAGTGAGGATAAGACCCTCCGTACAGAGAACGATTCTGCCAACAGACAGACACTTCTCTATGGTATGGGTGACCAGCATCTTGATATCGTGGTAAATAAACTGAAAGAGCGTTATAAAGTAGACATCGAACTTTCCAAACCGAAGGTTCCGTTCCGTGAGACCATCCGCAAGAATTCCGATGTGGAAGGCAAGCATAAAAAACAGTCCGGCGGACATGGCCAGTATGGTCACGTTAAGATGCGTTTTGAGCCGTCCGGCGATCTGGAGAGCCCGTTTGAATTTGAGCAGGTTGTTGTAGGCGGCGCTGTTCCGAAGAACTATTTCCCGGCTGTAGAAAAGGGACTTCAGGAATGTGTTACCAAGGGACCTCTTGCCGCCTATCCGGTTGTAGGTGTAAAGGCAACTCTTTATGATGGATCTTACCACCCGGTAGACTCCTCAGAGATGGCATTTAAGATGGCTACGATCCTTGCATTCAAGAAAGGTTTTATGGATGCATCTCCGGTTCTTCTTGAGCCGATCGTCAGCATGAAAGTAACTGTTCCGGACAAATATACCGGTGACGTTATGGGCGATCTGAACAAACGCCGTGGCCGTGTACTGGGAATGAATCCGGATCATAATGGAAATACCGTGATCGAAGCAGATGTTCCGATGCTGGAAATCTATGGATATTCTACAGACCTTCGTTCCATGACCGGCGGAAGCGGAGATTTCTCCTATGAATTCGCGCGTTATGAGCAGGCTCCTTCCGATATCCAGAAGAAAGAGATCGAAGCAAGAGCATCCAAGGTTGACGGAGCAGAAGAGAAATAATTAGAAAATCCTGAATCCGTGAAACTCAATGCAAGTCAGTCTACCAAAAGCCTGTATTTTTGAA
>UQLX01000019.1 GCA_900541985.1 uncultured Blautia sp. | reverse complement strand
ATGGATAATTCCTTACTGGCTGTAAGGGATATTAACCATAAATATATTGTAGTAGAAAGTATGAGGTATGATTATGAGAATGATGAAAAACAACAATAATGAGACAGTTATGGTGATCGGGATTGATCATGGGTATGGAAACATGAAAACAGCCACCAGATGCTTTCCATCCGGTGTAGCCAGATATGACAAGGAGCCAATCTTCCAGAATAATCTTCTTGTTTACAATGGCATGTATTACCAGATCGGAGAGGAACACAAGGAGTTCTGTGCAGAGAAAACGCAGGACGAGGACTATTATGTGCTGACACTGGCGGCTATCGCAAGGGAACTGGATGGGAAAGGTATGAACCGGGCAAAGGTACACATTGCAGCCGGACTTCCACTTACCTGGGTAGCTACACAGAAAGAAGATTTCCAGAAATATCTTCTCCAGAATGAATGTATGGATTTTACATTCCGTAATAAAGAATATCATGTGGAGTTTGCAGGAGCTGATATTTACCCACAGGGATTTGCAGCAGCCTTTTACCGCTTACAGGATTTCAAAGGAATCAACATGCTTGTGGATATTGGAAACGGAACTATGAACATCATGTATATCAACAATTCCCGTCCATTAGAGAAGAAATGCTTTACAGAGAAATATGGAACGCATCAGTGTGTGCTTACTGTAAGGGAATCCTTGTTGAAAGAACTGGGAACAGTGGTGGACGATCTGGTGATTGAGCAGGTGATCCGTACCGGGACAGCAGATATTGGTGAGAAATATCTGACAGTCATTCGTAAAGCTGCCGGAGATTATACAAAAGAAATCTTCCATAAGCTGAGAGAACGGGAATATAATCCAGAACTGATGCGTCTGTATGTGGTCGGCGGTGGCGGTTGTATGATCCAGAATTTTGGAGAATATGACAAGAGCCGGGTAACGATTGTACGGGACATCTGTGCCACAGCGAAAGGCTATGAAGCAATGACCGTAAGGAAGATCCAGAGAAACGGAGGGATGCTTGTATGAGAAAAGAACGGAAAATCATCAATACAAATATCCGTTTGAACCTTTGTGATGAACAGGACAGGCAGGCATGGGAATATTTGCAGACGATGGACAGGAAAAAATATAAATCGTACACCAGAGCAGTTGTAGTTGCTTTAAACGATTATTTTTCCAGAGAGTACAGGAATGAAGCAGATCCGTATCTGGAAACCAGAGAAAAGGAAGATGCATTTCTGGAAAGAGTGGAAACAGCTGTCCGGGATGGAGTGAAAGAATCCGTCCCGATGGCTATAGCGAAGAATCTGATGGAAATGCTTGTACCGTTTGTAAAAGAATCGGTAGGAGAAATTAATCTGCCGGACAGAACACTAACAATGGAGAAAACGGATGAAGAGATCGCAGAAGATAATCTGGACTGGGAGAAAGAAGCTGATATGGATGCAGCACTGGATTTTGCAGACAGTTTTTAGATGGTTATGAAATAGCAGTAACAGGAAAACAGACTGACAGTAAGGAATAGCTTAAAAAAAACAGCATAGCAGAAAAAGACAATGGCAGTGGTGACATTTCAGACATTATGAATTGGAGAAATGTTTATGACTGCTATTTTTATGTCTTTTAGCAGAAATGGAAAGAGATCCAGAAAAAGAAAGACAGAAATAACAGGATAATATAACAGAAAAGCGTTGGCAGGTGGGTGGATTGAACAAGCAAGGCGAAGAAAAGAATAGAGTGCCGGATAGGGCACATGATTGTCCGATTCTTTGCATCGGAGTGATGCATGAACAGCCTGTTTCAGAAAGAGAAAATCTATCGAAATGGGAGCTTTTCTCTTTCTTCCACAGTCTGTCCCTGCACCACAAAACCACCGTCATCTCCAGTTTGATCTGATAACGTAGGGTGGAAAATATGGCTTGGTGGGTGTCGGTTCAGTGGTGGGGAGATGACAGGGCAAGTTTCGCAAAGTGGCAAGCCACTCTGCACCGGAGCCAGCCTTTGGGCTGTTCCTAAACTTGCCAGAAGGCTCTGCCCCTGGAACCCCGGCACGTCAATGGCGTAAGTATTCCTGCGAAATGTCCACCGGACATTCCTACGGAACACTTACTGATTGACTAGGACGCTGTCCTGCACCTGTATAAGGGAGCGTTGCACTCCCTTATATATCCCCTGCTAATCTACCAGCCGGAAAGGTTATGAATGATTTATAAAAAAGATAGAGTGGAGAAAGGAGACAAAGATTTATGCGAAAACGAAATTATACAGTAACGATACGAATGAATAAAGAAGAGTATGATCTGCTCCAAAATAAAGTAAAGGAGTCTGGACAGACTCAGCAGGCGGTTGTAATTCATGCAATAGCAGGTTTAAAAATTGCTTCTGCAGAGGAAGTGGAAGAACTGAAAAAGCTGAATCAGATTCTTTCAGAGATACTTAGTCAGCTTCGTGGTGCAGCTACGAATTTGAATCAGATTGCAAGAAAAATGAATACGGATGGTTTTATGCCAAGGGAAGATATTCTGTATTATCTCAACAAAAATATTCTCAAATACAGGAAGGAGAGTGAAAAGATATGGCTATTAATAAGACGATTAATAAGCGGACAAATACACATGGAGCAATGAGAAATTGTATCGAATATGTTTTGCGACAGGACAAGACAAGTGAACTGCTTACTTATGTAACAGGTCCGTACTGCCATGATGAGATCAACTATGATCTAGTGTATAGAACCTTTTTAGAAGAAAAGAAGATGTGGGATAAAGATTCTGGGAGAATGTACGCTCACAACATTATTTCCTGGCATAAGGACGAGCAGATTACTCCAGAGCAGGCATTAGAATTTGGAAAAGAATTTGCAGAAAATTGGTTCAGTGGATTCCAGACCTTAATGGCTGTGCATAAGGATAAAGATCATATCCACTGCCATCTGGTTACTAATTCAGTGAGTTATGAAGATGGAAGAAAACTGCATAACACCAAAAAGGATCTGGAACGTATGAAACAGCTTACCAATCAGATGTGCCGAGAACGTGGACTGACAGTTGTCGAGAAAGGAAAGCACTTTGATGGAAGCCAGATTGAAAAAGGGGAAGTCATTGCATGGAGTAAAGATAAATATAACCTGTTCCGTCAACAGGTAAAGGACAGTTTTGTAGCGGACTGTGCAATGGCGGTATTAAAGGCACTGGAAAATTGTATCAGCAAAGAAAAGTTTATAGAAAAAATGAAACAGTTTGGATGGAATGTAAACTGGACAGAGAAACGGAAGCACATTACTTTTCAGAATCAGGATGGAAAGAAAGTGCGAGACAGCAATCTGTCAAAAACATTTCATCTGGATATCAGTAAGGAGGGATTGGAGAATGAATTTAATGGAAATAGGGAAAAATCCAGAGTTGCATTCGACAGAGATAGCAGAGCAGACGAAGAACTCAGAAACTATTACAGAGAGCTTGACGCAGCCATTGCAGATGCCAGAAGAATCACCGATCAAGCTCAAAGTGGAGAGGGATATTCTCGTACAGAGTTTCGAGAGAGCGAAAGAGTTCATGCGAACACAGAAAAAGCAGATACAGACACTGGAAGAAGAGAAACAGAAGATCTTATCCGACAGGCAGAGATTGCGAGAAGAAGTTCGGAAATCAACCGTAGAAATTCAGCGTCTGACAATCGAATTGTCCGAAACGCAGAAGCTGAATCAATGGCTTCAGCAGAGCAACGACGATCTGAGGAACAGGAATGGTTTGAAGAGCAGGAGCGAGCAAGAGCAGCTCGAAGAAGAAATAAGAGACGTTCGGAACCAGAACTCTAAACTGCTTCAACAGGTGAATAAATCATCTGTTGAAGCAGTAGATGAAGCACAGAAGAAACAGAAAGAAGCAGAGAACAAGATGGAACAGGCAGAAGCCAAAGCCCGTAACGAAAAGAAAAGTGCAGAGTTGGAAATCCGCAAAGCAAAAAAAGAAGTAAAGGCAAGAACTGAAAAAATGAGGGATATAGAATATTTCTGGGGAATGGGATACATTACAGTAATCCTGTTTGCAATCGTACAGAATGGTGCTTTTCAGAATGACTTTATAGATTTTTTCAGGACTCCATTCATGTGGTATGTTCGATTTTGTGAATGGTTGGTACATCCAACCTATGATAACGGATTCAACCAGAAAATAGCATATATAGGCGGAGAAGCATGGATTATTAGGATTCTGGCGATTGTAGCTGTGCTTTTTATATTGGCAATCGTTATGGTAACAATCGTGAAAGTAATAAAAAGATACAAAAAAATGTGGGATGAAATTTCACAGATGTTTTTGCTGGGAAGTCTTTCGGGGATTGCAGTACTTGGAGATGTAATCAGAGAATATCTACCTGTGAATTTGATCTTGCTATTTGGATTTATTAATGTAGGAATGATGTTGCTCAGAAATTATTTTCGGAAAAATTTTATTTAACCAGACTCCGAAATAATAGAATGTGACAAAGTAGGAATTTGAAAAGATGGATCAAAAAATTCAGCAATTTTATTTGATTTTAGACATCTATTTGACAATGATTTTGCTTAAAATATACTATAAATATCTAAAGACAGCTTTGGATGAAGGTTAAAAAGGAAATGACTTGCATGAATGATACCGAGAGAGTATTATACTTTCAGGAGGGAAAAATAATGAAGACTGTAATTTGCGATGATGAAAAAAGCACATGTTCCGAGCTAGAAGAGATTATACTGAAATATGCGAAAGAGAAGAGCGTTTCACTTGTGACAGAAGTTTTTTATTCTGGAGATACTTTGTTGGATTATTTGAAAAGAGAGAAAATAAACATTCTTTTTCTGGATATAGAATTGCCAGGGAAAGATGGAGTTATGGTAGGCAAATATATAAGAGAGGTTCTTGAAGAAGAGAATATATTTTTGATATATATATCTTCAAAGGAAAATTATGCATTACAGCTTTTTCAAAATCGACCATTTGATTTTTTGGTAAAGCCAATAGAACCGGCGAAGATATATCATGTTTTGGATAATATTTATCGTATATCGGAAAAAAATAGTGTGGGATTTGAGTTCCAAACTCAAAATAGTACATATCGCATTTCGTATAAAGATATTTTGTATTTTCAAAGTACTGGACGAAAAATTAATATTGTAATGAAAAAAGAGATTAGAACATTTTATGGAAAATTGAATGAGATTGAAAAACGAATTCCAGAAAATGTTTTTTTAAGAATACATAAATCGTATTTAGTAAATAAAAATTATGTAAAGGAATTTACATACGAGTGGGTAAAAATGCTGAATGAAGATGTACTAAATATAAGTAAAATTAATCGTGCAGATGTACGAAGAAAGATTTTGGAGAGTGCTGCAGATGAGTTTAAAAATATTTAATGGTATTATAGCGTTACTGGCAAATGCATTACGTTTTTACGCATTGAAGTATTTTGTTGGTATTTTTGTGCAAAAAGAAGAGAGTAGATGGAAGCATGTCTCTATTTTATATATTATAGGCTGGGCATGTACAAGTGCGATAAGCTTGCTATTTTCCTCTCCGGCTATGAATATTTTGTCAAACATTACAAGTCTTTTTTTGATTTTTTTTCCATACCGCATAAAGAAAACAAAGAAATGTTTGGCTGTATTTATTATATATGTGATTAATGCTTTGGTTGACAGCATTGTCATTTTATCTTTAACAAAATATACGATGGGACAGCCGGTGAATCAGGTATATGAATGTATCACCAGCTTTGCTTTATTATTTATTGCAATTATTATCCAGAGGACAACAGAACCCGAAAAAGAAATTACATTACCGGCATTAAATATGGCTGCACTTTTAATGGTTCCGGTTGTCAGTATTGTATATATATATTATCTGATTATTGTTGCGCATGAAATAAAAGAAATTGTTATTTTTGCAGCACTGGCGCTTCTTTTTATTAATATTCTCATTTTTTATCTGTATCATTCACTCCTTAAATTTTATTCTGCCCGTATGAATGAGCAGGTATTTAAACAGATGTTAGAAGTTTATTCTTATCAATTAGATATAGCCAGAGAATCGGAAGAACGGGTGAAAGCATTGAGGCATGATATAAAACATCATATCATTGAGTTGTCTGCAATGGCTAAAAAAAATAATAATGACGACATGATAAAATATTTAAGCGGCATGAAGGATTTTATGCTAAATCCAAAAGAATATTCAACTACAGGTAATCAGGAAATAGACGGAGTATTAAATTATATGCTGCAGAAAGCAAACAAGACGCTGAATCAGGTAGATGTTCAAATAAATATTCCGGAAGATCTATATTTTAATAATTTTAATATTTGCGTGATTTTGGGGAATCTGGTAGATAATGCGGTAAGAGAGGCCAGTAAATCGAAGGAAAAGTTACTAACTATAAAAATGCAAATAAAACAAGAGGTGTTATTAATCTTTATAGAAAACAGCTATTCAGGAAAAATCCTTGAAAAGAGAAATGGACTGCAGACAACTCAGCCAGAACTTGCAATACATGGTATTGGATTAGAAAATGTAAAAAAGGTGGTCATTGACAATGGAGGAGAAATAAAAATAGATTATACATCTAATAGATTCTGTGTTCAGGTTCTTTTATATATGTCGCGGATTAAAAACTAAGAGACTCGTTAGGGGTCTCTTTTTTACTTGAAAGAAAAGTCTAATTTTGACAAAATCGTGGGCGAATTTTGACAATCGAATAAATAATCAATAATTGTATGCTACAATTCAATCACTTCAAAGGAAGGTGCAAGCCAATGGATAGGGAATACACATACTGTATCCCTTAGCTGAATTATAGGAGAAAAAATATGATGAAAAAAATAAGAGGTTTTAGTCTGATATTATGTGCATGTTCGGTTTTGGCTGGATGTAACAAGAGTTCTGTAGATGTCAAAGAAAAAGCAGGGGAAGAAATAGTTTCAACGGAAGAAGCTGAATATAGATTTCCGGAAAAATATGAAAAAACATCTAATTCAGGGAAGGTAAAATTTAATTGTGAGTTGGAAGTGCCGGAAAATATAAAAGGACAAGCTATAAGCACAGTTGATGTAAAGGGACTATATAGATGTGACAGAGAAAAAGCATGGACTATATTCGGTGAAGGAAAAGAAATAATTGAAAAACCAGAAATTTCGGTAGATGAAGGGAGGGCACCAGAAGACTATTATCTATTTGCAAATGATGAAAGTCTTGATATAAATGAAGGCATTGCTTATGGAAGCAGTAATAGTAAATATTATTTAAATATCGGTGTAACTAATCCAGACAATCAAGCTGTATTTGAAGAAACGGAAGTTTCTTTTAAAAGTGGCGAAGAATGTATTACAGAATTAAAAAAAATAATAGATGAATTGGGATACCATTCAGAAGACCTTATATTTGCCTGTTACCCCTTGAATTTTCAGACAATGAAAAAACTGGAAGAACAATATTTACAGGAAGGTTATTTGGCAGAAGAAAAAAGAAAGGAAAGTTGGAGTCAGGAAGATGACGCATATTTTATTTACGGGTATCAAAAATATGAAGATATTCCCATTTTTCATGAAATGATGAGTATTGCCAGAGTTATGGCATATGATACTCCGGATAATGCCCCGATTCAGGCAATATATTCTACCCGGGGAATAGAAACGCTGGGCATCAGCGGCGTTTATGAATTTGAAAAGGGAAAACAACAAGTTACGCTGAAGCCTTTCGAGAATATTGCTGCTGTGGTTGAGGAAAAATTTGAGAATATTTTAAACGATGCGGAATATGAAGTGACGAGAGCAAAATTTTATGAAAGGGTATATTTGGATGAGGGACAAAAATATAAGGCAGACCCTATCTGGTATTTTGAAGTAGTCGAAAATAATACAAGTAAATCTGTAACCTTAATTAATGCGGAAACAGGAAAGGAAATATTCTTGCAATAAAAGATTAGTGAAAGGGATGTTTTATGAATAAATCCACAATTCCTTATTCGATTGTAGAAGAACGAAGAAGGCTTAATAAATGTATAGAAAATGCTCCGAATGAGTGTGAGAGAGAAATATATAGAAAAATCAGAGACATGAAGATACCTTATGACAAATTGGATACAATTCTAGAAACAAGCAAAGAGCTGATTAAAGAAAAGGAGAAACAAAGAAAAATAAAAAAAAGGATGTTATTCCTGATAGATGTAAGTGGTTTTGCTGCAGGTATTTGTATATTTATTTTTTTCTGTAGCAAAAGAGCCGTTTACAAAAGGAGAGAAGCGGATGAATAGAGCACATTATTTAAAAACGGATATCCGTCGTCTGATAAAAAATTATCCAATATATTTAGGCATTGTGGGTGTTGCAATATCCATGTGGTTTTCACTTGAAGATTCTGCATTTACTGAGGGAATGGTAAATGGAAATGCGTTGGATACATACGATTTCGCTGTTGGTATGTCCGGAATCATGATTGCCTATGTTTTTTGTGCATTTTCTTATGCAACTGTGTTTTGTGAGGATTTGGAGTATAAATATGCCAGATATAGCATCAACAGAGGAAATACATGGAAATATGTGGTATCCAAGGCAGTGGTTGTTTATGGATCGTCTGTGATCACTATGGTTTTGGGAAGCCTTCTGTTTGTTGCGTCTATAAGGTTAAAGATACCTTGGACTTCAGAGGGATTACAGGATATTTTTATGGAAGGAATGTACGGTTCACTGATTGCCGGAGAACACTACTGGTTTTATGTTTTTTTATGTGCATTGCAAATGGGAATGCTGGCAGGGACCTTGTCATTGGCGGCTTCATTTCTGTCTATGTTTGTTTCTAATAAAATGCTGATATTGATCACACCTATTTTAATACAGCAGATATTATTGGAATATCGTGGAAAGGGCTGGTTCAGCGTAATGCTGATATATCCGACCTTGAATCGGTTTTCGACGGATATACAGTACTTTCTTACAGTCTTTGGCTGTAGCTTGTGTTTTTCGGCACTGCTTACCTGGGGAATCTACAAAAAAATAAAAAGCAGATTATAGAGGTGGGAGTATGAAGTTATTACAGTATACCTGGAAAAATTCCATGATGAAAATCGCCAATAGCAAAATGGCAGTTTTTGTAATATTGATGATTGTAGTCAGCCGGTCATATGTAGGGGCTATCCGACAGTTTTCAGTTGCAGTGGACTACCCGTCCTCTTGGTGCGTATTTCCATTTGCGATGTGTAGTTTTTCTTATCTGATTATGTTTTGGTTTGGAGTAATTTATGCGAACTCGGATGTGCCTTTTATGCAGCATGTGAATATGTATCATGCAATCCGTGTAGGAAGAAAGTGTTGGGCATTAGGGCAAATAGGAGGGATTTTTATCCGTTCCATTGTTCTTACTGTTGTGGCAGTCATCTGCACAATACTTCCTCTTTTACCGGACATTGAATGGAGCAATGAATGGGGAAAGCTGCTGAGAACGGCAGCAACGACAAGGGTTCTTACGCAGTTTGATAGTTCTGTGTCTATTTATTACGAGATTTTCTCTGAATTTTCGCCATTACAGCTTATAGGGCTGGAGATTCTTCTTTGTGCCTGTATCTGTACATTTATTGGGGTTCTGATGTTCCTGCTAAGTTTGTTTTTGAATAAGATTGCTGCAGTTGCAGGTGGTCTTGCCCTGGCAATCGCTCTATTTCCCGTGCTGAATATACATCCCATGATACGTCATAAACTGGCCTTTTTTATCCCGACGATATGGGCTGAACTGGCAAGGATTGCAACCCCGGATTATGGTTACTATTGGCTGCCATCTATACCTTATATGTTTGGATTTTTAATAGCAGGGATTTTGTGTATGACGGTCATTATTTTAATAAAGGTAAAAAAAATAGAATTTAACTGGGAAAATGAGGATATATAGCGAGGAGTGAAATATATGGACAGGCAGGATTACGTAATTGAAGTATCTCATGTAAGTAAAAGCTTCAAAGATAACAAAGTTTTAAAGGATGTTTCACTTTTATGTGAAAGTGGCAAAATTTATGGTCTTGTAGGGCACAACGGTTCTGGAAAGACTGTTTTGTTTAAGTCTATTTGCGGTTTTCTTTCCTGTGATGAGGGAACGATAACTGTCAATGGTAAAGTGATGGGGAAAGATAAGGATATGCTGACCGATGCGGGGATCATTATTGAGGATCCGGGTTTTTTGCGGACCTGGAGTGGCTATCATAATCTGGAATTTCTTTATACTTTGCGAAACAAAAAGAATAAAGATTATCTCTGCTCTGTTCTGAGAAAGGTTGGTTTGGATCCTGCATTGAAGCGACCGGTTGGAAAGTATTCACTGGGTATGCGTCAGAGACTTGCTCTTGCACAGGCCATCATGGAAGATCCGGGAATTTTGATTCTGGATGAACCTATGAATGGTCTGGACAAAAACGGGGTAAGAGAAATCCGGGAACTTCTGTTAAAAATGAAAGAAGAAAATAAACTGATTATTCTGGCCAGTCATAATCGGGAGGATATAGAGGTTCTTTGCGATGAGGTATATGAGATGGAGGGAGGGGTAATCAGCAAAGCAAATGTAAGCAGTTTACATGTAGAAGGGCGCTATACGCCGTGATTTGTAAGTGGGAGCAGAAAAATGAGAAAAGACTTAATGATTTCAGGTATATGTGCTTTATCGCTTATTATGCTGACTCAAAATGCGTATGCGCAGACGTATGAAAAGGAATTCGCATCAGGCAAAGTTAGGTTTCAGTGTGAATTAGAAGTTCCAGAGAATTGGAATGGAGAAGAGATTCCCAAATTTATTTTAGAAAGTGTGCATTTTGCGGATAGTGAAAAGGCATATGCAAATTTTGTAGAGGGAAAAGAAATTCTTGAGCATCATAATACTCCTGCCAGTGATCTGTATCCGGAAGAAAACTATTATGTTTTAGCGGATGGTACAAATGTAGGGATTGGAATGGAGTTTGGAGTATCAACGGAAAAATCGGCTTATTATGCTCAAATAGGGGTGACTAATACGGAGAATATGGAGAAGTTTACTTCTGCGACAGAATCTATTGTAAACGATCAGGATGCTGTACAAAAAGTAAAAGAAACTCTTGAAAATGCCGGATATGCAGTAGAAAATTTAGTTTTTCAGACTTCTTCTTTGAGCGCGGATATACTTCGGGAAATTGAAAACCAATATGTTGCTGAAGGATTGCTGGAAGAGAGTAAACGAAAGCCTGAGTGGACAAACGAGGATGATGTATGTATCGTATATGCAAGGCAGACAGTAAGTGGGATTCCTGTGTATCCTGAATTATCGGTTATGGCACAGGCGCTTGCATATGATACGCCAGAGTCCAGTCCAGTGGTTGCTGTTTGTTCTACACGGGGGATAGAAAGCCTGCGTGTGTATGGTCTTTATGATTTCCAGGAAGATGGGGAAAATGTACCGTTAAAAGGTTTTGACGAAATCGCAGCAACGGTAGAAACAAAGTATGAAAACTTATTAGATGAATCTACTTATACAGTGACTCGGGCAAAATTTTATGAGCGTGCATACATAAATGAAGATCAGCAATATACGGCAGAACCAATCTGGTATTTGGAAGTAAATGATAATAATTCTCAAAAATATGTCATGCTGGTTAATGCTGAAACAGGCAAAGAGATATATTTAATGTAGGGTTAATACGATTAAAGAGAGAGTCTGTAGGAGAAAATTGAATGATACGTGAGTGGAGCAGGAAAAGCGCTGATAGAGTTTGAGTGTTTGTACAGTACAGGGGATATTTACTTATATACACAGTTTTGATAGTAGAATATCTGCATTGGAAGGAAAATGGAAGTACAGGAAGCGAGTATTCGTTTTGTGAAAAAAAATAAATTAAAAACGTCCAGTAGGTTTTTGACCTATAAGGACGTTTTTAAATGTCATTTTTAAGAAATTTCCTTTCAGATCCGAACAAAGCGTATTGTTCAAATGGGATAAGTGTGAAAGGAAAAAGATCTTTGCTCTTATTTGATGGATAGGAAGAGGGGTGAACTCTATGGAGGAGCAATTGTCTATGATAAATTGACAGTTATGCATCAATTTAGTTGTGATACCTGTTTTGGATGAAGAAAAGCCTCACAAGTTTGAATTTGCAATTTAAGCGTCTTTTTTCCATTGCCGTTTAGGAGCATATTTTCCACACCCGTCACAGGTCTGTGGCCAGTTGATTTTCCATTCGAAATATTCATCTCTGGTAATCTCACCAGATCTCAGTTCTTCTTTTCTGAGAACCCATTCTTTCATAAATTCATTCAGAACCCCATAATTAAACCACATGCCGACAGGTGGATGAGCTGGCCAGCTATCAGAATCATGATAACGGACAGCAGTATCCTCATTAGAATTGCATTTTTCACCCGGATAAGTTTCTAATTGAAAGAGATTGATAGCTGCCGGGTTAAATTCATCAATCCAGAACAGGATTTCCATAAGTTCAGAAGCATCCATAGTCGTAGGCTCATGTAGTGCCAGTGGATTTACATCCAGAATCTTAGTCATTTCAGTTACCAGATCTTTGCGGGGAACCCGGTAATTCGTTTCATATTGGGCAAGGCGGTTTGCTCCTTTATCACCCCAGCCGAGGGCAGCACCAAGTTCTGCCTGTGTCATATTCCGGAATGTCCGGATTTTTTTTATTTTATCACCGATTGTCATATCAGATTTCCAACTTTCTTTTTGATAAATCCATTTTACTACCAAAAACAGGGAATGTAAACAGAAAGATTCGCATTGAAGCGAACAAAATGCTTGACATTCGCATTAATGCGAATTAAAATGACAGTACGATAAAGGTTCGCATGGAAGCGAATGTACAGATGAGGATAAATACATTTTGCAAATTATTACAAAATGAGGTTGGTAAAATCATTCTGTCAGGCTTTATTAGTGAGAGGATTTTTTTGAAGTGAACAACATTTTGGTGCTTCCAGGATGTAATAAGTGAAAGGATATTCAAAAAAATCTCTTTTGTACCTTGAAAATTACATGAGCTGTATAATCTGATTCCACAGATGCCATAATCCCGTAAATGATTTTATGGGCGAGCGTCGAAGATACTCCGGAAACGACTGGTATGCTTGCGAAGAAGCTGGCAGTATTCAGAAATACTCTGATAGAGGTTGACTGTGACGTTGACAACAGGTTATACAAATGGAAGCCAACACGCCGAACAGAATATGCAATGCCATAGCAATAGATAAAATGTGAGAACAAAATGAGAAAGGTAAGGTGATGCTGTTGAGAAAATTGCAGGTATAGGACGACTTATAAAAAGAATATGTTGGAAAAGAGGTGAGCATCATGGTGAATCAGTCGGTAATAGATTCTAGTGTTGATCTGGAGCAGTTAAAGGACATTGAAGATTTAATTCCTGATATGGATAAAGCTATTTCTGAGAAAGTGGAAACTTTTCTGGATAAATCCGGCGATCAGCCGTATGCTCACATGAATGAAGGATATGTAGTGGTTGTGGAGATGACAGGAGAAATGGATGCCACAGATGCCATTAGTGATTATCTGAGAAAAAGGACGGAGTTGATGTATTAAAATGTCTTGCAAAGGTACAGATGTTATGTTAATGTGAGGTCAGGGAAAATGAACGTGATACATGGTTTCTGACTTCAAATTCAATGGAATAAGTAAGTTGGGAGCGATGTAAAATGGAACAGATGCAAATGAATATGCCAGATATATACGATGCTGCATTGTATCTTCGATTATCGAAAGATGATATGGAAGAGGGCGGTGCGAAGTCAGAGAGCAACAGCATTGCAAATCAGAGAGAGTTACTTCGGAGCTTTGTAAAAAGCCAGCCGGATATTCAGATCTTTGATATATATGTGGATGACGGATACTCAGGAGGAAATTTTGATCGACCTGAGTTTAAACGAATGACAACTGATATAGAAGCTGGAAAAGTAAATTGCGTGATTGTAAAAGACTTATCCAGATTCGGAAGAGAATATATAGAAGCCGGGCGATGGATCGAAAAGACCTACCCGGCTTTAAATGTGCGTTTTATTTCAGTTACAGACCAGTTTGACAGTAAAACAGCAGATTTTTCAGAGAAGTCATTTGTAGTTCCAATCAAAAATTTCGTAAATGAAAGCTATTGTCGGGACATTTCCGGTAAAGTGCGAAGCCACCAGAAAATCAAACGTGAAAAAGGTGAATTTATTGGAGCGTTTGCTCCGTATGGTTACTGCAAAGATCCAGAGAATAAGAATTGTCTGGTGATTGATTCTTATGCATCAGATATTGTAAGAAAAATATTTTCGTGGAAAATTGATGGATTCAGTCTTGGAGCAATCGCAGAAAAACTGAATGTACGTCATGTGCAGTCGCCAAAAGAATATAAAAAGGCAAATGGCGAGAATTACAATTCTGGATTTCACAGCTCAGACACACCGAAATGGTCGGCAGTGCAGATTAAAAGGATTCTGACCAACGAGGTTTACATTGGAAACATGGTGCAAGGCAAGCAGGAACGAATCAGCTATAAGGTAAAGCAACGTCTGGATAAGCCAGAATCAGAGTGGGTGAAAGTAGAAAATACGCATCCGGCAATAATCAGGCAGAATGATTTTGATGTGGTGCAGAAGCTACTTCAGTATGATGGCAGGGCATCGAAAACATCGGACAGTGCAAACTTTTTTTCAGGTTTTGTATTTTGCGGAGATTGCCATACACCGATGATACGCAGGGTAAATCAGTATAAGGGAAAGAAAAAAGCCTTTTATATTTGCCAGACAAAAAATAAAGGTGGAGATTGCACCAGACACAGTATTCCGGAAGAGGTGCTGAAAAGGATTGTATTGAAAGAGATTCAGGCATATACGGCACTTTTCGTAGACTATCAGATGATTATGGAAGAACTTTGTGAAATGAAAGTCAGTTACGATCAGGTAATCGGTTATGATACGCAGATTAGTAAGTTGCAGGAAGAATATAACCGTTATTACAGCCTGAAAGCATCTTTGGGTGATGACTTGAAAGAGGGATTGATCAGCAAAGAGGAGTTCGATGATTTTCGGGAAAGTTACGGAAGAAAATGTGAAGAACTGGAGCAGATGATTGAAAACCAGAAAAAACTGGTAAAGCAAATGTTTGAGGGTGGAGTGTCTACAACTGTTCAGTTGGAGGACTGGAAGAAATCACTGGAAATCAAAGAACTGGATCGCACATTGCTGGCACTGACTGTAGATAAAATCTATATTTATGAGAACAAGCAAATTAAAATTCACATCCGCTATCAGGATATGATTGAGAAGATGAAAGTCATAAGACGGTTTTATGCGGAACACAGGACAGAGTACAGGAAAGAGGTGGGATAAATGGCAAGAACAGCAAAAAGATATAAGAAAAACACAGAGAAGAAAGTTTCTGGTATTCCGGTATGTATGGCTGCAATTTATGCCAGATTATCCGTAGATAGTGATGAAAAAAAGTCAGAATCTATTGAAACACAGGTTACGCTGATAAAAGAATTCATTCAGAAGCACAATGAAAATCCGGACAGAGAGTGTGAGATTGTTGTGTATGATATTTATTCTGATCTTGGAAAAACAGGAACAAATTTTGACAGACCTGGATTTGAACGGATGATGAATGATGTTAGAGCAGGCAAGATAAATTGTATTCTGGTAAAGGATTTCTCACGATTTGGAAGAAATTATATCGAAACTGGCAACTATCTGGAAAAGATTCTTCCTTTTATGAAAGTGCGGTTTATTTCTGTATGTGACAACTATGATTCATTTGCACCGGATGCCAAGAATCAGGAATTATCCATGAATATCAAGAATCTGGTGAATGATGCTTATGCGAAAGACATTTCCGCAAAAGAACGGGCAGCAAAACGTATTGCACAGAAGAACGGTGAGTATGTGGGATCTACAGCTCCATACGGATATTGTGTGGAAAAGGTAAATGGAATTTATAAGTTAATTGTAGAACCGGAAGCCGCAAAGATTGTCCGCAGGATTTTTGAAGAATATGCTTCTGGAGATGGTATACAGAGCATTATTGACAGGCTGTTTGAAGATGGGGTACATCGGATTTCGGACTATAACCAATATCATCATGTGTACTGTCAGGATGGAGAGAACCTTCATCAGTGGGGAAATTCTTCGATACGTGCGGTTTTAAATCGAAATAATTATTATGGTGATCTGGTTCAGAGAAAATACGAATCCAGATTTCAAAGAGGTGAAAAATGGTGTGATATACTGGATGAAAGCCAGTGGATTATTACGCCAAATTCCCATGAGCCGATTATCAGCCGAGAACTGTTTGACAAAGCACAAGTCAGGTTAAAAGCAGCACAACAGAAAACAACAAAAACTACGGCAGGATGGGAAGAGGATGAAAGAGCATTTTATAATGTATTCTATTGTGGAGACTGCAAGCGGAAAATGTGTACACGCAGATACAGAGGCAATGTGTATTACTTTTGCAATGCTGCCTGGTATCGGGATGAAAGAAAATGTAGTCACAAATCTATTTCCGAAGAGAAGCTGCAGAAAATTGTCCGTTCAGAGCTGACCAGACAGTTTCAGTTATCTGACTTACGGAAAAAGGATATGTCTGCTATAAGCAGTGCAGTATTTCTTACCAAAATCAAAGAAATTCAAGCAGAGATCAGGAAACTGGATGCAGATATGGAAAGACGTTCAGAAAAAATGGCACAGGCATTTATGCAATATAAAGAGGGCGAACTTTCCAAAGAAGCCTATATAGAAATGAAAGATGACCGTAATAACTGGAAAGTGTTCTGTGAAGAGAGGAAGAAGTCTCTGGAGCAGACTATACGCAAACTGGAAAAACAGCAGAAAGAAGAAGCCAGATTTTTACGAAGTCTGTTGGAACTGGATGGGACAACCAGAATCAATGCGGAACTTGCGGAGAGCCTGATTGAAAGTATGTATCTATATGGTGATAACAGACTGGAAATCAACTTCGGGTTTAAGGGGGCGGTAGAATATGAGTGATCAGAAACTGATTATTGGATATTACCGTCTTTCCATGGAAGATGATTCAGAGGGAGAAAGCAACAGCATTATCAATCAGAGAAAACTGGTAAAAGATTATATTTCCAATATTCCGGAACTGGCTTCTATGCCATTTCAGGAGTTCTACGACGATGGATATTCTGGTTCTAGTATGGAGCGTCCGGCAATTAAGCAGGTTTTGGAACTTGCCAGAGAGAATAAAGTGCAGTGCATTGTGGTAAAAGATTTTTCACGTTTTGCCAGAAACTATATTGAGATGGGAACTTATCTGGAGCAGATTTTTCCATTTCTGGGAGTACGATTCATTTCTATTTCAGACCGATATGATTCTAAAGATTATAAAGGAAAGAGTTCAGACATCGAAGTACAGTTTAAAGGATTGATCGCAGACTTCTATGTGAAAGATCAGTCTGTAAAGGTAAAGGCAGCAGTCAACACTAGACGGGGAAAAGGTGAGTATTGTTGTGGTTCTGCACCTTATGGGTATCGAATCAATCCAGAAAATAAGAAAGAACTGGTGATTGTAGAGGACGAAGCGGAAGTGATTCGCAGAGTATTTGAATTAACCAATCAGCGGTATTCCAAGATGGAGATTTGTCGGTTATTTAATGAAGAGGGGATACTGACTCCCTTGCAGTCCATGAGCAGACGACAGAAATCAGACAGCAAGAAAGCTGCATCAAGAGGATTGCAGTGGACGAGTGATATGATACGGAAGATTGTGGATGATAAGACTTATATAGGCTGTATGGTCTATGGAAAGACAAAGATTCCAGATCCCGGAACAGGGAAAGAAGTACCAGTGCCGAGAAATCAGTGGAAAGTGATGGAAAATCACCACGAGCCGATTGTATCAAAAGAAATTTTTGAAAAAGCACAGTCCCTGCAGATCAGATACAACAAGAAAAGCAAATTCGACAGGGAAACAACATTGTTAGGTGGTTATGTGAAATGCGGAAATTGTCGCAGAAGCCTGACTTCAAGCAGTCCGGTTCATGGTCATATCCTTTATAGCTGCGCTTACAGTAAAGGAAAAGAAGATACAGGTTGTTTTGCCGGAAAAGCTGATAACAAAATGCTGGAGCATATCGTGCTGGCAGAAATTAAGGCATATTTACGTCAGAATATCAGCCAGGAACAGATGCAGCAATCTATGAGAAAACAGCATACGGACAGCATAGAAGCCTATGAGCTGGAAAGTACGGACTGTGAAAAACGTCAGGAGCAGATAAAGCTTCAGAACCGTCAGAACTATGAGAAGTATCACGAGGGACAGATGAACCAGAAACAGTTCATGGAAGCCAAGAAGCAGTTGGAAGAAGAAAAAGAACGACTGCAGAAACGTGTACAGGAGTTGACTGATCTGATAAATGACGAAAAAGAAATCCTGATGAAAAAAAATGTTCCGGTGGAGCAGATGCTGAAGTATTTAGGCTATGAGAAGCTAACACGAGAAATGCTGGAAGAATATGTGTCCGGAATATATGTGTATGATGATGGGAGAGTGGAGGTAGAGTGGGGATGAAAAAATACTAGTTATGTTTATTTTAAGAAGCCTTGAATGATTGATTTTTAAAGGCGGGATTGTTATAATTGTTTCTATAAAAAGTGCAAAAGAGAGATTGAAAAGGGTGAAATGTAACAATGGATAGGATATTGATGTTTGATCATAATATTAAAGATATAGGATTGTATACACGACCATCAACTCAAGGGGATGAGTTAGATTTGGTTGAAGATTTTATTGAATATTATATTCATAATTTTTTAAAAAGCAATAAAACAAACAATTTAGCTATATTTGTAGAACCTAAAGTTGCATCCGGATTTCCTGACATTGTATTTGCATCATATTCACCTAAAATATTGGAGAATTGGTCTGAACAAAGAGAAAATCTGGAAACGAATGATTTAAAAGTGTTATCTCAGTTATTGATGACTAAAGGAAGTACAGGAAGTGAATTGATAACAAGACTTAAGATGCCAGAAAAAGATACAATTCAGGCCATAGAAAAATTACTAGATGCACATATGATTATACGTGATCACGGCTTATGGAAACCAGTAGACATCAAAAAGATATATAATATAAAAAAATTGATTTCAGTGGAAGCTAAAATGACGGATATAAAGAAAGTTGCTGAACAGTCTCTTATTAATACATGGTTTGCATCACAATCATATGCATTAACAAGTACTTCAAATCCGCAAAGTAGTACGATTAAAAAGTTTGAAAGACAAGGCACAGGTTTGTATTGTAAGAAGAGAAGTTTTAGAAAAATAGTAGAAGCAAAGAAATTAGCATCACCGTCAAGTTATCAGTCTTTACAGTTTAATGAATGGATTGGAAGGACTGTTGCCCATTTAAGTTAGGAGAAATGAGAGATGAAAAAATTTCAAGAAATGTGTCAAGAAGAATTTGAAAAAATTGAATTGATGGCACGTGGTGGACAGAAGATTGTATTTGATGGAGTTCACAACTCATATGGAGAAACTGTTATTAAATTATATTTTCAGCTTAACGATCCCAGGTCTCTTAGGGAAATACAAATAGAAAGAGATTTAAACTTATCCATGGTACCTAAAATATATGAAACTGGAACCATAGAGTATGAGGGAACAGAGACATTATATATTATTGAGCAAAAAGTAAAAGGAACAGAATTACGGAAGGTGCTTGAAAGTGGCAAAAGATTTTCTTTAGAGGAAGCAGTGACATTTTTGGAACAGGGGTTAGAGTTTATTGCTTGTATAGAGAATAAAGGTATTGTGCATAGAGATATTAAACCGGAAAATATTATACGAGCAGATGATGGTAGAATATTTTTCCTGGATTTTGGAATTGCAAGGATATTGGGAGCAGATTCATTGACAAGAACAGGTGCAATGATGGGTCCGCATACACCTGGATATGCTGCGCCTGAGCAATTTAATAATTTAAAAAAGGAAATTGATTCTCGAGCTGATATTTTTTCACTAGGAGTTGTTACCTATGAATGTATTACAGGAAAAAATCCATTTAGAGAAGGCTCTATAAATGCACTTGAAGTCTTACAAAAGACAGAAACTATTACACCTGTACAGTATTCAATCAAAGGGGATACTCAAAGTCAGTTTATGGCATTATTAGGGGCAATGATGGGAAAATATCCTTCTAGAAGACCTAGGACTGCTAAGCAAGCAATAGATTGGTTAAAAGTAGCTAAAAAGACATTTGTTTATGAATAGAAGGGGTTAAAGAATGGAACTTTTTATACAAATGGGACATAATATGCAAGCGTTAGCTCTCGAGCATTTAGAAGAGTTTGATGGTGGAACTATTATCATTAGCCCTATGAACATTTTGCCCAATAAGGTAAAAGGTTATGCAACTAGGGTGCATAAGAAAAAAGGGAAAGTACTTGTTGATCCACAATTATATTATCCTAGACAATATCAAAAAAAATTGTCTCAATATGCATATTGGCCGAAGAGTGATATTACATCATTGGAAATGGGACAATTTGACACGGTAGTAGAAGAACTATCAAAATTAAATAACGAAGTTGAGGCAGAAGCGTTTTTGTTGCCTTCCATTACCGCTAAGAAAATAGACGATTTATGGAATAAAATACAGAAAATAATAATAGAAAGTGCAAAAAAATATGCACCTGATATGAAGTATATACACACAATTTCATTGAGTAGTGATGTACTTAATGATGAAAGCCAGATTGAACGGGTGATAGAGTATGTTGAAGAATGGGATGTAGAAGGTGTATATATTGTATGCGAACATCCGGAACGATATTATTTGGTGGATCGACCATTGTGGGTGTCTAATATTATGTCATTAGTAGCAGGAATTAAGAGACAGCGGAAGATGACGATTGTGGGTTATGCAAGTCATCAATTATTATGTATGGCATTAGCAAAATGTGATGCAATTGCATCAGGAAATTTTTTGAATTTAAGATGGTTTCAGCCAGAACATTTTGAAACAATAGATGATAAACAGCCTAGCCGTCGAGCGGTATGGTATTATTGTCCACAAGCATTATCAGAGTATAAAATTCCTTTTTTAGACATTGCAAAACGTATGGACCTATTAGATAGAATTGAACCTCCAGTAACGATGAAAAATAAATATAGTGAAATGTTGTTCAATGGAAGTTTACCATCATCAACAGGTTTTGGCGAAAAAGAAGCATTTAGGCATTATCTTTATTGTCTTCATAAACAATGTCAAAATAGTGTTCTGGAAACCTATGCTGAAACAAAAAATTTACATGTTTTAATGTTGGAAACAGCTGAACAATTATTATCGGGGTTAGGGAAAAAAGGAATTAAAGGGCAAGATCGAGATTTTACTGAAATTTTGGATGTAAATAGAGCAGCTATTTCAGCTTTCGATATGGCTTATCATTTTCCGCTTTCACAAGAATGGAATGATTTATAAAAATCGTTATGCGGAGAAGGATATTTGTAGCAATGACATAACATCCTCCCCACCCACTTTGTGACAATTATATAACGTCCTCTATACAGAAATATGCGGTTTTAAGCCATTTTCGTGGCAAAAAAGCCGCATATTTTTTGTAGCAATGACTTGACATCCTCGGGGGCGCTGTGCGTGAGGGACAGTCTGCCGTTTTAAAAACAATATTGACCTGTGTAAGAAAAAATGCAATAAGGTGTGCTATGGACATTACTGACTATCAGGGAGTATTGTCTGCTGAACCAGATTACTTATTAAATCTCAATTGTGAATTTTTGTGGTCTAAACTGCTTTAAAGTGGTAGAATATACATAAACTATTGTGGCATCAGAGGAAGAAACGTATGAAGAAAAAAAGAAAAGCAAGGTATATTTATATGACAGTACTGGCTCTGGGGGTGCTGGTTTTTATTGGCGGCGCCCTGCGAAGCTTTTATAATTCGGTGCAGTATCGTATATATGAACGTCAGCTGGAAAGCATGAAGAACCTTTCCATGCAGGGAAGCGCTGTGGTTGAAAAGAATCTGGAGGGTCTGTTCAACACTCTTTACGGTTTAATGGAGGCTCTGGATAAAGATGATCTTACCGGAGACGCAAATATAGAGAAAATGGAACAGTTTCTGGAAAAAAGAGAGGTGGAATTCCAGCGGCTTGCCATTGCAGATGCCCGGGGTTATGCGAAGGTGACAAATTCAGAGTCGATCGACATAGGTAACAGGTCGTTTTTCCATCAGTGTATGGAACATGGGGAGGAAGCGATAGAGATCAGAGACTCTGAGCTTGTGGGCAAGAGAGTCTGCCTGGTAGCGGTTCCTGTGATGACGGAAGAAGAAAGTCCGGCAGGTGTTCTTTATGGTATCATTGAGATGGGCGTCTTTAACATATACAGCAACACCCTGATGGAAAATGAGCATCAGTATATCCAGATCATTGATAAAAACGGCGGATATATTGTAAAAGAAGAAACCAGTATGCTGGGAAAAAGAGAAAATATTTTTGACGGGTTAAGCTATGCAGACAGTTCAGAAAGTATTTCGGGGATCAAGGACCATCTGAATAAGGAGCAGCAGATATTTACGACCATCAGCAATGGAAGCTCGGAGGAGATCGTTTACTTTACTCCGTTGAAGTTCAACAGCTGGTGTGTGGTAACAGTCATGAATTTAGATGAAGTAGTGGATTCCATGAAGTACATTCTGGGAAATAATGTTTATATGATGCTCCTTCAGATTATCTGTGTGATTGTGATCATCTGTGTTCTGATCCTGTATTATTTCTGGCGGGATAAAAAGAAAATCGAGGAATATAATGAACAGCTGATGTTCGATGAAGAGATTTTTAAAATAGCTGCTGAAAAGTCGGGGGTTTCTGTCCTGATCTACTCTGTAAACAGCAGACAGCTCCGCTTCATCAATAACAGTCTTCGGGAAATACCGCTGCCGCCAATCATAGAAAATGCGCCGACAGAGCTTTTCAAATGTATTCCTGTTGACAGAGAGCTTCAGCAGCAGATCCGGGAAATTTTTGAAAACATGGAAAGAGAAAACGGAAAAAGAGAAGTTTCGCTCTGTTTTCAGAGGGATGGACAGGAAATGTACATCCGTATCCAGCTTACCGGTCTGGCAGGAGCAGATGGAAAGATACGTCAGTGTGTTGGTACAATCGAGGACGTTACGGAACAGCAGAATCTCAGAGAAAAAGCAGAGAAAGATCCTCTGACAGGTCTGTATAATCGAACCAAAGCATCAGAACTCATAGAAGCCTGCCTGAAAGAACCAAGACCGGAAAAAGGACGGACACATGCCTGTCTGATTTTCGACCTGGATAACTTTAAGGTTCTGAATGACACTTTGGGACATCAGACAGGAGATACGGCTCTTCAGGACGTTGCAGGGATCCTGCAGCAGCATTTCAGAGAGTATGATATTGTCAGCCGTTTTGGCGGTGACGAGTTCCTTGTGTTCCTGAAGGACACTCCGGAAAAGGTAATCCACAGAAATGTAAGCAGTCTTCTGAAGAAGCTGGATCTCACATATCAGGAGGGGAATCAGTCTGTAAGGATCACGGCATCTGTGGGAATTGTCCTTGTACCAGATAAGAAATGTGATTTCAGGGAGCTTTATCGAAAGGCAGACAGAGCGTTGTATGAAGTCAAGCATGAATCAAAAAATAATTTTAAGATATACGGATAAAAATCCCGTAGAATGAGGGCCATGAAGAATATAACAGAAGAAATCTGCCAGATAAAGCTGGAGGAAGAACGAAAGGTCGCATTACAGACGATCCGGTTTCTGGACGAAAGTACAAATGACTATCTTTATCTTTTTGATCTGATCAATGAACGTGTCTTTTTTACAGATAAGATCTGTGAAAAATATGCGATTCCGTCTTCCGGAGATCAGGGTATCGCGATTGACAAATGGGCGCAGATCATATATTCAAGAGACCGCTGGATGCTTCAGAAGAATCTGCTGAGAATAAAAAAAGGCGAGATACAAACCCATAATCTGGAGTACCGTCTGACAGACAGGGAAGGCCGCAGAGTCTGGATTAACTGTAAAGGCCGTGTTCAGCAGGATGAAGATGGAAATCCTCTTTTTCTTATTGGAAGTGTGTCGGAAATGGCCAGAGGACGTCTGGTGGATAACCTTACCGGTTTATGGAACGAGGATCGATTTATAGAGGATCTGAGAGGCAGTCTGAAAAAGGGAACAGGTTATCTGCTGGTTCTGGGAATTGATAATTTTAAGGACATCAATGTAAAAAACGGAAGAACCTTTGGAGACCATGTACTGAGAAAAACAGCCGATATTCTGGAAGACCATCTGGATTATCCGTCGAAACTGTACAGACTGGGAAGCGATCGGTTTGCGGTGATTTTTCCGGAGAAATTCAGAAAAGAAATCGTGGAATTCTATTATTCGGTAAAAGAAGGAATGGAAACATACTGTACCCTATCGGCCGGAGCGGTATCCTATCATTCCAGCGACGGGGCTGACTGCAGTATGGTATATCAGTATGCGGAAAGCGCTCTGGATCGCGCCAAAAAACAGGGGAAAAATATGCTGGAATTTTTTTCAGCAGAGGATTTTCAGAAAAGCCTGGACCGTATTAAGCTTCAGGATGAGATAAGACAGGCTGTTCAGAATAACTGTACCGGATTTTACCTCTGTTATCAGCCCCAGATTGACAGCAGCAATTTCCGCATTTATGGTGCGGAAGCGCTTCTGCGGTATGAATCCCCGTCCAGAGGTGTGATTGGCCCTATGGAATTTATTCCTCTTCTGGAGCAGAGCGGTATGATCTGCCCGGTGGGTACCTGGGTGCTGCAAACCGCGATACATCAGTGTGCCCGGTGGAGGAAGTACATATCCGGATTTCATATTAATGTAAATATTTCCTATGTACAGCTGAAACAGAAAAATATCATGGAAACAGTTCTGGGGGTTCTCAGGGAAGAAGGACTTCCGGGAGATGCCCTTACCCTTGAAGTAACAGAAAGTATGCAGCTTCAGGATTACAGCTATTTTAATAAGATTCTTTATGAATGGAAAAGGCATGGGATCAAAATAGCCATTGATGATTTTGGAACAGGCTATTCCAGTCTCAGCTACCTGAAGAGCATGGATGTCGATGAAACTAAAATAGACCGCTGCTTTATCAACAGGATCCATTACAATACCTACAATTACCGTCTGCTCAGTAACATGATAGAGCTGGCGCACAGTGCACGGATACAGGTATGCTGTGAAGGTGTGGAGACAGAAGAAGAACTTCGGGCTCTTCGGCAGCTGAAACCGGATATTTTTCAGGGATTTCTTTTTGCCCGTCCATATCAAAAAGAAGAATTTGAAAAACTTTATATTGACTCTGAATCAGAGGAATATCAGGAACGGCTGAAAAAAGAAAGGTTCTGGCGGGAAATGGATTCCGAAAAGTCCGGAAATTCTCCGGAAGGCTCCTATCAGGAGGATCTGGAGTCTGTTGTAGAAAGTATGGACGAGGTGGTTTATGTCAGCGATCTGGAATCCTGTGACCTGTATTATCTGAATCCTGCCGGTCGTAAGCTGACGGGAATTTATGATTACAAGGGGCTGAAATGTTATCAGGTACTCTGCGGCAGAAATACACCCTGCAAATACTGCAAAGAAGTGAAACTCAGCGAGGAAGGCTTTGCCCAGTGGCAGATGTCTGGATGTGCTTCCGGAAAGCAGCTGAGGATCAGAAACAAACGGATCCCCTGGAATGGAAAAACAGCACGTCTGGGTATCGCAGGAGTCGTTACACAAAAAAGCCGTTTTGAGGAAATCCTGCCCGGTACCCGGCTGGGACTCTGGAAGATCTGTATTGATGAAAAAACAGGAAAAGCAGAGCTGGAGGCAGATGAGGTCATGACGGATATTCTGGGCCTGAAAAATCCGATTTCTCCGGAAGAATGTTATACATATTGGTATAACCGGATCAACGAAGGGTATTATCGCTATGTGAATCTTGCGATAGACAGTATCATCCAGTCCGGAAAGCTTGTACAGGTGGAATATACCTGGAATCATCCGGAAAAAGGAGAAATGCTGGTACGCAGCGTGGGCATCCGCGTGGAGGATCAGGACGGAAAAATCTGTCTCCAGGGATATCACAGGATGATCGGTGATCTGGATCGCCCGTATTTCCTTCCGGGTGGCCTGGACTGTGAAATGTTCGAGTATAATGAGAAAAAGCATAATATTTACTTTCATACAGAGAGAAAGCTGATTTCCGGAGAGAAAAAGAAAGAAAGGGACTTTCCGGAATGTTGGATCCGGGAGCAGATTGTTCACCCTCATTTTGCGGAAGCATTTCGGGAGATATTCCGGAACGTATATGACAAGGACAATATACATGCCTGTGAAATGCTGCTGGCCGTAAAGGACGGCTCCTATGAGTGGTTCCGGCTGAAGACAAGGCATCTGGGACAGAGGGAGAAGGACATGAATACGATTGTTGTCCTTATGGAACCGGCAGGACAGGAACGGGCAATGGAACTGGAATACATGCGTAAATCTGATTTCTATGAAGCAATTTTGTCAGAAACAGCTGCCTATGCAGAAGTGGATGTGGAGGGCCGACAGATTACCGTGTCCGGCGGGTTATGGGAAATCTATGCGGACAAATTCCGGAATAAATGGGATAATCTGGATCATATCATACAGAACCATATAGATCAGGCAGTCTGCAGGGAGGATCGGGCAGAATACCGGAAGTATATGGATCTGGAAAACATGAAGGAGATGTACAAAAAAGGAATAACGAACATGAATTATTCATTCCGCAGGTACGTGGATGGCGAACTCTGCTGGATGGAACTGGTGATTCATGTGTTCCTGGATAAATATACGGAGAATATGTATGCCCTTCTTTACCTGAAAAATATCGATGCGGTAAAACGGAAGGAGATCGCCCGGGAAAATGCAGCCCAGAGGGATCCTCTGACAAATGTTTATAACAGAAGTGTTTTTGAACAGGAAGTTCTTTTTTATATGAAAAATGAAGGAAGCAAGGCAAGGGGCGCCCTGATCATCCTTGATCTGGATAATTTTAAGAAAGTCAATGATCAGTACGGGCATCTCAGGGGGGACGAAACTCTGAAGCTGCTGACGAAGCTTCTCCAGAGTACCTTCCGCAGTCAGGACCTGATCGGACGTCTGGGCGGAGACGAATTTCTTGTTTTTGTAAAAAATGTTACGGACAGAAAGATCCTGGATAAGAGGATGGATGATCTTTTTGAAAAAACGAAGCAGGCTTCAGGCTATATGCTGTCATGCAGCGTGGGGATCAGTTTTGCCAGAGGGGAAGAGTTCTGTTACAGAGAAGTTTTGGAGGAGGCAGATACTGCTCTGTACCGGAGCAAGGAAAAAGGGAAAAACCAGTACAGCTATTTTGAAAGAAAATAAAAGAAGAGGGAACTCGCAGAGATATTCACCGTCAGGATAAATGTAGGTAAGCCAGGTCTGGTCCCCGGCTGCCTCCGTAAAGTCCGTTTCCGGCTGCAAAGGTGGGATCCATACGGGTCCAGGCATCTCCGGTAAATTCAAGAGGCACCGTATGCAGTGACCGGAAAAGCAGGTACAAGAAAAAATGGCGAATTAGGATTGTAATATATTAAATTTTAGTATAATATATATACTATATTATGATAATTTTCCGTAAAATGGGGAAGAGGAGAGTCAATGGGGAATAGACCAGAATATATGGCGTCTGCACTCAGAATCTGTGTAGATGAAGTTATAGACGGGGATAAGGATATCAAAGGCAGGATCTGCGGCGTCGCAGTAAAAGAGGACACAGAATTTCATGGAAGTTCAGAGTTGTTTATTCTTATCGACAGACTTCTTGACGGAATCGGAAAGCCTCAGCCGTCCAGAAAATCCAGAATGTTCCGGAATGTGGCAGAAAATGATGTTACCTCTTATTGTGTTTCACCTGAGATTTATCACAGCTCAGATGAAATCAGAGAGAAAGAGGGCCGCCTTTTTACAAGGGATGTGTTGTTTGTCTCAAGGCTCAGAAGCTCCTGGCAGGGAGTCATGAAGGATGCGGATGGAAGATTGCTGGGAAATTTTGACAGCGATCTTGAATTTATCGGCCTTCTGTATGACCGCCGTGTGACCAGATAGCTGTATAATATCTGTGTACATGGCGAAAGGAGGGGAGGAATATGCCGCAGAGAAAAAGTACACCCAAAGGCGATACTTTTATAGTCAATATAAAAAACAGCCAGAACCATACCTGGCAGGGTACAGTAAAATGGGTGGAGCGGCAGGAAGAAATTCCATTCCGCAGCGCCATTGAACTTATCAAGCTTATGGATTCTGCCCTGGAAATTTCGGACGAAGAGAATTCCGGAGAATACCTTAAGAAATGGTAATGCAAGAAAGGCATTGATGATCGGCCCCTACCGTCAGACATGCCTTTTTTGTTGATTTAGTTCCATTATTTTTCTGATTGGGTAAATTTTACTTGAGAAAAATAAAAAAAGGTTATAGAATATATACAGTTATAGTATAGAATCAGGAAGATAAGCTTGATTTTTTACGGGGGGAGTACATAGTTAATGAAAAAGAAAAATAATGACTTATACCCTGAATTAAATGTAAGACTGTTCGGCAAGTTTCAGATGTCAAACACAGAAGGAAGCCTGACTCTGGAGACAATGCGCTCCGAAATACTTACCCGTTTGTTAACTTATATGCTGAGCCACAGAGATAAAAGCCTGACAGCACAGGAGCTGATCGAAGTGCTGTGGCCAGAGGATGAAAGTGACAATCCTGCAGGTTCGCTCAAAAATTGTGTATACCGTCTCAGGAAGCTTCTGAAACAGACCTGGGGAAGTGCGACGGAATATATCATTACAGGTCATGGAGCCTATCAGTGGAATCCGGAGATCAACCTGCATGTGGATGCTGAGAAATTTGAGGAATGCTGCAGGGAAGTATTTAATTCAGAAGATAAGGACATACGCCGGGAAAAAGGAAAAGAGGCAGTGGAACTGTATCACGGATTGTTTTTAAGTGAACTGTCATCGGAATACTGGGCGATTTCCATGTCTGCTTATTATCATTCTATTTACCTGACGCTGGTAAAGAAGCTCGCAGAGCTTATGGAAGAAGAACGAAACTACTCAGAGGTTGAGGATATATGCAGAAAAGCTCTTCAGATCGAGCCTCTTGACGAGGAGATCCACTGTTTCCTTCTGAGAGCGCTGATCGCAGATAATAAACAAAAGATGGCGGCCGATCACTACAAGGAAACTGTCAGACAGATATACGATTCCCTTGGGGTTCGTCCATCCAGGAAAATGGAGGAGATTTACGAAGAGCTTCAGAAGATCCAGCATGATTATGAGTGCAATATTGATATCATACAGGAGGATCTGCGGGAAAAAACAACTTCCGGGGCATTTATGTGTGAGTATGGAGTTTTTCGCAAGATCTATGCACTGGAATCCAGGAGCAGCAGCCGTCTGGGAATTTCTGTACACCTGACCCTGATGTCGCTGTATCTTGACTTTCAGGTTTCCAAAGAGGAGAAACTATATAAGAAACTGATAAATGAAGGTATGGCATGTCTGGAAGAGGCTCTTATGAAGGGGCTTCGCAGCAGTGATATTGTATGCAGGTACAGTGTAAACCAGTTTCTGGTAATGCTTCCTGCCTGCCAGTATGAGGATGCCAAGATGGTGGTAAACAGACTGAAGGATATGTTTTATCGCTCGGAAAAGACGAATAAGCTTCTTCTTCAGTACAGTATTGATGAAGTAAATGTAGGCTGACAAAAATAAAAAAACTCTCTTTCGGACAGGCGCCTGCCTGACGGAAGGGAGTTTTTCTGTTCAGTGTTTTTTGCGGAACCAGGAAATAAGAAAAAGAACAGCGCTGACAACCAGAAGAACCGGAATCAGAAAGCTGAGTGCCATAAATAACAGGACAAGGACTGCGGCAGCCGTCAGGATTACGATCAGTTTGCCATACCAGGTGGAAAGATCCAGCCGATGGGTATGACGGCGGGGTTCCTGACTGCCGGTCTCAGAGAAATTGTCTGTGCCGGAATCCTGATCGGTATTCCGACAGAAGGAAGATGGCTGTGCGCCGGTGTCGATCAGTGTTTTGGCGATCAGACGGGGATCGCCCAGAGCTGTCAGAATCTCCTGCAGGCTTTTTCCGCTGCGAAGCTCCTCGTCGATATAATCCTGGTAATACTGTGTATGCGCAGACGCGAGATCTGAAGAAAGCTGATCTGAAAGCTGACGGTATAAGATATCAAGAAATTCTTTTTTTGACATGTTCCCTCCTGAAAAAATGAAGAAAATACAAATTGTACACAGATATTCTATCACAGGACCGGAACAGGGGACAGCAGTTAAAATATTAAAATTTCATAAATCACAGCTGCAGATCAAAAGGCCTGTATTCCAAAAACAACTTGTATCATTGTCAGGTAAGTTATAAAATAAAACAGAAAGCTAAAGATTGATGTTTCACCGGAAGGATATTATAATAAAAGCAGGATATGATTAAAAACCGGGAGGATTTACAATGGGTGTAAATGAAACAAAAGAAATGATCTTAAACAAAAAGACAGCTCTTGGCATCGAGTTTGGCTCCACCAGGATCAAGGCTGTTCTCGTGGACGCAAATAATGCTCCGATCGCATCCGGAAGCTATGACTGGGAAAACCGTCTGGAAAACGGAATCTGGACTTATCATCTGGAAGATATCCACGCAGGTCTCCAGGGCAGCTACAAGGCTCTTGCAGAGGATGTAAAGGAGAAATACGGCGTAGAGCTGACCAGCGTAGGCGCTCTTGGCATCAGCGCCATGATGCACGGCTATATGCCATTTAATAAGGAAGGGAAACTGCTTGTTCCTTTCCGTACCTGGAGAAACAATATCACGGCACAGGCCTCTGAGGAACTGATGGAGCTGTTCCAGTATAATATCCCTCAGAGATGGAGCATCGCTCACCTTTATCAGGCGATCCTGAACAAAGAAGAGCATGTGAAGGATATTGATTTTATGTGCACTCTGGAAGCATATGTGCACTGGCAGCTGACAGGAAAACGTATCCAGGGTATCGGTGATGCGGCAGGTATGTTCCCTGTGGATCCGGTAACCAAAGACTATAACGAAGAAATGGTACAGAAGTTTGATAAACTTGTGGAGCCTTATGGATTCCCGTGGAAGCTTCGCGATATCATGCCGGAAGCAAAGGTGGCCGGAGAGGCGGCAGGATGCCTGACAGAAGCCGGGGCAAGACTCCTTGACCCGTCCGGAAAACTTCAGGCAGGTATTCCCATGTGTCCTCCGGAAGGTGACGCGGGAACCGGAATGGTGGCAACAAACAGCGTAAGACAGAGAACCGGTAATGTTTCAGCAGGTACTTCTGTATTTGCCATGATCGTTCTGGAAAAAGAACTGTCCAGACCATATAAAGAAATTGACATGGTTACCACTCCGGCAGGAGATCTGGTTGCTATGGCTCATTCCAATAACTGTACTTCCGATCTGAATGCATGGGTGAATGTATTTAAGGAATTTGCAGAGGCAATGGGAATGGAAGTGGATATGAACAGGCTTTTCGGCACCCTTTATAACAAAGCTATGGAAGGGGACGCAGACTGCGGCGGACTTCTGTCCTACTGTTACTTCTCCGGAGAGCATATGACAGGCTTCGAGGAAGGACGTCCTCTCTTTGTCCGTTCTCCTGAGAGCAGATTTACCCTTGCAAACTTCATGAGAACCAATCTGTATACCTGCCTTGGCGCAATGAGAGTGGGACTGAACCTTCTTCTGGAGAAAGAGCATGTAAAGATCGACAGACTTCTGGGACACGGAGGACTCTTTAAGACAAAGGATGTGGGCCAGCAGATCCTTGCAGACGCGGTAAATGCGCCGGTTTCCGTAATGGAAACAGCAGGTGAAGGCGGCGCATGGGGTATTGCACTCCTGGCTTCCTATCTGATTAATAAAGAAGAGGGAGAAGCCCTTGAGGATTATCTGGATAACAAGGTATTTGCAGGAAACGAAGGAAGCACTCTGGATCCGGATCCGGCAGGAGTGGAAGGTTTCCATGCATTTATGGAAAGATATATGAAAGGTCTGGAAATCGAAAGAGCAGCAGTAGATTCCAAAATATGGTAAATATAAGAATAAGTCAGCAATCCCCGGTTTGTGAGAAACCGGGGATTTTTGTGTGCTTATGTCGAAAAATGTCGAAAAGTTATGACAACCATTCGTTGACATACATAATCTGATAAGCTATGATTAAATCAGAAACAGAACAGAATGTACTGTCTGTGTTCTGGTGAAAACTTCGTCCCCTGCATCTCAGCAGGTTCTCAGGGACAGATTTCAGGCACATCGCCAACATTTTCACAGGTTACAATGGAATATTCAGGTTGGCTGTACCGGAAAGAGGCCCCGGGGAGCAGTATGGACTCTGCCCTGTACAGCCGGAAAAGGAGGTATTATGAGTTACACGAAACGCAGGCTGGAGGATCTGAACATACTGGATGATTTTCTGATGAGCGCAGTGGCATCAGATGAAGAGGTAGGAGCGGACTTCTGCCGGACATTGCTGTCTGTATTGCTGCAGAGACAGATCGGGGAGGTACAGGTTACCGCCCAGAAGACACTTATGCCGTATACACCGGAGATGCACGGTATCCGTATGGATGTAGAGGTGAAAGAAAGGGTTAAGAACAGCCAGGGACTTCCGTCTCTGAATGTATATGATGTGGAACCGCATTTACGGAGTGAAAATAATTTTCCGAAACATAACCGATTCTATCAGGCAAGGATTGACAGTCGATTTCTGAAAAGCGGAGAAAGAGATTTCAGTAAACTGCCGGATCTGTTCATACTGACAATCACAGACTATGACCCTTTTGGAGAGGATTATATGATCTATACAGTCTGTAACGGATGTAAGGAAGTGCCGGGACTGGAATATGCAGATGGTCTTGTGTTCTATTATTTTAATACAAAAGGAAAAAAGGGAGGTACACCTGAAATCCAGGCCATGCTGAAATATATCATGGAAAGCACAGAGCGAAATGCAGTGAACGAAGATATCCGCAGACTGCATCGCTGCGTGGGAAAGGTGAAGACCCAGCCGGAAGTGAGGGATAGCTATATGCATTTATCAGAAGTGATTGAATGGGAAAAGGAAAAATCAAGAGAAGAAGGAAGAGCAGAAGGACGAGAAGAAGGAAGAGCAGAAGGACGAGAAGAAGGAAGAGCAGAAGGACGAGAAGAAGGAAGAGCAGAAGGACGAGAAGAAGGAAGAGCAGAAGGACGAGAAGAGGGAAGGGCAGAAGGAAGAGCTGAAGTAAGGACCGTAATCGGTATCTTTGTTGAAATACTTCAGGAAACAGGAGCAGACCGGGAAGAAATCCGCAGGAAGCTGACGGAGAAGTATGAAATCACAGAAGAAACAGCGGAAGGATATCTGGAGAAATACTGGAAACAGTGAAAGGCATTTTAATTTCGGGAAGAGGGAACTTCAGTAAAGTGCCGGGACTGGAATATGCAGATGGTCTTGTGTTCTATTATTTTAATACAAAAGGAAAAAAGGGAGGTACACCTGAAATCCAGGCCATGCTGAAATATATCATGGAAAGCACAGAGCGAAATGCAGTGAACGAAGATATCCGCAGACTGCATCGCTGCGTGGGAAAGGTGAAGACCCAGCCGGAAGTGAGGGATAGCTATATGCATTTATCAGAAGTGATTGAATGGGAAAAGGAAAAATCAAGAGAAGAAGGAAGAGCAGAAGGACGAGAAGAAGGAAGAGCAGAAGGACGAGAAGAAGGAAGAGCAGAAGGACGAGAAGAGGGAAGGGCAGAAGGAAGAGCTGAAGTAAGGACCGTAATCGGTATCTTTGTTGAAATACTTCAGGAAACAGGAGCAGACCGGGAAGAAATCCGCAGGAAGCTGACGGAGAAGTATGAAATCACAGAAGAAACAGCGGAAGGATATCTGGAGAAATACTGGAAACAGTG
Organism: uncultured Blautia sp.; assembly: GCA_900541985.1. Taxonomy (GTDB): domain Bacteria; phylum Bacillota; class Clostridia; order Lachnospirales; family Lachnospiraceae; genus Blautia_A. Next base: position 12,076 of record UQLX01000019.1, on the reverse strand, counting down.
AAAGGCATTTTAATTTCAGGAAGAGGGAAATCCCTTCTGGTGAGCGCTGATGCACAGCCGGAAGGGATTTTTTACTGCACATAAACAGGAAGAATATCACAGAAATTAATTTTTTTTGAAATTTGTGAATAAAAATTAAAAAAAAGTTCTGTTTGTGACCGTTGTGTGACTTCTAACGTTTATACTTTGACTATAAGTTCAAGAATACACTGTCTGGTGTGGCAGGATCAATATAAAAAATGTGAATGGAGGAGAGTATGCCATGAAAAGTAATAGAAAGAAGAGAATAATAGCAGCCGTACTTTGCATGGTGATGGTATTGTGCAGCAATATCTCAGCTTTGGCAGGAGAAGAACTATTTACAGATACCCCTGCGACTGTGGGAGAAATGAGCTCAGAACCAGCGGCGGTGTCTGATGCGGAACCGGAGGTTACAGCTACCGTTGCCCCCACACCGACGGCTCTATCAAATTTGGAGGATACGTCCGTTGATGGAGGCAATTCTGATACAGCACTGGAAACAACAACGGGTTCTACAACAGAACCTGTGACGGAATCCACAGCGGAACCTGTGACGGAATCCACAGCGGAACCTGTGACGGAATCCACAGCGGAACCTGTGACGGAATTCACAGCGGAACCTACCGGTGAGACGACCACCCCACTGATTCCGGAAGTAATGGATACAGCAGATACATCGGAGAACAGGGCATTGCAACCGGAAACGGGTATCAGCCTTGCAGCCATTGGTGACAAAGATAGCGTCACTTTGAAAATCGGCGAAAGCACAACCATTACAAGTAATGTTACTGATACATCAGCAGATTCTGACCATCAAGAATCCTGGGCAAGCGACAACGCGTCTGTAGCAAAAGTTGATTTTACTTTGGTTAACGACAAAGCTGCCTTTGCCACCGTCACCGGTGTTTCTGCGGGAACCGCAACGATTGAACATACCTATTATACTTTTCAAGATAATTGGTTTAGCCCTGATGAATGGTTTATATATACCGAAATCATCCAGGTAACCGTATCTGCGCCGGAATATACCGTGACCTTTGACGTGGGAGATGGTGCTGCCGCAGCAGACGTAGCTGCTCCAGATGCCATCACGGTTACGGGAGGACAGACGATTTCTGATTTACCAGAACCGGTCTGGAAGGATGGCGAACAGTTTGTCATGGTCTTCGCCGGCTGGTATTTGGATGAAGCATTGACCGCGGAATTCACCTCCGAAACTCCTGTCACCGCAGATACTGCACTCCATGCAAAGTGGGTGAAGCCCGAGGCGGAAGGTGTATATTATGTCAACTTCTACAGCCAGGATGGTCAGACCGTACACCTGACCCTTTCCGCAATGGCGGGGAAAACCGTAGCACCTGCCCAGGGTCCCACGCTGACAGATAAGGTCTTCGTGGGCTGGTCTACCACGATGCAGGGAGGTAGCCCTGCCGCCAATCTGACTGTATTCGATTTTACGACCCCTGTCAGTGATGCGGTGACTAATGGCACCTTGAACCTGTACGCATGGTATGCAGACTCCGTGAACGTCACCTTCATTGCAAACGGCGGTACAGCGGTACCCACCCAAACCATTGCTGAAGGCGGCACCGCCACCAGCGGCCAGACCACCCGTGAGGGTTATACCTTCCGCGGCTGGTCCACGGATCCGGACAACTACAATGAATTTTATTTTACCACACCTGTCAAAGGGAATTTGACCCTCTACGCTTTCTGGGATGCAGATTTGGTTCCGGTGACCATCGTCTATATGTACGAGCATGCCGACGATGCCGAGTATTCCCCTGCAGGCAAGAGTGAAAAGATCTATGCCCCGGCAGGCAGCTACATCTCCATTGTAAAGAGTGAAATCACCCAAAAGAACCAAACCCATACCGTGCGCTACGCGGATACAATGGGGGGTGCGCTCAACGGCTACGCCAAGCAGACGGAAGGTGCAAACAGCGCCAACGCCACGATTCCGGATATCTCGGATACCTATTATCAGTATGACCACGCCACCAATAAGCGCTGGGTGAATCCGGATGGCTCCACCACGGTTCTGGTCTACTACAACCGGGCACGGGTGACCCTGACCTTTGCCTATGATCAGAGTAGCACAACTGCTTCAATTGATTACACGAACCTGATTTCCGAAGCCAATCGGACGAAGTACGCTGTGGAATACACTAAGATCAGTAACTCAGAGTTCACCTACTCCTTTACCGCCAAATATGGCGAGAACATCACCGCCGTCTGGCCTCAGGTGGGCTGGGTCAAGGATGATGACGGTAATACACCGTCCTATACCAGTGGTGGTTATTGGTCAGAGACCAATACCTTCTATGGGTGGAATCGTCCTGATGGAACAGCGCAGGTATCAAATATGTATACCTTGGAAGCCAGTCTCTTTCAAAGTGGTAACGGAGATAATAATGGATTGACAATAGTTGCTGGTAAGTTGGTGGGAATACGTAATCTTCCAAGTGTTTTTGAGAATGCTGAAAAAGACTGGCTGATCTATGCCAGAACCACATTGCCGGGCGAATCCGTTGATTTTACCTACAATAATAAAAACTATACCATATATAAAGAGGCGTGCCAGTTGGGATATTCCGCAGCAGAAAAGCACACCTTTGGCTATAAGTCTCTGAATGGATGCACCCCGATTAGTGGAGAACCTAAGCTCTATGCTTACTATGATTCAAACATGTCTATCAGAGGTCTGTCTGTCAATAAAGACAGCTCGCTAAAAGCAAAGTTTGATGAAACATTCCCCAACCAGATACACAGTAGAGATAACTGCCAGGTCCTTCTGTATGACCGCAGCACTTTGGTGCTGAGCGTCTGGACCAAGGACGATATCTACAGCAATTCCGATTACCAGAATGCGAACTATCTCTATGGTGACAAGATCTACAACGAGAATGAGGATCTGCTGAAAAAACTGGAAAATACCATGACGAAAGCGGGGTACGTCTTCGCCGGATGGTACACCACCTCTGAGTTTACACCGGGAACGGAATACAAGCCCGACGAGAATTCCGCTATTACCGCAAATATGAACCTCTATGCCAAATGGGAGCCGGATCAGTTCCGTGCTGAGTATTACCTCTATATGGATGATGCTACTCCTTATGCTCAGCAGGGCTTTGCGGAAGGCGGAAAAATTGACGACAAACTGGTACCTTCCGCTGTGCAGGGTAGCTTCCTTGGATGGTATTGGTATCAGAATGGTCAGTTGGTTTCCTTTGACTTCAGCTCTGTCGTAGGTGCTAACCATGTGGATGATAACAAAGTTCTGAAACTTTATGCAAAGTGGAGTGGCGACAATGGTAAGGTCAGTTATCTGCCGGGCATTGGCGGAGATAACGCCACCCAGGAATCCTTTGATGACCGTGTTTTTGCCATCAATGAGGCGTCTGTACAGCTTAAGCAATATACTGAGGTATGGAAAGATGGCACCGTCCCGAGTGATAAGGATCTGACCTTTGTTGGCTGGAAGGCTCCCAACGGTGTCATCTACCAGCCGGGACGCTATGTGCGGGTGACACGAAACCTCATGCAGTTCGAGGCACAGTGGTCCACCGATGCCGTACAGCTGATTTATAACGCCAACGGCGGTGAGGGCGACAATGTGACCGAGAACTGGGCAAGAAACAGTGTTGTTTCTGTCTGGGACAACAAGGACGATACCACCCCCCATTTCACCCGGACGAATTACACCCTCCTGGGCTGGAACCAGAATAAGGACGCAACGACGCCTACTTACCAGTTGGGTCAGGGAAGCATTACACTCGACAAGGATGAAACTACCCTGTATGCCATCTGGAAGCTGAACACGGCGGAACTGACCATTCAAAAGACGGTCTCCGGCAATATGTATAACGCCAATGATGAATTCAGCTTTACCCTGCACTATGGCGAAAACACCGAGACCTTCACCTTGAAAGGCGGCAAAAGCAAAACCTTCCAGGTGCCCGTCGGAGCCGAAGTGACGGTGACGGAAGACCTTAGGAAGAGCAATGGCTATATCCCGAGCAATGGTACGGGAACTACCGTTACATTGACCGCTACGTCGGGAAAGGATGGCATCTTTGAGTTTACCATGCCGGAACAGGATGGCAAGCTGGTCATCAACAACGATAAGACCGTCACCGTTGACACCGGTGTTCTTCTGGACACCCTGCCTTATATTCTGATTCTTGGCGTTGTTGCAGTTGGTGCGGTTCTGCTGATTAAGAGACGCAGAAACCGTGATGATGACTAAATCGGAGGAATACAGCAATGGCAGGAAAGTATCACTCATCGTCCAATAAGGGCGTGACAAAAAAGAATCAGGTGCGCGGCAGACCGGATTCCGGCTTTGCTGAACCGCTCAATCATGAGCAGGAACGCATCCAGAAGTGGCTGAAACAGGTTCGCTTCAAGAAAACCATCTTCGGTGGAGTGAATGAAGCGGATGTGTGGAAGAAAATAGCGGAACTGAACAAGCTTTATGAAGCGGCATTGTCCGCCGAAAGAGCAAGGTACGACGCCCTGCTTGCAGAGCGTACCAGCTCGGCAAGGCAGCGTTATCTCGCAGATTCCGCAGAACACGGAAGGGTCGGTGATGAAGACTATCCGTAATAAGCAAGTAACAAATGAAAGTATCATCACTGATCGCAGAAACCGTGTGCTGGATCAGCAGGGTTATGTCAGCCTATTGTTCCGGATTCTGTTCCTTGTACTGGCAGGTTGGGTATTGTTTTCCTATGTGTTTCTCATTACCCAGGTCAGTGGCAACGATATGTTCCCCGCTGTAAAGGATGGCGATCTCATCATCGGCTTCCGGCTCCAGCAGGAATACGCCAAGAACGATGTGGTTGTCTATACCGCAGATGGAGAACCCCATATCGGACGCATCGCTGCCAGAGCTACCGATGTTGTGACGCTGGATGAAAGCGGCACACTGCTGGTAAACGGAACAGCTCAGTCAGGTGAGATCATGTATCCCACCTACGCAAAGGAAGGGATGGAATATCCCTACAAGGTTCCGGAAGGCCAGGTGTTCATCCTTGGTGATTACCGGACACAGACGGAGGACAGCCGGGATTTCGGCTCGATCCCCATGGAGAATGTACAGGGTAAAGTCATTACCATTCTCCGCAGACGGGGCTTATAGTCCCATGATAATCAGGTGCAATGATTTTGCTCATCAAAAATCATTACATACAATCAAACAATGAAAAAAAATAGGAGGTTATCCACATGAAGAAAATTCTTTCTCTCGCTCTGGCTCTGGTTCTTGTCCTGAGCATGAGCACCGTTGCTTTCGCCGATGGCTACGACGATTACCTTGATAAGAGCACCTCTTTCACCAAAGAGTATGTCGTTACCAACGGCACCGCTCCCGCAGAAACCTTTGATTTCAATGTTGAATATCAGAGCTTCAAGAACAATGAAGGTGAGATTGAAACTGTTTCTACTTACCCGACAGTAACCCTGGGCGATGCTGTATTTACCAGTGATCTGTCTACAACTAACAATGCTGCTGTGTCTGTTGATATCTCCAACTATGATGGGGTTGCACTGGGTGTATACACCTATAAGATTACTGAGGCTGTTCCTACCACCAAGACTGCCGGTACCACCTACAACAGAGAGCCTGTTTATCTGGTTGTTACCATTCTGCGTGATGAGTCCAGCACCAAGCGCTATGTTGCAGCTATCCACTACGAAACCGCTACCGGTAAAAAGACAGGCAAAATCACCAATAGCTATAATGCCGGTCAATTAAGCGTTACCAAGCAGATTGAGGGTAACATGGCCGATATGTCTAAGAAGTTCCAGTTTACTGTTGTGTTCACTCCTGCTGAAGGCACTGCGTTTAATACTACTGTTCAGATCGCCAACGATGCTGCTTCCACTAACCGTCAGTACGAAGCTACTAAAAACGAAGATGGTACTTACACTATCGTGTTTAATCTGGGTGATGACGAAACTGCAACATTCACCAATATTCCTGTCGGCACCACCTATACTGTAAGCGAAAATGAAGATGGCTACACCAAGGAAAATACCACTAAAGCTGACGGTACTATCAGTGGCGGTGATGTTGATCAAGATGTATGGACCAATACTCTGACCAGTGCGATCGACACAGGTATCAACATGGACTCCATGCCTTACATCCTGCTGCTGGCTGTTGCCTGCATGGGTCTGTTCGTGTTCTTCTCCAAGAAGCGCATGATGCGTGAGAACTAATCTGAACGAAGCAGAATTTTTCTAAGAACCCTTTTCGGTGTCTGGGGCGGCAACGCCCCAGACCTTCCGAAAGGAATCATTGAAAGGAGTGCGGCACATTTCGCCCCGAAAATAAAATGTCGAGATGGTTTCTAAAGGCCGCAAACTCTTTGGTAAATCTGATCGTTGTCCTCTGCCTTTGCGTGGCAGGCATTTATGCGGCCTATGCGTTATGGGATAACAATCGGGTCTACTCTGCCGCCAGGGATGTGCAGGCGGATATGTTGAAAATCAAACCCGCCGTGGAAGAAGATGGCGGAGCTTCCTTTGAGGAGCTGCTGGCGATCAACCCTGATGTCTGTGCATGGGTATCGCTGGACAATACGAGAATTGATTACCCCGTGCTGCAAGGCAGTACAAACCTGACTTACATCAATAAGGATGTATACGGCAACTTTGCTCTTGCCGGAAGTATTTATCTGGATACCCGCAATGAGCGGGACTTCTCCGATGCCTATTCTCTGCTGTATGGCCATCATATGGAAAACAGCGGAATGTTTGGTGATCTTGATTTATATAAAGATCAGACATTCTTCGATGAAAACACCACCGGAATGCTGATTCTGCCGGGCAACGCCTATAACCTTGAAATTTTTGCCTGCTTGCTGATAGATGCGGGAGAAGATGCGATCTTCGACCCGGAACAGTGGCAGACTGATATAGATGGACTGCTTTCTTACGCAAAAGACAATAGTCTTCATCTGCGTGAGGAAACAATAAATAAATTGGAGCAGATGGATAAACCACAGGTTCTGGCCCTCTCCACCTGTTCTACGGAATCTACCGATGCAAGAACAATCATTCTGGCTGTGATGGAACCCTACCAGGCAGCGGATCAGGAGGAAAGCTAATATGAAAAGATGGATGAGTATCATTTTAGGAACAGTGATGGCGGTGATGTGCATGATGACCATGACCGTACCAGCCTTTGCAGCGGAAAATCCCGGAGTTTCTATTCCGGTGACTGTTTCCCTTTCCGGAACCCTGCCTAAACCGGCAGAGGATTTCACAATCAAGCTGAGAGCGGATAACGCTTCCTACCCTATGCCGGAGGACTCTGTTGGTGATATCTACACCATGATGATAACCGGAGCGGATACGAAAAACTTTCCGACTATCACCTATAACAGGGTAGGCGTTTACACCTACACCATTTATCAGTTAGCTGGAAACAACAAGAAATGCACCTATGACGATACGGTATATGCTCTGACGGTCTATATCACCAACGCCGAGGACGGCAGCGGTCTGGAAGCTACGGCGGTACTGTATCCGGATTCTGAGGGCAATAAGCTGCCCGGCGCTGAGTTTGATAATGAGTACGAGACTGTAAAGCCTACGCCTACTGATCCTGATACTCCGAGAACCGGAGATGAGTCCACGCCTACTTATCCTCATGCTCCGAAAACCGGAGATGAGTCCACGCCTGTTCTCTATGCGGTGCTGATTGCGGTCAGCCTGGGTGTGATCGTCTTCCTGTTTTTGACCCGCAAGAGCAAAAAAGCGGAAGAATAAGTTATAGCAACCCCATCCGTGGCGCTGTTGGAGCGTCGGGGTGGGGTTTTCTGCATGTTGTAAGGAGAAGATCAATGAGAAAACATCAAAGGGTGAAAGAAAATGGCACTGTCGCTGTGATTGCGGCAACGAAATTGATGTAGCATATAACAATCTTGTCCACTGCAACATGAAAAGCTGCGGATGTCAAAAGAAGGAACATGACAAGAGCCTGCAATCATTCCTGACCCAGGTGGCAGGAACTTCTGTGGATGCTCCAGAAAAAGCAATATTTCCTCGGCACGTACGAGAACATTGAAGATGCTGCCGAAGCCCGCAGCGGGTATGCACAACGGTACTGTCGGCTGACCAACAACCGAAGGAGGATAGACAGTAACAGTATCGCAAATCATGATGTAATGTATAGAGGGTGGATTACACCAAAAAACATTACATCATGACTGGCGGCTCATTTGTGGCGAATGAAAGGCAGTTATGATAAAGGAGGGATGCCCTCAAACCTGCCGTAACTGTCAATCACATATTCCCACGAAAGGAGCCTTGTATGGAACTGACTTACACCAAATGCGGCGACTATCTCATTCCCGATCTTGTGTTATCGGACACCAAAGAGTACCATATCGGGAAATATGGCCGGTTGCGCCGTGCCTACTTAAAAGAACACCGACCCATTCTGTATACCGATCTCATTGTCACCGAAAAGCTGTTTCCTCACTTGGAGGAAATCGACATCGCCTGCCAGGAGCGGCTGGAAATCATTGAAAAAGCCATGATGCAGCAAGAGGGCGTCACAGAAGCCCTGAAAGCTGCCGACCAGATGGCATGGGTCGGCAAAATCCAAAAGTTGGGATTTTGCGCTCCATGAACTCCATCCACAACAGGGCCGAGGAAGTTGTCCTGGCTGAGCTGATCTACTGTTGAGGGAGGGAACGCAATGATTTTAAAAGCCATGTATAACGGAGAGTTTTATCCCTGTGAAACAGTCGTTCCCACGTCCCCGGAATACCGCAAGGCAGTCCAAACCTGTGCGGCGTTGATGGAGCAGCTATCCCGGCGGCTCAGCAAAGAGGACTATGCTCTGGTGGAGGAACTCCGGGCGCAGAACGCTATCGCCCAGTGCGAGGAAAGCGGGAGTCACTTCAAGTATGGCTTTTCGGCGGGGCTGCCGTTCCGCATAGTCCAGGTACATGGTGACGATCTCGTTCAGGTTTCGCATTTCCGTTTCATTCAGATAGTTTTTGGCAACGGTGACATCCGATTTGCGGATGCGGCCTTTGGGGGCGTTTTTCCATGTGGTCAGCCCCATGTTGGGTTTGGTGCTGTCGGCACGGCCGTATACGATCTCAGCGGCGGTATGATGGGTGACTGCATAGTGGAGCTTGTTCTGCACCGTGGCGAAAAACTCCTTTGTGATGGGGCTTTCCACATCGTAGTCGGCGCTGCACTGGGAATAGATGTCCGTGATTTTCTGGTAAAATCTTCTCTCGCTGGCCCGGATGTCCCGGATACGCTCCAGCTGTTCCTCGAAATAATCCTTGCCGAAAAAGTTCTCCGGCTCACGCAGCCGTGCGTCATCCATCACATAGCCTTTGATGATGAACTCTTTTAACACCCGGTTCGCCCAAATGCGGAATATGGTCGCCTTTTTGGAGTTCACACGATACCCCACAGCGATAATGGCATCCAGATTATAATAGTTGGTCTGATACCGTTTCCCGTCCGCCGCAGTTGTTTCCATTTTGGAAACAACTGAATCCGTTCTTCCAAGAAGTCCTATCGGGATAAGCGGGTAAAAAATGACCCGTCCGACTGGCTGATTTTTGAGAACACCCACGAGGCCATTGTTGACCCGGAAACCTGGAAGCTGACCCAGCAGGTGAAGCGGACGGTACGCCGGACAGATACCACCGCCAGCTATGCCATCCAGAACAAGGAGGAATTTGTTCAGAAAGTTCGCAGCATTTCACAGGTTCGCCAGCAGGAAGCGGCAAAGGAGCTGAAACGCAAGGTCGCCAAAGAGCGCAGGCGCAGCGCCGAGTTGGATGTGCTGATTAAAAAGCTGTATGAAACCTATGCCATGGGCAAGTTGGAGGAAAAACGGTTCGAGCTGCGGCCTGCCCAAACAAACCGGGCAGGCCGTTTTTTTATGCCCTGAGGTAGTGTCAAGTGAGTTATGAAAAACTGAGTGAAAAGAAAAAGGCTCAGATGAACCTTGAAAATTGCAGATATTTCAGTTTGAGGTAGATTTACGCCACCCTTGACAGCACGCAAAAGAACTGCTGTATATAGATCACCGACGGTGAAGAACTCAAGAACAGTTAGAGCCTTCGGCTTGAAGGTTTAAGATGGTCTGCTGTCCTAAAAAGATAAGCAGCTGCCATTTACCCGGCATGTTATCGGCACCATTGAGCATATCAACTTTGTTTAAAACCTGATAATGATTGTGCTTATTTGGTCGCAAAAAGTTATAGTAAGCTACCCATAAGGCTAAATCGTAGTTGGCGCCTTCATAATTATCAAATCCATTTGTGATTCGGTATGAGGCTTTGTAGGTGCGATTGAGACGTTCGATCATCTGTTTATACGGACGAAATTCTTTTGAAACCTCATCGTCGTTGGTTAAACCGATAACCTGTGTGATGCTGAATGTGCATGGCTGGGAACGATCATGCTGACAGCGCTGGTGGTGTTCTGCATTCCGCTGACTCTTCCGAGACTGTTTGGATATCATATTTATTCTGTGGTCAGCGGAAGTATGGAACCGTCTATTCCGGTGGGAAGTATGGTTTATATAAAAAATGAAGCCCCGGAAGACATGAATCCTGTACCATATGACAATTTTATCGGAAAGGTAACCTGTTCTATTCCGAAAGTGGGCGGTGCGGCACAGATCTTTACCAGTGTTACCGGAAAGATCGCAGCAGTGGTGATTATTGTAGTGGCGCTGATTCTGGAAACGATTGCTTCAACAATAGAGAAACGCAGATACCGGCAGTGGAAACAAAAAAATGTTTCCGAAGCGGAAAAGACATCGTAAAAACGAGCTGTTTGTGAGCCGAAAACAGATATAAATCAGGTTACCTTTCCCGAGTGTCAAATATGAATGACATTGGGCTGCCGCTTCTTGGTTTTAAAGGCTCTGGCATTTTTATTTTTCTACTGTCTGAAGCTCTGCGATGATGGACAGCACTGTCTCTTCGTCTGTTTCCAGTTCTCGTGCGATGGTGGGGATGGGAGTGTTTTTCTGCAACTTCTTCAGAATCAGGCTTTTGAGCATACCTGTCTGCCCCTGCTGGATACCGGCTTTCTGTCCATCATCAAAAATCATCTGTCCAAGTCTGGTCATGGTTACAACCTCCTTAATCTGTTTAAGGTCATCATTGTCAAGAAATTTATCAGCCATCGTATAAAGAACGGCGGCAGCTTTCTGTGCAGTGATGGTTCTGTCTGGTTTTGTCAGAAGAAGAGCATCCAGGATGGCATCCTTCCGGCTGCGGCTTCCTGACAACAGAGGTGTCAGGGAAAGATCTGCATAATCTTCTTCTGTAAAAGGTTCTCCGCTTTGCTGCTTTTCATGCAGGCGTCGGAAGATAGGATCTGCATCCCTGCCGGTGAGGAAAACAGGACGGACGCGGTAGGTAAAGTCCCCACAGTCCAGTTCTGTTTTTGCCTCAGTGATCCCGCCTGAGAAAATTACATAGGTGATCACATTTTTTCCTGTATTGTGGGAAAAAACAGCATCATAGGCATGGAATCGGCGAAGATCAGGATCCTTGCCGTCGGTGGTCTGAAATTCCGTATGTATATAGAAATCCTGATCTGTAAGGAAAGTAAAATCCATATACATGGACTGAATGATCAGTTCCACCAGCTCTGTAGGACCGGGATCCAGAAATTGATAATCAATCCCCAGAACCTTCAGGATTGTATCGCGGAAATAACTGAAGCCCATTTTCATAATAGCATCTTCATGTCTGGTATTACCCATATGGCACATCCTTATCTTTGTTTGTTGTAGCTGTCTTCTGTACATAAAAGATCTTTGGTATATAGAAAATGTTCTTCGTTTGTATTTTATCCGTTAAACAGTGCTTTGTCTTTTGTGATAATATAGGGGATCCTCCTTTATATATTTATGATAACAGATTTCATGAGAGATGAGTAGAGGTTTTGTAATGAGTTTTTGAATATAAAGAAATAAAGAATCAGGGACGTAGTCCTCGGGAGTTTGACAGTTGCAAAATAAATAATCCTATTCAAAGCCTTATTGAATAAG
>UQLX01000018.1 GCA_900541985.1 uncultured Blautia sp. | reverse complement strand
TTCAAAAATACAGGCTTTTGGTAGACTGACTTGCATTGAGTTTCACGGATTCAGGTATAACAGACACTTTCCTGCGTTTCAATACAACTTCTGTTTTCATCAAAAAAGACCAGCGCCAGATCCCGGCGCCAGTCTTCTTCTGATTGTATTTTATTTTCCGAAAATACCAGTCTTACCAGATGTCACCAAAAAACTCTTCATAAGTAGCATCATCTTCGGATCCGTTTCCAAACTGATCCAGAATACTCTGCTCATCCTGTTCTTCTGATGGCTGAGCATCCTCCTGTGTTTCAGATGCTTCTGCTTCCTTATTGGAATTTTTATCCAGTTTCACTGTAACCTTCTTTTCTTCATATCCACCGTTTCCGAGAGCCTGTATTGTCACCTCAACCTTTTCACCCGGCTCATAATACTGAAGCATATCTACCAGAGCGTCAATGCTGCGTACCCGCTTTCCGTCAAACTCTGTAATAATATTTTTTGCCTCGATCCCTGCCTTTTCAGCTGCACCGCCCTTTGATACCTCTTTGACGAGAACACCCTCCGGAATATCATAAACGCTGGCTGCCTCCTCACTTACAGAAGTTCCTACAATGGCCAGAACACCATGATCTTCTACCTTGTCTCTCGGTGTTTCGTTCATCAGATTTTCAAGGATATCCGATACATCTGTAATGGCAATGGCATATCCCATAGCCTCAACCTCAGTGGATGCAAGCTTTGCAGAGTTGATCCCCACCAGCTCACCGTTCATATTCAGAAGCGCTCCACCGCTGTTTCCAGGGTTGATAGCTGCATCTGTCTGGATCAGATTTACGCCGTCAGAATTTTCATCGGCCTGACCGGAATCATCCAGCTTACGGTTCTTAGCGCTGACAATACCTGTAGTAACAGACTGTCCGTAACCAAGGGCATTACCAATGGCAATAACCTGTTCTCCAACTCTCAGATCATCAGAACTTCCAATGGAAGCCACCTGGATCTGTTCCATGGTATCATCGGAAATATCCGAAACAGCTACAGAAACAACTGCCAGATCCTTATCTGCATCATATCCCTTTACAGTTGCTTCATAAACTTCGCCGTCAATACAGGTTACCGATACGGTATTAGCCCCCTCGATCACATGATAATTTGTTGCGATCAGAAGCTCTTCATCATTCTGTCCAATGATAATACCGGAGCCGCTTCCCTCTACCTCCTGCTGCTGTGTGGTAAATCCGCCGAATCCAAAATCTCCCAGATACGTCTGAACCTCCTGAACAGATTTAGTTGTAATAGCAACAACCGATTTCATTGCCTCTGCTGCAATATCTGACACGTCCAGACTGCCCTTGACTTTTGTTTCAGAAGGCTCTTCAGCCGGTTCCTGTGCAGTATCTGCAGTTTCTTCTTTTTTATCTTCTGTTTTCTTTTTTGTTTTTAAAAGTTCTGTTCTGTTTTCTTCTGTATTAGATGCTTTTACTGTATTGCTGAGATTCCATCCAGAAGCAGAGCTGATTCCTTCAAATGCAAGACCACCTGCCAGAACAGCGCACAGAGCAATCCCTGTACCTTTCAGAATACGATTCTTCTTTTTGTTCTTTTTGTTCTTTTTCTCCTTATTGTCATCATCATTATTTATATTAAAATCCTGGTTCATATTTTCCATTATGATTTCCCTCCTTGAATATCTCTGTTTTTCATTTGATGGTTTGAGTATAAAAAAAATTTGTGTTGACTTTGTGGGAAAAATGTGAGGAAACTGTTAATTCTCTCTGTACTCTTTCTCAGGTACTCACTCCATTTATATCTGTACTTTTTTCTTATCATACTCTATTTTTATCAGTAAGACCAGTAGTATCCCTGAAAAATCCCTGACTTTGTGAAAAAAAGCACAAAATAAATTGTCGGCATCACATAAAAATGCTATAATGAAGCCAGCTGAACACAGCAGATAATGAGATTGAAAAAGAACAAAAGCGGAGGTATGGTAATGAAAAAACTGGCAGTGAAAAAAGGCGCTACCTGTATGGCATGTCTGGCATGTGTGGAGGCATGTTCCAATGCCTACTACAAAGAATCCAATGTACTTGCATCCTGCATCCAGATTGTAGAGCGCAAAGGCGAGCCAAGACCTGTGGCATGTCCTCAGTGTGGCAAATGTGCAGAAGTATGTGAGGCAGGCGCTATTACTCAGAACGCAAAAGGCGTTTACATGGTAAACAAAAAACTCTGTACAGGCTGCGGTAAATGTGTGGAGGCATGTCCTTTCGGCCTCATGGTCAAAGTAGATGCAAAACCTGTGGCATCCAAATGTATCGCATGCGGCATCTGTGTCAAAGCCTGTCCAATGGACGTACTTGAGATCGTAGAAAAATAAAACCTGATTACTGCAAAAGCGCTGCAGCCCGGAATCATCAACAGATTCTGAACTGCAGCGTTTTTATTATGCTACTCCATGTGCCTCCAGCCAGTCATAAAGAACTGCCTTTCCATTTTTTCTGGCATTTGCCATATGATGAAACTGAAGGATTGTCAGTATGGTAAACAGAAGTGCCAGTACAGCAAGTACCACAACTGATTTTCCTATACTTTCACCTCCTGCAATGGTGCTTCGAAATGCATTTACTGTATAGGTAAAGGGCAGATAATTATGTATCTTTGCCACAAAGGAAGGAGATATCTCTACAGGATAAGTGCCTGCTGAGCCGGCAAGCTGAACCACCATAAAAATCAGCATCAGGAAGCTTCCCACCTTACCGAAAGTAATATTAAAGAAATACATGATAGAAGTAAATGCCACAGATGCCAGGCAGGAGAAGAGAACTGTCTTCATCATTTCTGCCGGGGTAAACCCGTCTATCAGGTGAAGCAGGACGATCAGAAGAATTCCCTGAAGAATTGCCACCGGATAAAGAACCGATGCCTTACCTGCCCACCATGCAAAGCCTGATTTCAGTTTTCCCTTATATTCTGTCAGAGGATACATCAGACAGAAAGCAAGGCAGCCTACCCAGAGACCTACAGACATCATATAAGGAGCCATCGCATGTCCATTATTCTCCACCGTTGTCATCTGTGTTTCTTCCTCTCTGACCGGTGCGGCAAACATGCTTATCATATCGTCATTCGCCTTTGTTTCTTTTACCTGCTCTGCACCGTCGCTGAGACTTGTCTGCAGGGTATCTGAACCGTCACTTAATTTTTTAATTCCCTCTCCCAGCTCTTTTGATCCGTCATAAAGCTTCGACGATCCATCCTGGATCTGTCCTGCACCATCTGCAAGCTGAGCAGCTCCTCTGTTCAGGGTACTGTTGTTTTCAACAAGCTTACTTGTTCCAGCTTTCAGAGTTTTTGTACCTTCTGCAAGCTGCGCGGCTCCGGCTGCAAGAGTTCCGGCTCCTGATGCAAGCTGCTGAGTTCCTGAGGTAAGAGCTTCATTATTTCCTGCCAGTGTTCTGACTCCGGCTGTATAGGTTTTGATTCCTTCACTTAAAGTACCGACTCCGGCTGCAAGATCCCTGCCTCCGGCTGTCAGCTGACTGATGCCTCCTGTTACGGTGCTGCCTGCTGCTTTCAGAGTTTTTGCTCCTGTTGTCAGAGCTTTATCATTGGCTGTCAGCTGTGCAAAACCCTCATTCAGAGCCTTTACACCTGCAGCTGCCTTCGGGAAATCTTTTGTTCCCTCTTCCAGTGTATCAAGAGCAGAGGCTGCCGCTCCCACACCCTGATCTACTTTCTGAGATCCTGCATAAAGCTGTCCTACCGCAGTTGTCACCTGATTGATGGGATCCGTTGGAATTGAAGGAACATTTTCTGCTCCGGCTGCCATTTTCTCAGCTCCGGTTTTCATCTGATCTGCTCCGGCTTTCATTTCTCCTGATTTTGTTCCAAGAGTCGCTGCACCCTTTTTCAATCCTTCTGCAGCTTCATTCAGCTGTCCTGCTGTTCCATTTAAGGTTTCCTGTACGCCTGCCAGCTGCTGTGAGGCTGCGTCTGCAATCTGCTGAACCTGTGCTGTATAAGCAGGCGCATCCATATTTTCCACATTATTCTGTACTGTATCTACTCCAGACACACCGGAAGCTGAATTGCCAAGCATTCCGATCACAGCATTCAGACTTGCCGCAGAAACCATTCCGTTTTCATCTGCCGAACCCTGAATTCCCTGAATTGCCGCCTGGGCATTTGCCATAGATGCCTGCATGCCGGATATCTGCTGATTTGCCGCATCGATCTGCCCGTTTGCAGAAGCAATCTGTGCGTTTGCCGCATCAATCTGTGATCTTGCCGCATCCAGCTTTCCATTTGCATCCTGAACGCACTGATTTACAATGCCAGTCACTCCGTTTACTGCATCTGCCACAGGCTTGGATGCATTCTGAACCTGAGCTGCCACTGCAGATATTCCCTGCCCTGCCTGCGTAATCACGCCTGCAGCATTTGTCATTCCTTCTGCAGCCTGCGTCATTCCGGCAGAAGCAGTAGTCATTCCTTTGCCCGCGCTTTCCATTCCGCTTTTTGCTTCGTTTAAGCCGGCTGTCAGCTTTTTAATGTTTTCCGCTGTCAGGCTTCCTCCAAGCTCTTTCAGCTGTCCGTACAGTTCCCCTAAGCCGGCTTCAATCTGCTGAGTTCCCGCTTTCAGAGATCCATCTCCCCTGGAGACAGAACTGTTCAGCTGAGAAATACCGGAAGATACCTGACCGATTTCCTCCAGCGGTGAAAGCTGTTCTGCTCCCGCTGCCAGCCGATCCGTTCCGGCAACATACTGGATTACTCCATTTGCCAGAGTATTTGCTCCGCTTACATACTGAGTGGTTCCGTCCTTCAGAGTATCCAGACCTTTTTTCAGCGTCTCTGCTCCTTCCTGAAGATCTGTGGTTCCGGCTGTCAGCTGCGCAGAATTGGCGTCAAGCTTTGCCACACCGGCTGTATAATCCTTAACTCCCTGATTCAGTGTATTTACACCGGCTGTCAATTCAGGAACCTTTGCTGTCAGAGTTCCCACACCGTTATTCAGCTGTGTGGCTCCGTCATCAACCTGGGCTACTCCGTCCGTATATTCTTTCAGCCCCTCTGTGAGAGTATTGGCTCCGTCCTTAAAGGTAAGCGTGCTGTCCGCCAGCTTTTTCAGATTATCTGTAATTGTTTTATTTCCATCAGAAGCGTCTCCAAGTCCGTCCTTCAGTTCCTTTGAACCATCGGCAGCCTCCTGCATACCGTCTCCAACCTCTGTAATCTGGTCAAAAACTGTCTGTGTGTAAGTTTCTGTTACCTGAGATGCTATCTCATCACGAATTTTCACTACAGCGCTCTCGCTCATTTTGGAAGCAATGTAGTTTGTTCCCGGATTTGTCTCATATTCCAGTTCCATTTTCTTTGGCTTCTCATCCATAAGGGTAGAAGCATTCTGAGAAAAATCTTCCGGGATGGTAATTACCATATAATAAGTTCCATTTCTCAGTCCCTGCTCCGCATCTTTACTGTCTACAAAATGGAAATCAAGGGAATCATTGTCCCTCAGGGCATCTTCCATATCACAGCCCACACTCAGGGTTTTTCCCTCATATTCTACGGCCTTATCCTTGTTGACTACCGCCACAGGAAGCTGATCCAGATTTCCATAGGGATCCCACATGGATTTCAGAAATAATCCTGCATAAATAACGGGAATTACGATAATAGCAATAACAACTACTACCAGCATTTTATTCTTCAGCAGGTTCTTCCACTCATTTTTGATCATAGTCATTCCCTTTCTTTCTATAATTGATCCTGTTAATCATATTTTATTATATTAATAAATTTTAGTTCTATTAATAAACAACATGTTGCTTTTCTTTACAAGGCGTATTATACTAAAACTGAAGGAAAATACAAGCGACAAAAAAAGAGCTGAATATTTACTAATCGACATATTTTTTGTATTTTGTCTACTAAACATAAAATTCAATATTTCTACCAAATCAATGCCTTTTTTTGCAAAAAGATTGGAGGTTTTTTCATGGCTGAAAAAGTTGACCGAAGAGTCAGAAAAACAAAAGCTCAGTTGAGACAGGGTCTTGCCCGCCTGATGCAGAAAAAAAGTATAAAAGAAATTACCGTAAAGGAACTTGTCGATGAAGTGGATATTAACCGTTCCACTTTTTATCTTCATTACACCGATATCTATCAGATGCTGGAAAAAATTGAAGAAGAAGCCATGCTGGAAATTCGGGAAGCACTGGAAGGCTGTCCTGTTCACTGCACTGAACGAAAAAAGATCATTCCCTTCCTGGCTCGTTTTTTCTCCATTATGGACAGCAACCGTGATCTTGCTCTGGCCCTTCTGGGACCAAATGGCGACATGGATTTTGTCGCAAGAATCGAGACACTGATTGCCAGTAAATTTCTCGATCAGAACAGCTTTTCCCTGCCAGACAACGAGGTTTCATATGCCTACTCTTTTTGTCTCAGCGGCTGTGTCGGTATGATCAAAACATGGCTGTCCAGAGCCGAGCATGAATCTCCGGACTCTATGGCTCGTCTTACCTTTCACCTGATCGACAATATCACTCAGGAATATATTAAGGATTATGTACGGTGATCCGGTCATTATTTATATTCCTGTACACAAAAAACCTTCGGCGCAGACTCCGAAGGTTTTTTGTTATTATTTACTCTCTATTTTACAGGTGGTAATCGACTGGGGAAGAATCACCTGTGCCATGCCAGACGTTTAACGTCTGCATGAACCTCTCCTGTCATCCAGTCCACATCATTGGTGATCCAGTCCATGATCTCCAGCTGACGTGTCTCCCAGGCAATGGTCTCCTTTCTGGCTTCGGCAGTCTCCTGAACTTCCATAGTCGTGTCAATCTCATTGTAGCCAAAAATATAGCCGCCTGCACTCCAGATACTGAAATTACTGTCCGGCCCCGGATTTACAGTTTCTCCCCTTTTTGCAATCAGTCCGTCATGGCGGATTTTATACTCTTCTTCACAGCCGTCTTTCAGTTTTGTCATAAATACCCTGTGCCGGATCAGTTCCTTGCATTCTCTTACAATTCCAAAGTCATGATACATCAGGCGCATATCCTGGCCTGGCACGGAAATCCACTGAAATGTATCCTGCATTTTTTCTATAAGTGCAGATCTGACCGCTTCCTCCTTCTGTAACACAATAGCTGCTGTGAATGAAGTAAACAATAATAATTTAATTTTATCACACGCAATATTTATTTTCCAGATATTTGACAGATTTCTTCCTGTTTTATATACTAAAATGTAGTATATAAAAAGGAGTGATCTGTCATGGACTTATCGACACATTTTCCCATTTGGGATAAGCTTACGCCTGCCCAGCAAAAGATAATTTCCCAGTCTTCTCAATCCCGTTCTGTTCCCAGGGGAACAGTTCTCCATAATGGCTCTGTTGACTGTCTGGGTCTTCTGCTGATCCTTTCCGGACAGCTCCGGGCCTATATCATCTCTGATGATGGAAGAGAAATCACTCTCTATCGTCTCTTTGAACGAGATGTCTGCATTTTTTCTGCCTCCTGCGTTATGAGCAACATTCAGTTTGAAGTTATCATAGAAGCAGAAAAAGACAGTGATGTCATTGTCCTGCCTCCTCATATTTATAAAAAGCTTATGGAAGAATCTGCTGTAGTGGCTAATTTTTCCAACCAGATTATGGGAAGCCGTTTTACCGAGGTCATGTGGCTCATCGAACAGATCATGTGGAAAAGCTTTGACAAACGCCTTGCTGCATTTTTGGTGGAAGAAAGCATTCTTGACAATACAGATGCCCTGAAGATCACCCATGAAAAGATCGCCAACCACCTTGGCACAGCCAGGGAGGTTGTAACCCGGATGCTCCGCTATTTCCAGAGCGAGGGACTTGTGAAGCTTTCCCGGGGGACAATCGAGCTTACCGACAAAAAAAGATTGGAAGAAATTTCAGAATAGGATCTTTACTCCAAACAGGGAACTCCGTTTTCCGATACCTGTCGTTTAAACGGAGTTCCCTGTTTTTATTTCTATGATCGTTTTCTCTTACTGAAGCATCTCCAGGATTTCTTCCTTTGGTTTCACTCCCATGGAACGGCTCTGCAGTTCTCCGTTTTTAAAAACCATCAATGTAGGAATGGTCATGATCTTAAACTCCGAAGCCAGATCCTGCTGCTCGTCCACATTGATCTTGCAAACCTTGATGTCGTCATTTTCTTCTGCGATCTCATCCACTACCGGAGAAAGCATCCTGCACGGTCCGCACCAGCCTGCCCAGAAATCAAGGAGCACAGGTTTATCACTGTTCATAACCTCTTCATGAAAATTATTTTTTGTAATATTTAAAGCTGACATATTTTCCTCCTGTCCGCCCCTTCCTGTTTCCTTCTGTTGTTCCGGGGCTGTGTGTATTTTTATAAGAAACTCTTTCTGCCATCTCCGGCAGCTGTCTGTTTCTTAGTGATAGACTTCCCTTTTTCTTCGGGATTTATTTTATGGTCTAAGCATACACGAAAAAAATATATCCGTCTGTGACAAAATCACTTTTATCTTTCCACACTTCTGTATTTACTGATCACCAGAGTCAGGCCTACCAGTGCAATACAAAATACCAGCTGGATCCCAACCGCCTGAAGTATCTGTATCCTGGCTTTTTCTGTAAGTACTGTAAAGCTGCTCAGAATATCATTTGCCCTTTCATACCAGTAAACCGGCAGGAACTGGCTGACGGTTTTGACACCTCTGGAAATATAGTCCAGCGGGACAAAAACACCGCACAGAAAACAGATTCCAAGAGAAAGTATATTCACCAGTCCTGTAAGGGCATCCTTATTCGGCGCAAGTGTTCCTGCCAGATATGCGACAGACATGGATACCAGAAATACTGCCAGTGTATTCAGAAGATAATATCCGAAGTTTTCACTTCCATAAAGATCTTTTCCATAATAGAGCACTGCCGCAAGAAGCACAAAGAGCATCACACCTGCTCCGAAAACCCCCAGACTTAAAAGCCCTTCCAGACTCTGGCGTCTGGCTGATACCGGAGAAGCCAACATTCTGCTTCTTACTTCTTTTTTGCTGAAAACGATCAGGATATTTCCTGCTACAAATCCGAACAGAGCAAGAAACAGATATGGCAGATACCGGAAATAATACATATATCCGGCCTTGTCTCCTCTGCTGTTTTTTTCGTCCAGCACTACTTTTACCGGAGCCTTATCCGTCAGGATCCGGGCCGTTTCTTCTTCTGTAAATCCTGCTGCCAGACAGGTTCCCGCGTTATTGAGAAAGCTGTTGATCTGCTGATCCACATAAATACCGGAATAAGTATCCGGAATGGTGGTAACTTCTATTTTTTCCCCATTTAAGATGCATTTTTCAATGAAATCTTCCGGAATCCGGACAATATATTCCACTTCACGATAAAAAAGCTTTTCCTGCATGGCAGAAATCTCATTTTCCATGGGAATGATCTCATGAAAGTTTCCCAGATATGTTTCCAGGGCTTTTGCCAGGATGCCGCCGTCTCTGTCTGCCACAGCCACCTTCAGGGACTCTGCCTGATAGTTTTTTTCTGTTTTTCCTGCCATGGACTGCATCAGGATCGTACATACAAAAAAGATTGCCATATACAGAAGGATCAGCCCCCGATTCTGACGGATCACTTTCATATAACCTTTAAATACTGTCATAACGTTCCCTCCTGACTATCAGAAATGAAGCCACGGTAAGCACTGCCGCCATAGCTGTCAGCGTCATAATATTATTTCGCATACGCACCGGATCCTCGTATACATTGATGCAGTAAAAAGCATCTGATATCAAGGCTGCCGGATTCAGCTTATTGAGCAGAGGGAGCTTCTGATCCACCATATATTTGATCTCTACATTCACCAGACCGGCCAGGGTGCTGGCTGTCATGGAAATCGCCAGCATGATCCCAACCTTAAGCTTTTCACTGAAACGGGATACACTGGACACAAAGATTCCCATACTCACACCCACAATACAGCCTGCCATGGAAATCAGAAGCATATCTGCCATACTTCCCTGAAACTCCATCCGCAGCACATATTTCAGATACAAAATCAGGATGATCACATTCAGGAAATGCAGTCCGAAGGAAGTCAGCACTTCTGTAAGAATCATAGTCATCCTGTGTACCGGAGATGCACACTGTCTTGCTGCCAGACAAGTTACATTTGCCTGCAGCCAGCAGGCGGAGCCCATGCCCACAAAGCAGCCGTACAGACAGGCCATTCCGATCAGCGCATAAAAAAATCCCACATTTCCGTTGGTCGTCTTTCCTCCAAGAGAAACATTCTTTATCAGTTCCTGATAGTCTGCCATAGAAGCAGCTGCCTGCTCCAGTTTTTCCGGATGTGTCTCTGCCACTGCCTCCATGATGTGTTTTCCGTTAAGATAGCTTTCCAGCAGACTCTGCATAATACTCTGCGCCATTCCGCTGCCGGCCACCTGTAAGCGGGGAGTCTCCCCTCCAACAAAAATCCCCTGGATCTCCCGGGCTGCCAGTTTTTGGGAAGCCTGTTCCTTTGTCATTTTTTCAATCCGGATCACAGCCCCCTCCTGATCCACTTCCTCCAGAAATCTGGAAAAAACCGGATCCCCTTTTTCTTCCACATAAGCCGCCTGTACCGTTTCAAAATCTGCCTCAGACATATTTCCAAAGGCAAAATAAAACAGTGTTCCCATAATCAGCGGAAAAATACATGGCCAGAATAAAATATTAAAATTTTTTACTTTTCTGATGATACTGTACCTGATCAGATCTCTCATACTCTCCTCCTAATCCCGAAGCTGTTTTCCCGTAATCTCAAGAAATACATCATTGAGAGTGGGAAGTTCAGAATATACTCTCCCGAAAACTGCTTCCTGTTCTTCCAGATAATGCAGGAGTTTTACCAGATTATTCTTTGCTTCTGTACAGTGAACCGTAAGAGTATCATTTTTGTAATCCACCTGAAATACATGCGGAAGCTGTCTGATCTGTACAAGCTGTTCCGAATCCAGGGCTACCGCCTCAATGGTTATCTTTTCCCCTGTTTTTATCATTCCCACAAGCTGCTCTTTGGTTCCCACCGCAATGCTTCTTCCATGATCCATAATGGCAATCCTGCTGCAAAGCTGCTCTACCTCCTCCATATAGTGAGAAGTATATATAATAGTCGAGCCCTGACGATTCAGTTCTCTGATCCCCTCAAGGATCCGGTTCCTGCTCTGGGGATCCACTGCCACTGTCGGTTCATCCAGTATGATAAGCTTCGGTTTATGAGCAATGCCGCAGGCAATATTCAGTCTTCTCAAAAGACCGCCTGACAGCTTCCCCGGCCGCATTTTCCGGTAATCCTCAAGACCGGTAAATACAAGCGCCTCCTCCACAAGCTGTTTTTTTCTTTTCCTGTCCTTCACATACAGGCCACAAAAATAATCAATGTTTTCGTATACCGTCAGCTCCTCAAAAACCGCTACATTCTGTAGTACTATCCCGATCTGGCTTTTTATCTCGTAGCTGTCCGGAGCCATCTCCTCACCCATGATCCGGATACTTCCTTTGTCATATTTCAAAAGCGCCAGCATACAGCTGATGGCTGTTGTTTTTCCGGAACCGTTCGGACCCAGAAGCCCAAAGATCTCTCCCTCCCGGATATCCAGATTCAGATGATCCAAGGCCACCAGAGAACCGTATCTTTTTACCAGATTTTCTATATGTACAATCCCTTCTTTTTTCCATTCTGCTCTGTCCATAATCTTCTCCTTCTTTATTGATTATACAGAAATTATATCAGCCTCTTTTTCTCTCCGGTAGTGAGCGCCGTCATCTTCTCATATGACAAATGTCACGATCTTTCAGGAAAGCGCTTTTTTCTTTGCCACAAAAGCTGTTTTATATTATACTGAAACCATCAGCAGCATTTACTCCGGAGCTGTCCTCTGACAGTTCCTTCACCGGGAGGAATCATTATGGACCGCATTCAGGATATGGGATTTTTAATACTGTTCAGCTTCTTTTCTCTTATATACCGGAAACCGGACTATGAATTTGTACTGGCCTTTCTTCTCTGTCTCTGTTTTTGCTCCATAGGATATGTTACGGAAAGCTCCCCGGGACATCTGATCACCGGTCTTCTCCTGATGGGCGCTTCTCTTTTGCTGCCCCGTCTCTGCATTTTCTTTCCCGCAATGTTTTATATATTTTTTATGGATCATCTGTATGTCCCTGTTTTTGCAGGAAGCATCCTCTGCGGTTACCATATTTTCTCCGCCGATCAAAACAGGTTTTTTCTTTTCCTGTGGAGCTTTCTGCTCATAATCCTCTCCTTCTTCCTGCAGTGCCGTACAGAAACCTCCGAAAAACTGAAGCAGAAGCTTATGAAGCTCCGGGATGACAGTACAGAAAAAAACCTCCTGCTTGCAGAAAAAAACAGTATGCTTGTGGAAAAGCAAAATTCTGAAATTTATGCAGCCACTCTGAAAGAGAGAAACCGCATTGCCCGGGAGATCCATGACAATGTAGGCCATCTTCTTTCCCGTTCCATCCTTCTTACCGGAGCGGCAAAGGCTGTCAATAAAGAATCTGCTCTGGACTCTGTGCTGGAAAATCTGGATCAGTCTTTAAATCAGGCCATGACAAGTATCCGAACAAGTGTCCATGATCTTCATGACGATTCCATAAATCTAAAAGATGCAGTCACCGGACTGGCTTCGGAATTTCAGTTCTGCCCGGTAACACTGGATTACGATATGGGATATGAGGTTCCAAAAGAGATCAAATACTGTTTTATCAGTATTATAAAAGAAGGGCTTTCCAATATATCCAGACACAGCAGCGCCACTGAAGCACACATTATCCTGAGAGAGCATCCGGCGCTTTATCAGCTTTGTATCGAAGACAACGGAAAACCTGCTGGCACGTTATCCGGCAAAAAGGACGGCCATATTTCCTCTGATGACCGCTCCCGCGGCATCGGTCTTTCCAATATGAAGGATCGGCTGGAATCACTGAAGGGAACCCTTCAGATCACTACAGACAATGGGTTTCGGCTTTTTATCACCATTCCCAAAGAACAGGAGTAAAAAATGAATGTTTTGATCGTAGACGATGATATTTTTGTATCAGGAGCATTAAAGACCATTCTGGAATCCAGCGGCGACATCACAGTTCCTGCCACCGGGTCTGATGGAAAAGAAGCGGTTGCATTATTCCGCAGATATCACCCGGATGTACTTCTTATGGATATCCGGATGAAAGAAGTAAGCGGCCTGGATGCAGCCGCAGAAATACTGAAAGAGTTTCCAGATGCCAGAATCCTCCTTCTCACCACCTTTTCCGATGACGAATATATCGTCCGTGCGCTGAAGCTGGGCGCTAAAGGATATCTTCTGAAGCAGGACTATGCCAGCATCCTTCCTGCTCTCCGGGCAGTCTATTCCGGACAGACAGTTTTCGGTCACGAAATTGTATCCAAGATCCCCGAACTGCTCCATTCCGGCTCTTCTTCCTTCAACTACAGAGACCATGATATCAGTGAACGGGAACAGGAGATCATCCGGCTGATTGCAGACGGACTCAGCAACAAGGAAATTGCCGCCCGTCTGTTTCTCAGTGAAGGAACGGTACGAAATTATCTCAGTTCTATTCTGGATAAGCTGCAGCTTCGGGACCGGACACAGGTAGCTGTGTTTTATTACCGGAACCGTTAAAGATCCCGAACCATTTCATGCCATTCTTCACCGCCCCACACGGATCCGGAAAGTCCCAGATCCTGAAAGCCGAACTTCCGGTACATTTCCACCTTTTCGTCCAGACAGGTAAGAACCAGACGTTCCCGTCCTCTCTTCCTTTCCCGTCCGGCATAACGCTCCACCAGTTCTCTTGCAAGACCCTGTCCGCGATAATCCGGAAGTACGGCAAGACCTGTCAGCATGATATTTTTTCCGCCTGCATCATGAAGGGAAGCATCTGTAAAAAATTCATCCCGCAGATGCTTTTCCTCTGTGGCGATCCCGTTTAGAAATCCGGCAATCTTTCCGCTTTTCCTGTCCACCGCCACCAGAAAGATCTCCGCTGCCGCCTGAATCCTTTCTTTCATGAATTGAGGGGCACAGGCCTCATTTGGCGGAAAGCATTTCTGTTCCAGCGCTGCCGCCTCCTCTGTTTCCTCTGTCCGCACACTGCGGAATTCAAACTGTTCTTCTAATTTTGCATCTTTCATCTGTTATTCTCTGCCTTTCTGAAATCACTTATACTTTCTCTGGATTCTTCTCCGGTTTTCCGGAAAGTTTTACCGTTGCGCTGTCAATCTGATGATCCTTAATGCCACTGATATGTATCTGAAGATTCCGGATCTGAACATCAATATCCTGTTTTCCGTCCTCCGGGATCCACCCTAATTTGTGAAATACCAATCCTGTCACTGTATCAAACTCCGAAGAAGAGATTTCCACACCCAGAGCATCCTCAAACTTATCAATTTCCACATTTCCACTGATCATCCAGGTATCTTCATTGAGTTTTTCCATATAGGGATCTTCATTCTTGTCTGCGGTCGGTTCGTCCTCCAGATCTCCTACCAGCTCTTCTATCAGGTCATATAACGTAACGATTCCTGTCATACCGCCATATTCATCAATGATGACCGCCATGGATTTTTTCTCTGTTTTCATATTTTTGAACAGAACGTCCGCTTTTGTGGTCTCCAGAACAAAGTATGCAGGATATACTGCTTTTTCAAGAACATTGTCCCGGCTTTTATCTTCCATACGAAAATAATCTTTGGCATTTAAAACACCGATCACATTATCCGGTGATCCGTCGCACACCGGATAGCGTGTATGGCGGCTGTTATGAATGGTCTCCGCCCAGGAATCCATATCATCCTCCAGCCACAGGATCGTAACATCTGTGCGGTGAGTCGCTATGCTTTCCACCATGATGTCATTAAATTCAAATACATTCTGGATAAACTCTTTTTCCTGATGATCAATCGTTCCTTTTTCACTTCCCGCATCAACCATCATTCGGATTTCTTCTTCACTTACCTGCTCTTCTTCCTCATCAGGATCGATTCCGCACAGGCGCAGAACAAAATTTGTAGATATGGAAAGAAAAGAAACAATTGGTTTAAATACAATGGAAATGCCGCTTACCAGACCAGATATTCCCATGGCAAGCTGTTCCGGTTTTTTCATGGCGATCCGTTTCGGAACAAGCTCTCCAAAAATCAATGTGAAATAAGAAAGTACCAGTGTGATCACAATTACCGCTCCGGCATCCAGAGTTGCTCTCGGAATCTCCACTCCCAGAGAAAGGATCCAGTCTACCAGTGGTTCCGAAAAATTATCCGCTGCAAATGCACTTCCCAGAAAGCCGGAAAGTGTGATGGCAACCTGAATCGTGGCCAGGAACCTTGCCGGCTCCCGTGTCAGCCGAAACAGTCGTTTCGCACGGTTGTTTCCCTGCTCTGCCATACGTTCCAGCTTCGTTTCGTTAATGGACAATACCGCTATTTCCGCACTTGCAAAAACAGCATTCAATGCAATCAGTACAACCTGAAGCAGCAATAAAAATATTACAGAACTATTCATATTTTTGACCTCTTTGAAAAATTTTTTAATAATCTTTTATATACAACACAAGACATGACCTGTAGATTGAAAAATACACAGACCATGCCTTGAAATATATGTCATTCATTCAGATTATTCTTTTGATTCGGGTCAGCGCAACTGTCGCTATCTTCCATTATAAAAACCCAGCCTCCTGTAAAAGATTTAATGGTACATATTATAGACATTCCTTCCACAGCAGTCAATATTACAGACATAAAATTCCATAAAGATTTTATAAAATCATCTGCCCGGTCATTGGTCAATACCGCCTGTTCCACATGTTGAAATAGAAAACTCAGCTTTTGTATTCATGAATCTTTACCAGAATATAATAGAGCGGCTTAAACAATATCAGACACAAAAATACATTTCCGATGCAATGGGTGATATCACTTGGTATTCCTGCGATCCAGTAGGCAAAAGCCCCGGAAGAACCACCGATAAAAAAATAGGGAATACTGCATAATGCCCCAAAGGCAAGACCAAAAAATCCGGATATAACGCTCCAGAAAACAAAGGAAGTCTGTTTTCTGAACGCAAGAGTTATCAGACAAAGGATCGTCCATACATAAAGATAATTGATCCACCATAATCCAAACCCATAAGTAACACCTTCCAGAAAAACAAAGGCATACACAACGCCAAAAACTTTCCTGCCAATAACAAGCGTATACAAAATGAACAAAAGCGTCACAAGCTCTATATTCGGAAGAAAGCTTAACGCCACCTGGCTGATAAAGGCGATCGCTGCCATGACTCCCATGACAGCCAGATCCTTTGTCTTAAGCGAAGCCTTCATCAATAACCCTCTGTCAAGGTAAGTTCATACTGATCTCCATCCTGGATCGGTGTCTGATCTGCAGAGGTGTTTACCTGTTCTCCGCCTTTTGTGATACACCACCACTGCTGTTTGGAATCGTCTGCTTTTACATGATTTACTGTCGTAATAAACAGACCGTACTGTCCTTTTTCCCCTTCGATCAGCTCATTGTCCGTCAGCACCTCACCCAGGTACTGAGCATCTGTCTGATAAGTAAATGTTTCCTCTCCCTGGTCAAGAGCTGATACCTTTACTGTGATCTCTTTACTTCCCTCTGTCGTATCGGGTTTAAATTTTAAGTAGCATAATCCAGCCACGGCTATGACCACAACCAAAGCGATCACAGCAATCAGGGTTGATTTTTTGTTTTTCATTGTTGTCTCCTTTCGTGCAGATATGAAATATTCTGACACAGGGCATATGTATTGTCAACAAAAAATACCTTCCTGATGCAGGCGAAAAAAAGATTTCTGAATCTCTCTTTCTGTGCTGCACTCTATGGTGCAGGAAATCCCGGGTCTGTCGCGAAACAGCTCAAGAACCTGTCTGTACGGAACTGTTCCGTCTCCAAGAGCCTGATGTCTGTCCCTGTCTCCCGGATTATCATGAAGATGAAGGTGGCGGATATAAGGAAAAAGCATTTCTGCCCATTCTTTACAGTCTGTCCGGGAAAAACAGTTTGCATGACCAATATCCAGACAGATCCCAAAAGACGGATGAGAAACATTTTCCATGATTTCCCTCAATGGTTCCGGAAGAGGATCCATTACATTTTCCATAAGTATTTCCACAGAATCATCCTTATCCTCCAGAAACTTCTTATAAAAATCTGCCATCCGCTCTGCCCATCCCGTAAGGAAATAAACAGACGGAATAAATCCGCTGTGAAGGATCAGTTTTTTTGCTCCCAGTTCCTTTGCCGCCTGATAGGCCTGTTCGTATCGTGTCCGTGTAGCCTGTACCACAAGGCTGTCATATGCCATGGGATTCAGATCAAGAAACGGGCCATGGAGAATAAGTTCTCTGCACCCCATAAACTCCAGTCGTTTCCGATAGGTTTCCAGCGTCCTGCCAGGCTTATCCAGATTTTCCGCAACTGAAAACTCAATGCTTTCTACTCCCATACCAGTCTGGGCAATTATTTCTTTCATTTCTTCATCTTTCAGCAGATGACTGACATAAATCATATCTTCTCCCCTTTGTTTTTTTATATTATACAAAACTTACTTCCGGTTTTCTTAAGAGGTTTTTCCCTTTGAGGAATTGTAAAAATTCATGGCATTTTACAAGAGTTCTGACAGTTTCCCTGGCAAAGAAACTGTCAACTATGGGATTTGTTTATCTTAAAGTTTTACAGCAATCCTCCATACTGCAGGAAGATCGGTGCAAAAACCAAAGATACGATAGTCATTAATTTGATAAGGATGTTGATAGACGGCTCTGAAGTATCCTTAAAAGGATCTCCTACTGTATCGCCTACTACAGCAGCTTTATGTGCGGTGCTTCCCTTACCTCCGTGATGACCGTCTTCTATGTATTTTTTGGCATTGTCCCAGGCGCCGCCGGAATTTGACATAAAAATCGCAGTCAATACTCCCGTAACCAGCGCTCCGGTCAAAAGTCCGCCCAAAGCATTCGGTCCAAGAATCAGACCTGTTGCAAGGGGTGCGAGAACCGCCATCAGTCCCGGAAGGAACATCTCACGGAGAGCAGCATTCGTAGAGATTGAAACACAGGAAGCATAGTCCGGTTTGGATATTCCTTTCAAAATGCCGGGGTTCTCTCGAAACTGGCGGCGCACCTCTTCGATCATCTGGTGAGCTGCCTCGGAAACAGACTCCATTGTCATGGCAGAGAAGAGGTAAGTGAGCATACCTCCGATAAAGAGTCCGATAATTACCTTTGCATCAAGAATATCTATCTGATCAAGCTTTACTGCTTCTGCATAAGATACAAACAGTGCAAGAGCGGTAAGGGCTGCAGAACCGATCGCAAATCCTTTTCCAATAGCCGCCGTTGTATTTCCTACAGAATCAAGCTTGTCTGTAATCTTGCGGACAGAATCATCCAGACCGGCCATTTCTGCAATGCCGCCTGCGTTATCTGCTACAGGACCATATGCGTCAATGGCAACGGTGATCCCTGTTGTGGAAAGCATTCCTACTGCTGCCAGCGCGATACCACTGATCACAGTTGTGGCAGATCCAGTCTCAGACTGAGCCGCTACCTTTTTTACAAATCGATATCCGTCAGAGGTATAGATCTCTGTTACAAAACCGATCAGAACACCAACCATAAGACCGGTAATAACTGTCAGTGCTGCACCAAGGCTTCCAAAAAACAGATGACGGAATGCAAATGCTGCAACGATCACCAGTGCAGTTGCAGAGTACTCTCCGATTTTCAATGCCTTATGAGGATCTGTTCCTCCCAGCTTTTTCACAAGAAACGCTCCGATCAGAGAAGCCACTATACCTGCTGCAGACAGAAGAAGCGGGAACATGACTCCTGCATCTTCAAAAAATACCAGCCCAAGTGTCAGCGCTGAGATCAGCGAGCCAACATAGGATTCAAAAAGATCGGCTCCCATACCTGCAACATCTCCGACATTATCGCCAACATTATCTGCGATCACTGCTGGATTACGAGGATCATCCTCTGGAATTCCTGCTTCCACCTTACCTACAAGATCGGCTCCTACATCTGCCGCTTTTGTATAGATTCCTCCGCCGACACGGCCAAACAGTGCAATCGAGGAAGCTCCCAGACTGAAGCCCGATAAAACAGAAACATCTCCGATGATCATATACAGAAGTCCAACTCCCAGAAGCCCCAGTCCTACTACAGCCATTCCCATAACGCTTCCGCCGGAAAATGCAAGTGACAGCGCACGGGGCATACCATGAAGCCTTGCCGCATTCGCCGTACGACAGTTCGCACGGATAGCCGCACTCATACCCAGATAACCGGCTACTGTTGAAAAAGCGCTTCCAACCAGAAAACATACTGCTGTCAGCCAGTTTCCTGTACCAAATCCAATGATCACAAAAAGAACTGCAACGAATACGACCAGAATCCGATACTCAGAGGTCAAAAAGGCTCTTGCTCCCTCTGCAATAGCATCGGCAATCTCCCTCATTTTCTGATCGCCCGGATCCTGACTGATCACATATAATCTGGTAAATACAGCATATAGTAATCCTATCAGCCCTGCTGCCGGTACCAGATACATTATCATATTCATTTGTAATCACTCCTCCCTAAAAAATTTTGTTTTCTCCTTAAAATTATTGTAGCACAAACTTTTTAAGGTTTCAACAAAAATTTTTAGTTTTACCAAAATTTTTTAGGGAATATTTTAATTTTCTGTTTTTATTATACCAATTGATAGGATTTCAGTCGATTTCTGCGTTTTCTGTAATCCGGACAATAAGTTTCCACTTCTGCCCAGAACTCCCTGGAATGATCCATATGTTTCCGGTGGGCCAATTCATGAATCACTACATAGTCCAACAGCTCTTCCGGAAGGTAATAAAGCTGATAATTAAAATTTACATTTCCCTTTGCACTGCAGCTTCCCCACCGGGTCTTCTGATTCCGGATAGTGATTCTCCCTACTGTGACTCCCATAACCTGACAGTAATGCTTTACCCTTGCTCCTATTTTTTCTTTAATTTTTTCCATCTCTTCCGGGGATAAATTTTCCGGCGGCACCGCGCAGGTTGAATTACCTGTCTCCCTTCTGCTCTGTACCAGTGCAGTTTTATTAAAAATCCATTCTTTGTGCTTCTCCACCATATTTTTCAGTTCCCGGTCTGATAATCGTGCAGGAATCCGGACCAGGACTTCTTTCTCACTCCGTACCTCCAGTCCCACACTTTTTCTTGATGAGCGAAGCACAGTCAAAAGGATCTCCCTCTCCCCATTTTGTATTTTCAGCTGCTGTAACAAAACGGATCTCCTTTCATAGCCTCAGAGAGTATTTTTTTATTCATCTGACAGTGCTTCCTCGATCGCTTCCCCTGCGTCCTCCAGCGCATCCAGCGCTTCTGTAAGAATATCCGCCTTATCCTGATTTTTATCCTCGTATTCCTCCAGAACCTCCACCAGCTGATCCTTCAGCTCCTCCAGCTTCTCTCTGATCGCTTCCAGATTTTTATTCTCCTCTTTACCTGCTGTAAAATTTCTTACCTTTGCCATAATTGCTTCTCCTTATCTTTTAATCAATGGTTTCTACTTCTACCTTTCGGTTTTTTCCTTCCTGCTTCCAGATCATCAGATGAATCTTATATTCTACGGAATCCTTTACATAAAGAAAAGGCTCCTCTGTCAGCATTTCCACCTGTTTTCCGGATTTCTCCAGCTGCTTTTTTCTCTGTTCTGCTTTTTCCTGTATCCGGCGGATTTTTTCTGTATCTTCTTCATATGACTTCTGATTCTGTTTTTCTGCCTGATGATTCCAGTGATCTGTGCCAAAGTCCCGGCGTTCATATGCAGAAGCCGCCTGAAACAGATTCGCATTAAGCAGATCCACCACTTCTGCATGTTTTATTTTATGCAGCATCCGCGCAATCTGCTTTGCGACACATTTTACAGGAATCCGCTGATACAGTCGAAGCCATTTTTTCAGACTTTTATCTCCGACTTCCTCTGCAAACTGCGTCATTACCTGCAATGCCTCCTCTGAAACCTGCCACCAGGAACAGGAAGACACCAGATACTTCTCTGAAACAGCCGGATAACAGCAAAAGTTCAACGGCGGAAATTCTGCCAGACTGGAAATCCGTCTTTCCTCCTGAGAACAGAATTCCTCTCCCAGATAATCCCTTTTGTCCCGGAGAATAGCAATCCTGTATTCCAGCTGTCGGAGATATTCATAGCCCTTTACCCAAAAATGCCCGGTCTTCCCATAATCAAACAAATGAACCTCCAGCTTCAGATCCTGAAAAAACAAGGTACAGACCGTAGCTTCCTGATGCACCACCAATACATACTGATCTCCATCCTGATCCAGATCCGCCCACAGTTCCCCCTGAAAGTCCGGCAGATAAGTTCCAGTCAGTTTTGCCTGACAAAAAACAAGAAAG
This sequence comes from uncultured Blautia sp., assembly GCA_900541985.1. Classification (GTDB taxonomy): domain Bacteria; phylum Bacillota; class Clostridia; order Lachnospirales; family Lachnospiraceae; genus Blautia_A. The sequence goes on along the minus strand of UQLX01000018.1, from coordinate 24,762 downwards.
CTTTCCACCGCATCGTTCATCAGATATACCAGACGAATCTCTCCCGTCTCCTTTCCTTCGGGCAGGATCAGTTCAAACTGCCCCTGAGACAGAAGCAGTTCCAATTTCTCATATTCCTTTTTAAACGGGAATTTTTCCTTCATAAGTCCTCTTCCTTTTTCTTGATCGCCATAAGTATAGCATATTCGGACAATATTCTGTACCACTCTGTTCACATTCCGTTTTCCTGCGCATTTCTCCTTAAAAAAATCTTTACTTTTAACAAATTTTGTAAGAAATAACCAATTTTTTTGTTTACAAAATATTTTTTTATGCTAAAATAGAATTAGTTGTATTGCAATCATAATTATTTTTATGGCGGAGCAAAAAAAGTGTACAAAAAAATTCAAAAAGGAGGATTTCACTTATGAAGAACGCCAAAAACGCAGATATTGCAAACATTTATCGTCTTGACGGGCAGGTTCCTGTTATGAAGGCTATTCCATTTGGTCTTCAGCACATTCTGGCAATGTTTGTTGCCAATCTGACACCCATTACCATTATCGCCGGTGCCGGCGGACTGAAGCAGGCGGAGATTGCCATACTTCTCCAGAATGCCATGTTCGTTGCCGGAATCGCAACTCTGATCCAGCTTTATCCGCTCTGGAAGATAGGATCCCGGCTTCCCATTGTAATGGGTGTCAGCTTTACCTTTGTAACAGTTCTCAGTACAGTGGCTGCCAATTATGGCTATCCATCCGTTGTCGGAGCTGTTCTGGTCGGTGGTATCATGGAAGGTACCCTTGGTCTTCTGGCAAAATACTGGAAAAAGATCATCTCTCCGATCGTTGCCGCATCTGTTGTAACTGCTATTGGATTTTCTCTTTTCACAGTTGGTACCAGATCCTTTGGTGGTGGATACTCAGAAGATTTCGGCTCTGCCCAGAATCTTATTCTCGGTACAATCACTTTACTGGTATGCCTGATCTGGAACATTCTGGCAAAAGGCTACTGGAAACAGCTTTCTGTATTGGCCGGTCTGATCGTCGGCTACATTGTAGCAATCTTTATGGGAAAAGTAGATCTCTCTGTGATCTTTTCCGGAGGTATCATCTCTTTCCCGAAATTCCTGCCTTATGCGCCGGAATTTCATCCCGGAGCCATAGTTTCTGTTGCAATCATCTTTCTGGTGTCTGCTGCTGAAACAATCGGAGATACTACAGCCATGGTTTCCGGAGGACTGGAACGTGACATAACAACTGAAGAAATTTCCGGCTCACTTGCCTGTGACGGATATGCCTCCGTATTTTCTTCTCTGTTAGGATGCCCTCCTGTTACCTCTTTCTCTCAGAATGTAGGTCTCATTGCCATGACAAAGGTAGTAAACCGTTTTACAATCATGACCGGTGCCGTATGCATGATTCTTGCAGGTCTGCTTCCTCCTGTCGGAAACTTTTTCGCCTCCCTTCCGGATTCTGTTCTGGGCGGATGTACCATCATGATGTTTGGAACCATCCTGACATCCGGAATTGAAATGATTGCCAAAGCAGGCTTCACTCAGAGAAACATTACGATTGCCGCACTGTCCCTTTCCGTTGGTATTGGCTTTACTGCTGCCAGCGAAATCGAGATCTGGCATATCTTCCCACAGCTTCTCCAGTCTGTATTCTCTGCAAATGTAGTAGCTGTCGTATTTGTAATGGCAATTATATTAAACTTGGTTCTTCCAAAGGATATGGAGATCAAACGTGTTCAGTAAAAGCTGTATACACCGGATCCTCATTTCTTACATATATTGAGCCCTCTATGAAGGAAAAACCCGGAAACCGATCTGTATTTCTCAACAGATCATTTCCGGGTTTTTCTTTCTCTTCTGTTTCTCAGTCTTTTATTGTATAACACATCATTTCATAATGGAGTTCCGTTCCCTCCATGATTTCTGCCGGAAGAAGTGCTCTTGCCACACATTTTAATTCTTCCTCCGGCATGTCCGTTCTCTTTAACATGGCATAATCGCCGTCAATTCTTTCTACAATGTAATCACAGACTAACATCTTTTGCCCTCCTTAAATGCAACCGTGTTCTTTTATCCCTGCTTTTTCTCCATGGATTCTATTTTCACTTTCAGTTTAAAAATATTTTGTTCAATTTTGGAAATAACCCTCCGGAACTCTTCGTCGCTTTTCCCCGTCGGATCTTCCAGCTCCCAATTATCATCAAATGCTCTTCCAATAAAAGGACAGCCGACATTACATCCCATAGAAACCGCAATATCCGGGGACGGGATCTCATGAATTAATTTAGAATACTGCGTTTTCTCCATATCAATATCGTAAAGCTCTTTCATTATACGAACTGCATCCTGATTGATTCGCGGCTTTGTTTCTGTTCCAGCTGAATAGCTTTCAAATACATCCGACGCAAAATAGTTTCCAAGCGCCTCTGCTATCTGGCTCCTGCATGAATTATGTACACAGATAAATGCTACTTTCAATTTCGTCATCCTATTTTCCCCCATGAAACGGACATGCTTTATGAAGACATTGATTGTTTTGTTCTGAACGGGTACACTTTATATCTCCCAGTTCCATTTTTACTCCAAGCTTTTCTTCTGTGAATTTTACTGCTTCCATAATAGCCAGATAAGAATCCCGTTTACAGCAACGTGGTCCGCCGTTGCTGCCGATTGCGCCAAGAGCTCTGGATGTCATCAGATTACATAATCCCCAGGCCTTTGCAGCCAGCGGTGTAGCCTTTGTGATAACAGACATGTACATTCCTGTACTGATACCAGCTCCGCAGGCACCCCAGAATCCACAGGCGCCTCCTGGAACTTCCTTTCCTCTCCGGTAATGCCTGGTTCAGATCGACCTCACCGCCTGCATTATGATATGCAGGCAGCAAGGCTGCCCCAACCATCACATGATGCTCCGGTTCATGCATATGACAAAATGGCATCTCCATCATTTTTTCAATAATTTCAACAGGGTTTTTACTCTGTTCATTCAGGCATACTCCAATAATACTGTCCATCCCCTTTGTGTGACATTCACTGCATACATAATGTCCATTTACACAACGGGATCTCCATGGTATAAATTTTTATATTTGATGTTTCCACATTTTATAATAACATCAATCTGCTTATCCACACAAGAATTACTTTAACCACATATCGATTAACATTACCGGATCCACAACCGTCATACTCTTATGCTTTTGGTAAGAGCAGCGCAGCAATTCCTATTACGATCAATATAGGAATTGCTATATAGATCAATCCGCCTACGACCAGACCGATCAATATCAAAGGCAGCAATACAATCGTAACCACAAACTTTGAAATTCCCCATGCAGCTTTGATTCCAAAAAATAACAGTTTACCAAATACCCATATCATACAAATAGTAAATAACAATGATAACATTTTTCTACCTCCATTATTAACATCATTCAATTCTCTGCTGAAATTTCTGAGATCATATTTCGCCTGTTCCATGTTTTGTTTTGCCCGGTCCATTTTGGAGTGTTTTGCCATCGTAGAAATAAAGCCCGTTTACCGGCCTCGACCGCTTCTCTCTTTTCTTTTTCCAAATCATATGCCATAATTATCCCTCTCTTGTATGTTTCTTGAGAGAATTATATCTTTTGTTTAAAAATAAATATACTGTCTTTATGTGGAAACAGGATTCTGTATTCCACTATTTTTGATAAAAGTGTAATCTTAAATTTACAGGTTTCTATTTTCTCAAAATTTTTTCCATTGCCTTACCCCTGGCAAGTTCATCCACCAGCTTATCCAGATACCTGATTTCACGCATCAGCGGATCTTCAATGTTTTCAACCCGAACCCCGCATACCACACCTGTAATCTTTTCCCGGTTTGGATTCATTTCCGGAGCCTGACGGAAGAAATCACCATAGGTGATCTCACTGTCTGTAAGCGCCTCAATCTGCTGCATCGTATAGCCGGTAAGCCATGAAGTGACCTGGTCAACCTCTGCCCTGCTGCGGCCTTTTCGTTCTGCTTTTGCTGTCAGAAGACCATAGACCTTTGAAAAAGACATGGCAAATACCTTTTCATTCTCCATATTTATTCCCCTCCATTATCTTTGTTTCTTAGCTTTTTTCGGACGATTATCCATATACTCATGGGCCAGGATATCCTTCAGGACCAGCATGGCATCCTGCTCTGAATAGCCGTAGTCTGCCTGAAGCTCTGTCAACATGCGGCGAATCTCTGCCGCATATTTTGGAATATCTACTTCCTGCTGATAGGCAGCAAGAACAGGATATTTTGTACTCCATGCTTTTGTCCAGTCTACCTTTTCCTGATTTTCTTCCGTTGAATTTCGAATAACTTCTTCAATAGGTTTCATCTGTATCTCCTTATCTCAGGCATCGGTCATATCTTCATCCCTTTCTAAACATCCACAAGATTTTCTTTGGCCGAAATACAGAAAATTATAATGACTTTAGATATTCCTCTACATTCAGATATTGAATACCTTCCAGGCTACCACTTTCACCACGATAAATGACATATTTTCCGGTAATTTCTCCATAGCGATGGCTTGTCATAGCGCATTTTTCCTCGTCTTTCAAATGGCGGCTCTGTTCTGGAACCTGTTCTTTACTGTACTTCACTTCGTAGATCTTGCAGTTAAGTTCTTTTGGGTCAAAAACTACCATATTGAACTCTCCGACTGCGAATTGAAGCTTGAATACCTTTTTCTCCGGATGAGCAATTTTCGTTTCCAGTAAAACAATATCTTCCATCATTCTTCCACGGATCTCACTGAGCAATCTATCCAGAATTCTCTGTCTTTCAACCAGCGATAATTCACTGAACTTTGCATCGAGAAGCAGATTAGACACAATCGCATTGGCCTGCGCATATCGCATACCTGGCTGAGTGATGACTGTCACACTTTCTTTTCGATTGACTTCCGGCAATGATTCGAGATCAATCTTCATAATCAGATCCAATAAGGTAAGGTATTCCTCTATCTGTGCCATATGATAGTCTTCAATCTGAATGCTTTGCTCTTCCTTGTTCAGAATATCGAGCATCTGCATCATACCACGAGTCACTGCATCCAGATCCATATGTGCTTTGATATTCATAGGAGCTTCCCTGTCTCTAAGCAGATTTGATGCCGTTACAGCAATATCATGCGACTTGAGTGTCCTTTCAACAACCCTGCGCGTGAAGCTGTGATTGATGTTTTCAACTACACGATTAATTACATTCGTCGGTTCTCCCTTTTCATACAGATCCAATAATGAGCGGAAATGTCCACCATATTCATACATCTTAAGGGAATGCTGGATGTTTTTTGCAATCGCTGTATCAATATATTCTTCCGCACTTCTGGCTGAAGCAAAGATAGCATCTTCATTGTAATTTACACCGCTTAAACTCATGGTTCCACCATAACGGATATACTCATCAATTCCTTTGATTCCGAGAATCTCCTCGAATTCACGATACGGGATGAAGGTTGTATGCATCATAATGCATCGATCATACAGCTGTTCCTCTTTTGAGAAGGCAAACCCCAAAGAATCCGTTCCCGATAAAACAATCTTCATTCCGCTGCTGGCATAAATATCTGAGAAGAGTGCCGCACCTTCGATGAAGTCCTCCATGAGTGTTACCTCATCGATAAATACATATTTGAAACCTTTTGTCTCCAGCAGCCTTAGATCCTCATCGATATCTTCCAGGATGTCTCTGGATCTCACCTGGATAAAGGCAGCCTTACGAAATTCAGTTTCAGGTAACTCTGTAAGAATCTGACGAATCATCGTTGTCTTACCGGTCCTTCGAAGGCCATAGATTACAAACACTTTATCTGTCTGACTGCCGAACACATAATCTCGTAGTTCACGAATACATTCTCTCTTCTTGTATTTCTTTGTTACAGCAATTTGCGCGCGAAGACGGCTGCCTGTTCTTACAGTTGTCTTAAACTCCAGATGTTCTTCTTTTGTGGTTGCCTTCTCCGGAATAATTTGTTTTTTCAATTCTTTGAGATCTTTTTCCAGTTTCTTTCGCCGATCAATTCTATCTTTAAGTTCTGCAACATCTTTAAAATCAATATATTTTTCTACACGCTTACCATTCCTGGTGATTCGATGATAATAGTATTCTTTATCTCTAATCTTCTTTTTTGTGATGCTACCTTCGGGCAATATGGCAATTTCCCGTTCAATCTCAGCAATTGCATTCATTAATTCTTCCTGACTCATAAGTAACACCTCCCAAACTTGTTATACCCATTATACCCATATTTATTCATTTTATCAAGGGTATAGCAGGTATAATATCATCTCAAGTTTGATCCAACAAAACTATTGGTCGCCATCTTGGCTACCATTTCGTCGCAAATGAAAAGAAAGTGCTTTTCCCTTTATTTACTCTCCAGTGATTTGGCCAAAGTAGTTAAAAGTGCTGCCATCTCCGGATTGGAAAGGACTTTCGCCAGGAGCTCTGCATCCACATTTGTCGGAAGTTCTACTGTCTTTCCGGCCACATTGGCATGCATACTCAGATCCAGATTCTTCTTCTCGTAAAAGGCCTGCTCGAAGAGTTCCGCATTTTTTCTACAATCATCATCAATGATATGAGAGTATACATCGGTGACCATATTAATCTGGGAATGACCGGAGTCTCCCTGTACCGCCTTGATGTCACCACCATTCAACTTAAGCTTATATGTAACACTGGTATGGCGAAGACTGTGGAATACTACCGGCGGAAGATCATGTTCCCTGATCAGGTCATTTAAAGCCTTACGAATAGAAGAAGTACCAATCGGAAACCCAAAAGGTGTCGCCATCACCAGATTATAATCCATAAAGCAATGTACAAAAATCCCGACAGCTACAGCATGTTTTCCGGTTTTGGCATGCGTCCAGTCCATCCCAAACTCCTTGCCCATGTTTTATAGCTTTTCTTCTCTTCCGGATCATCACCGTTAATCGTCTCAAGGAATTCGCAAAAACCTCCAACACCACCAACATCATCCACAAGGCTCATTCCATCCCAGGCAATGCAGATTGGTTTTTCCTTACGCTGAATCTCTCTCAACTTGTCCAGGAACTCTCCGTCTATTTGCTGACCAAAGGCATCTACAAACAAAGCTTTCTCGGAAACGAATCCATTTTTATCATGAAGCATATCGCCTTCTTCATCCCTGGCATAAACGGTTTTGTCGTACCAAGCATTGGTGCAGGTGATTTTAATCTCCCACCCATCGCCATAGTCATATCGATAACACAATGCAGATAATGCCGGGATTGGTTCAGGATTATATTCAATACACAACATTTCCAATTCACGGTCCAGTTCCTCCATCTCCCGGAAATATGGAACCATGTCGATCGTCGGATTTCCATCTTCGTCAAAATACGTTCCTGCCTCTTCAACGATCTGGTCCATACGGGCTGTCAGCTGTCTGTATTTTTTAATAATGTCCTTACGTTTTTTCTCAACTTGTTTCAGGGCGGCCTCTTTCTCCTGTTTCCATGAATCCCAATCTCCCTGTTCAGCCGGTGTTTTTAGTACAGTCCAAAGCATCGGGCGTTCCAGCATTTCCTCACACTGACCTTCCATGTAGACATTCCACGTTCTCTGATCTGTTGTTTTCTTCTGAATAGCAGGCCAGTCCTTTCGGAATCTGTCTACTTCAATCTGTGCAGGAATGTAATGCTCTCCCACGCCTTCATAGGAGTATGGTCCACAATACTTGGATTTCAGCCAGGTCTTAAAGCTTTCACCTTCCTCATAATCATCGTCCCAATATATATCTTCATAATTCTCACTTGGAAAACGAAAATACATACCAACCTGACGAGTCCACTCTTTTACCAATCCCCCATCTGTCATTTTTTTGAATTCATCCTCATATGGAACATAGCTATGAAGGTGACTGTTTTGCCATCCAAAAGCTTTCATGATTGCATAATGAAGACCATGCAGTGTCATATTGCCCGGAACAATAAAATCTCTGGTAATTCCATCCTTCATTCTTCCGTATCTTCTAAGAACTTTCTTATGCTCCTCTGCGAAATATCCCAGGTCCAGTTCCAGATGAAGCTGCATTGCCATAGGAATCCGCTTCATCTCTGCTTCGATCATGTCCCAGAATTCTTTTTTCTCTTTCAGTAATCGCTCTTTTTCAGCTCTTAATTCTTCAAGAAGGCACCGCTGCTCCTGAATATCATCCTGTTTCTTTTTTGAACGTGCTTCTGTATTGGTAACCTGATTTTTAGCTGCCTGCTGCATCCGTCCTCTATATTCCTCGCTTCGAATTGCTTCGTTGCTTCTGTCTTCCCCGCCATACTGCCCACGGGAATAGGGCATATAAGACTGAACATTCTTCTCTGATATAACAAGCTCCTCTGCTATTTCAGCTACACTTTTACCCAGAGCAAGCAGCTCTGCAACCTGATTACTGGTTTTGCTGTGCCACAGTCCCTCAGTAATCAGAACTCTTCGTACTTTGATCGGATATGTCCCCAGCTCTTCTGCTGTCTTCTTTACAGAACCCGTCTCTTTATAACTATCAATAATCTGCTGATATAACTCATCCATATATCAGGACCTCCTTCATGTATCTTAGGTGGCCTACCTTTTATTTATGATATCAGTATACGGCCGAGCAATTAACATGTCAACCTTACCTTTTAGCCATCAAAGAAATGCATTTCCAGGTTATATGAAGACCCGAAAATGCATATTTTACCACATTCACATTACCAGCGCTGCACCATGAATTTCACTCTCTCCTGCACGTCCTCACTAAAATCAGACAGATCCTCAAGACCAATCACCTCATCCTGAACCAACCGAACGAGATCGATCAGCATATCTGATTTGCTGACAGATAAAATAACTCCAGGAGCTTTGCGATCTTTTTTGATACGTTCTTCCAGTGTCCAGAATCGTTCAGAACCCTTCTTATCACAGGTCAGCAGCTCTACATATTCCTTACATAAACGTTCCATATAACTTTCCTGCCAATTAGGAAGTTTCTCACGGAACAATTTCCAATCACGTTTTGATACTTCAACCATAATCTCACCTATAACCGATCAATAATTCTCAAGCATATCCTGCAGATATGCCTTATATTCAGCCTTCACATTATCCGATCCCATGATCTTCATTCCGGATCCGATACCAGTTACCCAACCAAGGAACTGCGGACTTACTGATACCAGAACTCTGGTTTTGAAATGATCTTCTCCCTGCGGGATCAACCATACATCATGTCCAAAGCGATCGATGATAACACCGGCCAGTTCATTCTTGCATTCCAGTGTTACTTCTGCATCTACGCCGCCGTACATACCAAAGGTCTTCTTAGCAAATGCAGCCAAGTCGAAGTTCTTGAAGGACTCTTCACCCTTACGATCTGTTTCCAGAATCTCAGTATTCTGCATCTTATCAACACGATAATGCTTGATGATTCCAGCCGCTGCATCATATGCCACCAGATAATAATTCTCATCATCCCAGGTCAGTGTCCACGGGCTGACAACGTAGAATGCACCGTCTTTCTTCAGTTTCAGTTCTTTCTTAACAGTCCACTCTGCATAATGGAACTTAATTTCCTTATTCTCGTAGATTGCAGTATGAATGTAGTCCACATTGTAATAAACAGTTTCATTCTCTGTCTTCGGACGGTTTACTATGAAAACATATTTGGAAAGCATTGCTGCATCAGTTCTGCAGCAGAGCTTCTCTAATTTCGTTATCAGTTCTTTGGATTTCTTCTCCGTGATGAACTTAGATGACTGCACAGCATCTACCAGGAGCTTTAACTCCAGCAGTTCAAAATCTCTGGCGCCGATATAATAGCCAGGATTCTTTCCTTTCTTCTGCTGGATATCCAGTCCGAATTTATCAAGGATCTCCATCTCTGTATATATAGTTCTTCGATCCGTACTGATGCCATATTCCTGATCCAGAATCGTGCATAATTCCGATGCGTTCAACATGTGCGTGTCATCGGTACGTTCCAGAAGGATTTCCATCAGGCGTAAAGTACGAAGCTTCTAATCAAAGGAAGCCATTGTATATCAGCTCATATATCCTTTCGTTTTATTTATTTCCATAAGGAGTTTTTTCCTCTGCCACCATCTGCACACCAACATCCTGATTGCCCAAGTCCGGATAATAAATCTTAGCAGTTTTTCTTACCTGGATCTCACCGTCCAATCTCTCTTTTAGAAGCGTATTTCGCTTTGTAACAGTCATATTTCTCACTGCATAAGAAAGAGCCTTCTTCGTGCCAACCATCACCAGAATCTTCTTGGCCCGGGTAATACCAGTATAGATCAGATTCCTCTGCAGCATCATATAATGATTCATCAGCACCGGCATAACAACAATCGGATACTCAGATCCCTGGGCTTTATGAATGGTTGTTGCATAGGCATGCACCAGTTCATCCAGCTCGGTGGCATCGTACTCAATACTCCGGCCATCAAAATTCACCAGAAGGGTACGATCCTGCATATCCACAGATTCAATGATTCCGATATCGCCATTGAAGACTTCCTTATCATAATTATTCTTGATCTGCATAACCTTATCGTTTGGTCGATAGACAAATCCACTTCTTCGAAGGCCTTCTCCCTGAGGGTTCAAGGCTTCCTGCAGTGCCATGTTCAGATTGGTAGCTCCGACCACACCTCTTTGCATCGGTGTCAGCACCTGAATCTGACTGGCTGGTGTCCGATAATATCCCGGAAGCTTCTTATGTACCAATTCCACAATCTTCTTCGCTACTTCCTCCGGGTCCTCCTGAGTCATAAAGAAAAAGTCTGTATTCTTTCCATTAGATGTATCCGGCATCTGACCAGCATTGATCTTATGTGCATTCATGATAATTCGGCTGGTCTGTGCCTGACGGAAAATCCTGGTCAGACGAACCACCGGAAATACTTCACTGTCGATCACATCACGGAGCACATTTCCTGCACCAACCGATGGAAGCTGATCAATATCCCCCACCAGGATCAAACGCATGTGAGGCGGGATGGCTTTCATCAGCGCATTCATCAGAACAATATCAATCATAGAACACTCATCCACGATCAGAACATCACCCTCAAGAGGTGTTTCCTCATTTTTCTGATAGCCTTCCGGCGGTTTAAATTCCAAAAGTCGGTGGATGGTCTTTGCCTCCAGACCGGTGGCTTCCGTCATTCTCTTGGCAGCACGTCCTGTAGGGGCTGCCAGCAATATATTCAGTCCAAAGGCGCGATAGGCTGCGATGATTCCCTGGGTTGTGGTGGTTTTTCCTGTACCCGGACCACCGGTAAGTACCAGGACCTTTGCAGTCGCTGCCCGGCGGATGGCTTCCACCTGCACCTCATCATATTTCATATTTACAGTATTCTGGATTTTCTCAACATCCACAGACAACTCCGGATTACCGGTATCCTGTCTGGCTTTCATAAGAGAAACCCATAGTCTGTCTGCTGCCGGTTCTGCAGACAGCTTTTTCAATTTATTGGCAACACCCACCTCCGCAAAATAAAACGGCGGCAGGTAGATACATTCTTTCTCAATCTCTTTGGCAGCATCTTCCGGAATAACCTCATCCGGCGCAAACTGAGGAACCATAATCTTCTCACGGATCAGTTCTTCATCCTTCAGCATCTGATCCATGGTCATAATGATGCTGGTATCCTCCGCCTCCAGAAGCGCTGATGCTTTCTTGATCAGCTGATCACGCTCTGCATAAACATGGCCTTCATCTGCCAGCTCACTTAAGGTATACATGATACCACTGCGCAGACGAATAAATGCCTCCTTGCCAATACCAAGCTTCATGGCAATGCTGTCAGCCGTCTTAAAACCAATTCCCCAGATATCATCCGCCAGACGGAATGGATTCTCCTTCACCTTCGGAATACTCTCATTTCCATACTGACGATAAATCTTCGCTGCAAATGCAGTGCTCACGCCATGATCCTGAAGGAAAAGCATAACATTCTTGATCTCCTTCTGTCGCTCCCAACTCTCTGTAATCTTATCGACGCGCTTCTTTCCAATACCGGGAACCTCCAGGAGCCGCTGTATATCCGTCTCGATGATCTCCAGCGTATCCGTACCGAACTGCTGTACGATCTTCTTGGCGAACTTCGGTCCCACACCCTTGATTAATCCGGAGCCAAGATACTTCTCAATACCAAAAACTGTGGCAGGCATGGTTTCTTCCCAGCTCTCCGCCAGGAACTGTCTGCCATACTTGGCATCCACCTTCCAATTTCCATCAATTAAAAGCACGGATCCAACATTGGCATCCACGAGGTTACCCACGACCGTAACCAGGTCATTATAGTTCTTTACGGCGCACTTAAGGACCGAGTATCCTGTTTCAGGGCTTTGATAAGTTATACGTTCTACAACGCAGCGTATCCTAATCATCCTGTCTCACCTGCCTTTTTCATATATGATCAACATGTATTATCAATAATTCCAGATTTCATATCCCTGCCGTCTGGCCGAATCATAGACCGGCTGCATGTTTCTCTGCAGGATATTATAGAATTCTTCCTTTGAATTTCCCGGTCTGTACAACTCCTGTACTGCCCAGATAGAATGCAGATTATCCCGATAACAGGCTTCAAATAGCTTATGAAGGTCTGCTCGCTCGTGGATCAGATTGTACATTCCGTACTGGTTTTCTGCGAATACCGCAAAGAATGGATCCCATTGGGGAAGCTTATTACTCTTCGACGAATTCAAAGAAGAATCCATCGGCATCAGATTCCAAAGCTCATCATTCATGACAAAAGACCATGGTATAAAATGATCAACATCATACTGCTTTGTGATAATCGGCTTTCCCGTAAAAACATCGCATACTTCTCTTACTTCCAGAATACCTTCCCAAAGTTTACGTACGTTATTCAGCCTTCGCATCTTCTCATCCATCGGAGCCAGCTTGTAGATCAGGCCCGGGATCTCCGGATTATTATTCTGCAGCCATTTCACCTTTTCATACTGAATCCATCCCAGAATATTTACCGTATTGTCTTGAATCATACGCATCCAATCCGAATTGAAATGAACTTCCTTTTTCAGTTTACTGCTATCTCCGAAGGTATAAGGCAGGCGAATTACAGTACTATCGATTCGTCTGATATACTCGGTTAATCTGCGAATACTTCCCCACGGCACTTCTTCTGCACTTTTGGAGAAGAATCCCGCCAGTGCACGTCCCGGAACCATATTGGTCAGCTGCTCTTTGGAAAGTTTTAGCTCCGCATTGTGCTCTCTAATGGCATTCTTAATCTCTACTTTAGAAGCATTTGCCGGAAGGTCACTCAGCTCAGTCAGTTTCAGAACAGCACGTTCCAGACCGTCTCTCACAAGGCTGTCCGCCTGGATACCGCTAAGATGAATGTGAAATTCTCTTACGGAATACCATGCATTGCAGATCATCTCATCGATAATTGCATCAAACGTAGTATCCTGGATACTCTCCGAAATAATATCTACAATGGCTTCCAGCCAATAGAACTTATAACAGTAGGAGGGATCCTTCATCATCTGAGAGAAGCCTTCTATATCCAGAGTGTTGTAGTACTCTCCATTGATATGTAATGAATATCCTATTTGCGGAGTATTAAATTCAGCCACCTCTCATCCCCCCTTCCTGGTCTGACATCGTCAGTGATCCAATATTCTTCTATCGTAAGTTCCGGAACCTCTGCTATGAATTCCTTAAAGGAATCCTCAGTAAAATCTGTAAAATACCGGCCATTACGCACACCTTCAAAATCGCTGTATTTGAAGGAAGTGTAGATTACACCGGTACTTTTAAGCGCATCACACATTTTTCGAATCACCAAAAGCAGCTCATTCTTTGGCATATGCAAAATAGATGAGCATGCCCAGATGCCATCATATGTATCGATCTCATCCAATTCCCCAAACAGCATTTCTTTTACTTCGATACCTGTAAAAGCACTGGCCCATCTACAAAGTTCAGCTGATCCATCGGTCGCTGTAACCCGGCATCCTTTATCCAGGAAATATTTGGTATCACGACCGGAACCGCATCCGAAATCAAGGATAGCGGCTCCCTCATTCAACAAATGAAGGAATTTATCCTGGACCAGATGCATATCAACATTCTGCGTATTCTCTATGAAGTTTTCTGCATTGAGATTATAGTAATCAATCGTGGAATTCATCTTCATACTTCCTTTCAATCAGTGAAAACTATCCTCAATGAAGTCATCCAGGTCAGTCCTCTCTTGTATTTTTTCTAAGTTATTCTCTTCGTCAAAGTAGACCTTGTCACCTTCGTTGATATTACGCTCATAGAGCATGGCATCTCCTGCCTTTACTCTAGACTCTTCACCTGAAGAATTTATAAGTGTGACTACCGCCATGACAGGCGCTCCCTCGGCTCGTTCTTCACATCCAAAATCCAAGTCTTCATCGATTCTTTTTACTATATAGATCATAAACAGTTATTCCTTTTCCATCATATTTTAATCAGAATTACGAGTTTGTTTCGCAATCATTTGCATAAGACCACTTTCCCACTAATTTCTAGAACATTTTTCTGCATCGATTGCTAACACAAACATTAACGCATCCAATGCATTTTCCGGATTTCTTACATCAATAACATAAGTATCCGTCATATGAAACAGCTCTTTACTTATACTTGCAATTAGATAGCTGTTTCGATCAAGAATACTATATTCCCATTCCATGATAGTTCCATCAATATGCCATCCATTATAGTCAATATTATAATGTGGCGTCAGAAATGAAAATTCCTTGTTTAAGCATCCGATATAACTGCCGTTTTCATAAATCTCGAACTTTGGAAGAAACGAAAGAACTCTCTGAACAACCATTCCCACTTCATTTCCATAAGCATCATAGATTACAAGTTTATGCCCCCAGGACGGCTGACCTTTGACCACATAAACGATATTACCAGACTCATCATAAATATCATAACTATCAAACCAAGAAAACAATCTCTGTTTGAATAACAGTTTCATAATCTCATCACTTTCTTCACTTAACCATAATAGTTTCTTTATGAATATTATAATACCAAGCTATCACGTTTTATAAAATATAAATATTGAAGATTAACCTTTCTTATTTCTCATCTCGGGATAAAATGGCAATCATAAAATGCGAAAAGGAACAGTTCATATCTCCATGAGATAATCTACCGTTCCTTCGATTTTCCTGTTTCATTTTCTTTCTGTTGTATCTGTAGTATTTCGTCAGTTCTGCCCATCTTAAAGAAAGCAATTTGGAATAATCAGGATAAACCAACTCGAACACGCAGGCAAAGTGGTCAGGGAACCAGATGCGAACTCACTGCAGTAAATCCACTTTATTTTTTTCTTTATGCACTAATCTGTACCTGAATGGTTGCATCAGCCACCAGAATATCATCAATCTTTACTTGTAAGAACGCAGCCAAAACTATCAGGTTATCAATAAGCCATTGGTGCTTCGTCCAATGTATTTTCATTAACAGAAGTTGTATACACCCCTGCCATTTCTTTTTTGTACTGCTCCAGACTAAGCTCATTTTTTGCTTTGGTTCTGGACATAATTCTTCCTGCTCCATGAGGTGCAGAATAATTCCATTCGGGATTTCCTTTTCCTACCGCAAGAACACTCCCATCTCTCATATTAATCGGAATCAGATCTTTTGCATCCGGATAACCTTTTGCCTTCCCACCATAAGTACAGATCATAAATCCCTTTTTTTCTTGTATCATAGTCACTAAACTTTTCTTTACAACCCATTTCTGTAAATCTCATTAATCACAGCCTGGGCATGTTCCATTTCTTTTTTCTGGATGATTGCATCTCTGTCACTTAAGATTGCAAGCATCTCATCCACCAGATCCTCAATCCGTGGCTCACTTATCCGATACAAATATCCAAGCATCCGGGTGGCCGTATAGTCTGTATTCATATTTTTATAGGCAATTTCTGCACAGAATTCTTTGGGATATCCCCTGTCCAGCAAAACCTTGTATAATTCATTGGCTCGTTCTGATACCATAAGCTGTTACTCCCGTAATCTCAAAGATCTTTAAATCAATATTCCTTCCAGATGATCCAGTTCATGCTGACAGATCTGTGCCGTCCAGCCGCTGAGTTTTTGTCTCTGTTTTTTCCAGTTCATATCATAATATTCCACCTCAATATTCTCATATCGTGTTGTTTTCCGCACACCGGTAAGAGAAAGACATCCTTCTTCTGTTTCATACGGAGTATCCTTGCTCAAAAGAACCGGATTAAACATCACAGCATCTACGAATCCCATATTCACAATGATTACTCTCTTTTTCACACCGATCATATTAGCAGCCATGCCAACACAACCGGCACGATTTGCCTGTAGGGTATCCTGTAGATCCTTTCCCACTTGCAGATCTGCCTTTGTAGCAGGTTCTGACTTTTGTCCCAAAAAGAACACATCTTTCATTATTGGTTTTACCATCTATCCTTCCTCCATGTCATATTATCTTTTTTTCAGTCTCTCCGAATCACATAATGATTATATCAGCAATATTATATTTCTACCATTTACCGCTCTGACGAATACCATAAGCACCTTTTCCCAGAATCGTTTCTTCTTTTCCTTTATCAGATTATAACTTTTCCCAATCATAAGCCGGATATCTTTATCCGGAACAGAGTCATCCAGGATAATAGAATTCCAGCGAAAAAACCGATGTTTTCGGTATGTTTTTCATGATTTTTCAACAAAAAAAGGAATGACTTCGCCTTTTCAGCTAATCATTCCGCAACGTCCCGTGCGGGAATCGAACCCACAGCTAGCGCTTAGGAGAGCTCCAACCTATTGTCACTCTCTGTCAATCTGAGGTAAGGTAAACCCAAGTGGGATACTATATAAAACTGTTTCCGATTCAATTCGAGTTATTCTGAATACCCCCTCTGTCAAGCTCTGTAAAGCTCTGAAAGTTAGCTGATTGTTTGCTCCAGCTAATAATTGGGGAATGCCTTGATATTACCATCGACATCTGTTATATGACCACCATGCTTCGTACGTTCGATCATGGTAAACAGTATTCAATTAAACTTCCTATCGAAAGCACAAGATATTTTCTTGTCTATAAATAATATAACGCATACGAGACGGTTTGTCCATGCGTTTTTGACTGGCAAATTTTATTTAGTAAAAATATCTGTAACCTTTTTTGTAACTGAATCTCCATCATTCCATCATCAAATGATGGAGATTCCAATAGATATGATGGAGATAGACTAATTACTTCATCGTCTTCGCCAGTGAATTGAGCAATGCCCGCATCTCTGGATTTGCCAACACTTTTGCCAAAAGTTCCGGATCGACTTCATCAGCAACAGTTGCATTATTATTTTCCTGCTGTACATGCATCTGTGGATCCAGATTCTTCTTCTCATAAAATGCTTCTTCAAAAAGCTCTGCATTTTTCCTTCGGTCATCATCCAGAATATGAGAGTACACATCCGTAACCATATTGACCTGAGCATGGCCGGAATCACCCTGTACCGCCTTGATATCTCCACCATTCAATTTCAGCTTATAAGTAACGCTACTATGACGGAAACTGTGAAATACAACCGGTGGGAGATTATAGTCCTCGATCAGTTTTTTTAAAGGACCACGGATTGCTCCATCTCCGAGAGGAAGCCCAAAGGTACTTGCCATAACCAGGTTATAGTCCATATATTCATCACCAAGAATTTCTTTCATTTCATCTTGCTCAGCTTTCCAGTCTACCAGCATATTAGCAACACTCTTCGGTAAGAATATTTTACGCACACTGCTTTCTGTCTTCGGTGTTTTCAGAATACGGACCGTAGAATTCTTCTTATGATTTGTCGGAAATACCAACAACACATCTTTTCCATCCAATGCATTTAAAGATTCTTTTCTTATACGCTGTGATTCTTTGTTGATGAAGACATATGCACGGTTTTCTTCAATTGCCTCATGAGAAATATCTACACAATCCCAGGTAAGACCAAGCAGCTCACCAAGTCGCAGGGAACATGAGAAAGATAGATTAATTGCGAGCTTTAATCGTTCATCTTCACAGACACTGAGCGCATACATCAATGTATCCGCTGTCCAGATGTCTCTTTTTTGTGATTTATGTTTTGGTACAGTCGCATGTGTGCAAGGATTCTTCTCCATCAACTCCCATTTCACTGCCTGTTCAAAACAGTTTCTAAGCAGCTTATTAATATCCCTGACCGTACTGGAAGATACAAATTCATTTCGACTGGTTTTATTCAATGGATTGATAACTGCACGTCTCTTCAAAAGACTCTGATAATATCTTTCGATGAAACGGGTATTGATCTCTGAGAGTTTCGTATCACCAATGATCGGAAGAATATAGTTATTGATAAGAGAGACATTTCCTTCATATGTAGAAAGCGCCCAGTTTTCTTTGCCATAAAGTGCAACATATTCTGTAATAAGCTCGTCCAGTGTTTTGCATTTACGGACGACAAATGATCCCATCTCTTTTTTATATTCAATTTCTTTTTTTCTTCTCTTTGCTTCGGCTTTCGTTTCATAGGTTTCCCACTTCTGTTTCCTCTCACCTTTTTCATTCGTATAAGAATAGATTACATTAAATTTTCCGTTTCGTTCTCTTATAGATGCCATATTATTGCATACTCCTTTCCAAATCTCTTTGCTCCATCCAGTCCTCAAATTCATCCCGACGGATCCTAACTCGACTGCCAACTTTTATTACTGTGAACTTTCCTTTATCCGCCCACTTGTTGATCATGCTTCTGCTGACCTTTGCCAGATAGGAAGCTTCATCAAAAGTAAGATACTTTATATTTCCATTGCTTCCTCGTATTCCGGTCTGTGATAATTTCTTCCGCCGGAAATTAGCCAGGGCAATATTTTGTTCCTGTGCAAGTTCTTCATAATCATTCGATGGATCCAGCTTATACCGATCCTGACCTTCCAGGAATTTTTGAAAACTCTCTTTTGTGATCCTTTTCTTTTCTGCAATCACAATGAATTCAAAAAAATGACTATACTTTGGATTATCAAGAATTGTATATACTGCGCTTCTGGTTGTTCCAAGCAGCTGTGCCATCTCAGGCATCGTAATTGTTGCATCTTCCAGAAGAGCGTCTTTTTCTCTGTCTTCCTTTGTTCGATACCGAGACTGGCTTTTATACCAGTTCTGAAAAGATTCTTTTGGTATTCGTTTCCAGTAATCGACAATAACAGCTTCCATTTGATTTTTCTTGAGTAAATCATAAACAAGATACTCATCAACACCCAACAGATCCGCAACTTCCTTAACGGAATAGGACCAAGATTTCAATTCTTTCCCTGGTTCTTCTCCGGTAACTTTATGGTATTTAATCTGATTGGCGTACCATTTTTCAAAGCTGGCAATATTGATTCGTATCTTTCCGGCAATCTCTTTAGATTCAAAAACATTTTTATGCACCAGCCAGTATCGATCTGTCTTTTTTAATCCCAGCAGCTTTCCCATTTCCGGTACGGTCATCCAGGTTCTCTTTTGTGTTGGATGCCGTTTGTAAGGACTTTCTTCTGAAATCTTCGAAATGATTTCTTCCACATCGTCCATTTCTGGAACTC
Source organism: uncultured Blautia sp. (assembly GCA_900541985.1). Lineage (GTDB taxonomy): Bacteria > Bacillota > Clostridia > Lachnospirales > Lachnospiraceae > Blautia_A. Next base: position 5,110 of record UQLX01000018.1, on the reverse strand, counting down.
CTTTTTGTTTCATAATTGCTGTTGCCATTTATTTTTCACTTCCTGTCTTTTTAGTGTTAGTGTTTTTTTCTTATATCATATCTCAAATCCAGAAAAAAATTTAGGATGTCGATTGCAGACAAAATCTGCCTGATCAACACCCTGTTTTTTACTGTTCCAAGTTATCGAGCCAGTCATCGAAACTCTTCTTAGAGATGCGATACTTTCCGCCATCCAACTGGATCCACCGGAATTCCTTTTTCTTTAAAAGGTTATAAATAGTAGGTCTGCTGACTCCTAAGATTTCCTGTAACTCTTGAACTGTATAACATCTTTTTTCTGACATTTCTTTATCCTCTTTTCTTTGAAATATGAAAGAAAAATTATCCCTTCATATAACGAAACGCTCAGAGCATGTTTTACAGTGGTCAAAAGCAAATTTTTTTACTTTTTTCTTACGAGTTTTCTTTAATGCAACTCGTAACATTAGATTTTTACATTTTTCATGAAATTAAGTAAAGAAAAAGAGCATATGGAATTGAATCCATACACTCTATGATTACTGGAACTTTATTTCATTTTTAATTCAACAAACTTGAAGTTAGCGATTTCTTTTTCCGGTATTCTCTGTCCCACGGATTTCCTCATGATAGAAATAATTTACGATCACCGGATGCCCCTGCGGGACTCTGCCATAAGGCATTTCATTATCCACAAAGGCACAATCATACTTCTTAGCCATTTTCTCAGCTTTTACTTCAAATGCTTCAAAGTAGCTGCGGTTATGCTTGTTATAGATCTCGTCGTAAAGTGGTACAAGATCAGGATATTTTCCGGCGATATAATCCATAATTGTCTTTTTGAAACCGCCTCGAAGCTTGAGATTTTCGAGCCAGAACAGATCGCACTGATCCTTTACCCGCTCAAAGATTGCTTCAAAATTCGTGATACTGGGGAATACCGGGGATACGAAACAAACTGTACGGATACCTGCCTCATATACCTGCTTCATAGCAGCGATACGGTGCTCAATGCTCGAAGCAGAATCCATATCGTTCTTGAAATTTTCATCTAGTGTGGCTCGGCTGGGTTTGCTATTTTTGAATGGTAATTGCAGATTTAATTCTTGCGACTATATCCAATGGTGCTTATTATGAGGGAAATTCCAAAAATCAAAATTGCCGCTATCCCTGTGATTAGCACATATGAATGAACAGAATTTACCATAGCAGCCATTCCCGGCCCATCTTCAAAATATTTTACAAAGTAAAACATTGGAATTACCACAATCAATCCCATAGTTTGCGCAGAACGAAAACCAAACCAATAAGTTAATGGCAAGCAAATTCCTGTCCATAATAATGGGATAATAATTGCTGCTGCAATCGAAAATAACCAGATAAGCATATCAAAGCTTTGAAAAATTATGATGGATAAACTATTGAACGCAATGCTTCCCAAAATGCTGATTGCAACAGTATATATTACGGAAACATATTTACTTGCAACAACAGTAAAATTGCTTATCGGCATAGCTAATTGATATTTTTTCCAGCTTGCCTTTTCATCACTTGCGAAACTCATAATATTTTGCATACCGATTGTCATGGCAAACATAACGGAAGCAAATAAGCCAGCATAAATTCCAGCATTGAAAATAAGCAGAACAATAGCTGCTGCTGCAATCAGAATAAGTTTCTTATCAATACTCTTGAAGAAAATGGATATGTCTTTATATATCAATCCTCGCATGATGTACCTCCTTTAACATAGAAAAGCATAATATCTTCTAATGTGGCATTATCCACAATGATGTTTTTGTATTTTCGTTTGAATGCTTCCTTGTCATGAACAAGACACTCCACGCTCATATTTGTAGTTCGGTGTATGATATAATCATCAGAGGAAAGCTGTGCAAATTTTTCTTTTCCGCACTTTGCCACGCCATAATTATAAACAAGATTATCCTTCTGTTCCTCGAAAATGATTTTTCCCTGATGAATTAAAATCACATAGTCTGCAATTTTTTGTATGTCCGAAGTAATATGCGACGAAAAGAAGATAGAGCAATCTTCATCTTGGATAAATTCCAAAAATAGGTCTAATACTTCATCACGCACAACGGGATCGAGACCTGTTGTTGCTTCGTCCAAAATCAACAGTTTAGGTCTATGTGCTATAGCACAAATGATAGACAACTTCATTTTCATGCCTTTAGAAAATGTGCCAATCGTTTTCTTGGTCGGGATTTTGAATTTTTTCAAGTATCGCGAAAAAAGGTCGCTATCCCATGTCTTATAAACTCCTTTCAAGATTTTTTCAATATCTGCGGTTGTAAACACATCATGAAAATTACATTCATCAAAAACAACGCCAATATTTTCTTTGACAGTTGGAATTGTATGGTCTATTCCAAAGACTTGTATCTGTCCGCTATCTTTGTTTAGTTCATTTAATATCAGATTGATAGTAGTGCTTTTTCCTGCACCATTCTCGCCAATAAAGCCTACAATCCTGCCTTTAGGGACTTTGAACGAAACATTGTCCAAAGAAAAATCTTCGAATTGCTTGCATAAATTCTGCACCAAAATGTTGTTATCCATGCCTGTCACCTCTCGTTATTCCTCGTAAAATAGTTTTAGAATATTCGTCATTTGCCCAAGACTAATGCCATGTGCTCGACCAATTTCTGCGACCTTTTGTAAAAGTTCTTCAGCAATTCGTAACTGTTCCTCTTGAATAAATTCCCTATTCTGTGATGCTACAAAACTGCCTTTTCCAGATACAGTTTCTATAAATCCATCTCTCGTTAAATCTTCATATGCTCTCTGAACGGTAATAACACTGATATGTAAATCTTTTGCTAAAGCTCTCATAGAAGGGAGGGCTTCGCCAGCAGATAATGTGCCGTCCATAATAAAACTTTTTACTTGCATACAGATTTGTTCGTAAATAGGCTTATCACTGCTATTACTTATGATAATCTCCACTTGCTCACCTCGCCATGTGTACTTATCGTAATAATTGTACTTATTCGATAAGCACAGTATAGGCGGTTTGTGTGAACCTGTCAAGAGAAAAGATGTAAATACATTCGGAAAAGCGAGTGGCTGTCTATCAAATTCTTGTATGTTACTTTACCGCACATGAGCTCAAGCAAAATCAACTTGAATTTATCTAAGATATTATTTGTCTATTAATTCCGCAATCTTAAAGATTCCACAGAACTTTTTACTTTTCATTTATATTTTGTGCAAAATCCCTATGACATTGAACTCCAATACTTGATAAAATAAATATGACATAAAATGTCGCTTATCCATTGTCAGACGGATAGGCGACATTTTTGTGTTTATATGAAATTTTTTATTATTTTTATAAGGAGGGCTTACTATGCCAAAAACAAAATTTCAGGAATTCATTTTTACCCTTATCATTTGTCCTGCTTTTTGATATTATGGAGTTTGGAATAGTAGGTGTTTTAACAGATAAAAAGAGAACTACTAAATCTATTAGAAATTGCGTATACTTTCCGTTTTTCATAGACTATCTCCTTAATCTTCCTCAATATCATCATTCAATTTCTTTTCAATTCGCTGCTGTCCTTTTTTGTGACACAGATAAACAAACAGTATTCCAATCGAAATAAGAACGAATGAGGATATAAAAGTGACCGCTAATGTAGCAAGGAAATGCCAATCAAGCAACCCTGAATAGTGTTCGCCGTAGTTGGTATAGTTTCTAACTCCGTTGATCGCAGTTATAACAATGCTCGCACCGAAAGCACCTAATACACAAAGAGTTTTATTCCTTTTTGAAGTATCCATCAAATTGTTACCACACATCATACTTCTTACAGCAATATATATTGCAGACAAAATAATAATGATTAGTTCAGTAATGTAGTTTGTGTAATCACATTTCATCACATATGCTTTAACCAAGATAGAGATGAAAAGCAGAAGCACCGTTACAAAATAGGCTTCGCCTAAAATCTTATTTTGTACTTGAATAATGCGTTCGTCTTTTACCTTTTTGTTTCTCATTGTAAGTCCTCCCAAAATAAATCGTTTAAGGTTTTATCAAGAGCATTACAGATTGCAATGCAAAGTTTCAAGGTTGGGTTGTAATTTCCTGTTTCTATCAATCCAATGGTCTGCCTTGTAACACCAACAATGTTAGCCAAATCTTCTTGACTCATATCTTTTTCAACTCTTGCAAGTTTTAGCTTTTTGTTCTTCATAGCATATTCCTGCCTCCTTTCGTTTGTGTTTTGATTATACACTATACATTCCTTAATATCAATTATATATTGCAAAAAGACTTATATATTTTCTTTTTAGGAATATATAAAAGGCGGTAGCAAATAAAATGCTACCGCCTTCATCTTATAAGTAAATCAATTCAGTGTTTACAATCTCTGTTGCTCTATTCCGAATATTGTTCATAGCCCCGACCCATGCCATTTGATCTGCTGCTTTTAGTTGTTCGGTAATGCCCTCCTTATCAGCCATTTGTTCAATCAATCGAAACATCATCGTTGTTGCCCGTTCGTCAATGTCGGCAAGATAACTGTTCAACTTGCCATTTACAAGTAGTGTGGTGTAAACCTCCCTCTTATGTTTCTGCAAATAGCGTTTGTGTCGCTGACCCCATAAGCCAATAGGCTTGTGTTCTTTTTCGGTTGGTAAAGTAAGGCAAGGAATACAATAATCTTCTTGCAGTTCATACCAAAGACCATTGCTTTCATCAAATGTACTTGTCCATTAAAAAATCCTCCAGTATAATATATTCGCACATATGTCACAGTTCTCCGATTGCCACACTCTGTTATATCTTGTTATGAGATTTTCTTGCCCTTGATTTTGCCCTTATAAGCAGTCAGGGAAAGAGTAAACTTGTGTGAAATCATATAAAGGGATAAGGCGAACACATTGCGATAAATCCTTTATTTTCAAGGCTTTTGGAGGATTTTATTAACGCCCTATGAGTGGCAGTAACCACTTTAATAAAATCATAGTTTTCAAATTCTTTAGGTTAGAATCGATGATGGGGTAAACGAAAAAGCAGTTTTGGCATTCCAGTGAACTGCCCCTTCGTTTACACCATTTTCGATTTGACCTCATTGAAC
>UQLX01000017.1 GCA_900541985.1 uncultured Blautia sp. | reverse complement strand
CCAATCCGATTTGGGATTGGCATCATAAAACAACCAGTTTCACGGATTCAGGTATTTGTTTTACAAAAGTTGAATACATCATTTTTGCCTCCTTAGTTAAGTGAACAGAAACATCTCTTAACTAATTGGCTTTTTTCTGATTCATTGAACAGAAAAAAGCCGCACAAATTTGACGTATTGTCAAGTAAAATTTGAGTTACTGGTAGAAAAAAAGAGAATTCCCTATTTTGTCAGGAATTCCCTTAAGTAAATGACATTGGTTCACAGCAGCTCCAATGCCTGTTTCAAAAATGCTTCATAAGCAATTTCCTGTTGTGTATATATTTCCTCTGTTGAAATTCCCGGTGTTGTTACTGAAAAAACAGTACCAATGCCAATCGTATAAATCAGCATATTTAAATGCAACTGTTTCGCCCGCTCTACACTAATGTTTAAATTTCTGGCAATCACTTCAGCAGTATGTCGATTAGTTTCTGACTTATATAAATCATTCAGCGAAGAAATTCCCTTACGCTGATGTAAAATAAAAATCCTGAATAAATGAGGTTCCTCTTGTGCGAATTGAATATAAGATCTGCCCGTACTGCGAAACAGATCATCCTTACTGATATGACTCGCGACATACTCTTGTATAAAGCGATTGACTTGCTCAATTACATCTTGTCGTAAGCCGTCCATATTTTTGCAATAGCTGTAAATCGGTTGTACGGAACATCCTATTTTATCTGCAATATTTTTTACCAGAACCTGTTCCATACCATTGTTTCTTGCAATTTCAAAAGCGGCATCCACAACCATTTCCTTTGTGATTCTTTGTTTTGGCATTGTGTTCCTCCTTATAACCATTTTATATAAATCATTTATATAAATTGATTATAAATTTCGCAATGGATTTTATCAATCACTATAAAATAAAATGAGACAAAGATTTCTCTCCGCCCCTTTTTCCTCTATTATGATATGTCGAATATTCCGGCAAATACTTATAGCAAACCACTATATATTTCAAAATCCTCATCCTTAAATACATTGAAAACCACTTTTTTGATTCTGTTATCTTTATTGATAAATTGCTTTACTGTTTCTGAAGCAAGTTTCAGACACTCTCTATAACAGCTTGCAAGCAGTTCTTTATCTTCTTTTGTAACGGCCCATTGTATAACAGGTCCTACCGTATGGAGAATATATTTTACCGGAAGATTATATCCGAAAGTAATCTTGGCCTTTCCTGTCTCTTCTTCATGTCCCTGCTTTGTCATAATCTCATATAGCATACTTCCCCTCTTTTCTCAATTCACTGCTTCGGACAGCTTTCTGCACAACTGCCACAAAAAGGCAGGATACATTCCTTTTTTGCCGGAACATATTCTGCCTGGTTTTTCATAGCGTTTTCTACTCGCTCATGTATCATCCCATGCGTCTGAATTCTCTAACGATAAAGAAAATACAAAGTACCGCCGCGATCCCATCTGCCACAGGCGCTGAGAACATTACCCCTTCAATTCCCATAAACAGGGGAAGAATCAGCAATAGTGGAAGTAAGAAGATGATCTGTCTGGTAAGGGATAAAAACACACCATATCCAGCCTTTCCGATGGAGGTAAAAGTGTTTGCTGTAATCGGCTGGATTCCATTGATAAAGGTAAAAAACATATAAATACGGAAAAATTTTTCGGCAAAAAGGAAATATTCTTCACTTCCTGAACCAAAAATACCGATGATCTGTCTTGGAAACAGCTGGAATAGCAGAAATGCAACAATCGAGATCCCAACCGCTGCTGTCACTGCTTTTTTATAAGTCTGTTTCACACGGTCATAATTCTCGGCGCCGTAATTATAGCTGATAATCGGCTGGATTCCCTGAGAAATACCGATCACGATCGCAAAGAAGATCATTCCTACTTTTGAAATGATACCGGCACATGCCAGAGGAATGTCACTTCCGTAAGAAGACTGTGCTCCGTAATAGGTCAGCGTATTATTCATAACAATCTGTACGATCATCATCGCAAACTGGTTAAAAAATGGAGCGATTCCCAGAGAAATCACAGGCAGCCATGCAGCCCTGGAGGGAATCAGGCTTTTTAACGGAATATGTACGGTCTTAAATCTGGATAAATATCCAAGCACCATCACACCCGAAACCACCTGTCCGATGATCGTCGCCCATGCGGCGCCTGCAATCCCCATGTCCAGCCCAAAAATAAACAGCGGATCCAGTATCGTATTGATAACTGCTCCCACCAATGTGCAGATCATGGAGAATTTCGGACTTCCATCTGCACGGATCAGATTACTTCCACCTGTTGTTACGATCAAAAAAGGAAATCCCAACGCCGTAATTCCGGTATAAATCAGCGTATATTCCAGAATCTGATCCGTAGCGCCAAATGCTCTGACCATCGGCTCCAGAAAAATCTCTGCCAGAATACAGAGCACAACTCCAAGCGTCAGCATCATTCCAATGGCGCCGCCGGCAAATTTTACTGCTTTTTCTCTCTGCTTCCTTCCCATGGAAAGATTAAAATTCGCAGCTCCTCCAATTCCGCACAAAAGCGAAATTGCCGTGCAGGTGATCGTAAGAGGAAATGCTACGTTCGTTGCTGCATTTCCCAACATTCCAACGCTTCTTCCAATAAAAAACTGGTCTACAATATTATATAAAGAGCTCACCAGCATTGCGATGATACTGGGAATCGCAAATCTGGCAAGCAGGGTTCCTATGGGTTCTGTCCCAAGTGGATTCTTCTGTTGCTCGTCCATGACCTTCCTCCTGTCCTGTTTTCTGATAAGATAATTATAGGGAGCAAAAATACACCTGTCAAGATTCCGAAAAGTATCTCCGGAAAGGCTCAGAACAGATCTAACATATTATCCAGATATATTTTTTCTCTGACATGGATATGATACTCCGGTTTTGTCATATAATAAAGTAAAAACTCCAGGATCAACGCGCTGCCAAGCCCCCTGCCTTCAATCTTAAAATTAGTAAATCCCATTGGCAGATAGGTGTTTTTAATATCATCTATGCTGATAAAACCGGGATTTGTCATTGCTTTTGAAAACTGATAGCCATGCCCGGCATCCGGTGCCGCACAATGATGCTCCGGTCCGTCTTCGCCCAGATTTTTACGGCTGACTGCTTCGTAGCAGTGTTTTCTGTCCCGGCAGCCAAACCAGCAGCATTCATTGCACAGAAATTCCACTTTTTCTTTCTGAGTCATGGGCAGTTTTTTCCATTTGTCAAACATCTTATTCAGCCGGAAATCCGGAACCGCGTATCGAAAATCCTCTCTCCTGAGTTCTTCCATAAACTGAGTGAAATCCGTCAGCACTTTTGTGGTGGAAGAAACAAAATACAGTCCCGGAGCCTTGCTCTTCAGATACTCTAACAATAACTCCGAAGCAATAATGACGCCATTTTGTTTTTTTTCGCTTTTTTCAAACAGTGCGCACAGTTCATTACACTTCCGCTCCTCAAGATGTTCCTCTCTGAGCAGAGAATTGCTGAATGTCAGCCTGGCAGAAATCCCATACGCCTCCATCAAAGCCAGAACCTCCTCCGGATCCGCCTCTCCATATTCCACGCGTCCTCCACCCCAGATACATTCTGCCGGAGCGCCGTATATCGAACCAATCTCACACCAGTCATAAAAATATTCTCTGTGTTCCCGGAATAAAGGCAGAAACACACGATACAGTTCATAAAACTCAAACAATCCGGGAAGGTGGTAATATGCAGTATTTATTTTCTGTTCATTTCTTTTTTTTATTTCACCAAACATCGCTCCTCCAATAATCAGCATGGCTCCGCCAGTCTGTACAGGCTTCATTCCCTCATGCGGCAGTACAATCTGGCTGCCGGCTGACGATATATTAAAACCAAATCCCATTTTATCACAAGCACTATAAAGTTGCATCTACTATCGTGATCAATGATCCAGCATATTTTCAATAAAAATCCCGTACCCTCTTGTCGGATCATTGACCAGCACATGTGTCACCGCTCCTACAAGCTTTCCATTCTGCAGGATTGGCGAACCACTCATCCCCTGGACAATACCTCCTGTCTCCGCCAGAAGTTCCGGATCCGTTACATGGATCACAAAGCTTTTGTTGGTATCTTCATGATTCATATCTATTCTGACAATCTCTGCTTCGTACTCCTTTACCTGTCCGTTTACGCAGCACAAAACAGATGCCTGTCCTGTGGTCATTTCCTGTTTATATCCTACCGGCACTTTTTTCAGAGAAATCCCTGTTTTTTCTTCTGAAAAAGACCCGTATATCCCATTTTTACTGTTTATGTCGATACTTCCCAGAATCCTTCCCGGCTCATACCGGATCAGCCCGGAAAGCTCTCCCGGACTTCCGCTTTCTCCTTTCTGAATTCCCAGTATCTCTGCCTGATAAAGAGCGCCCTTGCTGATATGCAGCACTTCCCCCGTGTCCACATCACTGATTCCGTGTCCCAGTGCACCATAATTTCCCCTGTCATCGACAAAGGTCAAAGTTCCGATTCCCTGCGTGTTATCCCTCACCCAAATCCCCAGCTTATAATCTCCTTTTGCATCTTTAACCGGGGTAAGAGATACCGGAACTGTATCACCATCCCTTACAATCTGCAGTTCTACGGATTCTCCGTCCAAAAATTTCAGATCTTCCATCAGCTCTTTTTTACTGGTAATCTTCTGTTCATTAAATGCAACAATGTAATCTCCGGGTTTTACAATATTTTTTGCAGGTTCCCGGGCCGTTCCCTGTTCGGATATGATCTCTCCGGTATCTATAATCAGAACTCCCTCTGTTTCCATATAAATTCCAACTGTATTACCGCTGGCATATACAAACTTCTGATCTTCTGGAATTACCTTTATCTCCTTAAATGGAAGAAAGCCCAATAATCTGCAGGGAAGAAGATAGCTTCCATTTCCTGAAACTGCTATGGCATCATCAAATTCCAGAAAACGGGACTCCAGCAGCCTGGTCACCTCCTGTTTTTCCCCCTCTGATACATGTATCTCATCAGGAATCTTGCGGTCTATATAACGATATCCCAGCCAGCCCATAGCAAGAAGATCCAATCCCAGGCACCACAAAAGAAACTTCCTGTATTTTCTTCTGTTCATTCTGTCACATCCTTTCCGCATAATAATAAAAGAGGATAACCTCTTCTGTCATCCTCTCTTATTATGCGGTAAAACGTGTTATTTCAATCTTGTATTTTTATGTACCTGTGCCAATTCTTTCATCTCTTTTGCATTGCTGAAAACTGCATCGGTAATCTCTGCTCCCCCAAGCAGTCTTGCCAGTTCACGGACAGATGCATCACCCTCCAGAGGATGGATCTCTGTGATGGTTTCCGTTCCTTTCTGGTGCTTTTCAATCTCAAAATGAGTGTCCGCCATCGCTGCAATCTGAGGAAGGTGCGTAATACAGAGAACTTGATGGCAGGCTCCGATCACCGCCATTTTTTCTGATACCTTCTGTGCTGTCCTTCCACTGATACCGGTATCAATCTCATCAAAGATCAGTGTTTCAATCTGATCACGATCTGCAAGGATCGCCTTGATGGCAAGCATGATTCTGGAAAGCTCTCCTCCCGAAACAATCCTTCCCAGAGGTTTCACGCTTTCACCCGGATTGGTGGAAATCTGATACTCTATGTCATCAACGCCCTGCTCGGAAAAATCTTTTTTCCGCTGAAAATCAATGTGGAATTTTACATCCAGAAAATTCAGGTCACGCAGCCCTTCCATGATTTTTTCCGTCAAAGCTTTACTGTATTCTTTCCTGATCTCAGATAAAAAATTCGAGTTCTTTTCCAGCGTTGTTTCTGCCTTTTTCAGTTCTTCCCGGGCATACTGGAGATTTTGTTCATATCCGGATAATTTTTCCAGCTTTTTCTGCTGCTTTTCCTGATAATTCAGAATATCCTCTATGGTTCGCCCGTATTTGGCTTTCAGTCCATTGATCAGATCCAGTCTTTTTTCTGTTTCATAAAAAACTTCATCATCAAAACTCAGTTCTTCCACATAAGAGGAAAGTTCCCTGTTAAAATCATTAAGGAGCGTGTCGATTTCCTGAAGAGAATCCGCCATGGTTTCCAGCTGCGGATCATATTCTGTCACTCTGGATAATTCCCGGGCTGCTGTTCCCACAGAATCTCCGGCACCCTGGTCATATCCTGTCAGCCCATGAACCATCTGAATCGTTTCAAGGATCTGTTTCCCATTATTCAGTTTGCGGTACAGTGTTTCCAGTTCCTCGTCTTCTCCCTCTGTAAGATGAGCCTTTTCGATTTCCCGGATTTCAAACTCCAGAAAAGCTTTTTCCCGGTTTCTCTGCTCTTCGTCTGTATCCAGCTCTTTCAGTTCTCTGAGACATTTCCGATAAACTGCATAATCATTTTTTACCTGCTCTGCTGCAGGCTGGATCCGTTCTTTTCCATAAGCATCCAGAATTTCCAACTGCTTTTCCTGATAGAGAAGCGACTGATGTTCATGTTGTCCATGAATATCCAAAAGGCAGGAAGCAGCAGCCTTCATCTGACTTACTGTACAGGTTTCTCCATTGATCTTATTGATGCTTCTTCCATCCATAAGCTTTCTGGAAAGAAGAATCTGACCGTCCTCCAGCTGGATTCCCAGCTCTTCCAGAGATTCCTCCGCCTTTTTATTTTCCACCTGGAAAAGGAGCTCCACCAGTGCGCTGGAAGCTCCGGACCGTATCATATCACGAGAGGTCCTTCCTCCCAGGATCAGCTGCATGGAACCAAGAAGAATCGATTTTCCGGCTCCTGTCTCTCCCGTAAGAATGTTAAGGCCCGGACCGAATTCCACCTCAATGTCTTCGATCAGGGCAAGATTTTTTACATGTAGATGAATTAACATTTTTTCGCCTTTCTATCTCTGCAGAATGTTTTTCAGCTTTTCTACAACTCCGGAAGCCTCTTCAGAGGTACGGGCTGCACACATTACCGTATCATCACCTGCAATACATCCCAGAATCTCATCCCACTGCAAAGCATCCAGGGCTGCCGCCACTCCCATTGCCATTCCCGGAACAGTCCGGATCACAACAATATTCTGCCCCTGATCAATGGTAAGAAGTGCATCATGAAGCACTCTTGTATATTTATCACCCAGCTCCGACGGAATTTCCATCAGGATGGCGTAACGGGATTTTCCTTCCTTATCTGTCACTTTTGTCATTTTCAATGCACGGATATCCCGGGAAACCGTTGCCTGCGTTACCTTGAACCCCGCCTCATTAAGGCGTGCCGCCAGTTCCTCCTGTGTGTCAATATCATATTTCTGAATCAGTTCCTTTATTTTTTCATGTCTTGCTACCTTCACAATCAAACCTCCGTCCAGTGCCTAATTATCCCTCATTTTCTGTCTCAGCACCTCTACAAAGCTCAAATGGTTCAGTTTCAGGATCCGGCAGCTTACAGAAGCTCTGCGGATGACGATCCTGTCGCCTGTCACCATGGGGATCATGGTATCTCCGTCAAAAGATGCCAGCCCTTTTTCCTGATTCTGTCGTCTTCCCTCTCCCAGTTCCACAGTGATCACGTCTTCAGCCGGAAAAATGATACTTCTTGTGTTCATAGTATGAGGGGCAATGGGAGTCATCAGCGTCATCGCCGCATTTGGAGATACCACCGGTCCGCCGCATGACAGACTGTAGCCTGTAGATCCTGTTGGTGTGGAAATAATGATCCCATCTGCATTATAAGAATTCAGATATTCGTTATTTACATAATTTTTGAACCGAACCACCCTCAGGGGGCCGTCTCTGGATATGACAATATCGTTGAGGGCAACATCCTCCCCCATCCGTTTTCCATCTCTCCATACACTGCCGGTCAGCATCATACGCTCTTCTATTTCGTAGTCATCTGCCATCAGCTGATCCAGAGAAGAATAAATGGAGTTTCTGTCTACCTCTGCCAGAAATCCCAGTGTTCCCAGATTCATACCCAGAAGGGGGATTTCCCTGTGTACCACATCTCTTGCCGCCTGAAGAAGGGTTCCGTCTCCACCCAGAACAAGGATACACTGGGTTCCCTCCGGGATCAGCTCCGGATTGGTATAGTGATAGCTTCCCTCCTGTTTCCTCTCTGCCTGCTGGACCATACATTTTTTTCCATGGGCGGTAAGATAGGAAACGATCTCTCTGGTAAGCTTCAGATCTTTGTCCTTATCATTATTTGTTATAATATAAAACCTGTCCATACCATGCCCTTTCTAATCCAGATGTGCATGGGCATCCTGTACCACAGACTTCGGAGTTGTATCCAGACCGGAAGTGACCTCTGTTCCTTCAGGATGCTTTTTCAAATGGAGAAGGTATTCGATATTCCCCTCAGGTCCCTTGATCGGTGAAAAAGAAAGATGCGCAGGCTCCAGAGCTATGGACTGTGCATATCCGATCACTTTTTCGATCACCTCCAGGTGAACTGCCGGATCACGGACAACTCCCTTTTTTCCAACCTTTTCTCTGCCAGCCTCAAACTGAGGTTTGATCAGACATACAATTTCACCGTTCTCTGTAAGAAGATTTCTTACCGGAAGAAGTACCTTTGTAAGTGAAATAAACGAAACGTCAATAGATGAAAAATCTGCCGGCTCCTGCAGATTTTCCGGAAGTACATACCGGATATTTGTCTTTTCCATGCAGACAACCCTTGGATCGTTCCGAAGCTTCCAGTCCAGCTGTCCGTAACCCACATCGATAGAGTAAACCTTTATCGCACCGTTCTGAAGCATACAGTCTGTAAATCCGCCTGTAGATGCCCCCACATCCATGCAGATTTTTCCCTCCAGGGAAACTTCAAAACTGTTCATTGCCTTTTCCAGTTTCAGTCCGCCGCGGCTTACATAGGGAAGCGTATTTCCTCTTACCTCAATGCTGACTGTTTCCTGAAACATGGTTCCTGCCTTATCTTCCTTCTGCCCGTCTACATATACATCTCCGGACATGATATATGCTTTTGCTTTTTCTCTGGAGGGAGCCAACGCTCTCTCCACCATCAAAAGATCAAGTCGTTTTTTCATTTTGTATCCTCTAATTCCTGTTCTATGGCACTGAGAATATCAGCCGGCGAAAGTCCGATCTTGGCTCTCAGGCTGTCTACTTCCCCGTGCTCTACAAAACGGTTCCAGATTGCCATAGGAATCACCCGTACTTCCGGATGGCAGGCTTCCATATAGGATGCTACATGTTCCCCAAAACCGCCGTTTTTTACATTTTCTTCTACCGTGATAAAGAGACTGTGATCCCGAGCCAGTTCATCCAGAAGCTCGGTGTCCAGCGGTTTCACAAATCTTGCATTGACAAAAGTAGGGTCGACTCCCCTTTCCTTCAGGTCATGATAAACCTGGCTGCATACAGCTGTCATACTGCCAACAGACAAAATTGCCGTCTCGGATCCCCGGTACAGAATCTCGCTTTTACCATATTGAATAGGACTGTCAAATTCTTCCAGTCCCTGATACGCATTTCCTCTGGGATAACGGATCGCGCAAGGTCCGGCGGTATAAACGGCAAACTCCAGCATTTTTGCAAGCTCCCACTGATTTTTCGGAGCCATCACAGTCATATTGGGCATCATTGTCAGATAGGAAAGGTCAAAACAGCCCTGATGGGTTTCTCCGTCAGCTCCTACCAGACCTGCACGGTCCACGGCAAAGATCACATGCAGATTCTGCATACACACATCATGAAGGATCTGATCCACTGCCCTCTGAAGAAAAGAAGAATAGATCGCCACCACCGGAAGCATTCCGCCCAAAGCAAGTCCGGCTGCAAAGGAAACTGCATGTTCTTCCGCAATCCCCACATCAAAAAGTCTGTCAGGAAATTCCTGACCGAATTTCTTCAGTCCGGTTCCATCCGGCATTGCCGCAGTGATCCCCACGATTTTTTTGTGTTCTTTTCCCAATGCAACCATGGTATCTGAAAAAACATCCGTATAAGAAGGAATTTTTTTGCCGCCCACAGCCTTGCCTGTTTTGATGTCAAACGGGCCTGTTCCATGGAATCTGTCCGGATGAACACAGGCAGGCGTGTAGCCTCTTCCCTTCTCCGTCAGAACATGGACAATGACCGGACCTTCCACTCGTTTGGCTTCATTAAAAAGCCGCATCATCTGACGCATGTTATGGCCGTCTACCGGTCCCAGATAGGTGATCCCCATATTTTCAAAGAACATTCCCGGTATGATAAGCTGCTTGATACTGCTTTTTGTTTTGCGCATAGTATCCACAATTGCAGTGCCTACCTTTGGAATTTTTTTCAGTGCCTTTGTTGTACTGATTTTCATTCCCGTATAGGCTTCTGCCGTTCTCAGCACACTCAGATAGGAAGAAATCCCTCCTACATTTTTGGATATGGACATATTATTGTCATTCAGTACAATAATAAAATTTGTCTTCAGCTCTGCTGCATTATTCATAGCTTCATAAGCCATTCCGCCTGTCAGCGATCCGTCACCGATCACCGCAACAACCCGATGATTCTGTCCCTGAAGATCTCTGGCTCTTACATAGCCCAGGCCTGCCGAAATAGAGTTCGAGCTGTGACCTGCATCAAAAGAATCACAGGCGCTTTCTTTCCGTTTTGGGAAACCGCTCATACCGCCCTCTTTTCTGAGGTTGGCAAAGCCTTCCTTTCTTCCGGTCAGGATCTTATGTGTATAGGCCTGATGCCCTACATCCCAGATAATCTTGTCCTGGGGAAGATCCAGAACATTGTGAAGGGCAAGCGTCAGCTCAACAACTCCCAGGTTTGATGCCAGATGGCCGCCTGTTCGACTTACAGATTCGATTAAAAACTCTCTGATCTCTGCTGCCAGTTCAGGAAAATCTGCCAGCGGGATTTTATGAATATCATTTGGCTTATTGATCTTTTCCAACATCCTTCGTATCCCTCTCTCATTTCCTGCGCTCTGCCATCTCCTGAATGAGAGCAGTCAGGAATTCATTTTTTCTGTTCAGCTTTTTCAGCGAGGACACAGCCCTCTCCGAAAGCATCCTTACCTGACAGGATGCCTCTTCTATTCCAAAAAGCGTCACATATGTAACCTTGTTGTTTTTCTCATCACTGTGGACCGGTTTTCCAAGTTCACTGCTGTCCGCTGTCACATCCAGAATATCATCACGAATCTGAAATGCCAGTCCGATATCCGAAGCAGCGCTTTCCACAAGTGCAGTCTCCCGGCTGTCTGCTCCTCCCAGGACAGCACCTGTCATCATCGCCGCCTCCAGAAGAGCAGATGTCTTATGTTTATAGATGTAATCGAGCATTTCTCTGGACAGTGGCTTTCCATCATTCTCCACGTCCACACTCTGACCGCCCAACATTCCTCTGATTCCTGTTTTTTCTGCCATGATCCGCACCGCATGTACTACACGTCCGTCTTCCGGTGCCAGATCAAATGCGCGAAACATGGTTTCATATGCATAATTTAAAAGAGCCACACCACCCAGGACTCCCATGGCCTCACCGTATACCTTATGAGTGGTCAGACGTCCTCTCCGGTAATCATCATTATCAATGGCCGGAAGATCATCATGGATCAGAGAATGTGTGTGGATCATTTCGATGCCTGCCATAAAAGGCTCTGCCAGAGCTTCCTCTCCGCCAAACAGACGGAGTGTTTCCAGAAGCAGTACCGGTCTCAGTCGCTTACCGCCTGCACACATACTGTAATTCATAGCCTCAGCCATCGTCTGTGCAAATCCTTCTTCCCGGGGAAGCCAGCGGCGGATCACTTCTTCTGCATGGTCGGTTCTTTTTTTCAGTTCATCCTTAAAATTCCCGTAAAGTTCCATCTTCATCCATCTGGAGCATCTTTTTTTCTACTGTATCCAGTTTTTCACTGCAGTATTTCAAAAGCTCCATTCCCTTTTTATAAAAGCGGAAAGAATCTTCCAGAGAGGTATCACTGTCCTCCAGCTTCTGTGCCAGCTCCTCCAGCTTTTCAAAAGCCTCTTCCAGTGTCTGTTCCTCCCGGACAGAACTTTCCTGATCGATTGTTTCTGTCATTGCTCCCATTTTTCCTTTCTGGTTCCGGTAATTCGGGTTTCTATCACACCGTCTGTCACTGCGATCTCCAGCTTCTCTCCTTCTTTTGCCTGAGAAACAGATTTCACAGAATTCCCCTCCGGATCTGTCACAAACGCATACCCCTGATTCAGCTTATTTAATGGAGAAAGTCCCTTATACTGCTCCAGGAAAAGGTTCATCCTGTGCCTTTTTTCGCGGAGTTTCCATCTCATGGCTTCCCGAAGGGCATCTTCATAGTCCACAATACGCTGCCTGCGCTCTCTTAAACGGCTCTCCGGACTCAGATACCGGAATTGCATTTCCATCTGCTCCAGTCTCAGGCGGCTGACATGAATCCTGGCATCCATGGCTTTCCACAGACGCTGCCGATATTCTGCCGCACTTTCCACAAGCTTTCCATACTGATCCACAGCCAGCTCTGCCGCTGCAGAAGGTGTAGGCGCCCGTAAATCCGCCACAAAATCAGCAATGGTAAAATCCGTTTCATGCCCTACAGCTGAAATCACCGGAGTGCGACAGTCAAAAATCGCTCTTGCAACCTTTTCTTCATTAAAAGCCCAGAGATCCTCCATGGAGCCTCCGCCTCTCCCCACAATAATCACATCCACCCCGGCACGGTCCAGCATGCGGATTCCTTTTACAATGCTGTCTGCCGCGCCCTCTCCCTGCACCAGGGCCGGATAGAGGATGATCTGAAGATAGGGATTTCTCCTGAGAGAAATATTCCGGATATCCTGAACAGCTGCTCCTGAAGGAGCAGTCACAACTCCCAGAGTATGGATAAAACGTGGAATCGGCTGCTTATATTCCCGGGCAAACATCCCCATTTCCTCCAGCTGATTCTTCAAAGCAAGAAAGCGTTCATAAAGAACGCCTGCCCCTTCCTGGGTGATTTCTCTGACATAAAGCTGATAACGTCCGTCTCTTTCATAAACATCAACAGCTCCGCCTGCCACTACCTGATCTCCGTCCTTCATCCGAAAAGCCAGACCTCTCCTGTGACCGGCAAACATCACACAGGATATCACGCCTGTTCCGTCTTTCAGGGAAAAATAAATATGTCCGCTGGGATGATACTTACAGTTGGATACTTCTCCTTTTACATATATTTTCTTCAGGATAAGGTCCTGAAGAAACATATTCTTTACATACCGGTTTACCTGTCCTACCGAATAAATGGTTTTCATTTTTCGTTTTTCTTGTCCTTTTTAGAACGGATGATAATCCTTGCCTGATGTGTTGGACGATGTGTCCTCTTAACAGGTGCAGGCTCCTTCCTTCCGCTTGCAATCCTTCCAAGAACTCCGTTTACAAAAGAACCGGAATCCTCTCCTCCAAAAAGCTTGGCCAGTTCCACGGCCTCATTAATGGCAACCCCCACCGGGATGTCCTCATCAAACTTCATCTCATAATATGCAAGACGCAGTGCGGTCAGATCCACCCGGTTCATCCGGCTTGTCTTCCAGCCCTGGCTGTATTCGTTTAATTCCTGATCGATCTCCTCAAGATGCTCAAGAATATGGTCATATTTCTGCTTCATGGAAGTCTGCTCTTCCTCTGTAAGCTCCTCCAGACCATCAAAATAAAGGGAAAGCTGCTCCGGCATTTCTCCTTCTTCATTAAACTGTGTCATAAACAGCAGCTTGAAAATATGTTCTCTCTGTTCCCTTCTTCGCATAGTTCCTCCTCATAAAGAAAAAAGGAAAGGGTTACTTTCCTTTTTCGTTCTCCATATCTACCCCTGCGATGCGGATATTTACATCTGCAACCTCAAGGCCGGTCATATTCTCAATAGATGTCTTTACCTTATCCTGGACCTTTTTGCTGACATCAAGGATATTTTTTCCAAAATCAATATTCAGCGTCAGATCAACTGTGCAGACACCCTCAAGAACGGTTACCTTCACGCCTTTGGACAGATTCTTCATTCCCAGCTTGCTCACCAGCTCATTGGTGATATTCCCTCCCATGGAAGAAACACCCTCCACCTCTGTAGCTGCAAGACCTGCAATAATGGTCACTACCTCGTCTGCGATCTTAACCTCTCCAATGCCGCCTACATCCTGTATTTTATAGGTTGTTCTTTTTTCTGCCATATTAACTCCTCCTACGGATTCAGAATCTGATACGTGTTTCGCAAAGCTCTGTCCGGATCCTTCCCGGACAGTTTCACATTCATAGGATTAGTATATCAAATTTCCGCTGAAAATAAAAGCATTTATTTCTATTGTCCTGTTTATCTGCTGAATTCAGTAAGTACGAGATCCGGATTACGATCCTGTGTCATTCCCACACTCCATGCGTTGACAAAAAGAAGCAGCGGATTGCCTTTCAGGTCTGTAACCTTTTTCATATCTGAGGTTCCTGTGATCTTCGCCACATCCACCTCATCCTTGTTGGCGATCCAGCGGATATGTTCATAAGGAAGATTTTCCAGACGGATTTCCACATTGTATTCGTTTTCCAGGCGATATTTCAGCACATCAAACTGCAGCACACCGACAACGCCTACAATGATCTCTTCCATACCGGTATTAAATTCCTGAAAGATCTGGATCGCACCTTCCTGTGCGATCTGGTTGATTCCTTTCACGAACTGCTTTCTCTTCATGGTATCCAGCTGACGCACTCTGGCAAAATGCTCCGGAGCAAAAGTCGGTATCCCTTCAAAGGCAAATTTCTTTCCAGGCGCACAGATGGTGTCTCCGATAGAAAAGATTCCCGGATCAAATACTCCAATAATATCTCCCGCATAGGCTTCCTCTATCACATGACGTGATTCTGCCATCATCTGCTGCGGCTGAAGCAGACGCATTTTTTTATCCCCCTGCACATGATACACTTCCTGAGAGGCATCAAATTTGCCGGAACAGATCCGCATGAACGCGATCCTGTCCCGGTGCGCCTTGTTCATATTGGCCTGAATTTTAAATACAAAGGCTGAAAAATCATCTGACATCGGATCGATCTCCTGATCCTCTGCTTTTCTCGGAAGAGGAGAAGATGTCATAGAAAGGAAATGTTCCAGGAATGTCTCCACACCAAAATTGGTAAGGGCAGAACCAAAAAATACCGGTGTCAGTTCTCCTTTACTTACCAGTTCCTGGTCAAAATCAGCGCTTGCGCCGTCCAGAAGTTCAATTTCCTCCATAAGCTGTTCCTTCTGATCCGGATCTACAATCTCATCCAGACGTGAATCTTCTATATCGATTTCCTCGATCACGCCTTCTTTGGTTCCCTTCTGGGTATCCGAAAAAGTCAGTACCTTATGTGTGTTTCTGTCATAAACACCGCGGAACTTCTTACCGGAGCCGATGGGCCAGTTAATGGGGCAGGTTGCAATCCCCAGTTCTTTTTCAATCTCATCCAGAAGGTCAAAAGTATCGTTTGCATCTCTGTCCATTTTGTTGATAAAAGTAAAAATCGGGATATGACGCATCACGCAGACTTTGAACAGCTTTCTTGTCTGAGCCTCTACACCTTTGCTCCCATCGATCACCATCACTGCAGAATCTGCTGCCATCAGAGTACGATAAGTATCCTCTGAAAAATCCTGATGTCCCGGGGTATCCAGAATATTGATGCAGTAACCGTCATAATGAAACTGAAGCACTGATGAGGTTACAGAAATACCCCTCTCTTTCTCGATCTCCATCCAGTCGGAAACTGCATGACGGGCTGTTGCCTTTCCTTTTACACTTCCCGCAAGATTAATAGCGCCTCCATAAAGAAGAAATTTCTCTGTAAGAGTTGTCTTACCGGCGTCAGGGTGGGAAATGATGGCAAAGGTTCTTCTTTTTTCTATCTCTTTCGCATACTTGGACACGTTAAAGCCTCCTGTTTCTTATATTTCTCTCATATTATTTACGTTCTTTTGCACAACAAACACATTCTAGTATACAAGAGGAGGCCATGTCAAGAGGAGGGAGGCGAAAAAAACAGCCTCCCCCATTCAAATATTATTCTGTTCAATCATAAATCCCCTCTGTTTCTATGCCATAATCCTCTGCGGTTCCGGCGGAGGTCTCCTCTGAACCGGAGTTTTCCTCTTCCGGAATTATATCCTCAGAAGCAGTCTCTTCTGCCGCTGTTTCCTGTGACGTTTCGTCTGCATCATCTGAGGATCCGTTCAGTGGCGTAATTACAATATTTTCTGCCGCAATTCCGGTTTTGCGTTTCACAATATCTTCAATCTGTGCCCGCCTGGAATCTTCAAGATCTTTATCCGGAACCACAATGTCCGCCGTTTCTCCTGTAAGATTTACAATTACGTTTTCAAATCCCTTCGCTTCCAGCAAAAGCTCTGCTGCCGCCTCTTTTTCTGTAAGCTCCGTCATGGATACCATGGTATTGATAGCTTCCTGTTTTTTCTCCTGACTGATCTCTGTATTTCCAATAATCTCCTGAAGCTCCGCTTTATTCTGAGAACGGATCTGCTCTCTGGAAAGCTTTGCCTGAGCTGCAAAATCAGAGGCTCCGGTAAGTACGGCTTCTCCGGGAGTTCCTGTGGTCTGCAGTTCCTCCTCCCCGCCATCTGCCCCGTTCTCATCAAGAAGGGCTGTTTCATCCGAAATATCGTACTCCACCTGCTCAAGAATACTGCTGCTGTCCGTGCTTGCCTCCTTATCCTTAAATCCCAGATCCACATCCGCAAAATTCAGATATCCGGCCACAGCGATAAGAATCGCCAGGGAGGTGATGATCACCTGATTTTTCTTCATGATTTTTTTCACTTTACACTCCTCATTTCATTTTCATTATTTTAATTTTATGGGCTTCTATCTGAAATAATGCCATAACCGCCTGCTGAATGTTCTGAACTGTTACGGAATTATCCGCTCCTTCAGCCACGATCAGCACCCCTGTTACCTCTGTGTTTCCGGAGCTGTAAAATCCTTTATCCTCTCCCGTCATAAGAAGCACTCTGGTCCTGCCCACGCCTTCTGTGTCCTCCAGAACCGCCTGAAGCCTTGCTTCAAGCTCCGTACCGCCTCTTTCTTCGGATATTTCTGCTTTTTGTATCTCACTGCTTCTGTTCCCGGCTTTCCTGTCCGGTACGGGAAGAGCGATCACAGTCAGGAGAAGTCCCAGCAGAAGAAGCATCATCCACTGTTTTCCCGTCACTTTTTCCAGTAAAGATCTGACAGTTTTTTTCTGTAATCCCGAAGCCTTTCCGGAGTTCATCCCGAATTCCCCCTTTCTGCTCCTCTGTCAGCTTCTGCCCTGCCGTCAGTACGACTGTAATTTCTTCTCCTTCTATATGTACTGCTATGTCTGTAATATTTATTCCGTTTTTTTTCAGAGTCCGGGATATTTCCAGCGTAAGCGCTTCCTCATATCCTTTTTTCAGATAAAATGCCTGAAGCTTTTCCGCTTCCGTCTCATTCATAAGCTGCTGCTCTTCCTGAAATACCGTACCAAAATTTTCAAATAACTCTGTACCGTTTCCCAGTACTGCAAAAACAGGTCTGCAAAGCATATATATAAGAAGCAGTCCCATAAAAGAACGAATATAGCGCTCATATTTTTTATCTGGTACAAGATGCAGTACCGTGGTAAAAAGAATATAAAAAACTGCAATGTTTTTTATCCATTGGTAAAGTTCTTTTTTCACAGACTGCCTCCCCGGACACCCGCCATAATAATCAGAAATGTCAGCATGCAGAGTATCTGTGCGGTAAAAAGGATCTTCAGAAAAAGTTCAAAGCCTTCCCCCATGGTTGAAAGACATTCCACCACCCGTCTGTCTGACACTGGCTCTGCCACAGCAGACAAAAAACGGAATACCAGAGACAGGAAACCATAATGGAGCACTGATCCGGCTCCGGCCGCCGCAAATGCAAGCAGAATCATGATGCCCAGGCAGTTTCGTACAAGTACCGCGCTCGTCAATACGATTTCAGTCACTGTGCTTACTGCATTCCCCACTCCCGGAAGCGCTCCGGCTGCCTTCCCGATCATCCCTCTTTTCAGAGAATCCATGATCGGAGCAGACAGATTCCGGATGATCTGAAGTCCTGTCACAATCCCCAGAATCGTCTTCAGTCCCCATCGAAGCATTGTGTTTAACAGCTCAGCCAGTTTTCCCAGCATTTCTTCTCTGGAAAGATGATTTACCAGCCGTATCAGCACATAGAGCTGCACCCCCGGAAGCAGGAGGCTCAGAAGGATCCACTGGATCACCCAAGCAAGAAGAAGGACTCCCTCATAAAACACAGCAGCAGAAACTGCCCCGGAGGAAGCTGCCACAGTCATAAAATATGCCGGCGCCAGCGCTTTCATAAATTCTGACATCCAGGAAATAATTTCTTCCAGCCTCCGGCCTTTCTCATAAAATGAATCCATCAGCATAATAAAAAATACAAGATATACCACATAAAAACTGATATCCGCAATCTGTCCATTATCAAAGGCAGACGCAAAACCTGTAAGTAGGGCTCCTGCCAAAATCAGGAGGAGAATCCTGATAAAAAAATCCCTTTCCTGTTCCAGTCCCGAAAAGAAAAGATTCCTCAGAAAATTCTGCACCATTTCTTCTGAAACCGGCTCTTCTCCCCGCATCAGTTTTTTTAATCCGTCTTTTAAAGAGAAGCTGTCTCCGCCCAGAATTCCATCCAGCATTTTCTGTACCTGATCCAGTTCCAGATTTTCCGTCAGTTCCTCTCCGGTTTCTTTCTGCTGTGATCCACTTTGTATGGGATCTGCCGCCCACACCTGTGCTGCTCCGATTACAGAAACCGTCAGGAACATCCACACCAGCATCTTACAGAAATTTATGCGTCTTATTTTCATAATGCTCATACAAAAAACTGCTGTATCGTATCCAGCAGAGCCATAAGTACAGGCATACTCAATACCATAACGGAAAGCTTACAGAACAGCTCAATCTGCCCTGCCGTCGCCTGACAGCCGGCATCCCGGCAGATTCCGGCTGAGAACTGACCGATATAGGTAATCCCTATCATCTTGATCAGTGTAACCAGATATTCACTGTCCAGTGGAATTCTGTCCTGAAGCCTTTCAATGGCCTCAAAAACATACCGGATCTTTTCCACTGCAAGCCCCAGGATCATAATGCCGATCCCCATTGTCACAAATGCCGCATACTCCGGTCTGGTACCTTTCAGAAAAAATCCAAGTATCACACCACATACTCCCAGAAGGGAAATTTTTATAATATCCATTCCCAGCTGTCCTCCTACATCACAAACAGAGTCTGTATGCTTTCAAACAGATCATAAATATAAGGGACAATCCAGAACAAAACGATCAAAAGCCCCGCAAGGCTTACCAGAAATGCCTGCTCCTCTCTTCCGCTGTGCTTCAGGATCTGGGAAAGAACAGAAACAAGGATTCCCACTGCCGCTATTTTGAAGATAATACTGACCTCCAAGTTTTTCTCCTTTCCTACCACAGAAGTATCCCCAGCAGAAGACCTCCGAGGATTCCCAGGCTCCGGCAGAGCTTTTTCTTTTCCGGAAGCTCCTCTCTAAGTATAAGGAGCATTGCAGAGAGCTCTGTTTCAAATCCTTCTATCTGCCGGAGCTGCATTTCCCGATCCAGATATCCCAGCCTTTCTCCCAGTGAAAAAACCAATTCTTTTTCCTCTCTGGAAAAAGCAGTCTGTGCAAAGCTTTCCTTTGCACAGGTTCCAAATATTTCTCCCAGGGTCTGTCCTGTAGAAGACCGGAGAGTTCTGGAAACCTTTCGGAGAAATTCGCTGTATTCTCCCTCAAATCGCCGTGCGATCTCCTCAAATGCCTCCGGAAAAGAGGCATTTCCATATCGTACTGCTCCCTTCAGATAACCTGCCAGCTGCAGAAAATTTTTTATCTGCTGTTCCCGAACCGTCAGTTCCCGGCTTTTACTGAATCCCATGCCGGCTCCTGCGGCAGCAATTAAAAAAATCCCTGCTGCCTTCAGCATGGATTTCCTCTTTCGTCAGATATTTCCCGTATAATTCCAGCCCTGTCATGCTTTTCCAGAAATATGTATCTCTGGAAAACACGCATTTTTTTTAATCTGAAAAAAAGGGGGACGGAAAAAATGTCCTCCAGGCTTTCCCCATGAGCTGTGGCAATGAGTCTGCAGCCACTGTGTATTACGGATTCCACTGCCTTGTAATCCTCTTCTCTTCCCAGCTCGTCTACCGCCACCACAGAAGGAGTCATTGACCGGATCAGCATCTGCATCCCCTGCGCCTTTGGACAGCCATCCAGTATATCTGTCCGGATTCCCAGATCATTCTGTGGAATCCCCTGATAACATCCTGCCAGTTCGCTCCTCTCATCCACCACTCCTACAGTAACTCCCGGATATTCTTCACTCCCATTGCTAAGCTGGCGGATCATATCTCTCAGGAGAGTGGTTTTTCCGCATCCGGGCGGGGAAATGATCAATGTATGAAAAATACGTTTTCCTTTTCGTACGAATGGCATAACCGGATCTGCACATCCTCTTATCTCATGGGCAAGCCGAAGATTAATGCAGGAAATATATTTCATTCCCCGGATCCGATCCCCATCCAGTATTACCTTACCGGTAACTCCCACTCTGTGTCCTCCCTGAACACTCATATAGCCCTGACGTATCTCATCCTCATAGGCATAAAGAGAATATCCGCTGATATACTCCAGAGTTTCCTTCAGATCCTCTTTTGTAACCAGATACGGTTCTTTTCCCCTGGTTCTGAGAAAATACTCTCCTTTGTCATAAATCAGAAATAACGGGCGTCCTGCACGCAGACGAATCTCACAGATCCTGTCATAATCCAGCTCCGCCTGTGCCAGAAGCTCCCTGATATTTCCCGAAAACAAATTCAGAATCTGACCGGCCTCTATGCTCCTCACCTCTCTTTACATCCAGTATATGTGGACAAACCCGTTTTCATTCCGTGCTTTTTATCAAAAGCATGCCTGTACTACTGGTAAACCGGATTTCTCTATAACTGTTTAAAAAAGCCCTGAGTCAAAACTCAAGGCTTACTTCTACCTGCTTCACTGTAATCTCCGGCGTTTCCCCTGCCCAGACCGCACAGCTGTATCCATCATCAATATCAAGAAAGGCATAACCGCCTCTTTCTATGGGGATTGTCTTAAGGTCTCTGGAAAATCCTTCCCCTGTCCATTTAATATAGGCTTCCCGGAGAACCCACTGATCATAAAATTCCTTTACCATATTTTCTGCACCCAGAATCCCTTGGATCATTTCCGCCGGAACCAGACGTTCCAAAATACGTTCATACTTAGTTTCTTTATGCTCCTGAATGTCAATTCCCACTTCCCGGGCAGCCATCACGCAGACCACATATTTCCCGGAATGACTGATATTGTAATGGATCTTCGGCTGCAGGGTAAAAAAGGGTTTGCCATGTTCGCCCTTTGCTCTTGGCTCAAAGGCAAGCTGTTTCCCGTATTCCTGAAAAAGCGCTGTCTCCAGAAGTTTTTCCCCTGTCAGATGCTCCATGTTTTTTCGTTCATATTTCTGTGGAATTTCTGTTACATATACAACTGCCTTCATAATCCAACCTCCTTAAGAAATCTTGATGGCTCACGTGTTTTTTCATACTGACGTTTCACATAACAAAGCTGCAGTGTTTTTTTCGCCCGTGTCATACCTACATAAAACAAACGCCGTTCTTCCTCCAGAGCAGCCTCCAGAACTGCCTTTTTATAAGGGATGCTTCCTTCATTTACATTCAGGATATATACATGGTCATACTCCAGCCCCTTTGATCCGTGAAGTGTGGAAATCAGAACGCCTTCCTTATCTTTTTCCTGTTTTTTCGCCTGTTCGTTCAAACGTTCCGTATACTCCTGAATATATTTCTCCCATGCCTGAAGGCTGTCCATATTTCTGGCGCTTTCGGATAAGCGATCCAGAATTTCAAAAAGCTCTTCTGGTTTTATTTTACGATACTGTGCATATTCCTGCAAGTATTCTTCATACCCCATTCCCTTACGGATAAAATTGACTGCCGCATAGGGCGGAAGACCGTTCAGAATACGAAGGTGGGTTTCCAGAGTCGTGATCCTGTCGCACATCCAGTCCCTGTCCTTATAATATTCCTTCAACTGATCCAGAGACAGTTCTCCGGAAATTGCCAGGGCATCTCTGGAAAGGTATCTGTTGGGGCGATTCATAATCTCAAGAAAATTCCTGCGTCTGTTCTGTCCGCCCGCAAGGCGCATATATGCCAGAAGGTTCCTGCAGATCCAGTGATGGAAAAGATTTGGAAGAGTTTCCTTCATCTGAAACGGAATCCCGCGTTCCATCAAAGCTCCCACCAGACCTTCCGCTTCCTGATTTGTCCGAAGAAGAATTGCCGTATCTCTGAGATCCGCGCCTTTTTCTATCCGTTCTTTCAGTTCTCCCACAACAGTCAGATACTCTTCTCTGGGATTGGCAAACTCCCGCAAAAGTACCGGTGAGCCTTCCTGATTAGGCGTAGACAGAGTTTTCCGAAATCTTTTTTTATTTTCACCGATCACATTCATGGCAGAAGACAGGATCCGTTTTGTACAACGGTAATTAATATCCAGCACTACCGTCTCCGCCCCCGGATAATCCCTGGTAAAATTCAACATGATCTCCGGTCTCGCTCCACGGAAATGATAAATGGACTGATCGTCGTCTCCTACGATAAACAGGTTATCTTCCGGTTTTGCCAGCATCCGGACAATGTCATATTGAAGCTGATTGATATCCTGAAATTCATCCACCAGAATATATCGGAATTTTTTCTGCCATGTGCCGAGGATATCCGCTCTCTTCTGAAACAGTTCATAGCAATACAGAAGCATATCATCAAAATCCAGTTTTCTTTTTTTGCTGCAGGTATTGCAATATCCTCTGTAGATCTGTCGGAATATTTCATCCGGACAGCAGGAAGAATAATAATGCTCCAGTGAAATCCGGCTTCCTTTTACCACACTGATTTCTTTTGCAAGCTCGTCTGAAAAATCTCCTTCCTCAGCCAGATCTCCTCCATATTCCAGAATCATTTCTTTCAGGATTCCGTTTTTTTCCTCCTCTGATAAAATATTTGCAGCCGTAAATCCATAGGCCTGCTTCAGAATCGCATAAAACACTCCGTGGAAGGTACCAAAGGTAACCGGTGTATGCTCCAGCCCTGTAAACTTCAGGAATCTTTCTTTCATTTCTTTTGCAGCCGCTCTGGAAAAAGTCACAACAAGAACAGAGGCCGGAGAAATCCCGCCTTTTTGCGTCATATATGCGGTTCTTTCCACAATTACTGAGGTTTTCCCCGATCCGGGGCCTGCCAGAACCATCATAGGACCTGACAGGTGGGCGATCGCCCGTTTTTGAGATGAGTTTCGTTCCATATATTCCGTTCTCAGCTGAGTTTTTCAATCGCAGCTTTTACACGTTTCAGAGTTTCTTCTTTTCCAATGATCTCCATAATCTCTGTAGCGCCTGCCGGAGTCATCTGCTTGCCGGACACTGCAGTACGCAGCGGCCACATCACATATCCGTTTTTATAGCCTTTTTCTTTTACAAAAGCGCTTAAAGCTGCAAAGAGAGGATCATTTTTGTATTCCTCCTGCTCCTCCAGTACAGGAAGAACTTCTTTCAATACAGCAAGAGATGTCTCTTCTGTTGTTTTCATTTTTTTATGACAGTACATGGCAGAATCATACTCCGGAACCTCCTCAAAGAAGTCGATCAGTGCCGGGATATCCGGAAATACTTCGATTCTGGTCTGTACCATTCCGGCAATCTTGTGAAAATCGTATTCTTTTTTCAGGACTTCCTTCATATACGGCAGCGCTTTTTCATAAAAAGCTTCCGGATCCATTTTTTTAATATATTCTCCGTTCATCCAACGAAGCTTCTGAATATCAAAGACTGCCGGAGATTTACTGATATGATGGTAGTCAAATGCCTCCACCAGTTCTTCCAGGGAAAAGATTTCTCTGTTCTCCTGCGGACTCCATCCCAGAAGCGCTACAAAATTCACGATTGCTTCTGTCAGGAAGCCCTGATCTACCAGATCCTCATAAGAGGAATGTCCGGAACGCTTGCTGAGCTTCTGGTGTTCCTCGTTCGTGATCAGCGGACAGTGTACATAAACCGGAATATCCCATCCAAACGCCTCATAGATACGGTTGTATTTCGGTGCAGAGGACAGATACTCATTTCCACGTACCACATGCGTGATTCCCATCAGATGATCGTCTACCACATTGGCAAAATTGTAGGTAGGATATCCGTCAGATTTGATCAGGATCAGATCCTCCATCTCCTCATTATTTACAGTGATATCTCCATAAATCACGTCATGGAAAGTGGTAGTTCCCTCTGTCGGCATGTTAAAACGGATCACATGAGGCTCTCCTGCTGCCAGACGTCTCTCCACCTCTTCCTTCGGAAGATTCAGGCAGCGTTTGTCATAAATGGAAATTTCCTTGCCTGCAACCACACGCTTCATGGATTCCAGTTCCTCCTGTCCGCAGAAGCAATAGTAGGCATCTCCCTGATCAATCAGCTGCTGCGCATATTTCAGGTAAAGACCGGAGGCCTGACGCTCGCTCTGTACATAAGGACCTACGCCGCCATCTTTATCCGGTCCTTCATCATGAAGCAGGCCTGTTTTTTCCATGGTGCGGTAAATAATGTCCACCGCTCCCTCCATATAACGTTCCTGATCGGTATCCTCGATACGGAGGATGAAATCTCCTCCCTCATGTTTCGTGATCAGGTATGCATAAAGGGCTGTACGCAGATTTCCCACATGCATTCTTCCTGTTGGGCTCGGTGCAAATCTTGTTCTTAACTTTGTCATGATGGTTCTCCTCTTCCCATTTATTTTGTCTTATCAATGAAAGACCCTGAGACATCTCTGCCTCAGGGAATTTTTCTCAATTATGCTTCGATGCCTCTGCCTTTCAGATATTCGATCACATCGCCTACAGTAGCCAGATCCGTAAGCTCTTCTGCCGGAATCTCGATATTGTACTCATCCTCCAGTGCCATTACCAGTTCAAACAGATCCAGAGAATCCGCTCCCAGATCATCCTTAAAAGAAGTGTCTGCTGTGATCTCATTTTCATCACAGCTTAACTGCTCTGCGATCATTTTTCTCATTTCTTCTAACATTACTCTCTTCTCCTTTTATCCAAAATGATACTTTGATGTGGAAAGTATATATTCTGTACAGATTTTTGTCAATAGATTTCCGGTATTTTCTCCCTTTCCGGAGCTTCTTCTGTTTTTTATATATCCTGAAATCTGATTTTCCGGGAAACACTTAATGCCAGACCGATTTCCGACATCAGGAACACAATGGAAGTACCTCCGTAACTGATAAACGGCAGGGTGACTCCTGTGTTTGGCATCAGGTTTACCACAACGGCTATGTTAAAGACCACCTGAAGGGAAATATGGATAAATACTCCCGTCACCATCAGAGAACCGAACATATCCGGTGCGTTCTGTGCAATAAAAAACAGTCGGTAAAGAAGATAGGAAAACAAAAGGAGCACCATAATTCCTCCCAGTATTCCCAGTTCTTCACAAACAATAGAAAAGATCATATCATTCTGTGCCTCGGGAACACTTCCCAACTTCTGAATACTGTTTCCCAGGCCTCTTCCCATAAGTCCTCCGGATCCGATGGCGTAAAGAGCCTGAAGCGTCTGATACCCGTCTCCATCTGCAAAATCCTCCGGATGAAGCCATACCAGAATTCGTCCGATACGGAAATTCTCATTGGTGGCGGGATCTACCGTTGCATTCAAAAACAGTACCAGGGCTGCCACCAGAACCAGCCCCACTCCCGCAATATAAAGAAAGATCCTGACTTTTGGATGGGCTACAAAAATCAGCCCGGCTGTAATACCAAAAATAATGATTGCCGTACTCAGGTTATCTGTAAAAACATAAGCGCCGCCTGCCAGAATGATGCCGGCCAGCCCCAGGATCATACACGCCTTCAGGGTCTGTACCTGCTTTCCCATTTTTACAATCATATAGGGCAGACAGACGATCACCGCAATCTTGGCAATCTCCGAAGGCTGGAACTGGATTCCCAGCTTCAGCCATCTTTTTGCTCCGTTTACACGGACTCCCAGAGGGGTAAAACGTACCATAGCCATCAATATAAAGGCTGCGGCATACAGAACCGTCACAAATCTCGTCAGGATATGATAATCAATCCTGGATATAATGATCATCAGCACAATGCATCCTGCACTGATAAATGCCTGCTTCTTGAAAAAATACATATCGTCCCCATACTTCACCTCTGCCATATAGGAACTGGTACTGTAAAGCATGATCAGGCCGAAGCAGGTCAGAAGGATTACCACTGCCAGAAGGCTGTAATCATAATAATCAACCTTCTGTCTGCCCGCAGATCTCTTTTTTCTTTTTTTCTGCTCAGCCAGCTTTTTCTGCTGTACTGTATTTGCCATGAAAACACCTGTTTCTTTCTATAAAACTCTTTCTTCTGATGTTTCATTATAACAAAATCCCCCACTCTGTACAAGTCTGTGAGAAATTGTTCACAGTTTTGTAAAAAGCAGGGGGCTTTTTAGCTTTTTTCCAGCTTTCCGGAAGCTTCTGCCAGTTTCATCAGCTGACGATTTTTTTCATTAACAGGCCCAAATACATCCACACAGCAGATCACGCGGCTGCAGGTTTCCATCAGTTTTCCTGCTCTCCGGAAATTTTCTTCACTGATCATGGAAAAAGGCTCTTCTTCTATTACTTCTGCCGCAAGAACCTTTGCCACTTCATGATCCATATCGTTTTTATGAAGGATCCCGGCTGCAAACGGGATTCCGGCACGCTGCAGTTTCCGGTAAACAGGGATTCCCCTTCCGTTTCCTCCGATCACAAAAACCTCCGGTTTCCCTTTTGGAGGATCCATTTCCAGACATCCAAAAGCGGCATTGTAGCTTCCTGTTGTGATTCCGTAAAGATGGTGCACATATTCCGAAGTAAAGATATCTTCAGGAGAACCATATTTTTCAATCTGGTCTCCATGGACGCAGATCACATGATCGGATATCTTCTGTGCCAGATCCAGCTCATGGAGGGACATCAGCACTGCTGTTTTTTTCCGGACCACCATGTTTTTCAGAATGGCCAGAAGCTCCAGCTTATGGCGGATATCCAGAAATGAAGTGGGCTCGTCAAGAACTATGATCTCCGGCTCCTGACAAATGGCTCTTGCCAGAAGGATCCTCTGGCGCTGTCCGTCGCTGATGGCTGTAAAATCCCGGTCTTTGAAATCCAGCGCATGAACCAGCTCCATGGCCTCGTGAACCTTTTCCCAGTCTTTTTCTCCGAGGATCCCCAGGGTTCCGGTATAAGGGTAACGTCCGGTTGCCACAATATCCTCACAGGTCATCAGTTCGGGGCGGATTCTTTCGGTCATAACGACTGCCAGCTTTTTCGCCACTTCTTTTCCTGACATGCGGCTCATTTGTTTCCCGCCCAGATAAACGGTTCCCCCTACCAGCTTCAGCTGTCTTGTCATGCTTTTGAGAATTGTGGACTTGCCGGCTCCGTTCGGCCCGATCAAAGTCAGGATCTCTCCTCTTTTCAGACGGATCTCGATATTCCGGATCAGAGGCTTTCCGTCATATCCTACCGTCATCTGTTCTGTATGTACATAAAATTCATTCATTGCGCAGACCTCTTTCTTCGGATCATGATATAGATAACAACCGGCGCACCAAACACCGCCGTTACGGAGCTGATACTGAGTTCCGTAGGGGCAAAGGCAGTTCTGGCGATCAGGTCACAGAACAGACAGAATACAGCGCCTCCCAGAAAACAGGCCGGTATCACCAGAAGCGGTTTTGCTGTTTTGAGAAGGCTTTTTACCAGATGAGGAACAGCAATCCCTACAAAGGAGATCGGGCCTGCAAATGCGGTCACGCAGGCAGAGAGGATACTGGACAGCAGGATAAGAGCCACCCGGAATACTTTAATGTTCACTCCCATATTCTGGGCGTAGCCTTCTCCCAGCTGATAGGCTCCGATGGGCTTGGACATCAAAAATACGATCAGGGAGGAGAGCAGTACCACCACAGCCATCACCCTTACATTCTCCCAGCTCATTCCGGAAAAGCTTCCCATGGACCAGTTGTGAAGGTTTACGATATTTGAATCATCTGCAAAAGTGATCACAAAATCCGTAATGGCAGAACAGATATATCCGATCATGATGCCGCTGATGATCAGAGCTGACATCAGCTTTACTTTCTTTGCCACAAGAAGTACAAATCCCATGGAGATCATAGAGCCTGCAAAGGCTGCCAGGATCAGGACTGCGGAAGAAGCCACCATGGATCTGCCCAGAAGAAAGATCATAACAAGAGATACCACCAGTTTTGCACCGGAAGAAATGCCAAGTACAAAGGGACTGGCAATGGGATTCCCGAAAAAAGTCTGGAGCAGGAATCCGGATACGGACAGCGCGCCGCCAAGGATCACTGCGGAAAGGATCCTTGGAAGCCGGATCTCCCACACAATATTCCGTGCAGTTTCCTCCCCTCCTCCCAGAAACAGAATCTCAAGAATTTCCCTGACGGAAATAGGGATGCTTCCGGAATTGATGTTCCATATGATAAATAAGATCAGCATCAGGACCAGCAGCCCAAAGGACGCCCAGTATCTGATATGTAGCTTTTTATGCATGCGTTTATCCTTCCTGTGTCAATGATTTATTTCAATTTGTGCATAAAGGTCAGAGAATCCAGTTCTTTATCCTCTGAGATCAGCATGGTATGGATATCTTCGATCATGGTTCCCAACTCCAGGGTCTCCTGAAACAGATTCTGCTCTGTACACCATACATTTCCCTCTTTTACGGCTTTAAAGTCTCCCAGAAGGGAGCTTTTTGACAAAAGCTGGGAAATGTCTGTCAGTTCACCGTCAATGGTGCTGTTATAGATAATATAATCCGCATCTTTGGCAGAGGCATAAAATTCCTCCATCTGCATGTTCATGGTAGAAAGTGCATTGTCGTCTTTTCCAAGATCCTGAAAAATGTATTCTCCTCCGGCCAGATCGATCATTTTTGCCACATAATCGTTAGATTTCCGCACATTCACAGAGCCTACTGAATTGATATAAAAAAATGCCACTTTTTTTCCTGTATTTCGACTGTCCTCTATTTTTTCCAGCTTCTCCGCCTGCTCCTGAAACAGCTTCTCAGCGTCCTCCTCTTTATCCAGAAGCACCGCATATAGCTTCAGCCATTCTGTTCGTCCCAGCGGATGAGATTCATAGCTGGAATGTTCCACAAGAACCGGAATCCCGAACTGTTCCAGTTTTTCTTTTACCTCCGGCATATGGTAGATCATCGTTGATTCTACCGCCAGGCCACACTGTTTGTCCAGGATCAGCTCATAGTCCGGAGCACTGTATTTTCCCGCAAATGAAATTCTTCCGTCCTCCAGCGCTTTTTTTGCGTCCTCAATATACCAGCCGTCCGCATCGGTTCCTGACAGGCTGATATGATCCAGACCGTCCAGAGCACAGAAAAGATTCATGGCAGAGGTTGCCACCAGATAGATATTTTCTACAGGTTTTTGGATCACCGTAATATTTTTGTCCAGACCTTCCGGCGCTTCTTTTCCTTCCGGGACTACCAGAAACTGTCCTTCCTCTGCAATGGTGATCAATGCATAGCCGTCCCTGTAATAATCCACAGAAAACTGTTCCGCATAGGTAAGCTCCATGCTGTGATCAAACGTAAGTCCCCCTATTTCCGTATAAGTATTTTCCTTTTCTTCTGCCTGGACCGGACAGGCACATACAAGCAGAAAAAAACTCATCAGCAGACAGGTCATTATTTTTTTCATATTATTTTGCCTTTTCTATGGATGCAGAGTCAAACTGCAGTGTATAGTCGATTTCATGGGGTTCGCTCATGGCAACGGTATCAGCTTTTACCGCCAGGGCAGTATCAAAAGCTGCAGCCGGAATTTCAAAGGTTGAATTTCCCTCTGTGTTGGTCATCTCATATTTTTCTCCATCTACGATCATGTAATCATAGTTGGGGCTGCTCCAGATCAGTTCTGCGATTGCCTTTCCATCCCTGATCTCCAGTTTTGCCGGACTTTCCACAGTTGCCTTTCCGGAACCGCCTTCCAGAGTGACCTCTGCCGTATAGTTTCCGTCTTCCAGCTTCAGCTCTTCCACTGTAGTGCCAATAGATGCTTCCTCTTTTTCTGCAGTTTCCTCTGCCGGTACCGGCTCGGAGACACTTACCTTATGATCGTACCATTTGCCCTTTTTTCCAAGGAGGGCACAGTCGAACTCTTCATCCAGCGCAGGAACCGGAATGTCGAATCCAAAGACTTCCTCTTTATATCCGTCGCTGTATGTCACCTCGTCTGTGGTAGGCTCCAGGATCTCTGCGCCTTCTTTTTGTGCATCCTCTGCAGTTCCCACTAACAGATTTACAATGCTTTTCGATACCAGGCTTACATGGATCGTCATTTTTCCGTCTTTGACCGTCAGTGTTCCTTTTCCGTCATTTGCTTCATTTACATGAAACATATTGCTGTCTGTGTCAAATTCTGCCGTATAGACACCGTCCTCAGGTACCGCATCTGCTGTTTCTCCGGCGGAATCCTCTTTCGCCTCTTCACTTTCCCGGGAAATTTCCGTCTTCTCTTCCTCTGCCAGTACCAGGCTGCTTCCTGCCATAGAAATCGTGCATACGGCACATAATATCATCACAAGTTTTCGTTTCATAAGAAATATCTCCTTTCAAAAAAACAGACTGCCATAAGCTGCAGTCTGTTGATTTTTTTATTCTTCTGCTGTTTCTGCAGTTTCTTCTTCCGCTGCGTTCTCTTCTGTTTCCAGAGAATCTATTGCCGCCTTTGTATGCTCTACATAAAGATCTTTTACTGCATCGATTCTTCCCAGACCTGCGATCTGTGTGTCTACAGACTCAAAAGCACCGGATGCTTCCATCATACTCTTCCAGGAATCTTCTTCGCTGCCTGCCATATCATTATTTGCATGATCTCCTGCAACTACCATAAGCGGGCGAAGAATAACGTTCTTGTATCCGGCTTCTTTTACTTTTTCAACCACTGCTTCACATGCAGTATCTTCCGGTTCCCCTTCAACGGTCCCGATAAATGCGTTGGCGAATCCAAGTTCTTCCATCTGAGTCTGCATCTGGCTGTAGCTTACCTTTGCCGTATGGGAGGTTCCATGTCCCAGGAACACAAAAGCAGTACCATCTTCTGCTGCAGCTTCCATGCTGTCAAATCCGGCATCTGCAACGGCAGCATCCGTAACAGCCTTTGCAACAGCTTCTTTGTCTGCATTGACCACAGTAGCGTCGTCTCCCACATCACCAAGCATTGGTTCTGCAATAGCAACGGACTCAAATTTATCCTGATATTCTTCCAGAGCTTCTGTCATTTCATCATACTCTGCACCATGCATCAGATGCGTTGGCTGTACCACAAGATTTTTTACACCATTTTCCACTGCACGGTCAAGCGCCTGCTGCATGTTATCAATCACTTCTCCGTCTCTTGCCTGTACATGATTGATAATGATCTGTGCTGTAAAGGCTCTTCTTACCGCCCAGTCCGGATAAGCCTCCTGAAGTGCATCCTCAATTCCCCTGATGTCTTCTGCACGGCTGTCATTATAAGAAGTACCAAAGCTTACCACCAGAAGCTCGTTTTCACCAATCTCATCTGCATTACGCGGATCGTCTGCAGAAGCGTCTCCCGTATCCAGTCCGAAATAATCCGGGCTTGCAGACTCGCCTTCTACCATTTCCTTCTGTGCATCTGTCAGTGCATCCCATGCTTCCTTTGCAGCTTTGCAGTCCTCATCTGTGGTTTCTGTTCTTTCCTGAACATAGATCTTATCAATAAGCGCCGCCACATGATCGGCAGCTTCCTGATCTGCATCTCCGGTTTCCGTGTCTGTACTTTCCTCTGCCGCAGCTTCTACTGCCGCATCCGCTTCTGCTTCGGAAGCAAAAATACTTGCAGATCCCATCATAGATACCGTTGTTGCAGTCATCAGTAATACCAGTGCTTTTACTGTTTTGTTTTTCATGATTTTTCCTCCTTATTCTTACACTGTCTAAGCAGAGCCGCCCGACTGTCTGCAGTCTGCTCCAAACTGAATAAAAATGTACGGAGAAAAATTTCCTGCCTGTTTTTTCACAAAATTCTTCTTTTGCAAGAAAAAAGCCTTCTACAAAAAGGTAAAAGGCCTGCGGAAATGCGCGGTACAACCAATTACTCGTGATCCGGGACTCCAGTCCCCGTACCAACAACAGGCAGGTTTCCTGGCTTATAGATCATCATATGAAGCAGCCTTCCCGGTTTCCCAGTGACTGTATATAACATACACAGCTCCATACTCCTTAAATACAGTGACGAGATCGTACAGGATTCACACCTGTTTCCCTATTATCCGGATCATCTCCGGCACCTGTTGTTCTTCTTATTCAATTTATCTAATCATATCACTTTTTTATGATAAATACAATAGTTTCAATATTTATTACATATATTTGTTCAGCCAGGTATAAACCTTATCTTGTCTTGTACGGTAGGTTCCTACCTGATTTCCGGTATCTGTCTTTAGCGCTGCAAAAATATTATCCAGATTCACCGGTCGTTTTGTTTTACGAAGTACACGAGTCACCGCACCGTAGCCGCCCTGATGACGGATATTGATGAACATACCAACAGATTTTGGCTCGGTAATCCCAAGCTTACGGATTTCTGCCTCCATCTCATTAATCTGTTCATACATCAGTTGATCCTGACATTTAATTCCAGCAGGAGATTTAATAATATTTATAATACGCTTTGCTTTATCGTGGTTTTTACTGAGCTTATATGTATTCCAGTTCTGATTACATACATCCTTCCATACAGCATTGTCTTTATCATATTTTTTCCATGTAGCAGGGCTTTTTGTATGGATCAGTTTGAGAAGTCTCTGTGCTTCTGTCGCATACCACTGCCCGGCTCCAATGGTAATAGCATGTTCTGCACCACTGTTGGTATACGCTTGTGTAAAATCCGCATAGTCCTGATTTCCATAGACCTGTCCGCCTGTCTCTACTGCGTAAAGAATTTTTTTCATAACCTCTTTCTGGGCTGAATTAAACTTCGGACACGCTGTTGGCGGTGTCTGAACAAGGTTACTCTCTATTACTTTTTTTCCTTCCCGGTAGTCTGCCAGTAATTTCTGGTTTCCCAATTTTTTATATGCACGTATCGTATATACATATTTTGTATTGGCAGACGCTTTTTTATCCACATATTTAACTGTATCGGGAGAAACATCTGCCAGCAATCTCCATTTCTGGCCGGACGCTTTTCGATATATCTGATAACCATCTGCCTTTCCTGATTTTTTCCAGGATACTGTAACCTGATTACTGGAGTCTGCTTTGGCACTTATACTGCCCAGTTTCATTCGGGCAGGACGGGTAACTGCGGCTACAGTTTTGTATTTACTTAACACTTCTTTTCCGCCGCCTTCTTTTCTCAAGCCACGAACAGCATACTCATACTGAGTACCAGAAACCAGATTTTTATCAATATAACTAAAAGTATGTTTATTTACTGTTTTTATTCTTTTAAAAGACTGATTTCCCGTTTTTCTGTAAATTGCATAGTTATTTGCAAGGCGGGATTTATCCCATTTGATCTTTATAGAATAGCTTCCCGAACTCACAACAGTTGTTGTAATACGGCTTTTGGCAATGGTATTTTTAAAAGAGTATGCACTTACCGGTATTTCTGTACAGAAAACAGTAGAAATCATCATAAGCACGGCCAGAAGAAATGCAGTTATTCCTTTTCCTTTTCGTTCTCGATTCATTTTCTCCATCCTTTCCCCAACGTTCTATAGCGTCTCTATTATTTTACGGAAAAATTGAAGAAAAAGCAAGCTTTTTTTACGAAATATTATCAAATTGTTACATTTATTTTACATCACCCACAAAAAACAGCGCCATGGTTCCCGGTCCGGAGTGCGCTCCGATCACTGCGCCCACATAATTGATAATCTCTGTTTTAATCCTGTATTTCTCTTTTATTTTTGATGCCAGAAATTCAGCCTCCTCCAGACAGTCTCCGTGGCTGATAAATACGGTATCACAGGATTCCCCGTAGCTTCCGATCTGTTTGTCCATAAGTGCAGCCAGTTCCAGAAGTGATTTTTTTCGTCCCCGGATCTTGCCAACAGGAATCAGGTGTCCTTCTTCATCCACATGAAGTATCGGCTTGATGTTCAACATTCCCCCAAGAACTGCCGTGGTTTTTGATACACGTCCGCCTCTGTACAGATGATTCAGGTCATCGACTGTAAACAGATGAACCATATGATTTTTGTTCTCCTCTGTCCATCGGGCTACGTCTTCCATACTGACGCCTTCTTCTTTCTTTTTCTGGGCAAGGTGCACAAGCAGTCCCTGTCCCAGAGATGCCGCCAGTGAATCAACGACTGTAATCGTTCTTTCTGGATATTCTTCCATAAGCTCCTCCGCTGCGATCCGGCAGCTGTTATAGGTTCCGCTTAATCCGGAAGAAAAAGCAATATGAAGAATATCTTTTCCATCTTTCAGATAAGGTTCAAATACGCTTCTGGCTTCCTGAGGATTCACCTGTGCTGTGGTAGGCATGGCTCCCTGTCTCATTTTTGCATAAAAATCTTTCTCCGGCAAAAAATTCTCATGAGAATAATGAATGTCATCCATTGTATAGCTGAGGTACATACAGCCTACTCCGTGTTCTGTATAATATTCTTCCGGAAGATCTGCATTGTTGTCGGTTGTGATCACATATTCTCTCATACTTTTTCCTTTCCCGTCACGCTCTCCGGCATGGCGCACTGCAAAATTGCTACACCCTTATCATACCATTGAAGTTGGTCTCCTGCAACAAAAACCCTCTGCAAAATACCGGCACATTTCTCATGAATTACTGTCTGCCGTGTTGCTCTTTTCCAGGATCTTAAGTGCTTCCTGAAGCTGATTATCCTCCTCGTGAGCAATTTCTTCTTTATTTAAAAGCTCCGGATTCAGTTTCACCTCCACATCAGGATGGATACCCACATCCTGAATCGAATTTCCCTTTGGGGTATAATAATTGGATATGGTAAGCTTTACTGCGCTTCCGTCATTCAGAGGAAGCAGCTCCTGAACCACACCTTTTCCAAATGTAGTGGTCCCCACAATGGTTCCGATCCCATAATCCTTTACCGCTCCCGCGAAAATTTCCGAAGCACTGGCACTGTTTTCATTTACCAGTACCGCCAGCGGAATATCCAGAGCTGTTTTTCCTTCGGACTTTTCTTCACTGCGGTTTCCGTATTTATCTTCCGTATATACAATCAGCCCTTCCGGCAAAATATGATTCAGAATGTTGCAGACAGAAGTCAGAAGACCTCCCGGATTTCCTCTGAGGTCGATCACAAGCTTTTCCATCCCCTGATCTTCCAGAGCCTGAAAAGCCTCCTGATATTGTTCCGGAGTTACATCTGTAAACTGAGAGATCCTCATGTATCCAACTTTATTTTCCAGCATTTCCTCAAAAACTGACGGAAGTTCCACATCTGTAATCTCCACAGTAATCTCCAGCGCCTGATCTTCGTCCTGGCGGTGAACAGTCAGAACAGCCTGTTCTCTTCCTTCCTCCCGAATCATTTCCACTACATCAGAAACTTCCATATCTGTAATATCCGTTCCATCAATAGCACTGATAATGTCTCCTGTTTTCAATCCTGCGCGATCCCCGGGGCCGCCTTCATAACATTCTGCTATGACCACGCCGCCTTCCTGATTTTTCTGCATCCCAACTCCAATGCCGACGTAGGATCCCGAAGTACTGGAGGTTTCCTGTTTATATTCTTCTTCTGTATAATATCTGGAATAGGCATCTCCCAGTCCATAGATAAGTCCTGCATAAAGCCCCTCTGCCAGCTGCTCTTTATCCGCATCTCCCAGATAATCCTGTTCAATAAGGTGTTCCAGATATTTCAGTTTCTGCACATGCTCTGTGTCCGAAAGCACACTATTATCTCTTGTCTTATACCCCAGGTAACCGCCTGCTCCCACTGCCACAGAAAAAGCTACTCCTGCCGCGATTCCCTTTATGAATTCTTTTTTCATCTCTTCAGCACCTCCCGTAACAGACAAGCGGCACAATGCACTGCCCTGTTATTGCGGGCAGCACCTTATGCCGCATAAAAATTCAAAAATTAATTTTCAGACTCTTAAATGCTTTCTGGTTGTCCAGAAGCTTCCGATCAGACCGATTCCGATTCCAAGTCCAAGTCCGATAGGAAGAAGTGTCTTATAGATTTCAAGTACCGGAATAAAATCAACCACACCAGTCAGTACATTAAATTTAACCAGTACATATTCTACCGCACTGTTATACAGAAAATATAAGGCAGTCAGAGGGATCGCCGCACCGATCACTCCCAGCACGATACCTTCCATTACAAAAGGCGCGCGTACAAAACCATCTGTCGCACCGATATACTTCATGATCCCGATTTCTTCCTTACGAACAGACACGCCCACAGAAATCGTATTATGGATCAGGAAAATAGAAATCAGTACAAGGAGTCCGATCACTACCATAGAAGCAATGGAAACCAGACGGTTAAAGCTTCCAAGAGTTTTTGCAGCCTGTTCGGACTGTTCGACCTCACGGACATGCTCCAGTCCCTGAATATAGGTTACCAGGTCTGACTGCATCTCGATCTGGTTCATATAAACCTGATAGTTTGCCGAATTTACAAGAGGATTATCATCCTTAAACCCTTCTGCAGCTTCAGATCCCTGGAAATACTGATCTTTAAAATCATTCCATGCTTCCTCGGCAGACTTGAATACAATATTTTCCACCTCAGGTCTCTGTCTGATCTGTTCCCCGATGGCATCGATCTGCTCCTGAGTAGTCCCTTCCTCAAAAAACACAGTAATGGGGACTTCCTGTTCTACCTTATGCGCAATGTTATCCACATTATTCACGAT
This sequence comes from uncultured Blautia sp., assembly GCA_900541985.1. Taxonomy (GTDB): domain Bacteria; phylum Bacillota; class Clostridia; order Lachnospirales; family Lachnospiraceae; genus Blautia_A. The sequence continues at coordinate 11,850 of UQLX01000017.1, read as the reverse complement.
AGAGTAAAAAACTCCTACCAGAAAAATACATGCAGCCATTGTCAGTATCGATGCAAGTGAAAACATCCAGTTTCTTTTTATATTTTTAATACCCTGTTTCAGGGTAAACCATATTGTACTAGGCCTCATGATATCCTCCTTCTTTCTCGTCGCTGACAATGACGCCCTCATTCATGGTAACTACCCTTTTTTTCATTGCGTTTACAATATCTTTGTTATGAGTTACCACCAGTACCGTCGTGCCTCGTTCGTTGATCTCCGCGATCAGGTTCATGATCTCCTCCGCTGTCTGAGGATCCAGATTACCTGTCGGTTCATCTGCCAGAAGGATATCGGGACGGTTTACAAGAGCTCTGGCAAGAGCCACTCTCTGCTGCTCTCCACCGGAAAGCTCATCCGGATAGGATTTGTATTTACCTGCAAGACCTACCTCCTGAAGAACCTCGGGAACTCTTCTGCGGATCACCTTTCCCGGTCTTCCGATCACCCGCTGTGCAAATGCCACATTTTCGTATACGTTACGGTCTTTGAGAAGCCGGAAATCCTGGAACACTACGCCCAGCTTCCTGCGATATTTCGCAACACGGCGATGTTTCATAGTTTCCAGACGCTCCCCGCTGACGATCAGCTGTCCGCTGGTGGTATCCAGCTCCTTCATAAGAAGCTTAATAAGTGTGGACTTACCGGAGCCGCTGCTTCCCACCACAAACACAAATTCTCCTTTATCTACATGTAAGTTGGCATGGTTCACAGCCGGAAGGCCTTTTCCGTATGACTTACTTACATCAATTAAATCTATCATATGTTCCTCCTTCTATTGCAGAATCAACATTTTAACGCTTTTGTAACAATGTTGTAACATATTTCCATGTAAATTTCAAGTGTTTTTTGATTTCTTTTTTGCTTACCGGGTTTTATTGTACAGGAAAGAGAAAATGAATTCAAGGTTTTATTACTAATCTCTGTATTAAAAAAAGAATCTCCTGTATACAGAAGATTCTTTTTTATTATTTTCAGTATTCCAGTGTTTCCATATACTTCATGTATCTTACGACCATCAGCGCAATTTTAAATGTAATCGCATCCTCAAATACTCTGAGATCCAGTCCTGTGCTCTTCTGCAGCTTATCCAGACGATATACCAGGGTATTTCTGTGAATATAAAGCTGTCTGGATGTCTCCGAAACGTTCAGGCTGTTCTCAAAGAATTTATCTATTGTCACCAGAGTCTCTTCGTCAAAATCATCCGGTGATTTATTTTCAAAGATTTCTTTTATGAACATCTTACACAGCGGAATAGGAAGCTGATAGATCAGTCTGCCGATTCCCAGTGAACTGTATGCGATCACATCTTTGTCACCAAAGAAGATCTTGCCTACGTCAAGAGCCATTCTCGCTTCTTTGTAAGAGCGGGAAACCTCTTTCAGTTCATTTACGATCGTTCCATATGCAATATGAACTCCGCTGTCCGGACCAAATCCAAGAGTATCAAGGATCATGCGGGCAAGCTTGTCCATATCACTGTAATTTTCTCCATCCTCAAGCTGTTTTACAACAATGATGCTTCTCTCGTCTACGGCTGTGATAAAGTCCTTTGGCTTATTGCTGAACAGACTCTTTACCACCTCCATGGAATTATGGTCTTTTTCCTGTTCCAGTTCCATGATCATAACCACACGGCGCACATCTGCATCAATATGAAGCTTCTTCGCACGGTTATAGATATCCACCAGAAGCAGGTTATCCAGCAAAAGATTCTTGATGAAGCTGTCTTTATCAAACCGCTCCTTATAGGCAACGATCAGATTCTGGATCTGGAACGCCGCAAGCTTACCAACCATGTAGGTATCCTCATCATCTCCATGTGCCACCAGAACATATTCAAGCTGGTAGTCATCACATACCTTAAAATACTGATACCCCTTCACAAGCTGGCTGTCTGCCTGAGATTCTACAAATGCCTGTACATCTCCCGGCTGAACTGAAAAATCTGAAAATGTGGATGCCAAAACCTTGCCTTCCGTATCTATGACACAAAACTCGATTCTGGATATTTCTTTTAACCCTTCCAGGGTATTCTGAAGTACCTGATTTGATATCATCTGCTAACATCCCTTCTCACGCATTCTGCATGTTTCTTCTCTTTTCCCATAAAGAAAACCTGTACATAAAGCTATTTTAATACAATATCACCAAAAATAAAAGAGGAAATCCAAAATTTGTTACAATTTTTTGTGTGATTTTTGTATATTTTTCCTATCTTTCTATAAAACCTTCCCCATGTACCTCCCTGGCATCCCCTACGATCACAAATGCTTTAGGATCGATCTCATCGATGTTTTCTTTCAGCTGAACCAGTTCCTTCTTTCCTACCACACAGTAAAGCATCAGTTTTTCCTGGCCGGAATACATGCCTTTTGCACTGATGCCGGTTACTCCACGATCCATATCCTCTATGATCATACGGGCAACTGCCTCCGGCTTGTCCGTAATGATATGCACGGCTTTTGAAAACTTCAAACCTTCGATCAGTCCGTCTGAAACCTTTGTGACCAGATATACGGCAATGATCGCATACAGCCCCTTGCGGATTCCAAAAACATACATTCCCACAAGCACAATAGCCCCGTCTATAAACTGCATGATCTGTGCAATTGAATAATGTCTCATATACTTCTGAATGATAGCTGCCAGCATATCTGTTCCGCCTGTGGTTCCGCCGCCCAGAAATACAAGGCCGATTCCCACACCAAGGATAATTCCTCCATAGACAGAGGAAAGAAGAAGATCATCGGAAAGCTCCCATGCCGGAAGTACAGCCAGCCACATGGTCAGTGACATATCTCCGATCAGTGCCTTTTTTACAAATGAAAATCCTTTGATCTTTGTGGCAAGTATGAAAAGAGGGATATTCAGACTCAGATTTGTGATCCACAAGGGAACTCCGTTTTTGATGATTCCTCTGGTCCATTCCTTGACCAGAATCGCAGCTCCGGAAAAACCTCCGGTTACCAGTCCGGCGGCATCAAAGCAGGAGGTGATCGCCGCTGCCATCAGTCCTGTTCCTATAAAAATGACCATATATTCCAGAAGCAAAGATCGTTTTCCTGCTAGTTTCATAAACAAGCCTCCTCCTGTAGTTATAACTCTAATGTGATAAAGTGTCCCGTATCCTAAAAGAACGGGAGACGGCACAGGCCGCTTCCCGCTCTTAGTCTGCCCTATTTTTCAGGCATATTTACAAATCTGATAAAATGATAGCTCTCAACGATCTGGAAATATTTGATAATTCTGGGATACAGAGGTTCGGCTGCATCCCCGAATTGTTCCTTTACCAGCAAAGCAATGTCCGCCACTGTACGTTTTCCGTCGATCAGAGGCCAGATAAAACTTCCGTTGGCATCCAGATGCACCTTGGTAAAACGCGGTTTATTGAACAGACTCTGTGCGATCTTATTCATGATCCCGGTGTTTTCCACCTCCAGGATCACTCGCCCCTTCAGATCTGTATGCCATTTCAGTGAACTGTTTTTTTCCGGAATCAGATCCAGATAATTGATATCTGCTGTTTTTTTCTTGGATTTTTTTTTCATCAGTCTTTTCTTTTATTCCATAAGGAGAATTTCAGCAGGCAAAGGATCATAAGGATCATGATCACAACACCACCGATATTTCCAAAGCTGATGAAGGATGGGATCGTTACTCCCGCTACCGCCAGAACCGCAAGGAAAATACCTACAAGACCTTCTCCGGCGATCATACCTGCACAGTACAGAGTACCGTCGGTAACCTGTCTTTCTTTTGTTTTTGCATCTACCTTCTTGCGTCCGTCCATGAACATGCGCACTACACCGCCGATCATGATGGTTGCATTCAGATAAATCGGAAGGTAAAGACCAATCGCAAACGGCATAACCGGGATTCTTAATATCTCCAGACCAATTGCAAGGCATACACCTACAAATACAAGAGTCCAGGGAAGGTTTCCTCCCATGATACCCTCTACGATCATCTTCATAAGACCTGCCTGAGGAGCCGGAACCTCTGCTGTACCATAGCCCCATGCAGCATCCAGAAGGTAAAGAACACCGCCGATTGCAAGACCGGATACGACAACACCAAGAAGTTCACCGATCTGCTGTGTCTTCGGAGTTGCACCAAGCAGATATCCTGTCTTAAGGTCCTGTGAAGTATCGCCTGCAATTGCAGCAATGATACAGATAACAGAACCAATGGCAATGGCGCCTGTCATTCCATTAATACCAGTCTCACCGGTTGCCTTGATGGCAAAGGTAGCGATCAGAAGGGTAGCGATCGCCATACCAGATACCGGGTTATTGGAGGAACCGATCATACCTACCATACGGGAGGAAACGGTTGCAAAGAAGAAACCGAATACTACGATCAGAAGCGCTCCAAGGAAGTTTACCGGGATTGCCGGTACAAACCAGATGATAAATACCATTGCAAGGATACCAACAAGAATCACGCTCATCGGAAGATCTCTGTCTGTTCTTAAAGTACTGTTCGCCTGGGATCCTTTCATACTCTTCATGGAATCACGGAAAGTAGAAATGATCAGCGGCAGAGATTTGATCAGAGAAATGATACCGCCGGTAGCGATCGCGCCTGCGCCGATATATTTTACATAGTTTGACCAGATTGCAGCTGCACCGCCCTCTGCAAAAAGCTGAGAAATTGTCACACCTGTCGCTGCCGGATACATAGATGTTTCCGGTCCGAACAGGCAGATCAGAGGAATGATTACCAGCCATCCTACAATAGAACCTACAAACATAAAGGATGCGATTCTCGGTCCTACGATATAGCCAACACCAAGAAGCGCCGGATATACTTCCATACCGATTTCGCCCTTAAAGGACTTAAAGGCTACGGCAACGTCTGCCGGAACTGCTTTCAGTCCGTCTACGACAAACTTAAATGCCGCTGCGATTCCCATACCGGAAAATACAGTAGCTGCATTAGATCCGCCCTCTTCACCTGCAAGAAGAACGTCTGCACATGCAGTTCCTTCCGGATAAAGAAGTGTGGCATGCTCTTTTACGATCAGTGCGTTACGAAGCGGTACCATAAAAAGTACCCCCAGAACACCGCCGCAAAGTGCGATCAGAGTGATTTCTACCAGACTCGGTTTCTCGCAAAGACCTTCCTCTGCCCAGAGAAACAGCGCCGGCATAGTAAAGATAGCTCCAGCTGCAAGAGACTCACCTGCAGAACCGATGGTCTGTACCAGGTTGCTCTCAAGAATGGAGTTTTTCTTCATGATCACACGGATAACACCCATGGAAATAACTGCTGCCGGAATAGAAGCAGATACTGTCATACCAACGCGAAGGCCAAGGTAAGCATTGGCTGCGCCAAATACAACTGCCAGGATCATACCCATGATCACAGAGGTCACCGTCATTTCAGCGGTTACTTTTTCTGCCGGAACATACGGTTTAAACTCTTTGTTGTTCATTGATTTCCTCTCCCTTTTATATGATTTTTACGAACCTGCTCTCTATTATACTAATTTACCGCTTCATATGCAAGATATTTTCCCTTTAATCTTATAAAGGAATAAAAAAATGCATCAAAAAAGAAGCAGCACCTTCCTTTCTTATTATAGAAAAGAAAGCACTGCCTCTCTGTAATCAGATCAGATCATCCGAACGATATCTTATCTACCGAACTGCATATCGTTGTTTCCGGACTCTGTCTCCCACATTTCAAGCATGTTGATCGGGTCGTTGTAATCTGCAAGCCATCCCTCACGGCAGAAGTCGAATTTACCCTGTTTTCTCTCATCAAGGAATACAGACCACTCACGTGTCTCAACAGTTACGTTGATACCGATTGCTGCAAAATCCTGCTGGATAGACTCACCGATCTTAACGTTTCCTTCGGAATCGTTTGTCAGGTATGTCATGCTGATCGGAGTATCTGCAGAAAGCATTCCGCTCTCATCAAACTGATATCCAGCGCCCTCAAGAAGTTTTCTTGCTTCTTCCAGGTTTGCTTCATAAGCGTCTGCGCTTGGATCGAAGTATCCAACTACATCTTCCATTGGATATGTGTAAGCGTCATCATTTACACGGAACTCGCCGCCGTTGCCGTCAAACATACCAGTCGGGATGAATGTGTTGGCAATTTCCTGATCAGCCTGTGCGATTGTGTCAACAATGTACTGACGGTCGATAAGAAGTGTCATAGCTTTTCTCATGTCAGCAGCCTGCTGTACTGTTTTGCCTGCAAACAGCTCGCTGTTTACGTTAAATCCAGCATAGTAGGTTCCCAGTGTCGGAACGTTATGATACTCTTCTTTTTCTTTTGCTGTTGCCATCATATCTGTTGCAATAGTATCGATGAACTGAAGGGATCCGTCCTCAAATGCATTCCAGATTGCTGTATCATCAGCACTAAGCATGAACTGGATTTTTTCCAGAGATACTTCATCAGCTCTGAAGTAGTTCGGGTTCTTTTCATAAGTCATGGACTCGTTGTGTTTCCATTCTGTACAGGTCATCGGACCGGAGGTAACAAATCCGGACTCTACGCACCATGCTCCTGGGTTCTCAGCAGCGCCTTCTGCAGACTCTACGTTCTGCTGCGGTACCGGGTAGAATGCCGGGAATGCACACAGATCAAGGAAGTATGCACATGGAGCATTCAGATTTACTGTAAATGTTTTGCCGTCCTCGGAAGCCTCGATATCAAGAGTTCCGTCTTCTTTTGTTGCGATTGCGCTTGCAAGGTAAGCATAATCAGCACCTGTTTCCGGGTTTGCAAGACGATTCCAGCTATATACAACGTCTTCTGCATTCAGGTCTTCGCCGTCAGACCATTTCAGGCCGTCTCTTAAAGTAAAGGTATAGGTCATGCCGTCTTCGCTCATTTCGTAGCTTTCTGCAAGCTCAGGAACAAGCTGTCCCTCTGCATCATAAGTAACCAGACCGGAGAATGCAAGGATTGCAAGGCATGCGCCGTCTACAGTGGAGTTGAGAGCCGGGTCAAGCTTGTTTGGCTCAGATGCAACCTGAAGGCTTAAGGTGTTGTCCGGAGTTTTTGCATATCCGAAGTACTTAAATCCGAACAGGTTGGCATAGATGTTCTCTACATCTGTTTTCTGCATGTACACATCGTTGTAGTAGTACAGCGGAACAACTGCCCATGTGCTCATAAGCTCGTCCTCTGCCTCATGCATCAGAGCTTCACGCTTAGCCAGATCTGTCTCCGTTCTGATCTCAGCGATACGTGCATTGTAATCCTCCCATGCCGGAGCTGCTTCGCTGGACGGACCATGTTCTTCAGAAGCGTATACGGTTGCCCCCCCTAATGTGGTGACTGCCATGGCTGCTGCCAGAGCAAGTGCTACATGTTTCTTTCTCATTAAATTTTCCTCCTTTAATGGATTTTTTACAGCTTTCACTGTTATTTATTCTACAAACACCTCACAGAATACTGCACGGTAATTGTATTCTCTCCGCTATGGTTTTATGCCATACTTTTTATTTATTGAAGCAGGCTACCATATGTCCATTGCCTCTGTCTGTCAGTGTCGGACATTCCTGTGCACAGCGTTCGGTAGCATATTTGCAGCGTGTACGGAATGCGCATCCCTTCGGCATGTTCAGAGGACTTGGAACATCGCCTTCAAGAATGATACGCTGGCGTTCTTTTGCCATTTTCGGATCCGGATACGGAACCGCACTTAACAGAGACTGTGTATACGGATGGATCGGTGCCGCATTCAGATCGTCTGCATCTGCGATCTCCACAATGCGTCCCAGGTACATAACCGCAATACGATCGGAAATATGATGCACTACCAGGAGGTCATGGGCGATAAAGAGATATGCTACCCCAAGCTTCTCTTGAAGTTCCTCAAACATATTGATGACCTGAGCCTGAATGGAAACGTCCAGAGCGCTGACTGCCTCATCACAGACAATAAAGCGCGGATTGGTTGCCAGAGCTCTGGCAATACCGATACGCTGACGCTGACCGCCGCTGAACTCATGCGCATAACGGGTCGCATGCTCCGCGTTCAGACCTACCAGTTCCATCAGCTCCAGGATACGGTCACGTCGCTCCCCTTTTCCAGAATACAGCTTATGTACATCCAGAGGCTCTCCGATGATATCCTCGACTGTCATACGTGGGTTCAGTGAAGAATATGGATCCTGGAATACCATCTGCATCTGCTTACGCATATGTCCGATGCTGTTTTTATCTACTCTTTCTCCGTCAAAAAATACGTCTCCGGAGGTAGGTGTGTATAATCTCAGAAGAGAACGTCCTACGGTTGTCTTTCCGCAGCCGGATTCTCCTACAAGACCAAGTGTCTCTCCGGCTTTAATGCTGAAAGATACACCATCCACTGCTTTCAGCGGAGTCGTCTGCATAAAACCGGTTTTTATAGGAAAATACTGTTTCAGGTTATTGGCCTCAACCAGATATTCACTTTTTTTCTTCATTTCACTCATTACTCTGTGCCTCCATCTGTTTCTTCACATTCATCCAGCAGGAAGCGAAATGACCATCCGGCATCTGCATTTCCGGAGGGATCTCCTCAATACAGATCTTCATGGCATTTTCGCAGCGCGGGCAGAATGCACAGCCCTTAGGCATATTCAAAAGGTTGATGGGTGTTCCCGGAATCGGAACAAGCTTCTCTCCCATACGGTCTACACTTGGGATGGATTTCAGAAGTCCCTTTGTGTATTCATGGGAAGGACGGTAGAAGATATCCTCTGCGGTTCCTCTCTCACAGACACGACCGCCATACATAACGATAATCTCATCACACATATCTGCGATTACACCAAGGTCATGAGTAACCATAATGATCGCCATTCCCAGTTTTTTCTGGAGACTCTGCATCAGTTCCAGAATCTGTGCCTGAATGGTAACGTCAAGAGCTGTAGTCGGTTCGTCTGCGATCAGGATATCCGGCTCGCATGCCAGAGCCATAGCGATCATCACACGCTGGCGCATACCGCCGGACAGCTCATAGGGATACTGTTTCACACGTTTTTCCGGCTCGTTCACACCTACAAGAGTCAGCATCTCCACAGCGCGCTCCATAGCTTCCTTTCCTTTACGCGGCGTGTGAAGCTCAATGGCTTCTTTTAACTGATTACCGATGGTGAACACCGGGTTCAGACTGGTCATCGGATCCTGGAAAATAATAGAACAGCATTTTCCACGGAATTCCCGCATCTGTTTTTCTGTGAATTTTGTAATGTCCTCACCTTTATAAAGAACCTGGCCTTTTTTGATGCTTCCGTTCTTTTCAAGGATCTGCATAATGGAATAAGCGGTAACACTTTTTCCGGAACCGGACTCTCCTACAATTCCAAGGATCTTACCCCGGTCAAGATTAAAGGAAACACCGTTTACCGCCATGACCTCTCCTCTGTCTGTGCGGAAAGAGGTATTTAAGTCTACGACTGAAAGTATATTCTCACTCATCTTAGTCCCTCCTCAGTTTCGGGTCAAAGGCATCGCGGAGGCCGTCGCCCAGTAAGTTAAATGCAAGTGTGATCAGACAGATCATAATCGCAGGGAAGATCAGCTTATACGGATAAGCGGTCAGACCTGCACGGCCTGCATTTGCCAGAGAACCAAGAGAAGGCATTGGAGCCTGTACACCAAGACCGATAAAGCTCAGGAAGCTCTCGGTAAAGATAGCTGACGGAATCTGAAGCGCTCCTGCTACGATAATAACGCTGACACAGTTCGGAAGAATGTGTTTGCGGATGATACGTCCGGATTTCGCACCGCTGATCTTGGCTGCCAGAACATACTCATTCTGCTTGATGGTCAGGATCTGTCCTCGTACCATACGCGCCATACCGGTCCAGTACAGAAGACCGAACACAATGAACATGGAGATCATGTTTGGTCCCAGTTTCTGAAGAAAGGCGATATTGTCTACCTTCAGAGTCTCACGGAGCACCACAGAAAGCAGGATCACCATCAGCATATCAGGGAGAGAATAAATGATATCCACAATACGCATCATTACCAGGTCCACTTTTCCACCAAAGTATCCGGAGATACTTCCATAAAGAACACCGATGATCAATACGATGATGCTGGCAAAAAGACCAACTGCCAGAGATACTCTGGTTCCGTAAATAACACGGACAAAGTAGTCACGGCCCATCTCATCTGTTCCCATAATGTGAGGGAAGACCTTGCCGCCCTCTTCGATATATTTCTGCTCCAGCTGAGAATACTCAAAAGGAGCCATATTGGAAGCAGTTTTATCTCTTCTTCCGTTTACCGTAATGATCTGAGAATAAGAATACGGTACAATGTGCGGTACGATAAAGATCATGGCCACGATCAGGATCAGTACTACGATACTTCCCATAGCCAGCGGGTTTCTTCTGAGTTTTCGCAGACCATCTTTAAAGAAAGAGGTGGACTCGCTCATAACGTCCTGCTGTTTTTTCTCTTCATCTGTTGCTTTTTCAAATTTTTTCAAATCGATCTGGAAGCTCAATGGCGATTTCTTCGGCATTTCGTCCAGATTCTTACTGGTGTTATCCACGTAGTTACCTCCTTAATCCAGTTTAATTCTCGGGTCGATCATCTTGTAGACGATATCCGTGATCAGGTTCATTGTTACCATCAAAACTGCCAGGAAAATGGTAGTTCCCATGATCAGAGGATAATCTCTGTTGGTGATGGCCTCTACGAATTTTGCACCAAGTCCGCCAATGGTAAAGATTTTTTCCACTACCAGACTTCCGGTAAGGATAGATGCTGTCATCGGGCCTACATAGGTAACAACCGGGATCAGGGCATTTCTCAGTGTGTGCTTGAAGATTGTCTTCATCTGGGAGACACCCTTTGCTCTTGCAGTACGGACATAATCCTGTCCCAGTACATCCAGCATACTGCTCTTGGTAAGACGTGTGATATATGCCATCGGATAAGCAGCCAGCGCGATCACCGGAAGCAGATAGTTCTGGTTATCCGGACTCCATACAGGTACCCATTTCAAAGTAACGCAGAATACCAGCAGCAAAAGCGAGGCAAACACAAAGCTTGGAAGCGACGTAAACAGCGTCGAGAAGAAAATGATCAGCCTGTCCGGCAGACGATTTCTTGTAAGCGCCGCAAGACTTCCGAAGATCAGGCCCAGTACCAGAGCAGTCAGAATAGCCATTCCGCCCAGCTTCGCAGATACCTTAAAGGACTCAAAGATCGTTGTCTTAATGTCACGTCCGGTCTTGGCAGAAACACCAAAATCTCCATGTGCAAGGTTCTTCATGTAAAGAACAAACTGCTCAGGAACCGGTTTGTCCAGATTGAATCTCTTCTCCAATGCCTCTTTTACTTCCGGAGAAAGTGCTTTCTCACCGTCAAACGGACCGCCAGGAATAGCGTTCATGGCAAAAAATGTAATGCCGCATACAATAAAAACGGTGACAATAGCAAGGAGAACTCGCTTTGTAACGTATTTTCCCACGTAAATACACTCCTTTTTTGTTTTTTTCTGACAATATCAGGGAAATTTTCATTTGTCTTTTGTTTTTCGGAATTATTATAAAAAAGTATGTCTATTTCTTTATTCTATCACTTTAGTGCAAACATCTGTCCATCATATACGGACATGGCTGGTAAAAAAAATAGGACTTCTTTAGATTCCGCTTCAGCCCTTTATTGCATTTACACATTATATCCGATTTAACAAAATTATTCAATTGTTTTTTTCCTTTTTCCATATTTTTTTACAAAAAAATCGTGGATATTTATGGTATCTTCTGTTTTTTTATCTAAACTCCCATGCCCGCACACTTGGCACCACCATAAATGAAACTGTGTAAGCCG
>UQLX01000016.1 GCA_900541985.1 uncultured Blautia sp. | reverse complement strand
ATGGATAATTCCTTACTGGCTGTAAGGGATATTAACCATAAATATATTGTAGTAGAAAGGATGTTTCAAATGAACAACAAAAGTTTTCTGGGAACAGAGCCCATCGGAAAGCTCTTGATGAAGCTGGCGCTTCCCACAGTAGCGGCTCAGCTGATCAATATGCTTTATAATATTGTAGACCGTATTTATATAGGGCACATTCCCGGGGACGGAGCTCTGGCTCTGACCGGCGTGGGAGTGTGTATGCCGATCATCATGATTATATCTGCCTTTGCGGCGCTGGTAGGCAATGGAGGTGCGCCCAGAGCCACCATTTATATGGGGAAAAAGGATAATGATACTGCTGAAAAAATCCTGGGGAACTGCTTTACCACACAGATCATCATCTCCGCTGTCCTTACGATCATTCTTCTGATCTGGAACCGGGATTTTCTCCTGGCTTTTGGCGCAAGCGAAAATACCATTGACTATGCAGTGGCATACATGAACATTTATGCGTTTGGAACCATTTTTGTACAGATCACATTGGGAATGAACCTGTTTATCACCGCTCAGGGATTTGCAAAAACGGGAATGCTTTCTGTACTCCTTGGAGCAGTGACAAATATTATTCTGGATCCGGTATTTATTTTTGGTTTCCATATGGGCGTGAGAGGGGCTGCACTTGCAACGATTCTTTCCCAGGCGCTTTCCTGTATCTGGGTGCTTTGTTTCCTGTTTGGAAAAAAGACGATCCTGAAGCTGAAAAAAAGATATATGACAGTCAAAAAAGAGATCATCCTTCCCTGTCTGGCACTGGGGTCTTCTGTGTTTATTATGCAGTCCAGTGAAAGCGTGATCTCTGTGTGCTTCAATTCCTCACTTCTGAAGTATGGAGGGGATATCGCTGTGGGAGCTATGACCATTCTCACCAGTGTCATGCAGTTTGCCATGCTTCCTCTTCAGGGACTCGGCCAGGGGGCACAGCCTATCATCAGTTATAACTATGGAGCCGGAAACAGAGACCGTGTGAAAGATGCGTTCTGGCTGCTTTTGAAGTGCAGCCTGTTTTATTCCATTCTGTTCGGCGCTGTTGTTATGCTGTTTCCGCAGATTTTTGTAGGAATGTTTACTTCAGATACGGCGCTTGCAGTGTTTACCCGGAAGGCGCTTAAAATTTATATGGCAGTGGTAGGGCTGTTCGGCATCCAGATAGCATGTCAGATTACATTTGGAGCGCTTGGAAATGCAAAAGCCTCTATACTTGTGGCTGTTATGCGAAAATTTGTGCTGCTGATTCCGCTGATCTATATCATGCCTGCGATTTTTACCGCAGATAAAGCAGGGGCGGTTTATATGGCGGAGCCTGTTGCAGACATACTGGCAATTACTTTCACCGGAATTTTATTCTTTTTCCAGTTCCGCAAGGTTCTGGCGCAGATGAACAAAATACAGGCAAGCGAAGCATAAATAAAAAGAAATATAAAACTCTCAGATTTTGGAAATAATTTCCGAACTCTGAGAGTTTTTTGTCAGGCATCCTCCGCCAGTATGGTTCCTCCGCCAAGTACCGTATCCCCGTCATAAAAGACTGCAGCCTGACCGGGAGTAACGGCTCTCTGAGGTTCCTGGAAGGTAACGCGGATCCGGTCTTCGCCGATCTGTTCGATGGTGGCCGGCTGTTCCGGCTGACGGTAACGGGTTTTTACCTTGCACTGGACAGGCCCGTCCAGACGGTCCCAGGGGATCAGGTTAATGTCTCCAACCAGACAGGAGGAGGACATCAGGTCATCCTTTCCTCCAAGGATCACCTGATTGTTTTTCAGGGATTTGGCACAGACATAAAGAGATTCCGGTGCAGAAATACCAAGACCTCTTCTTTGTCCAATTGTGTAATGGATGTGCCCTTTATGTGTTCCAAGGACTTTGCCCTCCTTGTCGACAAAATCTCCGGGAACAGAGGTCTGTCCGGTATATTCCTCGATAAAGGAAGCATAATCGCCGTCTGGGACAAAACAGATATCCTGGCTGTCCGGCTTGTCCGCGTTGATGAAGCCCTGCTCCTGGGCAATCTGACGGATCTCTGCCTTGGTATAGGTTCCCAGAGGGAAAAGTGTATGGGCAAGCTGCTCCTGGGTCATGGAGTAAAGGACATAGCTCTGATCCTTGGTGTGATCCAGCCCTTTTTTCAGAAGATAACGTCCGGTGTCCGGATCCTGCTGAATCTGCGCATAGTGGCCGCTGACAATATAGTCTGCGCCCAGTTCCTGTGCTTTTTTGATCAGGGTATCAAATTTCAGGAAGCGATTGCAGTCAATGCAGGGATTGGGAGTACCTCCATTTAAATAGGTGGCTGCAAATTTATCAATGACACAGTGACGAAATTCGTCGTGCATGGGAAATACATAATAGAGGATTCCCAGTCTTGCTGCTACATTTCGCGCATCCTCTGTATCAGAGGGGGTACAGCAGGAACGGTCCCCCGGCTGGCTGCACTGAGGTTTATCATAAAGCTTCATGGTAGCTCCGGCACAGTCATATCCTGCCTGGATCATCAGGTAGGCTGCCACACTGGAGTCAACACCGCCGCTCATGGCAATGATTGCTTTCTTCTGCATGGAATATTCTCCTTATTTATATGGATAGAAATCAGGTTAAAAGTTTTTCATTTGATGTGGCTATGGTATCATTATCAACCTATGATGTCAATATGTAAATTGCCGGGTACAGAGCGGATATTGCAGGTATATTTACAGGAAAATTATGGTTTGTTTATAGATTTTATAATTATATTAGAAATTATACAAACTCTTATCACAATTATATTGTATTCTATAAGTGTCTTAAAGGTAATCCCCTTTAAGAACTGGCAGCACTTCAATGCCGGAAGAGCTGCCGAACTCTTTCCTTTCCCTGAAAAATAAAAGAAAACAATGACAGCCGCCCACCCGGCAAGATCGTCGGGGAAGCGGCAGTTTTCTTGTTTGCCTTTAGCAGTTTATATGCTCCGGAAGAACTTTTGCGTTTCCGGGGCAGTTTTTATTTTATGGTCTTCGATAACGGTTCAAGCAGGAATAGATTTCTTGGGCTCTTGGCATGGCATACCCACAGGGGATATAAGAACCGCCGCTGAAAAATACCGGTCCCTTCTGATCCAATTCCCGGATCAGATATTCTGCAATTTCCGGAAGTGTCCGTTTCCCGTCAATGAGATGTTCTGCGGCATATTTCAGCAGCATACTTAAAGAAGCGGTCTGTTCTGTGTCCACAATCTGTTCAATATAGCGCAGATCCACTTCCTGTCGTCCTATGGAAAAACCGTCTTTTCCGTGTACCTTTGTTTTGAGTCTGCCCGGCCGGTCGGAATCTCTGCGGCCGGATCCGGGAGTGGTGGAAGCCGCTTTTGTCATGATCCGGAAGCTTTGCGGAAAATGAAATTCCGGCGCGGGATTTTGAGGAAGCGGATACTGGCTGCAGAGGGTTTTTGCTGTTTGGGTAATGTCCAGTGGATGATAGCTGTCCATCTGGATCACGGTGTCTGCAATATGGAAAAATGCACCGGAACTTCCGGCAACCAGGATGGTAGAGATCCCTGCTTTCTGGTATAGCTCCCGGGCGCGCTCCAGAAACGGGGTAATGGGTTCCTTTTCCCGTGAGACTACCTGCTGCATAAAAGGATCCCGCACCATAAAGTTGGTGGCAGAGGTGTCTTCATCCAGAAGGAACACCTGACTTCCCGCTTCCATTCCCTCAATGATCCCGGCAGCCTGTGAGGTACTTCCGCTGGCATCTTCTGTAGAAAAACAGGAGGTGTCTTTTTTATTTGGAAGATCGTTGATAAAAAGCGAAATATCCACGTCTTTGATAAAACGGCCGTCTTCGGAACGCAGCTTCAGAGCGGTTTCATTTGTGATCACATAATCTCTTCCGTCCCCCGGAATATGGTTATAAACGCCAAGCTCCAACGCATTGAGGAGGGTGGATTTCCCGTGATATCCGCCACCTACGATCAGGGTAATCCCCTCCGGGATGCCCATTCCGGTTATCGTTCCCTTATGCGGAAGCTCCATGGTGATCCGAAGAGTCTCCGGAGACCGGAAGGGGATGGAATCTTTCATGGGACGGGAGGAGATTCCGCTCTCTCTGGGAAGAACGGAGCCGTCTGCCACAAATGCAGCCAGACTTTCTTTTTTCAGCTGCTTCCGGATATATGCCTGATCCTCTGCGAGAAAAATGGCTTCCTCCAGTTTTTTGGCATTCAGATTTTTATAAAGAAATGCCTTCTGTACACAGATTGGAAGAAAGTCAAACAGGATTTTTTCCAGTTCGGGAGCATTGATGGTCCGACCGTTAGCGGGAAAGCCGATAAAGAAACGGGCAATGATATCTTTGTCGGTGATCTCACAGGCAGAGCGTTCCAGAACCTCCTGGCCGCAGTGGCTGACGGAGATCAGACCGCTTTTTCCGGAGCCTTTTGCACGGAAGGTAAAATGGCTGACCTGCTGTTCAAACTGTCGGGTGAGAAAGTCGCTGAGAGTTGTTCTGGTCAGAGAATCTTTACAGTAAGCTTCCGGGAATCCGGCTGTCTTGCGGGGGATCCGGATACTGATATGGGAAGGGGAAGCAAAAGGATCCCCCTGAACATGGTCAATGGATAAAACATAATTGTGGAACCGATAGGCACCCCTCAGAGATTTATACGCCGGGTAGCTTTTTCTGTGGATGGAGTGCAGCAGTTCCTGAAGATCCGCAGATTGCTGCATGGAAATCATTCCTCCTTAAAAAACAAGTCATTGCCCTTTATTTTAGTCATTTCCGGGAAAAATAGCAAGGATATGGAAGACGAAAACAGCCTGCCTGTTTGGGAATCTTAAAATTATATTAAGAATTCTTCTGAAATGTAGTATTTTCGACACAATCGGATTATAATGTATGGGAATTCAAAAAATATCGAAGAAAGGCAGAAAATAATATGGAACGTAGAAACGCTTGGCTTAGCTATAATGAAAAAGAAGTAAAGGAGCTTGAGCAGGTGGCAAAAAGCTACCGCAGCTTTTTGGATGCAGGAAAAACAGAAAGAGAATGTGTCTCTGAACTGATCAGACAGGCAGAGGCGGCAGGCTATGTATCTCTGGAAGAAAAGCTTGCTTCCGGAGAACAGATCAAGGCAGGAGATAAGATTTATGCAGAAGGGATGAAGAAGATCCTTGCATTTTTCCATGTAGGACAGGATCCTCTGGAAAAAGGTCTGAACATCCTGGGCGCACACATCGATTCCCCGCGTATCGACATCAAACAGAATCCTCTTTATGAGGACACTGACCTGGCATATCTGGATACCCACTATTACGGTGGAGTGAAGAAATACCAGTGGGTAGCGCTTCCTCTTGCCATCCATGGTGTGATCGTGAAAAAAGACGGTACCGTTGTGGAGGTAAATGTGGGAGAGGACGACGAAGATCCGGTTGTATACATCACAGACCTTCTGATCCATCTTGCAGGCAAACAGCTTCAGAAAAAAGCCGCTGAGGTTATTGAGGGAGAGAATCTGGATATCCTGATCGGAAGCAGACCGTTAAGCGATCTTCCGGATGACAAGAAAAAAGAAGCAGTAAAAGAAAATATCCTGAAGCTTCTGAAAGAAAAATATGATGTAGAGGAAGAAGATTTCCTCTCCGCAGAGCTTGAGATCGTACCGGCAGGAAAGGCAAGAGACTGTGGTCTTGACAGAAGTATGATAGCAGGCTACGGACAGGATGACCGTGTATGCGCATATACCTCTTTCCTGGCTATGCTGGAAATGGAGAATCCGAAACGTACCTCCTGCTGTCTGCTTACCGATAAAGAAGAGATCGGAAGCGTAGGAGCTACCGGAATGCAGTCAAGATTCTTTGAAAACAGTGTGGCAGAGCTTCTGGAGGGAATGGGCTGCTATTCAGAAATGACCCTGCGCAGAACACTCAAAAATTCCTTTATGCTTTCTTCTGACGTAAGTGCAGGCTATGATCCGGCTTATGCGGAAGCCTTTGAGAAAAAGAATGCGGCATATCTCGGAAGAGGTATTGTTCTGAACAAATTTACAGGATCAAGAGGAAAGTCCGGCTCCAATGATGCCAATGCAGAATATGTGGCAAAAGTACGCAGGATTTTTGACGACCATGAGATCGCGTTCCAGACAGCTGAGCTTGGTAAAGTAGACGTAGGCGGCGGCGGAACCATCGCTTATATCTGTGCTCTTTATGGTATGAATGTGATCGACAGCGGTGTATCTGTCCTCAGTATGCATGCTCCGTGGGAAGTAACAAGCAAGGCAGATGTTTATGAAGCGAAAAAAGCATATAAGGCATTTTTACTTGATGCATAAAATTTGAAGAAATTTTGTACTTTCCGTCGTTTTATTAAGTGACATGTATTTGATAGATATGGTATAGGATAAAATGAAACAGACAGCAGAAGGAGAACGCATGAATGATACACTGATCAGGGTGGAGGATCTGTGTAAGATCTATAACCCGGGAGAAAATGAGGTCCGTGCTCTGGACCATGTAAACCTTGAAATAAAAAAAGGAGAATTTGCAGCTATTATCGGACAGTCCGGATCCGGAAAATCCACGTTTATGAATATGCTGGGCTGCCTGGATGTGCCTACATCGGGAAGATATTTTCTTAACGGGACAGATGTATCAACCATGAAGGACAACCAGCTGTCTGTGGTGCGAAACCGTGAGATCGGATTTATTTTTCAGGGATTTAACCTGATCGCAAATCTGAATGCAGTTGAAAATGTGGAGCTTCCTCTGATCTATCGGGGCATTGACCGGAAAACAAGGCACAGACTGGCGGTAGAATCCCTGAAGCTGGTAGGTCTGGAAAAGCGTATGCATCATAGGCCAAATGAGATGTCCGGCGGTCAGCAGCAGAGGGTGGCCATTGCAAGAGCCATTGCGGCGGAGCCGCCGGTGATCCTGGCTGACGAGCCTACGGGAAATCTGGATTCTGCATCCAGCAGAGAGATTCTGGAAATACTGAAAAACATGCACCGGTCAGGAAAAACAGTGATCCTGATCACCCATGACAACGGAATTGCGGCACAGGCCAGAAGGGTTGTCAGGATCATGGATGGAAAGATCGAATCAGATACCATCAACGAGAGTTTTGAGCAGGAGGAAGTATTATGAAAAAGCCAAAAAAGAAGCTGATCATCGGGATCGGAGCAGCTGCAGTTGTGATCGGCGGCGGGATCGCAGTGTTTGGAAATGCCGGAAAGCAGGCGGATGTGATTCCGCAGGTAGAAGTGGTGCAGGCAGTGAACGGGGATGTGCAGCAGACGGTGGAAGCAAACGGCACAGTTGTCAGTGAAGAAGAAAAAACATATTTTTCTCCGGCCAATGCCCGGGTAGAGCTGGTATCCTTTGACGAAGGCCAGACAGTCAGGGCTGGAACAAAGCTGGTGGAATTTAATCTGAAGGATCTGGAACGGGAACAGAAAAAAGCAGAGCTGAATGTGAAATCCGGTAAACTGAATATGGAAAACACATTGAATAAATCGGATAAGGCTGTCCGGAAGCAAAAAGAGGCACAGGGAAATGCAGCCTCTCTGAAGCAGCAGGTGGAGAACCAGAAAAATTATGTGGCAAGCCTGAAGGCGCAGCTTTCCCAGGCCGCGGCAGATGCTTCCAGACAGGCTGCGGCAGAAGCGCAGAGAAAGGCTGAGGAAGCCAGAAGAGCGCAGGAAGAGCAGCAGGCGGCTATACAGAGGCAGTATGAAGAGGCGGTAAGGATTTATGAGAATGATACCCTTCCGGCCTATCAGAGCAAGCTGAATGAACTGAGTGCAGCGGCAGACCAGGCGCTCATCGATTATAATATGGCAGAAAATACATATCAGATGGCTTTTACAGAGTGGTCCGCAGATCAAAGTACGGAAAATACAGAATATCTTTCTCAGGCGGAAGCAGACAGAAGCGAAGCGCAGGTTCTGTGGCAGAATGCGCAGGCTGCTTATGAGGATTATAAGACTCAGACACCGGCGGCGCCTCTTCTTTCTGATTTTACAGGCGCTTCTGATCTGGTCACAGACGGAACTGAGGAGGATTTCGGGGATTCACCGGCGTCAGACAGTACTTCCTCAGCGGCTCCGGATACATCAGGGATTGAGGCAGCTCTGGAACAGGCAAGCAGTGATCTGGCAGAGCTTCAGTCGGAACTGGCTTCCCAGGAAGCTATAGCAGAGGCAGATCCGAATGCTGTAACAAAGGAAGAGAAAGAGCAGATGGAGATCACAACCAATCTTTCAGAGCTGGATCAGATGACTGCCCAGGAGCTGGTAGAATCTGCAAAAAAAGGAATCAAGGCGGATTTCAATGGTGTGATCACCAAAAAAGCTGTGGTGGAGGGAGCTACCGTAACACAGGGAATGGAGCTTTTTACCCTGCAGAATACAGACCGGGTAGACGTAGATGTGAATATTTCCAAATACGATTATGATAAAGTGGCAGAAGACCAAAAAGCTGCGATTACCCTTGCAGGCAAAACTTATGAGGGAACGGTAACCTCTGTCAGTCATATTGCGACACAGAATGAAAAAGGCGCTTCTCTGATTTCGGCAAGGGTTCGCATTGATCATCCGGATGAGAATGTATTTCTTGGAGTGGATGCAAAAGTGACGATCCAGGCAGATTCGGCAAATGATGTGCTTATACTTCCGGCAGAAGTGGTAAATATCGGTAAAGAAGGATCTTTTTGCTATGTACTGGAAAATGGAGTGATCACTCGCAGAAATATTGAGACAGGAATATCTTCTGACGAATATATGGAAGTGGTTTCAGGTCTGAAAGAAGGCGATACAGTGATCCGTGATCTGGGAGGACTTCAGGAAGGAATGGCAGCAGAGCCTGTGACTTCCGCTTCCAGTGAGGAGACGACAGGAGAGGGTGCCTGATGAATGGACTTTATGAATATATAAAAATGGCGGTCCAGAATATCCGGGCAAATAAGGGAAGATCTTTTCTGACCATGCTTGGTATTATCATTGGAATTGCCTCAGTCATTGCCATTGTTTCGATTGGTGAGGGAACCAAGAATCAGATGAATTCTGAGATCAGTGACATTGGCGGAGGACAGATTTATGTTTACGTCAGCAGTGAGGGGATGTCAGAAGAGGTCTGGATCACGCCGGAGGATATTCAGGAAATCCGGGATTTGAAGTATGTGGACGGCGTCAGTGTCGCAGACTCTTACAATGGTGAGACGGTAACTGGAAAGGGAACCTTTGACCTGAAGGTTACTGCTGAAGGACCGGACGCAAAAATGATCAACAATGCAGATATGAAGTACGGCACCTATTTCGGAGAACAGGAGATAGAGGAGGCCAAACCGGTATGCGTGATATCTGATGCGGATGCGAAAAGACTTTTTGGAACGGATGACGTAGTGGGGATGAGCATTGATATTACCTGCTATGATGTGACAAAAAGCTTCCGTATTGCGGGAGTGACAACGCAGAAAGAAAATGGTACTTTTGTCAGCTATACCTATGAGGGGATGCCGGTTAATGTGAATATTCCCTATTCTGCCATGAATGAACTGGTAGGGGATGTGGATTACTTTTATTCTGTAACGATACAGTCAGATACCAGCCGGGATTCCCAGAAGACGGCAAATGAGATCATTCATGTTCTGGAAAAACGACACCAGTGTGCCGGAGATGAATATTTTCAGGTTCAGAATTTCCAGGATGTGATGAAATCTATGAATCAGATGCTGGGAATGGTCACTGCATTTATTTCCTTTGTGGCAGGGATTTCTCTTCTGGTAGGCGGAATCGGTGTTATGAATATCATGCTGGTATCGGTAACGGAACGTACCAGAGAAATCGGTATCCGTAAGTCACTTGGAGCAAAAACTTCATCGATCATGCTGCAGTTTCTGGCGGAGGCAGCGATCCTTACGGTGATCGGCGGCGTTATTGGCATTATTCTCGGTATTATCGGAGCTTATGGAATCTGCAGTGTGATCAGCATCAGTATGCAGATGACGATCAGTCCCGGCATCAGTCTGAGCGTGATTCTGTTTGCTACGTTGTTTTCCTGTGCAGTGGGTGTATTCTTTGGAATCTATCCGGCAAGAAAGGCTGCAAAGCTGAGTCCGATTGAAGCTTTGAGAAGGAATTAGGCGGAAGAAAATCAGTCTTAGAAAAAAATAAAAAAAATTTAAAAAAGCTGTTGACAAAATGTACATTATAATGTAGAATACTCTTTGTTGTAAAGGAAATCACAAAGATGTGCGTTTAGCTCAGCTGGATAGAGCGTTTGGCTACGGACCAAAAGGTCGGGGGTTCGAATCCTCTAACGCACGCTACATTAGGAAATAGGATAGGACATAAAGTCCTATCCTATTTTTGTTTATTGGAAAAGCAGTGCATTTTGTACTGACTTTCCTAATAAACAAAAAGCTCTGCGAGGATGTGATATAAGCTGAGACTGTAATAAAGGTAAAAGTACGTTCTGGAAAATGAGGAAAGAATTCGAATTGCCTTGAAAACTGTCAGAAAACAAAGTATACTGAAGATAGTATTTATTTCTCCGGAGGAGTTCTATGAATAAGACAATATCTATCTGCTTTACCAATAATAAAGGCGGCAGTGGTAAATCTACCACCTGTTCCAATATCGGTGCAGCTATGGCCCGTGCAGGAAAAAAGGTTTTGATGATCGATGGAGATATGCAGCTGAATCTGTCCCTTTCTTTTTTTTCTGAGGACTGGGTATTGGATAAGGCAGCAGGTGAAAAGAATCTTTATCATGCCATCAGAAATCAGCAGGATCTGACTGATTTTATTGTACATACACCTTATGAGAATCTGGATCTGATTCCTTCTTCCACACTGATGAGTTCTATTGAATATGAACTTTTTACAAAGTGGCAGAGAGAATTTATTCTGAAAAAATGCCTTCAGAAGATCAAGGATTCCGGTATTTATGATTATATCCTTATAGATGCGCCTCCTACTCTTGGAGGATGGGTTATGAACATATTGTGTGCATCGGATCAGGTAGTGATACCGGTAGAAGCAAGTCCCTGGGGTATGTTTGGGCTTGCAAATATGTTTGATTTTCTTAATGAGGTAAAACAGATTGCTCCGGATCTTCAGGTTGCCGGAATAGCGGTGACCAAGGTAGATACACGCAAGAATTATTTTAAACAAACTATGGAAACTTTGCATGAACTGGAGGAGATATACGTGTTTGATTCTTTTGTCCGTGTAGACAGTTCTGTGGAATGGGCACAGGATAACAGTGCTCCTGTAGTAGAATATAAAAAATCCAGCAGAAGTGCAAAAGAATATGCAGAATTGGCAGAGGAGGTAATGAAACGTGTCAGTAGGTAAAGCAAGCATCAAACGTGCAGCAAATGCAGGAACAAAAAAGGCAGCAGAGGTAAAAGAAACAACAACAGAGGTGAAGGCTCCGGAGGCAGTGAAAGCTGATAATGTCAAGGCTCCCGCAAAGACAGCTGCGAAGAAAACAACATCAAGATCTTCAGCAACAAAGACCACAGCAGCAAAGAAGACTACCGCCAGAAAAACTACAGCAAAATCAGCTGCAAGTGTGAAAACTTCCGTGCTCACGCCATCTAATTCGGAAGAGATTCAGGCAGCATTTATTTCTGATAAAGCAAAGCAGCCAGAAAATACAAACACACCGGTACATGTGACGGAAGATCTTCCCATATATTTACTGTAAATAAATGGTATAAAAAAGGAGAACATTTAAAGTTCTCCTTTTTTTATGCAGGTAATGACTTTCTGGATCAGACTGACGGCCTCTTTCGGAGAGTAAAAACTTTCCGGATTCATATTTTCCAGGTAATCGCGGAAGATATCCAGAAAGCTGGGTTCCTGAATAAGAAAAAGGATCGTCTGATGATTATTGTTTTTAAAGATAATAGAGCATTGCTCATTTCGTATACAAAGGCGCAGATTGGCAGGCAGATGCCTGAATGGTTTCTGAAGAAGCCTATATGCTCCGGACTGACAGCAGGCCAGGACTTTCTGCAGGATCATAAGCCGCTGCTCGATGGACAGAGGTGTATAAAAAGCTTCCGGTATTTCATCGATAAGGCCAGTGCGTGCAAAACGGAGGACACCATCAAGAGTAAAATAAAGCGTAAACTGCCTGTTTTGTATTTTTTTCAGATTATTGAAAGAATTCCTGCAGGTTTGTTTCAGGAGAAACTCCTGGTTTGGAAGATTCGGATTTACAATGGACTTCAGCAGGGATTCTGTAAAAAACGGAGTAAGGCATGCTTCCGGCTGGATGATTATAGTATTATCAGTATCTTCTGTATCAAGCAGCATATCAAAGAAATCACAGGAATTTTCTGGTGAAAGTGAAGCTGCCTTGAATAGTGAAGCAGATCTTTCGTAATAGGTAAGATACTGTTTCCACAAGAAATCTACCACGTTCTGTTTTCGGTATAGGATGCCTGTCTGATAATCCGAAGAACACATAAGTGCTGAAGTCGATGTAAGGACAAGGCAGGGGTACATATTAAAATTAAAGTAATGGGACTGGATATTATCATAAAAAAAGCGTGGCATATAATTTAATCCGGCAAGGTACAGTGGAAGGATTTCACGAAAACATAACAGATTATAAAGTTCGTGTTCTTTTGTAAAGCTGTCCTTGCTGGTAAAACAGATAATATGCTGTATATTCAGATCCCCTACAGGCTGCAGGCTGGAAAGCAGACTGAATAAAAAAGTATGGTCAGGCTGCAGAAAAAGTCCGATCCGGCCAGTTTCTTTTCCGGCTTCCGACAGCAGCATACGATGCATACAAAAATTTATCTGCTGCTGTGAGTTCAGTGGAGAAATATCAGACTGGCTGATCTGTTTATCAGTATTTACAGGGATAAAAGGCAGACCAGGCAGAGAGACCTGAGACTGACTGGGAAAATGGGTGATAAAATTTTCAACGCTTTTCCTCTTGTAATAAACATCAGGACCAATTCGGCTGATCTTCCATGCTTCTTCCAGACGCTGATTTTCCAGAGGAGTAAGATGCAGAAACTGCACAATCTTCTGAAACATTTCACGGGATGGTGGTTTTCGTTTGCCATTGAGGATTTTGTACATGGTGGAACGGTCTGTACTGCAGTATTTTGCCAGGGCAAAAATCTTAATTTCTTTTTCTTCTATATATTCATTTATAACATCTGAGAATATTGACATGTATGTCTTCTCCTTCCTTTTACTCCTTTTATATAGAATATCACTTTTTCACAGGCTTGTCCTGATATCAGAACAAAAAAATATATTCGTGGGCAATATAGAGGTGAAAAGTATGCCCACAAAGTATGCCACATATTGTAAAAATTTTTGCAATTATGTATAATATTAGTATAAATTAGATATATGGTGTGAATGAAAAAGAAAAATATTCCCACGCTGTCCTGAGACTGTGAGGTTGTTCGGACAGGGTGGGAATTTGCCATACAGAAATTTACAGGGAAGGAATAGAATTTACAATGGAAGAAAGGATTGAACTGCCCTGGCCGGAATGGAAGATTATCGGTATTTTGGGCAAAGGTACTTTTGGCAGTGTATACAGAGTACAAAAGACGGAATATGGGCATATTTCACAGGCTGCTGTAAAGATCATCCGTGTAGTGCCGGATGAACAGAAGCAGAGAGAGCTGGAAAACAGTGGGATTTCAGTGGAATCTTATCTTAAGGAAATAAAGACCAGCATTATAAAAGAAATCGATATCATGGAATTTTTGAAAGGGGCTGCTCATATTGTATCCATTGAAGATTCCAGGATCCAAAAGGTATCGGGCGGATGGGTCATCTATATTCGGATGGAACTTTTGAAAAGCCTTTCAAAAATCCAAAAAGAAAAAGTATTAACTCTGAGAGATGTTATTCAGCTGGGATGTGATCTTTGCCAGGCCCTTGATGTCTGTGAGAGGCGGGACGTCATACATCGGGATATTAAGCCGGCAAATATCTTCTGGTCAGATCTGGGCGGATACAAACTGGGAGATTTTGGAATTGCCAGATATATGGAAAATACAATGGCAGGATATACCAAAGCCGGAACGGAATCTTATATGGCTCCGGAGATTTACAGGGGAGAAAAATATGGGAAGACAGTAGATATTTATTCTTTGGGGTTGGTCCTGTACCAGCTTGCCAATAAAGGCCGACTTCCCTTTTTGCCGTCTGACGGCGCAGATATTGGATATAGCGCCGTGATGGAAGCTGACAGAAGGAGAAGGGAAGGAGAGTTATTTCCGGATCCCTGCCATGGAGGTAGGCCGCTGGGAAATATATTGAGAAAAGCCTGTGCTTACCGTGGAGAAGATCGTTATCAGAAAGCATCAGATTTTGAAAGAGATCTGCGTAAGCTGCTTTATATAGAAGAAGATCTCGAAGAGGGAAACAGTGCCACACTGCTGCTTCCTCCTGAGGGAGAGGAAACAACAGTATTGCTTAACCATAAAGGAAAACAGATACGTAAAGACAGTGAGCCCCGGAAAAACAGCGCTGTTCCTTGGATGCTGGGGATTACAGCAGCTCTTATAACAATCTTTCTGTTTTTGACAGTGATTTTTCTGGGGCGGGGACAGATTACTGATTTTTTGAGAAAAGAGGAGCCAGTTTCCCAGGCAGAAAAAACAGAGGAGCAATCTTTGGAAGAAGAGGAAGACGATATCCGGGAAGAAAAAACAGAAACAGTCAGTCTGAAAGTGCAGATGCCGTATTCTGGACGTATGTGGGAAAATGGAAATAAAATTTATACCGTATATGATGTAGATGCAGAAGGTTTTAAGAGTATTTCAGGCAGTTATGTGGATACGATGGCTGTGTATGGGGATAAGATATACTGGAGAATGAACAATGGTGTGGAAAACGTTCCCTGTCCTGTCATAGCTATGAATCTTGACGGAGAAAAAAGAGAATTTCTCACAGAGCATGCATATGCTTCTACTTTTTTATGCATTCACGATGGCTGGCTTTATTATATGTCTGTAGACAGTCAGGGAAACAAAGGCAGCAGAAAGATCGATCTGGAAACAGGAAAAGAAGAGGAGGCGCCTCCATATATTTTCAGGAATGGAAATGAAAATGTATGGTTTTCTACCGGAATAGAAGACGGCAGATGGTACACTTCAGAGCCGGGGTTTCAGAATCTGAAGAGAATAGAGGATCTGAAAGGAACCCGTCTGGCAGTCAGAGACTATAAGCTGTACTATATGCTCCAGAATGAAAACGGCACTTATACAACCTGTTCCTATGATGCGCTGACAGGAGAAACAGAAACTCTGCTTACAGACCAGTATGCAAAAAGTGTTGTCAGCGGTGAGGGGCTTTATTTTAAACAGGAAGCTGGGGATCACACGATCCTTTACAGGAGAGACTTAGAGACAGGGGAACAGAAAGAATATGATATTGGAAACTTTCACCTGTATATGGGAGGCGGATTTTATGAATTGAAGGATCAGATTTGCTTTATGAGGTTTTGTCCGGAGAATGGACAGGAAAATACGGAATTCTGGTCTATGGACAGAGTTACCGGAGAGAGGCAGCTGATTGGAAAATGGTATAATCCAAATGCAGTAAATGCTGCACAGGAACCGTAACAGGGGGAGAAATGAGCAGTTACAGAGCAGAGACAGTCTATTATCGTCATTCAGAAAAATCAAAGACAGGCGGAAAAGTTCTTATTATTTTCGATGGAGAAAATCCGCCCAAGGAAATCAGTCTTGATGGATGGGAAAACAGAAAAATAACATTTGGACGGGCACAGAACTGTGACTTTATCCTGCAGTCAAAAGTGGTCTCCAGAAGTCACGGGTTTATGGAATATAAGGACGGAAGCCTTTTTATTACAGACGATCCAAACAGTAAAAACGGGATCATATGGAATGATCTGATGGTAAGGCAATGTACAATGGAGCCAGGTGACATTGTAAGGATTGATGCAGAGGGAGAGAGTATCAGGCAGGGAGTCATGTTCCTGCTCAGTGAAAGTCAGGAAAGCGTGAGGTGGAATTGTACTTTTATACAGGAAGGAACGGATGTAACCGTTGGCCGTCAGAAGTCCTGTGATATCTGCCTCAGGCATGTCAGTGTTTCCATGGCTCATGCACGGATCCGAATGGAAAACGGACAGTATTATCTTTATGACACAAACAGCACAAATGGTGTGTATGTGAATGGTAGAAAGATAGCAGGAAAGGTACGTCTTCATGAAAAAGATGTGATCCGGATCACGAACTCTAAGCTGATATTTACAGCAGGAAGAATTTATTATTACACTTTTGTACAGGGAATCGGAATTGAGGCCAGACATATTGTAAGAAGGGTAGGACGGAAAGGAAAACAGAAGACGATCTGTAATGACGTAAGCCTTTCCATCCGTCCCTGTGAACTTGTAGCTATTATCGGCGGATCCGGTGCAGGAAAAACGACTCTGATGGAGGCAATCAGCGGATATGCAGATCCCTCTTCCGGGCAGGTTCTTGTAAATGGAGGAGATCTGTACAAATCCTACGATGCATTTAAAAATATCATAGGTTATGTTCCTCAGAAAGATATTGTTTATGATAATCTGACCCTTCAGTCTATGCTGGAATATGCAGCAAAACTCCGACTGCCTGATGATACGCCTGGCGAAGAACAGGCCAGAAGGATACAGGATGTACTGAAAACAGTGGGGCTGAATGGGCATGAGAAAACCATGATCGGAAGACTAAGCGGCGGACAGAGAAAACGTGTCAGCATTGCCATCGAACTGCTTTCGGATCCGGAGCTTTTGTTTCTGGATGAACCTGCCTCCGGTCTGGATCCAGGTACGGAAAGAAGTTTGATGAACACACTTAGACAAATGGCGAGCAGCGGCAAAACGATCGTTCTTGTTACACACAGTACTCTCAATCTTCAGATGTGCGATAAGATCGTGTTTATGGGAAAAGGCGGAAATCTTTGCTATTGTGGAAATGAAAAGCAGGCAGAAGCCTTTTTTGGTGTGGACTCCCTGGTGGATACCTATGATCTGATCAGTAATGAGCCGGAAAAATGGAAAAAGAGATATCAGGACATCAATACTGTATCAGAGGTCCGGGAAGCGCCCGGAAGATCAGGAAGAAAAAAAGAGAAGAGCAGACATGGAAGAATACGGCAGACGGCTATTCTGTGTAAAAGGTATATGAACATTCTTTTGAATGACAGGAAACGTCTGGGACTTGTGCTTATCCAGGCCCCGTTACTGGCATTTCTGATTTCACTGGTAGCAGACGGAGATCAGTTTGAGAGTTATAATGCCACAAAATCTCTTCTTTTTGCTTTGTCATGTGCTGCATTCTGGATCGGTATCCTCAATGCGATACAGGAGGTATGTAAGGAAAGGCATATTCTAAAGAGAGAATATATGACAGGTCTTCATCTGTCCTCATACACTCTGTCTAAATTTTTGGTTTTAGGCCTATTATGTGCAGTGCAGTCAGTGATGCTTCTGGGAGTATTTGGAGGACTGGTGGGATGGCCGGAAGAAAAACTTTTTTTGGAACCATGGATGGAATTATGGATCACAACGTTTGTTACGTCTCTTTCTGCAATGGGAATGGGGATTTTTGTATCCTCTTTATTTAAAAATCCAGACCGTGCAATGACTGTTGCTCCGATCCTTCTTCTTCCTCAGATTTTGTTTTCCGGTCTGTTGTTTGAACTTGCCGGAGCCACAAAATATATTTCCTGGTTTGTTACCTGCCGCTGGTCCATGGAGGGATATGGTACTACTTCTAATCTGAATGGGTTAAAGCGCATGGTGGAAATAAATGGAGAAATGACAGAACTGGCATATGAAGCGGAAGGATATTTCGAATTTACCAGGGAACATCTTTTACAGGACTGGGGTATCATGGTACTGTTTGCAGTATTTTTTGCAGTGCTGAGTATGGCGGTGCTGCGAAGTATAAAGAAAAAGCAGTAACAGGAAAATAAAAACAGTTTCACAGCTGCAGTCGGAAATACAGCGGCAGACTTTGTGAAACTGTTTTTGAAAATAAGAAAATATATCGGGAATGAATCAGAAGAATTTTACGATTTCTTCGGTTTCTTTGCGTTTAGGGCGTCTGGGTTCTTCGGCAGGAACACCCACTGCGATTACAGCAGCAATGATCTCATTTTCCGGAATGGAAAGAAAACTCCTTATGCTGTCTGCATCGCGGATACCGATGATCAGGGTACCGTATCCCAGCTCTGATGCCTTCAGCACCAGATTTTCTGCCTGAAGTCCAAGATCATAGCAGCCCCATCCATTGCCAAGTTCATTGTCCGGTGTGCCGTCCTGTTTGAAACCGGAGCGGTCACGTACAAAGGTGGTTACAAGGACTGCGGCATTCTGACATTTTGCTGCATTTCCTTCTGGTAGACATTCTGCAAGGAATTTTGCAGTAATCTCTTCAGACATCAGACAGTAATAACGTCCCGTCTGGGAGTTCTTCCAGGAGGGTGCTTCCTGTGCAGCCCGGATCATTTCCATAATATCTTCTTTTGAAACTTTTCTGTCAGCGCTGTATTTGCGGACAGATCTTCTTTTTTCCATCAGGTTTTGAAATTCCATATAAAAATCCTCCAGTAAAATAAGATAATTCCATTATGACATTGTTTTCTGGTTTTTGCAAAGGAAAGATATAATAGAATCTCTTGAATTATTTTTTCTATTTTTATATAGTATAAATAACATTTAGTTGCATACAAATATTTCTTCAGACTGCAATATATTCCCAAAGGGAGGTAAGGTTGTGATGGAAACAGAAAAAGCTGGTTATCTGGAAGAGGATTTTCGTCTGTTTCATCTTAAGGATCAGATAAAAAAAGAATATGTTTATCACTATCATGATTTTCACAAGATAATTATTTTTCTGTCAGGCAGCGCTACCTATCATATAGAGGGGAAAGCCTATCACCTGAAACCCTGGGATATCCTTCTGGTAAGCCGTGGTGCCATACATATGCCGGAGATTGATTTTTCAGTTCCCTATGAAAGATTTATTCTGTGGATCCGTGAAGATATTCAGAACAGAGAACTGACTGCCTGTTTTCAGAAGGCTGCTGACCGAAGCTTCAGTCTGATCCGCCTCAGTTCCCATTTTCAGGAACGGCTGAAGGATATACTCTATGAGCTGGAAACAACTCTTGCCGGACAGCAGTTTGGTGATGAACTGTTAAAAAAGGCACTTTTTACTCAGTTTATGGTGCATGTTAACCGGGTTTTTCTCCAAAAAGAGTACATCACGGATAAAAAATCGTATTCGTCTGATTCTCAGGTGGAAAAACTGGTTCGCTATATCAATCGAAATCTGGAAAAAGATCTTTCTATTGATACGCTTGCAGGAGAATTTTTTCTCAGCAGATATCATATGATGCGAAAATTTAAGGAGGAGACAGGTTTTACCATACACAGCTATATTACCAGCAAACGTCTTCTTTTTGCCCGTTCTCTGATTGCGCAGGGGATTCCAGTGATGAAGGCATCAGAACAAAGTGGTTTTCACGATTATACAACTTTTGTGCGAGCCTATAAAAAACAATTTGGCAGTGCGCCTACCCAGGAGTGAGAGATAATCTTTCCTGGAAGGGACACTGCCATTTTTTAGATATTTTCTTTTTTCATTGCCTGATATCCGATTAATACCGTCCATACATAAGCGCATGTTTTCGGGATCATAAGCATACCGATAGCCGGAACAGTATCTGCCCACAATACTACGGGGATATAGAATCCGAAGCTCAGTACAATGGTAAGCCACATCCAACGGAAAGCTTTGTCATTGTGTTCTTTTGCGCTTTTATAAAACAGGACGATAACGATCAGTCCAAGAACAGCGAATGGGATATTTCTGTAAATTCCCCAGGATAAGGGAGCATTGGCGCTTGTCCACTGGTTCTGAGGAAACAGGCAGAGAGCAATACGGATGCCTGCCATCAGATATACCGTTGCAGTAATCTCTTTTTTGCCCTCCACATGATAGCGGTTTCTCCATACATAATACAAAAGAATATAAAAAACAGTCATAGTGATGGAAGTGATAAATTTACCAATACCAAGTGCCGGAGCAAAGTTCTCCAGTCCTGTGGTGCACAGTGCATACGCACGGGGAACCAGATGGAACGCGTCTCCGCATCCTAAAGTGACAGCCATAATGCCGAAAAGACGGAACTGCTTATTATCCTTACTTTCACGAATCATTTTGATACCGACAGCTACTACCAGTACCAGGTAAATCACGTCAAATAAAGTTTCTCCAATTGCCTGCATAATCATTCTCCTTTTTTTATGAACATTGTTCATTTTTGCTTAAAAAACATGTGCGGGAGGAGCGTTGTCTGCTCTTCCGCACGTTTTTTAGTAAATCAGTCTTCGGATCATTTCCTGAATGGAAGACCCGGAATTTCTTTTTTGAAGCATTTCTGAAAGAATCAGGGAAAAGACGATCTCTGAAAGCATTTCCGGTGAAAAGGTATCGTCAAAGGCATCCGGCCGGATGTTTCTGTCATTTTTCAATGCCATACACAAACCTTTTCGGATATGTTCCCAGGACTGTGCCATCAGCTGTTTTCCTCCTGATTTGTCTTCATTTACAAAACCAACAGAATGTAAAGTGAAAAAACCGGGATATTTTTCTTCTCCTTTTTTCAGACTGTCAAAAATCCATTGAATACAGTCAGAAAAACTGTCGAAACAATATTCCTGGTCCGGGAAATGAAAAATATCACACCAGACACTTTCCACAGCAGCTGCGATCAATTCTGCTTTGGAGCTGAAGTAGTTGTAGATAGAACCTACAGATACACCGCATTCTCCGGCTACACTTCGGATATTTACCGCAGCCCATCCTTTATTTTGGATCAGTTTTCTGCTGGCATCCAGAATTGCTTCTCTTGAGGTAACTACTGTATTCATACGCGTTCTCCGTTTCTTAATATGAACAATGTTCATTATAGTGATTTAAAACAATTCTGTCAAGAGTATTTTAGGTTTTTTTATAATTTTATAAATAAGTATTTTAAATAATAATAAATAGCATTTTTTGCAATGTATTTGGCATTTTATCCTATATACATAGAAAAAATATCAGATATAATGATAAGAAAGAAAATCGTAAACCACGGGTGAAAGAGAGGTTTTTTGATATGGCAGACTGCATTACAATGATAAAATATCAGGGACTTGGAAATGATTATCTTGTGATAGATCCAAACAGGAATCGTGTACAGCTTCAGGGGAAAAAAATTGCACAAATGTGCCAAAGAGGCTTTGGGCTGGGGGCAGACGGTGTTCTTTATGGTCCAGTGGAGATTAATGGAAAAATTGGTGTGCATATTTTTAACGCCGATGGAAGTGAGGCTGCCATCAGTGGTAATGGTGTACGGATTTTTGCAAAATATCTGATGGATCAGCAGTATGTAAAGGAAAAGAAATTCAGCATAGAGACACTTTCCGGTCCCATTGAGGTGGAATGCCTGAATAACCGTGCCACAGAGTTTCGTGTGAATATGGGAAAGGCATCTTTTGCATCAAGAGAGATTCCGGTTACAGGAGAAACCCGTGAGGTTATCAATGAAAACTTTACTTTTCATGAGAAAGACTATAAGGCAACATGTCTGACAGTAGGAAATCCTCATTGTATCATTTTTATGGATAAGGTAGATGAAAAGACTGCCAGAGCTCTGGGACCTTATGTGGAAAGCGCAGATGAATTTCCGGATAGAATGAACCTCCAGATCTGCCGGAAGATCGATACAGGAAATCTGGATATTGAAATCTGGGAAAGAGGTTCCGGTTATACCAAAGCCTCAGGAACGGGAAGCTGTGCAGCTGCAGCTGCAGCCTATCGTCTGGGGCTGGTAGAGAGCCGTGTGAATGTGAACCAGCCGGGAGGAATGATCCAGATTGATATCAGCGATAACGGGGACATCTATATGACAGGAAGTGTAGGATATGTGGCTGATATGAGAGTGGCGGAGAGTTTTTTCTCCTGATTTCGGAAAATCTGGAAAGGATTCTGCTGCAATAATGAAAGAAAAAGGGAAGTCTGTGCATAGTTTATGCAAGGCTTCCCTTGAAGTTTCTGCATAATTATGATATTCTAGGAATACTTGAAACATGCATAGACTGCAGGTTTCAATAATATATAGAAAGAAGGTGAAGCTGTGGTTGAATTAGATCAGTTCAAGAGTATTCTTGCAACATACACAGAACCATTAGTGGAAGTGAGGGATTCACTTTGACCTTGCTAACAAAGAAAAGCGGGTTGAAGAATTAGAGCGCGAAATGGAGGCGCCTGATTTCTGGGATGATGCAGAGGTTTCCCAGAAAAAAATGAAAGAATTAAAGAGCATGAAGGACGATATGGAAACCTATCATAATCTGATCACACAGATGGATGATATGGAAACCATGATCGAGATGGGCTATGAGGAGAATGATCCGGATCTTATTCCTGAGATTCAGGAGATGCTGGATGAATTCCGTACATCATTTGATAATATCCGTGTAAAAACTCTTCTGTCAGGAGAATACGACAGCGAGAACGCTATTATCAAGCTGAATGCCGGAGCTGGCGGAACAGAAGCCTGTGACTGGTGCGGAATGCTGTATCGTATGTACAGCCGCTGGGTAGACCGTAAGGGCTTTACAATGGAGGTACTTGATTATCTTGACGGAGATGAGGCCGGAGTAAAATCCGTTACTTTCCAGGTAAACGGAGAGAATGCCTACGGTTATCTGAAGTCAGAGAAAGGAGTCCATCGTCTTGTGCGTATTTCACCGTTCAATGCTGCAGGCAAGCGCCAGACATCTTTTGTATCCTGCGATGTTATGCCGGATATCAAAAAAGATCTGGACGTAGAGATTAATGATGATGATATCCGTATCGACACCTATCGAAGCAGCGGTGCCGGCGGACAGCACATCAATAAGACCTCTTCTGCAATCCGTATTACGCATTTTCCCACAGGAATCGTGGTGCAATGCCAGAATGAGCGTTCTCAGCATATGAATAAAGATAAGGCTATGCAGATGCTGAAGGCAAAACTCTATCTTTTGAAGCAGCAGGAGGCAGAGGAGAAACTTTCAGGTATCCGCGGCGAGGTGACGGACATCGGCTGGGGCAATCAGATCCGTTCTTATGTCATGCAGCCGTATACCATGGTGAAGGATCACCGTACAAATGAAGAAACTGGAAATGTGGATGCAGTGATGGACGGAGGAATTGATCTGTTTATCAATGCATACCTGAAATGGATCGCTCTTTCTAAAAAAACGGAACAGAGCTGATCTGCGGATTCCATTTTCCTGAATCTGCAGGAATAAAAAATACTTGCAGACTATAGTCAGGTGTGATAACATATCCCTCGTAGGAAAACATGTGTCCTTATGAAACGGACACCCCCTGCGAGGGATTTTCTTTTATCATATAGGGGGAGAGGAATATGGAAAAAACATCAGAAAAAAATAAATATTTTGTAGTAAAGGAACGGGCAGTTCCGGAAGTACTTTTGAAGGTGGTGGAAGCCAAAAGGCTTCTGGATTCCGGAAAGGTACAGACCGTACAGGAGGCTTCAGAGCAGACAGGTATCAGCCGCAGTTCTTTTTATAAATATAAAGATGATATTTTTCCCTTTCATGATCAGGCAAGGGGAAAGACTATTACTTTTATCATACAGATGGATGACGAGCCGGGACTTTTGTCAGCAGTGCTTCATACCATTGCACGTTTTCATGGGAATATCCTGACAATTCATCAGAGCATTCCTATTAATGGAGTGGCAACTCTGACTCTTAGTGTGGATATTCTTCCAGGGCAGGGCGATGCGGAAGCCATGGTGGAATTTATAGAAAAGATCGACGGAATCCATTATCTGAAGATTCTGGGTCGGGAATAACCGAAAGCATAAGAAAAAGATAAGAAACATACAGGGGAGGAAAATATGGTAAATATAGCAGTATTAGGATATGGCACTGTTGGAAGCGGTGTGGTAGAAGTAATCAACACAAACCATAAAAGCATCAATAAACGTGCAGGTGCAGAGATCAACATCAAATATGTCCTGGATCTCAGAGATTTTCCGGGAGATCCGGTACAGGAGATCCTGGTCCATGATTATGAGATCATCGCAAACGATCCGGAGGTAGATATCGTGGTAGAGGTTATGGGCGGTATCGAGCCGGCTTATACCTTTGTAAAGAGAGCACTGGAATCCGGAAAAAGTGTCTGCACTTCCAACAAAGCTCTTGTTGCCAAGCATGGCCCGGAGCTGATGGAGATTGCAAGAGAAAAGGATATTAATTTCCTGTTTGAAGCAAGCTGCGGAGGTGGTATTCCCATTATCCGTGCATTAAATTCTTCTCTGACTGCAGACGAGATCGATGAGATTACAGGAATCCTCAACGGTACTACAAACTATATGCTCTACAAAATGAGCACAGAAGGCTCTGCATTTGACGATGTGCTGAAGGAAGCACAGCAGAAAGGCTATGCGGAAGCAGACCCGACTGCGGATGTGGAAGGCTATGACGCATGCCGTAAGATCGCCATCCTTTCTTCCCTGGCATATGGAAAATTCCTGAATTACGAGGAAATTTATACAGAAGGCATCACAAAGATCACACCGGAGGATATGGAATATGCAGCAGAGCTTGGAATGACCATTAAGCTTCTTGCGACCAGCCGCAAGGTGGGACAGGATTCCTTCTATGCTATGGTGGCGCCGTTCCTTCTCAGCAGAAAAAGCCCTCTGTTCAGTGTGAATGACGTCTTTAACGGAGTGTTTGTACACGGCAATGTTCTGGGCGATGCAATGTTCTACGGCAGCGGCGCAGGTAAGCTTCCGACTGCAAGTGCAGTGGTAGCTGACGTAGTAGATGAGGCCAAGCACCTTCACAGGAATATCATGACCAACTGGACAAGCAATCCGCTTCATCCAATGGAAATGGACGATGTGGTGGGCAGATTCTTTGTAAGAGTCAAGGGCGCTACTGTAGAGCAGGTAGAAGAAGTGTTTGGAGCAGTTGAGGTTGTAAATCTGAAAAAATTCCCTGGTGAGTTTGCGTTTATTACCCCGGCGGTAAAACAGGGAGAATATAAAGAAAAAGCTGCAAAACTCAATGGTAAAGTGGTAACCATGATCCGGGTAAAAGACTGAAAACAGAACCGGACGGTGAGGAGGAAATTATGAAGTATGTTGTGGTTTTAGGAGACGGAATGGCCGACTGGCCAATAGAAAGCCTGAATGGAGGAACTCCTCTTTCCTGCGCGGAAACGCCCTGCATGGATGAGCTGGCAAAATTATCCGAGATCGGAACAGTAGCCACCATCCCGGAGGGAATGGCACCGGGAAGCGATACCGCGAATCTTTCTGTCATGGGATATGATCCCCGGAAATATTATACAGGAAGATCTCCCCTGGAGGCTCTGAGCATTGGAGTGGATATGAAAGACAGTGATGTGGTGTATCGCTGCAACATCGTAACGCTCACAGAGGAGGACGCTCCCTATGAAGAGCAGAGGATCCTGGACCACAGCTCCGGTGAGATCAGCACAGAGGACGCAGATATTCTTCTTAAGGATGTATGCAGGGAACTGCAGAATGAAGTGTATCATTTTTATACGGGAACCAGCTATCGTCACTGCCTGGTATGGGAAAACGGACAGGTGCTGGAGCTGACCCCGCCGCATGATGTGCTGACACAGAAGATCGGACCTTATCTTCCGGAGGATGAAATGCTTCTTTATATGCAGAAAAGAAGCTATGAGATCCTGAAGGATCATCCGCTGAACAAAAAGAGAAAGGAGCAGGGACTGAATCCTGCCAACAGCTTCTGGTTCTGGGGCGCAGGAACCAAACCGATCCTTACTTCTTTTGAGGCGATCCATCATAAAAAGGGCATCATGATTTCTGCAGTAGACCTTCTGAAGGGCATTGCCGTAGGTGCTGAAATGGATCGTGCTGCTGTGGAGGGAGCCGACGGCGGCCTTCACACCAACTATGAAGGAAAAGCACAGGCAGCAGTGGACGCCCTCACAAAAAAGGGATATGATTTTGCGTATATCCATGTAGAGGCACCGGACGAAATGGGACATCAGGGAAGCGTGGAGAGAAAGGTCCAGTCCGTAGAATATCTTGACCAGAGACTGATACGTCTGGTAAAGGAAGGGCTGGATGCGGCCGGAGAGGATTACCGTATGCTGATCCTTCCGGATCATCCCACACCTGTGAAGGTGCGTACCCATGTGGCGGAGCCGGTTCCCTATCTTCTGTATGACAGTACCGCACCGGAACAGCATGACTGGCATTATAATGAAAAAGAAGCTGCAGACAGCGGAAGGACAGTCAGTCACGGCTGGGATATGATGAAATATCTTTTCGGAGGAGAATTATGTTAATTGTAAAGAAATTCGGAGGAACCTCTGTGGCCAATAAGGAGCGTATCTTCAATGTTGCCCGCAGATGTATTGAAGACTATAAAAAAGGCAATGATGTGGTGGTAGTTCTTTCTGCAATGGGAAAGTACACAGATGAATTGATCTCCATGGCTGCAAATGTCAATGAGAAGCCGCCGAAGAGGGAGATGGATATGCTGTTTACCATCGGGGAGCAGATGTCTGTGTCTCTTATGAGCATGGCTATGGACAGTCTGGGAGTTCCGGCTGTATCTCTGAATGCATTTCAGGTTGCCATGCATACCACAAGTGTTCATGGAAATGCCCGTCTGAAAAGGATCGATACAGAGCGTATCAAAAGGGAACTGGACAGCCGTAAGATTGTTGTGGTCACAGGCTTCCAGGGAATCAACAAATATGACGACTATACCACTCTTGGAAGAGGAGGCTCCGATACTACGGCAGTTGCTCTTGCGGCAGCCCTTCATGCGGATGCCTGTGAGATCTACACAGACGTAGATGGTGTTTACACTGCGGATCCGCGTAAAGTACCGACAGCACGTAAGCTGAAGGAGATCACCTATGATGAGATGCTGGATCTGGCAACCCTTGGAGCCGGTGTGCTCCATAACCGTTCTGTGGAAATGGCAAAAAAATACGGAGTGCCTCTGGTTGTGCGCTCCAGTCTGAATACAAGTGAAGGAACTGTTGTAAAGGAGGAAGTAACAGTGGAAAGAATGCTGATCAGCGGTGTGGCGCTGGATACAGAAGCAGTAAGAATTGCGGTGATCGGACTTAAGGATGTCCCGGGAATGGCATTTAAGCTTTTTGATGTTCTTGCAAAGAGAAACATCAACGTGGACGTAATCCTGCAGTCCATCGGACGTGCAGGAACAAAAGATATTTCCTTTACCGTAGACGGCAAGGATCTGGACGATGCAGTTGCCGTTCTGGAAGAACATCAGGCTCGTCTGGGATACAAAGAACTCCATTCTGAGAGAAATATCGCCAAGCTGTCTATTGTAGGCGCAGGAATGATGAGTAACCCGGGTGTGGCAGCCAAGATGTTTGAGAGTCTTTATAATGAGGGCGTAAACATCAATATGATCTCAACCTCAGAAATCCGCGTTACAGTTCTGATTAACGAAAAAGACGGTATCCGTGCCATGAATGCGGTACATGATGCGTTTAATCTTGCAGACTGATAAAAATTGTAAAAAACTACTGGAAAATCCGGAAGCAGCAGGACTCCTATCAGAGAGTAGAGCTGTATGTGTATAAAGAAGAGAATACGCTTCTTCAGGTTGATATCCGGAATTTCAAAGAACCGGAAGGCTTTGATAAAGGCAGCGTCAGTACAGATGTGCCGGATATTGTAAGAAATTATAAAGCGCCTACAGCCCTGGGCGGTGATTTTATGGAACCGGATGTGGAATTTATGGGGGACTTTTACAGACTTCCTGCCCCTGTTTCTGCATTTCTCTCCAATGGCTGGGTGATGAAGGAGAATCAGACCGTTCGTTTTCCGTTTACAACCTGACAGAAAACGCGACTGCTATTGAGAACTGTTTTGTGACAGAGCTTTCTTTTGGAAGCTATGATCCGGAGATTCTTGCGCTGAAGCTTTCAGAAAATATCACTCTTGGCGCAGACAAAAATGAACTGATCACCAAGGCTTCAGAGAGAGGATATCTGCATGAGGATAAAGATAATTATCTGACAATCTATCCGGATAAAGATTCCAAGCTGGATCACTATGTGGAATTCTGGTTCAATGAGGAGGAAAGTACCACACAGGTGGCAAGTATTACAGTCCGCCATGAAGAAATACAGAATCAGCAGATCATATCAGAAGTTTCAACCGCCTGTCTGTTTTTGCAGACAGGCGGTCTGGTTTCACCGGTAAAAATCCGAAAAAGATATCGACACCTGTAACAAATCGTGCTAAAGTATCTAAATAGCAGTAGAAAGAGAGTGAGGGACAAAAATGAACGGAAACCGAAGATATTGGAAATCCTGTGCAAAAGAGTTTTTGCAGGGTAAATGGGGGATAGCCGTTATTGGAATGATGGCAGCTCCACTTATGAACACGATTGGAATGGCAGTGGCAGGAAGTCTTTTTCCGGGAACTGCTTTTCTTTCATGGATCCTTGGAGAAATTTTTCTTCTGATCGTATCTCTGCTGTCTATGATCGTCAGCACTGGTTATAATTACATGCTTCTGAACATGGCGAGAGGCAGGGAATACAAAATAAGCGATCTTTTCTGCATGTTCCGGAAGGGCTCGGATGGTATTCTGGCAGCAGGCTTTATTATTTCTCTGATTGATACTGTGCTGATGATACCTTTTTATTATCTGTCAAATACTACGGCTCCAAAAGGAACGACCATAGAAGCGTTGTATGAATGGATGCTGCCGGTTATGATCTGTATGTTTGTGGGAATGCTTCTGGGTGTGGTGATCAAGCTGCCTTTTTCCATGGCTTTTTATATTCTGGCAGATGAGCCGCAGCTGAAAGGAACCCGGGCGCTGAAAAAAAGCGCAGAGCTGATGAAAGGTCATATATGGAAGTTTTTTCTGCTTCAGCTGAGCTTCGTACCGATGATCCTCTTGTCTGTAGTGACCTTTTATATTGCACTTATCTGGATTATGCCGTATATGCAGGCGTCTATGACCGCTTTTTATATGGATGTGACCGGAGAGCTGGAGGAGAGACGGAGAAAGCATGCACAGGAAATGGCCAGATGGACTCCGGAAGTCCTTGGATTAACCGGGGAAGACGGAACTTCAGAAGAAATGCAGGAGCCGGAGGCGCATCGTACAGGGGATGATTATGACGCGGAGGCATAGGCGCCCTTCCATATGAAAGAGAAAGAGACTGACAGAAAAGAAATCACTGGAGGAAAACATGGATATTATTCAGGTAATCACAAAGGAGCTTAATGTAGAAAAGTGGCAGGTAGAGGCTGCGGTGAAGCTGATCGATGAAGGCTGCACCATTCCCTTTATTTCCCGTTATCGTAAGGAGGCCACAGGATCATTAAATGATGAACAGCTCCGTTCCCTTTATGAGAGACTTCTCTATCTGAGAAATCTGGAGGATAAAAAAGCACAGGTCCTTGGCAGTATTGAAGAGCAGGGCAAGCTGACGCCGGAACTGAAAAAACAGATCCAGGAAGCACAGACCCTGGTGGTGGTAGAGGATTTGTACCGTCCTTACAGACCGAAACGCCGTACCCGGGCCATTATCGCAAAGGAAAAAGGGCTGGAGCCGCTTGCAAACATCCTGATGCTGCAGCTGACAGAGAAAACTCCGGAGGAGGAAGCGGCAGCTTTTGTATCCGAAGAAAAAGGTGTGGCTGACGTAAAGGCAGCTCTGGACGGAGCAAAGGATATTATTGCAGAACACATTTCCGATGAGGCAGACTACAGGATTCATATCCGGAAGCTGACAGTTCAGAAGGGAACGGTGGTTTCTTCCGCTAAAAAGCCGGAGGAAGCGTCTGTCTATGAAATGTATTATGAATTTGAGGAGCCGGTAAAGAAACTGGCAGGTCACAGAGTTCTTGCTCTGAACCGCGGTGAAAAAGAAAAAATTCTTACGGTAAAGATCAACGCGCCGGAGGAGGATATCCTCAGATGGCTGAAAAAACAGGTGATCACCAGAGAAAACCCACAGACCTCTCCCATTCTGGAAGAGGTTGCAGAGGACAGCTACAAGCGTCTGATCGCCCCGGCGATCGAGCGTGAGATCAGAAGCGATCTTACAGAAAACGCAGAGGATGGAGCAATCCATGTATTCGGAAAGAACCTGGAGCAGCTTCTCATGCAGCCTCCAATCGTAGGAAAAGTGGCACTGGGATGGGATCCGGCTTTCCGTACAGGCTGTAAGCTGGCGGTTGTGGATGCCACGGGAAAGGTTCTGGACACGACTGTCATCTATCCTACGGCACCTACTTCGGATGCGAAGATCCGGGCTGCGAAGGATACGCTGAAAAAGCTGATTCGTAAATACAATATTTCTCTGATCTCTCTTGGAAACGGAACTGCATCCAGAGAATCCGAACAGATCATTGTGGAGCTTCTGAAAGAGATTCCGGAGCATGTGTCCTATGTGATCACCAATGAGGCGGGCGCTTCCGTATATTCTGCCAGCAAGCTTGCCACAGAGGAGTTCCCGAATTTTGATGTGGGACAGAGAAGCGCGGCTTCCATAGCCAGACGTCTCCAGGATCCGCTTGCAGAGCTGGTAAAGATCGACCCAAAATCTATCGGTGTTGGGCAGTACCAGCATGATATGAACCAGAAAAAGCTTGGAGAAGCCCTTGGAGGCGTAGTAGAGGACTGTGTAAATAAGGTCGGTGTGGATCTGAACACCGCGTCTGCTTCTCTTCTGGAATACATTTCCGGTATCAGCAAGGTGATCGCAAAAAATATTGTTGCCTATCGTGAGGAAAATGGCCGGTTTGAAAGCCGGAAAGAGCTTCTCAAAGTTGCCAAGCTGGGACCAAAGGCTTTTGAACAGTGTGCAGGTTTTGCCCGCATTACCGGAGGAAAGAATCCTCTGGATGCTACAAGTGTCCATCCGGAAAGCTACGAGGCGGCGCAGAAGCTTCTGGAGACTATGGGCTTTACTACAGAGGACATTACGGCTGGAAAGCTTGCCGGAATTTCCCGTAAGATCAAAGACTACAAAAAGCTGGCAGAAGAACTGGGAGTAGGGGAAATCACACTTCGGGATATTGTAAAAGAGCTGGAAAAACCGGCCCGTGACCCCAGAGAGGAAATGCCGAGACCGGTACTCCGCACAGATGTCCTTGATATGAAGGATCTGAAAGAAGGCATGATCCTGAAAGGAACTGTCCGCAACGTCATTGACTTTGGCGCTTTTGTAGATATCGGCGTCCATCAGGACGGCCTGGTGCATATTTCCGAGATCAGCGAAAAATACATTAAACATCCGCTGGAAGCAGTCAGCGTAGGAGATGTGGTAGACGTCCGGGTAATCGGAGTAGATATGAAGAAAAAGCGTATCAGCCTTTCCATGAAAGGAATTAAATAAATACAGAAGGATTTATGCAGAATGAAAGCTGCCGGAACGATCAGGTTCCGGCAGCCTTTACTTTTCTATAGAGGATTTCCGTTGTTTTGATTTATCCGAGCAGGGCGGAGTCGTTGGAAAACTCCTGTCCGCTTGCTTTTTCAAACTGATCCAGAAGATTTCTTACGGTCAGCTTCTTTTTTTCTTCTCCTTCAATATCCAGAATGATCTTTCCTTCCATCATCATGATCAGACGATTGCCGTGATGGATGGCATCCTGCATGTTATGGGTGATCATCATGGTGGTGAGATGATCGCGGTTGACGATCATGTCTGTGATCTCAAGAACTTTGGCGGCAGTTTTGGGGTCAAGCGCTGCGGTGTGTTCATCCAGAAGCAGCAGCTTGGGTTTTTTCAGAGTTGCCATAAGAAGGGTAAGCGCCTGTCTCTGCCCGCCGGAGAGAAGTCCGACCTTGGAGGTAAGACGGTTTTCCAGCCCAAGGTCCAGAACCTTCAGAAGCTCTTTGTATTCCTCCCGTTCCTTACGGGTAATGCCCTGAAGCAGAGAACGCTTTTTGCCGCGGCGTTTTGCCAGGGCAAGGTTTTCTTCGATTCCCATGGTTGCTGCGGTTCCTGTCATGGGATCCTGGAATACGCGGCCGAGATATGCCGCTCTTTTATGTTCAGAAAGCTTGGTGACATCTGTTCCATCAATGAGAATCTGTCCCTCATCTACCAGCCAGGTGCCTGCCACTGCATTCAGCATTGTGGATTTTCCGGCGCCGTTGCCTCCGATGACAGTTACGAAGTCGCCTTCCTTCAGGGTGAGGGAAAGACCGTTCAGGGCAAGCTTTTCATTGATGGTGCCGGGATTGAAGGTTTTATATATGTTTTTCAGTTCAAGCATTTGTATTACCTCCGCGTTTTGTCGGTTTTGCAAAATATTTTGCTTTCCAGTAAGGAACAGCCAGGAAGACTGCTACCACAAGTGCAGACAGCAGCTTCAGAA
The DNA here is from genome assembly GCA_900541985.1 of uncultured Blautia sp. GTDB lineage: Bacteria > Bacillota > Clostridia > Lachnospirales > Lachnospiraceae > Blautia_A. The sequence goes on along the minus strand of UQLX01000016.1, from coordinate 22,063 downwards.
GATCTGTGTCGATTCCCATCCAGATGACAGCCTGAAGAACCAGATAGTAGAGGATGGAGCCAAGAGCTACACTGAAAAGGCGGAGTGCAAAGTTCCGGAAGATCTTTCCGAAGATCGCTTCGCCGATGATCACTGCGGCGAGTCCGATGACGATTGCGCCTCGTCCCATATTTACGTCGGCAAATCCCTGATACTGTGCCAGAAGAGCACTGGAAAGAGCAACGAGACCGTTGGAGATCATAAGCCCCAGTACTTTGCTGAAATCTGTGTTGATGCCCTGTGCTCTGGACATATTGGGATTACATCCGGTGGCACGGAGGGAGCAGCCGATCTCTGTTCCGAAGAACCAGTACAGGATAGCGATCAGAGCCACGATAAATATCGCAACGATCAGAATGGTGTTCTGGTTCAGGGGAACACCTTTTACATTTCTCAGAGATACCAGAAGATCATATTTGCCTGCATTGACTGCCTGGTTGGCTTTTCCCATGATCTTCAGGTTGACGGAATAAAGTCCGAGCTGTGTCAGGATACCTGCAAGGATCGCAGGGATCCCCATAACTGTGTGAAAGATTCCGGTTGCGAGTCCTGCCAGCATACCTGCTCCGGTAGCGGCAAGCATGGACACCCAGATATTGTGTCCGCTCATGAGCATCATGATGCAGACGGCGCCTCCGGTACACATGGTACCGTCTACGGTCAGATCCGCTACATCCAGAATGCGGAAGGTAAGGTATACGCCGATGGCCATGATGCCCCAGATCAGTCCCTGGGCAGCGGCTCCCGGCAGTGCGTTGATCAAACTCATAATTTCCATTGGGATTCCTCCTGTGTAACATAACCAGCGAGAAAGGAGATCCCTTTCCCGCTGGTTATGGTTTGTATATCATATATTTTATAGGGGATTGCTGTGGTTAATAAGGTACAGATGCCGTTTTTATTACTCGGCACTGATGGCTTCGTAATCATCCGGAACCTCGATTTCAAGCTCTTCGCAGATTTCCGGATTGTATTTCTTGGTAAAGTTCGGAGCGTATTCTACAGGCATTTCTGCAATATCGGATTCGCCCTTAAGAACCTTGACTGCCATTTTTCCGGTAGCAACGCCGAGATCATAGTAGCTGATGGAAAGTGTGGCAACACCGCAGCCGCTGCAGATACCTTCTTCACCTGCGATTACCGGAACCTTTTCCGGAAGGCAGATATTGTTGATGATCTCCGCATTGGAGGCAGCTGTATTGTCTGTCGGTACATAGATCACATCGCTTTCGGAAGCGGCTGTGGTAGCAACAGAAGAAAGGTCGTTGGAGTCTGAGAAAGCATAAAACTCACAGGTATAGCCAAGCTCTTCCAGAGCAGCCTTTACCGTGTCCACCTGATACTGGGAATTTGCTTCGGCGGAGCAGTAGAGAAGTCCTACATTTTTTGCATCGGGGAACAGTTCGTTAAGCATTGCAGCCTGCTGGTCAAGAGGTGCAAGGTCAGAAGTTCCAGAAACATTGGTTCCCACTGTACCGTCAAAATCATCCAGATCAAGAGCGACGCCGTATTCTGTAACAGAGGTTCCGAGAACCGGGATATCTGCTGTGCCGGAAGCTGCAGCCTGAAGAGCGGCAGTGGCATTTGCCAGGATCAGATCCACATCGTTGGAAACAAAGCTGTTGATAATGGTGGCGCAGGTATTGGAATCTCCCTGAGCATTCTGCTCGTCGAAGGTTACCTTGTCGCCGAATTCCTCTGTAAGAGCGTCCTTAAAGCCCTGAGTAGCCGCGTCGAGGGCTTCGTGCTGAACCAGCTGGCAGATTCCTACCGTATAAGAATCATCTGCAGCCAGAACACTGATGCTGCTCATTCCTGCAGCCATGGCTGCGGAAAGGACAATCGCCAGAATCTTTTTTTTCATAGTCTGTATCCTCCTCTTAAATTACTTTTTCATAATCATCCCCGGTCAGATACAAAAGGATGTGGATGTGACACTCTTCTGCATGTGACTTTTGCAGTATAACGCTTTAACGCCGAAAAGTCAAGAAGTATAATAAAAAATAAAAGAAAAATATAGGCTTAAAAATATTTGTTAGGCTTAAAAAATAGTTAGAATTGTCTGATTGCATTGACAATTTACATTGTTTTCGCTATTATTAAGGTAGTTTCAGAGAGGCGGAACGCAATGGTGTTGTGCCTCTTTATGTTTCATAAAAAGTGCATCCCGCAGTAAGGAAATTTTGCGGAGAATGGAGGAAAACAGGATGAAAAAAGCATTAGCAGTTGGCCTTGCGGCAGCCATGGCAGTTTCTATGACTGCTCCGGTGTACGCAGAAGGCGAAGGAGTTGCCAAGGAAGATCTGAAGATCGGTATTATTTATATCGGCGATGAGAATGAGGGCTACAGCGCAGCTCACATGGCCGGTATCGATGAGATGGTAAAAAATCTGGGACTGGAAGATTCTCAGGTGATCGAAAAAACTCTGATCGGTGAGAACGAGGCATGCTACGATGCAGCAGCTGACCTGGCTGACCAGGGCTGTCAGATCGTATTTGCAAACAGCTTCGGACATGAAACTTACATTCTTGAGGCGGCAGGAGAGTATCCGGAGGTTCAGTTCTGCCATGCAACAGGTACTCAGGCTAAGGCAAGCGGACTTGAGAATATGCACAACTATTTTACAAATATTTACGAGTCCCGTTATGTATCCGGTGTGGTTGCAGGCCTCAAGCTCAATGAGATGATCGAGGCAGGCGAGCTTACAGAAGACAAGGCTAAGATGGGTTATGTAGGAGCTTTCCCGTATGCAGAGGTTATTTCCGGATATACATCTTTCTATCTTGGCGCTAAGAGCGTATGCCCGTCCGTTACTATGGAAGTAAAATATACAAACAGCTGGGCAAGCTTCGACCTTGAAAAAGAGTGTGCAGATGCTCTGATCTCTGACGGCTGTGTACTGATCAGCCAGCACGCAGATACCACAGGTGCTCCTACTGCATGTGAGGCGGCAGGCGTTCCGTGCGTAGGCTACAACATTGATATGACATCTGTTGCTCCGAATACTGCTCTTACCTCCGCATCTATCGACTGGGGCGTATATTATACATACGCAGTACAGAGCATGATCGACGGAACCCCGATCGACGTTGACTGGTGCAAGGGCTTTTCCGAAGGCGCTGACAAGCTGACTCCACTCAACGAGAATGCTGTAGCAGAAGGCACAGAAGAGAAGGTAAAAGAAGTTGAGGATTCTATCATTGATGGTTCTCTGCATGTATTTGACACTTCTACATTTACAGTTGACGGCGAAGAAGTTACTACTTATGAAAAAGACGGAACAGAGTATGTATCTGACGGATATTTCCATGAGTCAGAATATGCTTCTGCACCGGCATTTGATCTGGCAATTGACGGAATCACATCTATCGTAGAATAAGATGTACAGATGGCGGAGCTGCCTGTCAGCAGCTCTGCTTTTTTGTATGATGGAGTTTTTTTCGGAGATTCCACCATACAAAAAAGCAGAGCGATCTGCAGCATTTTATTTTTATGAGAAATACCATGCAGTGCATAAAAGGAGGGGACAGAAGTGGGAGAAAATTATGCTCTTGAACTGAAGCAGATCACCAAGCGCTTTGGTTCTGTTCTGGCAAACGACCATGTGGATCTGACACTGAAAAAATCAGAGATCCTGGCAATTCTGGGAGAAAACGGAAGTGGGAAGACCACTTTGATGAATATGATCTACGGCATCTACTATCCGGATGAGGGTCATATCCTGGTAGACGGAAAAGAGGTCAGTATCCGTTCGCCAAAGGATTCCCATCACCTGGGGATCGGAATGGTACATCAGCATTTTAAGCTGGTGGACGTTCTCACCGCAGCAGAAAATATCATCCTGGGACTTCCGGGAAAGACCATGCTGAACATGAAAAAGGTTACGGCGGAGATCCAGGCGCTTGTAAATAAATATGGATTTGACATCGATCTGTCACAGAAGATCTATGAAATGTCTGTTTCTCAGAAGCAGACAGTGGAAATTGTCAAAATGCTTTACAGAGGAGCAAGGATCCTGATCCTTGACGAGCCTACTGCGGTTCTTACACCACAGGAGGCAGACCGGCTTTTTGATATTCTGAGAAATATGAGGGACGATGGATGTTCTATTATCATCATCACTCATAAGCTTCAGGAAGTGCTGGCGCTTTCAGACCGTGTTGCCATTCTCCGGAAAGGCAGATATATTGATACAGTAGAGACCGCAAAAGCCAATGTCCAGAGTCTTTCTGAGATGATGGTAGGGGCAAAGGTGGATCTGGATATCGACCGTCCGGAGCCGGTTTCTCCTCAGAAACGTCTGGAAATCAAAGGACTTACCTGCAGAGACAAGGAAGGAATCAAAACGCTGGATGATGTGGATCTGGTGGTCAACAGCGGCGAGATCCTTGGAATTGCCGGAATTTCCGGAAGCGGTCAGAAAGAGCTTCTGGAAGCGGTTGCCGGTCTTCAGGCGGCAGAAAGCGGAACAATCCTGTTTACAGATGCGGACGGAAACCAGAAGGACCTGGCAAAAATGGATTCTGTAGAGATCCAGGAGCTGGGAGTAAGCCTTGCCTTTGTTCCGGAAGACCGTATCGGTATGGGTCTTGTAGGCGATATGGATATGACAGACAATATGATGCTGAGAAGCTATCACAATGGAAAAGGCGGACTTCTTGACCGACGCGGGCCAAGACAGCTTGCCACAACGATCAAGGATCAGCTGGAGATCATGACACCAAGTATTTCCTCTCCAGTCCGTCAGATGTCGGGAGGTAATGTACAGAAAGTACTGGTAGGCCGTGAGATCGCCCAGAATCCGAAGATCCTTATGGTAGCCTATCCGACCAGAGGAATTGACATCAACTCTTCTCATACGATATATAAGCTTTTGAACGAGCAGAAAAAACATGGGGTTGCAGTGATCTGTGTGATCGAAGACCTGGACGTTCTGCTTGCCCTTTGCGACAGGATCGCGGTTCTCTGCGGCGGAAAGATCAGCGGTGTGGTAAATGGAAGAGCTGCGACCAAAGAGGGAATCGGACTTCTGATGACAAAGCATGAAAAAGGAGGGGAGCAGTAATGAAAAAAGAACCTTTCTTAAAAATGTCCAGGCGTGAAAAGATCAGCTGGCAGAAAAGACTTATGATCCGCATTGCGGCTCTGCTTCTGTCACTTCTGGTATGTGCAGGTGTGATCTTTCTTCTGGTAAGAATGAACCCGTTTGATGTATATAAGGCGATCTGGGACGGAGCGCTTGGATCTGAGCGCCGTATCTGGATCACCATTCGTGATACGATGATCCTTCTGTGCATTGCGATTGGTCTTGCACCGGCCTTCAAGATGCGCTTCTGGAATATCGGTGCAGAAGGACAGATCCTGGTAGGCGGTGCCTGTGCAGCGGCAGCCATGATCTATGCAGGAGATAAAATGCCTCCGGTGCTTCTCCTGGTTGTTATGTTTGTATGCTCTGCTCTGGGCGGTATGGTATGGGGGATGATCCCGGCTGTGTTCAAGGCCTGCTGGAATACAAACGAAACACTTTTTACGCTGATGCTGAACTATGTTGCCATGCAGATCGTTACCTTCTGCATTGTATTCTGGGAGAATCCCAAAGGTTCCAATACTGTGGGAATCATCAATCAGTCTACACAGACGGGATGGCTTCCGGAGCTTTTTGGCCAGAAGTATGGCTGGAATGTACTGATCGTGCTGGTGTTTACCGTAGTGATGTTTATTTATCTGAAATACAGCAAGCACGGCTATGAGATCTCCGTAGTCGGAGAAAGTGAAAACACAGCCAGATATGCCGGTATCCGGGTGAGAAAGGTTATTATCCGTACCATGGCGATCTCCGGTGCCATCTGTGGTATTGCTGGTTTTGTCATTGTCAGCGGTGCAAGCCATACCATTTCCACAGCTACGGCAGACGGACGCGGATTTACAGCCATCATCGTTGCATGGCTTTCCAAATTTAATACTTTTATCATGCTGGCGGTATCTTTTGGTATCGTGTTTATGCAGCAGGGTGCGGTGCAGATCGCAACCCAGTATGGACTGAATGAAAATGCTTCCGATGTTATCCTGGGAATCATCCTGTTTTTCCTGATCGGAGCAGAATTCTTTATCAATTACAAAGTTGAGCGTGCAAAAAAATAGGAGGAAGATGCAATGAGTGTACTGATCATTTTTATTCAAAAAGCAATTGTCCAGGGCATCTGTATTCTTTATGGTGCGCTTGGCGAGATCATGACAGAAAAATCCGGAAACCTGAACCTTGGAATTCCGGGAATCATGTATATGGGTGGAATCTCCGGCCTGATGGGTGCTTTCTTTTACGAAAAAGACAATCCCAATCCCAATGCACTGGTGGGAGTGCTGATCTCACTTTTATGTGCCTTTACGGTAGCGGCTCTGGGCGGACTGATCTACAGTGTGCTGACCATTACCCTCAGAGTAAATCAGAATGTAACCGGTCTTGCTCTGACGATCTTCGGTACCGGATTCGGAAACTTCTTCGGCGGATCCATTTCCAAGCTGGCCGGAGGTGTGGGACAGATTTCTGTGAAAGTAACCGGAAGCGCTTATACGGCAAAAATCCCGGGCTTATCCAAGATTCCGGTTCTGGGAGATCTTCTGTTCAGCTATGGATTTATGACCTACCTTTGTATTATCGTGGCAGTGCTTCTGTCTGTATTCCTGTTTAAGACCAGATACGGACTGAACCTTCGTGCCATCGGAGAAAATCCGGGAACTGCTGATGCAGCCGGTATCAATGTAACCAAATACAAATATCTTTCCACCTGTATCGGCGCAGGTCTTGCAGGTCTGGGCGGACTTTACTTCGTAATGGAATACTCAGGCGGAACCTGGACGGACAATGGATTCGGAGACAGAGGCTGGCTGGCAGTTGCACTTGTTATTTTTGCACTGTGGAAACCGCTCAATGCCATCTGGGGTGCGTTCCTGTTTGGAGCCCTCTACATTCTGTATCTTTATATCCCGGGACTGGGAAGAAGTATGCAGGAGGTATTTAAGGCCCTGCCTTATGTGGTTACGATCATTGTTCTTGTGTTTACCAGCTTCCGTAAAAAGAAGGAACACCAGCCTCCGGCAGGTCTGGGACTTCCGTACTTCAGGGAAGAACGCTAAAAAAGTATTGCAATTACATTCATACAGCAGTATAATAAAGCATACAAAAGGAAATTCTTCGGGGCAGGGTGACTGTGATCTGCATGATGCAGAAAGCGGAATTCCCTACCGGCGGTATAGTCCGCGACCCGCTTAGAGCGGCTGATCTGGTGACCGGAACCATCCGGAATTCCAGAACCGACAGTAAAGTCTGGATGAGAGAAGAACACGCTTGCTTTTTACGTGCTCAGTGCCCCGGGAATGATTCCCGGGGTTTTTTAATTTGAGGAATTTTCTTTTAAAAGAAGACCGTTATTCAGGGGCTTCAAAAAAAGAAAAGGAGAGATGAAGTATGAGTGAACAGGTTTTAAGAGGTGGAAATGTAATGGAGAGGAGTCGGACAAGGACGCTGACACAGATCGCCATGCTGGGGGCTGTGGCAGGTGTGCTGATGAATTTTGAATTTCCGATCCCGTTTCTGGCACCGTCTTTTTACCAGCTTGACTTTTCGGAGATCCCGGTTCTGATCGGAAGCTTTGCCATGGGACCTCTGGCAGGTGTGGTGATCGAACTGGTGAAGATCCTGGTACATCTTGTGACAAAGGGAACGATGACTGCAGGTGTGGGTGATGTTGCAAACTTTATTTTCGGCTGTGCCTTTGTGGTTCCGGCCGGCCAGATCTATCGTTTCCACCATGTAAAAAGCAGAAGACACGCTGTAGAGGGAATGGCTGTGGGTACGGTCCTTACAACTGCGGCGGCCTGTCTGATGAATGCCTTTGTGCTTCTTCCGGCATACGGCAAGGCTTTTGGAATGCCTGTGGAGGCATTTATCGAAATGGGGACGGCTGTGAATCCTTCTGTAAACAGTCTGCTTGGATTTGTGGCAATGATCATTGTTCCCTTTAATCTGTTTAAGTATACACTGACTTCCGTGATCGTGTTCTTTATTTATAAGCGGATCCGTGTGATACTGAAGGGAGACTGAGAAAGATGGGTAAGATCCATAATGTAGAAAAACTTACTGACAACCGTTTTGTCAATCTGTATCATGTCAATGCTACCAGCGTCCATAACACACCGGTATCCTATTTTGTGGCATCCAGAGCAAAAACAGTCAGTGAGATGAAGCTGAAAACAGGGAAGAACAATCCGGATGGTGTGATTATTTACAGCCTGTACGGAGAGAAAAAAGACCGGGTGGTTCTGATCCGCCAGTATCGCTATACTCTTGGCGGATATGTATATGAATTTCCCGCAGGTCTGGTAGAGCCGGGAGAAGATTTTCATGAAGGCGCAGTCCGGGAAATGTATGAAGAGACAGGCCTTGCCTTTAAGCCTCTTCATGTGGAGCCGGCTTTTGAAAAGCCTTATTTTACTACCGTAGGTCTCACAGACGAATCCTGTGCCACGGTTTACGGTTATGCTTCCGGTGAGGTCAGCAAGGCAGCCCAGGAGGACAGCGAGGAGATTGAGGTGGTCCTGGCAGACCGGGATGAGGTAAGGCGCATCCTGAAGGAAGAACGGGTAGCCATCATGTGCGCCTATATGCTGATGCATTTTCTCAAGGATGAGGAGCCGTTCGGGTTTCTGGAAGAGAGAATATAACGGGGGATTTTTTGAGCGGAAGCCCTGTATTTCGGCTTGACAAATAAGAGAAAAACATGCTATAGTTTTTATGGTAATAAAAGCTATAGTGTGTTACTCTTTGGGAGGCATTAACTATACATAACGGGGAGTGTTTATGTGTAGTGGTGTCTTTTTTTGTACAAAAAAACCGGTTGAAACAGGATGCGGCTGCGTATACTCACTTCTTAAAGAATAAAAATAAGAAGGAGTAAAGTAAGAATGAAAGACAAAATTTTCAGTGTGCTTCAGCGTATAGGACGCAGCTTTATGCTTCCTATCGCCATTCTCCCGGTAGCAGGTCTTCTGCTGGGTATCGGAAGTTCATTTACCAACGCAACAACCATTGAAACTTATGGGCTTACCGGCATCCTGGGAGACGGAACCATCCTTCACTCTCTGCTGATGATCATGAACAAGGTGGGAAGTGCGGTGTTTGACAACCTGCCCCTGATCTTTGCAGTAGGTGTTGCCATTGGTATGGCAAAAAAGGAAAAAGAGGTTTCTGCCCTTTCTGCTGTGATCGCGTATTTTGTTATGAATACAGCAATCAGCGCCATGCTGATCAACAATGGACAGATTCTTGAAAATGGAGAGATCGCAGAGTCAGTGCTTGAGGGAACCATTACTTCCGTCTGCGGTATCCCGTCTCTTCAGATGGGTGTATTTGGCGGTATTATTGTTGGTCTTGGGGTTGCGGCGCTTCATAACCGTTTTTACAGGATTCAGCTTCCAAACGCTCTGTCCTTCTTTGGAGGAACCAGATTTGTACCGATCATTTCTACGATCGTATATATGTTTGTGGGCATTTTGATGTACTTTGTATGGCCGGCAGTCCAGAACGGCATTTATGCTCTGGGCGGTCTTGTAACAGGCTCCGGTTACGCAGGAACTCTGGTTTTTGGTCTTATTAAGAGAGCGCTGATCCCATTTGGTCTGCATCATGTATTCTATATGCCGTTCTGGCAGACTGCTGTTGGCGGAACCATGGAAGTCGCAGGCCAGATGGTACAGGGCGGACAGAATATCTTTTTTGCGCAGCTGGCAGATTCAGCAAATATCGCACACTTCAGTGCAGATGCCACAAGATATTTTTCCGGTGAATTTATCTTTATGATCTTTGGTCTTCCGGGTGCGGCGTTGGCAATGTATCAGTGCGCGAAGCCGGAGAAGAAAAAAGCAGCAGGCGGTCTTCTTCTTTCCGCGGCACTGGCATGCATGGCAACCGGAATCACAGAGCCACTGGAATTTTCTTTCCTGTTTGTTGCACCGGCGCTGTTTGTGGTACAGGTAATTCTTGCAGGATCTGCTTATATGATCGCGCATATGCTGAATATTGCAGTGGGACTTACTTTTTCCGGCGGATTTCTTGATTTCTTCCTGTTTGGTATTCTTCAGGGAAATGAAAAGACCAGCTGGATTCGTGTGATCCCCGTAGGTATCGTGTATTTCTTTTTGTATTATTTTATTTTTAAATTCATGATCCGCAAGTTTGACTTTAAGACTCCCGGACGTGAAGAGGATGATGCGGAGACGAAGCTTTATACAAAGGCAGATGTGAATGCCAGAAAAGCAGCTGCCGGTCAGGAACAGATTTCTGCTGGAGAGGATCCTGTCAGTGAGGCGATCACCAGAGGTCTGGGCGGCAAAAAGAACATCAGCGATGTAGACTGCTGTGCAACAAGACTGCGCTGTACAGTCCATGATGCTGCAAGGGTCAATGACAGTATTCTGAAAGCAACCGGAGCTTCCGGCGTGGTACACAAAGGAAACGGTGTGCAGGTTATTTACGGTCCGAATGTAACAGTGATCAAATCGAACCTGGAGGATTATCTGGAAAAAGCGCCGGATACCTATGCAGAAGCAGAGGAAGCAGAAGAGACAAAGCAGGAGCAAGTAAAAAACACAGATACAGAGAAAAAAGTAACCAGACGCATAGTGATCTCCAGCCCGATTACAGGAACGGCTGCAGATCTGGGGACAGCTCCTGACGAAGCTTTTGCCCGGCGGATGATGGGAGACGGTGCGGTGGTGACACCGGAGGAAGCCTGTGTGTGTGCTCCTGAAGACGGAGAAGTAGCTTTTGTATTTGACACAAAACATGCGATTGGATATCTGACAGATTCCGGGATCAGCCTTCTGATCCATGTAGGAATCGATACGGTAAAATTAAACGGAGAGGGATTTGAGGTTCTGGTAGGAAACGGTCAGAAGGTAAAGAAGGGACAGCCTATGCTGAAGCTTGATCTGGAATACCTGAAGGCAAATGCGCCGTCACTGGCTTCACCGATCCTTTGCACGGAGCTGGAAGACAACCAGAGAATCCGTCTTCTGAAGGAAGGTCCGGTAAAAGCCGGAGAACCGCTTTTTGAGGTAGAAGTTCTGAATCAGGACTGAATGGGGAAAGATACGGATGATGTACAGGATAGTAAAGGTTTTAAATCATAATGCATTTATCGGGATCCGGGACAGGGACAAGTGTAAATGCCTGGTCATGGCAAAAGGAATCGCTTTTGGAAAAAAAACAGGAGAAAGTGTTTCTGCGGGAGAGGATGCAAGAGTGTATTCTCTGAAGGAGCTGACTGAGAGAGGCTCGGCGGAAGAGATCATTCGTTCTGTGCCGCCGGAATGTCTGGAGCTGGCAGGAGAGATCCTTGACCGCGCCGAAAAAGAATTCGGTCAGATTGACCGTTCTATTTTGTTCCCTATGGCGGATCACCTTGCTTTTGCTGTACAGCGTATCCGGAACCGGGAACAGATCAGCAATCCTCTTACGGAGGACATAAGGATCCTGTTCCATCAGGAATATAAGGTTGCCCAGTGTATGGAGCAGCTTCTCAGGGAACGTCTCCATGTGGAGATCGATGAACATGAGATCGGATATATCGCTCTGCATGTCCATGCAGCCATTGAGGATCAGAAGGTTTCTCAGGCCATGCAGCTGACCAGAGCCGTCAGGGACTGCATTTCCCTGGTCGAAAAACAGACAGGGACCACCATTGACGTCATGTCTCTTTCCTATAACCGCCTGATGAACCATATCCGTTATATGGTGGCCCGCGCTCTTGGCGGGGAGAAACTGAAGGTAAATATGAACGATTATATTTCCATTCGGTTTCCAAAAGCCTTTGAGATGGCAGCCCAGGTGTGCGAAGAAATGGAAAAAAATCTGAAGCTCCGCCTGAATGACGTGGAGATCGGATATCTTGCCATGCATCTGGAACGTGTGATGGACACGGAGCGGAAAGAGGATACACAGGGGACTTTTTAAAATAGTATGGTAAATTATATCAATATGATGTAAAATAAAACAAAAACAATATGGAGGGATACTATGAAATCATTTGAGTACACAATTAAAGATGAACTGGGAATCCACGCCAGACCGGCAGGACTTCTTGCAAAAGAGGCAAAGAAATACAGTTCTGTATGTATGATCGAAAAAGGAGGCAAAAGCGTGAAGCTTTCCCAGCTTATGATGCTGATGTCTCTTGGAGCAAAGCAGGGAGATCTCGTTAAAGTAACCGCAGAAGGTGAGGACGAGGATACTGCAATTGCAGAACTGGAGAAGTTCTTTAACGAAAATCTCTAATCACAAATCATAGAAGCTGCAGGTCAGGGAGGAAAAAAGTATGCAGAGTTTCCAGGGGAAATCCGTTTATAAAGGTATTGTTATGGGACCGGTGGTTGTTCTCAAAAAGAACGACTATCAGGTAAAAAGAACCAGGATCGAAGACGCACAGGGAGAGACAGCCCGTGTTCAGGAGGCGGTAAAGCGTTCTCAGGAACAGCTTCAGAAGCTTTATGATAAGGCTTTGAAAGAAGTGGGAGAGGCAAGCGCAGCCATTTTTGAAGTGCACCAGATGATGCTGGAGGATGAGGATTATCTGGAGGCTATTCAGAATATGATCCAGACAGAGATGGTAAATGCAGAGTATGCGGTTGCAGTAACGGGAGATAACTTCTCTCAGATGTTTGCATCTATGGATGATGATTACATGAAAGCCCGTGCAGCAGATATCAAGGATATCTCAGAGCGTCTGGTACGCAACCTGAGCGGACAGGAGGACGCAGATCTGAGCAATATCGATCCGTCTGTTATTGTAGCGGATGATCTCAGCCCAAGTGAAACTGTACAGATGGATAAAGAAAAAATCCTTGCTTTTGTTACAGTTCATGGATCTGCCAACTCTCATACAGCAATCCTTGCCCGCATGATGAACATTCCGGCACTGATCGGTGTTCCGCTTGATCTTGATGAGCTGAAAAACGGTACGACCGCGGTGGTAGACGGATTTACCGGACAGGTGACCTTTGAGCCGGACGAGGAAACTCAGGCAGCCACACAGAAAAGAGTGCAGGAGGAAAAAGAAAAGCTTGCGCTTCTTCAGGAACTGAAAGGCAAAGAAAACGTCACACTTGACGGTAAAAAGATCAATATTTATGCAAATATCGGAAGTGTCGGTGATATCGGCTATGTTCTGGAAAATGATGCAGGCGGCATCGGACTTTTCCGTAGTGAATTCCTCTATCTTGGAAGAAACGACTTCCCTACAGAGGAGGAACAGTTCCAGGCATACAAGCAGGCGGTTCAGACAATGGCCGGAAAGAAAGTCATCATCCGTACGCTTGACATCGGAGCAGATAAGCAGGTAGACTACTTTAATCTCGGAAATGAAGACAATCCTGCACTGGGATATCGTGCGATCCGTATCTGCCTGAAGCAGCCGGATATTTTTAAGACTCAGCTGAGAGCGCTTTTCCGTGCAGCTGTGTATGGAAATCTTTCTATTATGTATCCGATGATCACTTCTGTTGAAGAAGTAGAAAAGATCTATGAGATCGTGAAAGAGGTTGAGATCGAGCTGAAAGCCCAGGAGATCCAGTACAGAATCCCGGAACAGGGAATTATGATCGAGACTCCGGCGGCTGTTATGGTCAGTGACCGCCTGGCTGAACTGGTAGATTTCTTCAGTATCGGAACAAACGACCTGACGCAGTATACACTGGCGATCGACCGCCAGAATGAGAAACTGGACGATTTCTACAACCCGCATCACGAAGCAATCCTTCGGATGATCCAGATGGTTGTAGACAATGCCCATAAGTGCGGCAAATGGGCAGGTATCTGCGGTGAGCTGGGCGCTGACCTGACTCTGACAGAGAAGTTTGTCCGCATGGGACTGGACGAGCTGTCCGTAGCACCGTCCATGATACTGAAACTCCGCAGGATCGTCCGTGAGATGAAGGTGGAAGAATAAAATTGTGTTTGTAGGTAACCAGCCAAATAGAAATCATTCTGGCAATTTCCGGCCTTTGGCCGGGTGCCAGCCGCAGGCTGGCTGGCACTCCTGCATGTCATTTGCAGACAAAAAATAATATTCTGACTCTCTCCCCTACAAACAGGAAATTTATTTGGTTTCTATGTAAGCGGAAGGAGCAGGCTGTACACCGCGTTTCCACTCAATGAAGTTCACAATGAAGAAGACTACTGTGCTGACGGCACATCCGAAAACAACCGGAAGGATGCCGAATTTGAAGCCGCCGCCGCTTAATACCTGCCAGAAGCAGAAACCGATGGTTCCGCCGAACAGGGAAAGGATACCGGAATTTTTGGTAGCCTTTGGCACGATCAGGCCAAGACCGTAGGCTGCAAACGGACCAGCACACCGGATACCGAAAGCGAAAGTATTCATGGTTACAATAGGAACACCGAACATGGCGATCAGCATGGCGATCACTGCGGCGATCACGTTGCAGGCTCTTGTGTAGGTAATGATTTTTTTGTCAGAAAGTTTCTTTCCGCCGTAATCCAGGTAGAGGTCGTTCATGATCATGGTTGACATACACAGAAGGTTGGAGTCTGCGGAGGACATGGTGGCGCAGATGATAGCCGCAGAAATCATACCTACGATAAATGCCGGAGCGTGCGCGGTGGTAACTGCCATCATTGCATTTTTGCCGCCGTCAGCAAGGTCAGGCATGGTTGCAAGTGCTGCAAGACCGAGCAGAGTAGGGAAAATGGACATAGCTGCCATCAGGATTGCAGAAAGCCAGGATGCCTGCCGGGCTGTTTTTTCATCTTTGGCAGTCTCGAAACGGGATACCATTTCAGGACCGGCAAGGAAAGTACAGAAGTAGTTAAAAATATATCCGGTAATCGTAACCCAGCCAATTTTTGTAAAATCGAGCTGTACCGGAGGAAGTGCTGCAGAGATCGCATCCCAGCCGCCGCATCCACGAATGACGATAGGAGTTGCGATAGCAAGACCCACCAGGATGATGGCAAACTGTACCAGGTCCGAAATCTGGTCAGCGATCATTCCTCCGAATGTGGTATAAAGGATGACAACTGCTCCCGCAATGACCAGAGCAACATTTGTAGGAATTCCGGTCAGGCTGGCTACAACGCTTCCGGATGCTGCGATCTGAGAAGAGGTCAGACAGAACAGAGAAAGAATTCCTAAAATTGCGGTAAAGGTACTGGAAATTTTTCCAAAACGGCGTCCTACTACTTCAGGGATGGTAACTGCCATAGTCTGACGGATCTTAGGTGCAAAATAGGCAAGAGGGATCATGGCAACAGATGCTGCCAGAACGTACCAGATCGCACTCATTCCCCAGTCGCCAAAGGCTTTTTGTGCAAGACCTGTTGTAGAGCCTCCGCCGATATTATTGGCGGAAAGGGAAAATGCCACCATAAACAGTCCCATACGGCGGCCAGCCAGCATGTAGTCACTGCTGTCTTTGATTTTCAGCTTGCCTACGACAAAACCGACTGCCAGCATACCTACCAGATATGCCACTACGATGATGATTGCCTGGGTTTGTAAAACCATACTCAATCCTCCTTAAAATATAAAAAAATCCTAAAAAATATAAATAAATTATAACTGAATTTGTGCGAAAAGTAAAATGGTTTTGATAAAAAAGAACAAAAAAACAACAAAAGTGACAAAAAAACGATGGGGTCTTACATAACTTGACAGGATTCGCCTTATGAAATACAATGTTTTTTATTAAAAAATGGACTTCAAAAGGAGAACAAGGACATGTCATATTCGTTTTATCAGCTGCTTTGGCTCTATATGATCTATTCGTTTGCAGGCTGGTGCGGAGAGGTAATAGTCGCAGCAGTGAAAAGACATCGTTTTGTAAACCGGGGAGCTGTCAGCGGTCCGGTATGCCCGGTTTACGGACTGGGAGCTGTGGTGGTAGCTGTTTTTCTTCCGGAATTAAAAGGAAGGATTTTCTTCCTGTTTCTGGGCGGCATGGTTCTCAATACCTTTGTGGAATATGTTACCGGCCGTCTTATGGAAATGGCTCTGCATAAAAAATGGTGGGATCATTCAGAAGAGAAGTTTAATCTGGGCGGATATGTCTGTCTGAAGACTTCCGTATTATGGGGAATCTGTTCCGTACTTATGATCCGGTTTCTGAACCCGCTGCTTTTGAAGCTGACCTCCCTGCTCCCTGTATTCTGGGGAAAAATGATTCTGTGGGTATTCTTCGGACTTCTGGCAGTGGATTTTCTGGGAACTGTTCTGGCAGTCTGGGGAATGAAAAAGAAAAAAGGACGCATGGATCAGATTGTGGAAGGACTTGGCAGAACTTCAAGACTTCTGGAAAATACCATGACCAGAAGACTGCAGGCCCGTATGATCAGGGCATATCCAAACCTGGTAAAAGAGGAAAAAGAAGAGGTTTTTGCAGCAGGATGTGGATTTTACAAGCTGGTTTCTCTGTTTTTTATTGGAGCTTTTCTGGGGGATATAACGGAAACAATCTTCTGCCGGTTTTCTATGGGAAGATGGATGAGCCGCAGCAGTGTGGTGTTTGGGCCATTCAGTATTGTATGGGGGCTGGGCTGCACTCTGCTCACCTGGATCCTTTATAGATACCGGGAACAAAGTGACAGACGTTTGTTTCTCTGCGGAACGATTCTGGGAGGCGCCTATGAATATATCTGCAGTGTGTTTACAGAAATAGTATTTGGTACTGTATTCTGGGATTACAGTAAGATTCCATTTAACCTTGGGGGCAGGATCAACCTTCTTTACTGCTTCTTCTGGGGATTTGCAGCGATTATCTGGATGAAGGTGATCTATCCGTTTCTGGCAAAATGGATCGAGAAGATCCCTGTCCGGATCGGAAAGCCCTTGTGTATGGTCATGGTAGTATTTATGAGTATAAATATTCTTCTTTCAGGACTGGCTCTTGACCGTTATTCCAAAAGACATGACGGCCTTCCGGCAGAGAGCGGGATCGCAGAGCTGATGGACGACTGGTTCCCGGATCCCTATATGGAGCGGGTATATCCGAATATCAAGTTCAGATAAAAATACTGGTACAGATAAGAAAAACGGTAAGCTGTTCAGCAGATACCCTCTTTGCCGGATGATCCGGCAGGAGGGCTGTCTGCAAACATGCTTACCTTTTTTTGCTTCCAGATAACATTTTCTACAGCTGCCTGAGGGGTGACGCCGCAGGGCCAGAAAACAGGGATTTCACCGGGATAGATATCTACCGCCTCTCCATAATCCGGTTTCATGATATCTTTTACACCGACCTTTTCCGGATCGCCCATATGTACAGGAGCGCCATGGACATTTGGCATTCTGGCAGTGGGAAAATCAATGACACCCTGGCGGATCAGAGAGCGAACCTCAGCCGGGGACATATCCACATAAGGTGTGATATCAAATGACATAAAAACTTCTCCTTTTTCACATTAACGTATAAAAATACTATACAGGATAACAGGGGAAAATGCAATCATATATAAGATTTCTGCATATTTTACAATAAAGGGACTGCAGGACGGCGGATATGGCAGATCAGAAACTGGATAATCTTTTAAATCTTGCTCTTGACGCAACGGAGGAAGAGCGGGAAAAGTCAGCAAATCTCAGCGCAGGAAGTGAAAAAGGCTCTCAGCTATGGGATGTGATCATAAAATACAGCGGAGATATAGAGGCACTGTCAGGAGATGGAATCCGGGCAGTGCCTCTTTTGGGGGGATTTGCCGTAGTGTCACTTCCTCAAAATAAAATCCGGGAATTTGCAGGTCATCCTCAGGTGGAATTTGTTGAGCTTCCCAAAAGGCTTTACTTTCAGGTACGGCAGGGGCTGGATGCCTCCTGTTTCCGATCTGTGCAGGGAGCAGGCGAAGCGAATGGCCTTTCGGGAAAAGGGGTTCTTGTGGGAATCGTGGATTCGGGGGTAGACTGGAGACACCCGGACTTTCGCAATGAGGATGGCACCAGCCGGATTCTGAGTCTGTGGGATCAGAGTGCACAGCCGGAACCAGGACAAAATCCGCCGAAAGGTTATCTGAGAGGTGTAGAATATACCGGAGAAGAGATCAATCGTGCTCTGTCTCTTCCGGATCAGGAAGGGAATTTTCTTGTACGGGAACGGGATCTCAGCGGTCATGGGACCTCCGTACTGGGAATTGCGGCGGGAAATGGCAGAGCCTCCGGAGGTGTAAACCGGGGAGCTGCTTATGCCAGTGATATCATTGCCGTAAAAATGGGAATACCGGGAGAAAATTTTTTCCCAAGAACGGTGGAGCTGATGGAGGGAGTGGATTATCTGATCCGTCAGGCTCAGATTCTGGGAAAACCGATGGCATTGAATGTAAGCTTTGGAAATAATTATGGATCCCACAGAGGAGATTCGCTTCCGGAGATTTATCTGACAAATGTATCAAATACAGGACGGACAGTGATATGCGTGGGAACCGGAAACAATGGAAATGACAGAATCCATACATCGGGTACGCTGGATACCGGACAGAGCACAGAAATCCAGTTCAGTGTCAGTTCCAGGGAAAAAACACTGAATGTACAGCTTTGGAAATCCTATGCAGATGAGATGGAGATTTCCCTTGTGACACCTTCCGGTCAGAGGATAGGACCTTTGGCGGAGCAGATAGGAACGCAGAGATACCGGACAGAGAATACAGAATTGCTGATTTATTATGGGAAACCGGGACCTTTTCAGGTGACTCAGGAGGTTTATTTCGACTTTATACCGCAGGAAGAATACATTCTGTCCGGTGTCTGGAGACTGGAGCTCATAGGCCGCAGGATAAAAGACGGAGGATATCAGCTGTGGCTCCCGGGCGGTCAGGTACTGAATCCGGGAACGGGCTTTTATTATCCAAAAGCAGAGGAAACGCTGACGATTCCGTCTACTGCTGAAAAAGTGATCTCTGTGGGCGCTTATGACTCCAGGCTGAATGCTCCGGCAGATTTTTCCGGACGGGGAGGGGAACGTATTACTTATTTCAAGCCGGATCTTGTGGCGCCGGGAGTGGGAATCACAGCGCCGGTTCCCGGGGGAGAATATGCCGCGGTAACAGGTACTTCTTTTGCAACGCCTTTTGTGACCGGGGCAGCAGCGCTTTTGATGGAATGGGGAATTGTCCGGGGGAATGACCCTTTTTTGTGGGGAGAAAAGGTAAAAGCGTATCTCAGGAGAGGCGCACAGCCATTGCCGGGAATCGTAAAGTATCCTGACCCGGCGGTGGGGTACGGGGAGGACGTTATAATAAGGTTACATTGAAAAAAGTCAGTAAAATCAAGTGTTTCCGTTCATTTTCCCAACACAGAAACGAAGCACTTTATCCATGATTTTGAAGAAAATCTGCCCGGGTTGGACGCAAAATTACATGGAAAGAAAGATTTGTAGCAATGACGTAACATGAACGTGTGGTTCTGTTACAGACAATAATTCAAACGAAAGAGAGGTCATAGTAATATGAAGCTGACTTATACAAATGTAAATGGATACCTGCTCCCAAATCTTACTTATAAACCCGGCGAGCAGATGGAGCATCTTGGTAAGTATGGATTCTTACGCAGAGATTATCTGAAAAATCATCGAAATTCAACGTATCAGATCATGCTTTTGCAGGATACGATCGGAGAACATCTTCTGGAAGTAGATAAGGCTGCAAGAGAGCGGGAAGAAGTTATTTTGAAACAGTTGGAAGAAAAAGAATCACTGCCGGATAAAGAAAAAGACCAGATGGTATGGGTAAGAGCTGCTAATCAGCATAGAGCGATTGCAGAAGAGATTATCCTGAAAGAATTGATTTATGTATAAAGATTGCCAGTAACCAATCTTGCAGGTAACTGATAAAAATAGAATATTGTGAGCGAAGTAAGGCGTGAGTCATATAATATGGCTTACGTCTTTTTCTTTGTCTGAAAGGAAGTGATAAGTTTGAACAAGAAGTTTTTGAAGCATTATATGGAAACCAATCCGGAAGGGACGGCACAGACCTATATTTTTCTGGTGGACAATCAGGATATCGCATTGAATATTGTGATGTCAGGTTATCAGGCACTTTGTTTGGTGCAGGAAGATGATGGATATTATTTCAGTGCAGATTCTTTTATAGAGGAAATGAGATCTAT
This sequence comes from uncultured Blautia sp., assembly GCA_900541985.1. GTDB lineage: Bacteria > Bacillota > Clostridia > Lachnospirales > Lachnospiraceae > Blautia_A. The sequence goes on along the minus strand of UQLX01000016.1, from coordinate 1,858 downwards.
TCAGTTTACTGGAAGCTGTCAGAGTGCCTATCATTATGTGACTGCCTGTACGGTGAAGTGGATGAATGATAAGTTACAGACATTTTTCAAAGACGCTGGTCTTGATGGAAAAGCGGGCTGGCAGTTGTTCAAAGAGAGGGAGTACCTTGGCAAACTGGATAATCAGAAAGAAGTTGAGAAATTACTGGAACAGTATATTCTTCGGTTTGAGCGAGATCTGAAAGAAGAACCGGAACTGAGCCGTTTTCACTTATTTGATGCAAAAGGAAATGTGAAATGTGTCCGGGATATGGAGATTGTAGATTACCTGGTGGAGAATGTTCAGTTTTTTGTGGTGGGAATCACACCGTATTATTATGAGCATGGTGTTTTCCTGGAAGACCATGATGGGGTAAGAATGAAATACCGTATCCAGAAGCTGATCTATCGTGACCAGATACAGAGTGGAGTGATCAAAAGAATCTATAATCTGCTGATCGCACAGCCAAAAGTTCACCGAGAGGCATATGAACTAAATAAACAACCTGTGCGGTGGATCAACTTCAAAAATGGATATTATGATCCGGTTACGGGTGAAATGCTGGAACACAATCCGGATTATCTGACAATCAATCAGATTCCATTTCCCTATTATCCAGAGGATTGTGAGCAGGTGTTACAAGGTGGAGAAAATATCAAAAAGTATCTTGCATCGTCTCTTCCAAATAAAGAAGAACAGCAGACATTCTGGGAGTATTTTGGATACTGCATGACACAGGATACGCAGTTTCAGAAATTCCTTACACTGAAAGGAAATGGTGGAACCGGAAAGTCTGTGGCAGTATCACTGATCCAGTATGTGGTTGGAATCACCAATATGTCCAGCATTTCTCTACAGGATTTGAACAAACGATTCTATGCCACAGGAATGTACGGAAAGCTACTAAATGCCTGTGCGGATATTCCCTGCAAAGCAATGGAGAACACAGATGTATTAAAGAAAGCAGTCGGTGAAGATACACTGATCTATGAGAAAAAGGGACAGGATGCAATCCATTTTCACTCTTATGCAAAGTTACTCTTTTCTACCAATGAAATGCCGCAGAATCTTGAGGATAAGTCGGATGCTTTTTATCGCAGACTACTGATTCTTGATATGAACCGGGTAGTAAAAAGTGGTGAAAAAGATCTGCACTTAAAGGAAAAGGTACAGGCAGAATCCGATTATGCAATTCATATGGCGATGATTGCATTGAAAAATCTGTACGAACAGGGAAAGTTCACGGAGAGCGAACACAGCAAAGAATGTGTAAGAGAAGTGCAACGGACGTCAGATAGTATCTGTGCTTTTATTGATGAGTCATTGGTGCGTGCCAAAGGAAAACGTCTGAAACGAAGTGAAGTGTTCCATATGTATGAGGAATACTGCAAAGAGAATGGCCGACAGGGGCATGGTAAATCCAACTTTTTCAGGAATATGACAGATAAAGGTTTCCTTCTGAAACAGTACAATGGTGAGTTTTATTATCAGGATATTGCAGTTAAGGAAGAAGATTTTTGTCCTGTAGATCCAGAAGAAAGAATACCTTTTGAAGAAACAGATACAGATTATAAACAGTTAAATATGAATCAGGGAATTAAGGGCATTTAGGGCAAAATAAGCAAAAAGAAATGTTACCGGAGCAGGAGAAATAACAAAGATAGCTGCCAGAGTACATAAAATTTTGCTTTTTTTACACTGACTGCCCTTTTTATGTATCAACATTTTAGCTGATACAAATATAGGTTTTTCCCGAATTTGGGAGAAAGTCAAAAATAAATATTAAGCCTGCAAATAAAAAGTCAAGGCTAAATTGAAAGAACATTGAAAATTTTATAC
>UQLX01000015.1 GCA_900541985.1 uncultured Blautia sp. | reverse complement strand
CACGGGCTGAAATATCCCTCATAGGCGGCTCCTTTCATCGTTCCTGGTCTCTCTGGCGCTTCTTCTGCCACGCCTCCAGCAGTTTGATAATGGTTTCCTGCATCCGCTGGGGCGTATAGCTTTTGGGGAAATACTTCCGCAGGGTGTCGGAGGTGAAAGTCACTTTGTCGAGATCACTTTTCTTTTCCTCACCCATGATGACGCGCATCATATCGAGGGTCAGATGTCCCTCCTGGCTGTATTTCTTGAGTCGCTGAGCCTGGGAGAGAGAGGGGGTAGCCTGTTCGCTGTCCATCGCGTCCAGCAAATCCCGCTGTTCTTCTTTTTTGAGAAAGGACAGCTCATAAGCCGGATTGAGGGCGATTTTCTTTTCATCGACCATATCCAGCAGTTCGGGAATCAGCTCCGTCAGGCGGATATAGCGCTGCACCTGGTTCCTACTCGAACCAGCCTGCTGCGCCAACAATTCATCTGCACGCAACTTCGTCCCAAGTTGGGACGAAGTTAAGTCCCCCCGTGCGCCTTGGTGTTTCATAGCCTCCAGCTTCATCTTGTAAGCAAAGGCCCTTTCGCTGGGGAGCAGGCTTTCACGTTGTAAGTTGCTGTCCACCATGATGATAGTGGCAGCATCATCGTCCAGGTCTCGGACAATGACAGGCATGGTTTCTTTCTCGGCCAGCTCACTGGCCCGGTGCCGCCTGTGACCGGCAACCAGCTCATAGCCGCCCTCCGGGTCCGGGCGGGCGATCGCCGGAACCAGAACACCATACTGCCGAACGCTGTCGGCGGTCTCCATCATGGCCTCGTCATCCTTGACTTTGAAGGGATGCCCCTTAAATGGGTGCAGCTCAGACAGCGGAATTTCCTGTATCTTCTCCAGCTTGGCATCCTGGCGGCTTTCCTCGGTGGAAAACAAATCATCGTATGGAGCCAGCTCTACTTTTTTCGCGCTGCTTTTCAAGTTTTATCACCTCCTTGGTCAGATTCTTATAGCCCTCGGCCACCTTGCCATTAGGGTCATGGGCAAAAATGCTTTTGCCCTCGGCGCTGATCTCCTTTGCCCGGACAGAATGGGGAATCTCGGTGCCGAACACCTTGATTTTGCTGCCATAGGTCTCCCGCAGCAGGGCGGCAATCTCCTTGGCGAAGTTGGTGCGGTTGTCCACCATCGTCAGCAGGATACCGTCGATCTGGAGCTTGGGGTTGATCTGCCGCTTCACCTTGTTTACGGTCTGGAGCAGCTGTTCCAGGCCCTTGGCGGGCAGGTACTCCGCCTGAACGGGGATTATGACCCTGTTGGCGGCGGCCAGGGCGTTGACCGTGAGCATACCCAGGGATGGCTGGCAGTCAATCAGGATATGGGAATACTGTCCCTTGAGCGTGTCCAGATACTGCCGCAGGATGGTCTCTCGGCTCATGGCGTTCACCAGGGAGACCTCCATGCCGGAGAGCTGGATGTCTGCGGGCATCAGGTCAACGCCCTCCGGGTGGTGCAGGATACCCTCGCCGGGGCGCAGCGGCTCGTCCATCAGGATACGGCCCATCGCGTCGGACAGGGTAAAGGGCAGCTTGTCCGGCTGGGGGTGGCCCAGGCTGATGGTCAGGCTGCCTTGCGGGTCCCCGTCGATCAGCAGCACTTTCTTTCCGGCCTGCGCCAGCCCAATCCCCAGGTTCGCGCAGGTGGTTGTCTTGCCAACGCCGCCTTTCTGGTTGGCGATGGCGATGATTTGCGTGTTCAATGACTTCACCTCATTTCTGAATTGTTCTATGGCTTCTGGAAATAGAAAAAGCCGCCACTTCAAAAATTGAAAGTGACGGCCTTTTCTTATCCCGGAATGAAATTCCCCGGAAACGCAAAAAGCGCCCAGTAGAAAATACTGAGCGCTTGGCGATTAGATTTATTCTCTTTTGTTCAAATTAGGTCAAATTCAGACAAACCGTTTTCACGAAAAAGGTCTCTTGGAGATGTATAAATAAACATCCCCTTGGCATCCCAAAATCGCGTCTCGGTTGTCCTATTTTTTAACCCATAAGCCCTCTTTTTGGGGTGGTTGTCCACCATTTAACCCATAGAAAACGGGTTAAAAGAGGCTTCGTTCTGTCAAATTGCGTCAAACCATTTGAAAAGGAAAAACCCCGGAAACCGCGTAGTTCCGGGGTTTTTGACCACTTTTGATAAAGTTTAGCGCTTGCTGAACTGCGGAGCGCGACGGGCAGCCTTGAGGCCGTATTTCTTACGCTCTTTCATACGTGGATCACGTGTAAGGAATCCAGCAGCCTTAAGAACCGGTCTGTACTCAGCATCTGCCTGAAGGAGTGCTCTTGCAACGCCGTGTCTGATAGCACCAGCCTGTCCTGTATATCCGCCGCCCTTTACGTTAACGAGAACGTCAAATTTGCCCTCTGTCTCTGTAGCAGCAAGCGGCTGACGAACGATTACTTTCAGGGTCTCAAGACCGAAGTACTCGTCGATATCTCTTTTATTGATTGTGATTTTGCCTGTACCAGGTGTAAGGTAAACTCTTGCGATTGATTTCTTTCTTCTTCCTGTTCCGTAGAATTTTGCGCTAGCCAATGTTTCCTACCTCCTCATTAAAATGTTAAGACTTCCGGTTTCTGAGCCTCATGCTTGTGCTCCGGTCCGGCATAAACAAAAAGTTTCTTGTACATGGTTCTTCCCAGAGGTCCCTTCGGAAGCATGCCTTTAACTGCCAGCTCAACAACCTTTTCCGGTTTCTTAGCCATCATTTCTTTTAATGTGGTCTCTTTCATTCCGCCCACATAATCGGAGTGATGATAATAGATCTTCTGATCCATTTTCTTTCCTGTAACTTTGATCTTGTCAGCGTTTACGATGATCACGTAGTCACCTGTGTCTACATGCGGTGTAAACTGAGGTTTGTTCTTTCCTCTTAATACACTTGCAACACCAGATGCCAGACGGCCCAGTGTACAGCCTTCTGCGTCAACTACATACCATTTTCTCTCGATTTTATCTGGATTAGCCATATAAGTCTGCATGGTTTTACCTCCTGTTATTTATCAACGATTAAATAATTTGTACAACCGCGGCATTCCGCGATAATGAATAATTCCTGGTGATCAGTGCAAATAGATAATCGCGGAAATGTCCGAAACCGCTGATAAAAAACACCTTTGCCGGGGCTTTGGCTCAGGAGTCATCGCACTACGTCACATTGAGTAATTGTACTATACGCAATTCCTTCTGTCAACAGTTTTTTCCAGGTTTTTACGTTTTTCCAAAAAAATCTCCCGCCTCAATGTTACTGTTTTACACTCAGGCGCACCATTGCTCTGTGAAGCTTGGCTTTTGCGATCTTATAGTCCTGCTCACTGAGACCGGTACGGCTCAGTTTTTCTTCAGCCTTTTTCCTGGCTGCCTCAGCTCTGGTCTCATCAATATCTTCCTTCCACTCCCAGGTAGTTGCCAGAAGATTGCATTTGCCATCCATAACCGAAAGCATGCCTCCAATGCAGGCTGCATCCCGTCTGGTGCCATCCTCCAGGATCACATGAGCCTCGCCCATACCAAGAGCTGTACAGAAATTACAGTGACCGGCAAGAATTGCCAGGTCACCTGTAATACTTCTGCATACTACCCGGACTACTTCTCCCTCAAAGAGAAGACCGTCCGGAGTTCCGATCTGTAATGGAAAGGTGCTCATAAAAAGCCTCCTTTACTGCTTCTTCGCTTTTTCAAATACTTCGTCAATGGTACCGGAGAAAAGGAAACAGCTCTCCGGAACCTCATCACAGTCGCCGTCCAGAATCATACGGAAGCCGCGAAGAGTTTCTTTCAGTGGAACATACTGTCCCGGCATACCGGTAAACTGCTCTGCCACAGAAAAGCTCTGAGACAGGAATCTCTGGATCTTACGGGCACGGTTTACAGAAAGTTTGTCTTCTTCGGAAAGCTCATCCATACCCATGATAGCAATAATATCCTGCAATTCTTTATAACGCTGAAGTACCTGCTGTACGCGGCGTGCGATCTCATAATGCTCTGTTCCTACTACCTCCGGAGACAGGATACGGCTGGTAGATTCCAGTGGATCCACAGCCGGATAGATACCCTGGCTGGCAATATCACGGGAAAGTACCGTAGTTGCATCCAGATGTGAGAAGGTAGTTGCCGGAGCCGGGTCTGTCAGGTCATCCGCCGGTACATAAACTGCCTGTACGGAGGTGATAGATCCTTTTCTTGTAGAAGTGATACGCTCCTGCAGAGCACCCATCTCTGTAGCAAGTGTAGGCTGGTAACCTACCGCTGACGGCATACGTCCAAGCAGGGCAGAAACCTCAGAACCTGCCTGTGTAAAACGGAAAATATTATCGATAAACAGAAGCACGTCCTGATTTTTTACATCACGGAAATACTCTGCCATAGTCAGGCCGGAAAGACCTACTCGCATACGTGCTCCAGGCGGCTCGTTCATCTGTCCGTAAACCAGGGCTGTCTTATCGATAACACCGCTTTCTTTCATTTCATTATAAAGGTCGTTTCCTTCACGGGTACGTTCTCCAACTCCGGTAAATACGGAAAGTCCGCCGTGAGCAGTGGCTACATTATGGATCAGCTCCATGATAAGAACTGTTTTTCCTACACCTGCACCACCAAACAGACCAATCTTACCACCTTTTGCATAAGGACAGATCAGGTCTACGACTTTGATACCTGTTTCCAGTATCTCTGTAGCCGGTGTCTGCTCCTCATAGGAAGGCGCCGGACGATGGATTGCCCAGTGCTCCTTAGTCTCCGGTGCCGGAAGATTATCTACCGGTTCACCAAGAAGGTTAAATACACGGCCCAGACACTCTTCGCCTACCGGAACGGAAATCGGACCGCCGGTATCTACTGCTTTTGTGCCACGCACCAGACCGTCTGTGGAACTCATAGCGATGCAGCGGACCGTATTATCACCGATCTGCTGAGCCACTTCCACGATCAGCTTTGCGCCTTTATTGTCAATTTCAATGGCATTGAGAAGTGCCGGCAGTTCATCATGCGCAAAGCGGATGTCCAGAACCGGACCGATGACCTGCACAACTTCGCCAATGTGTTTCTCGCTCATCTATGAATCTCCTCTAATTTTCGTTATAGACCGGGGATGCTTATACACCCTCGGCGCCTGCAACAATCTCCGTGATCTCCTGCGTGATGCTTGCCTGACGGGCACGGTTATAATACAGGTTCAGCTGGTCGATCATCTCACCGGCATTCTTGGTTGCCGCATCCATGGCTGTACGTCTGGCAGCCAGCTCACTTGCCTGGCTTTCACAGACTGCACCATAAATAAGGCCTGCCAGATATTCCGGTACGATCGCATCGAAAACCTCTGTACTTCCCGGCTCGTAGAGAATCAGATTTTTTGATACGGAAGCTTTCTCTCTTTTTTCTGCCTCTTCCTTAATATCCGTGAGAGGAAGGATCGAGAAAACATCCGGTTTCTGGGAAAGCATGGACACAAACCCCGTATAACAAAGCTGGATATGTCCGAATGTCCCTTTGCGGAATTCCTTACAGAGCAGATGTGCGATCTCAAAGCAGTCGCCTACAGAAATATCTGCGACCTCTCCAAACTCTTCAGTGACCGCCGCCACCTCTTTACGGCTGTAATAATCTACTGCTTTTTTTCCAATAGGAAGGACCATATAATCCCGGTCTGCGCTGTCTGCTTCCATACATTTGAACAGGTTTGCATTATAGCCCCCTGCCAGACCACGGTCTCCGGCGATCACTACATAGCAGTATTTATTGCTTTTGGATTCCGCCGCATAAACAGAATTAAATTCCGTATTATTTACAGCAATTTCCTTCAGGGTTTCATACAGGGTGCGGAAATAAGGTCTGCAGACCTCTGCCCGCTCCTTTGCCTTACGCAGCTTGGAGGATGCCACAAGTTCCATTGCCTTGGTAATCTGCATAGTGCTCTGCACACTCTTGATACGCAGCTTTACCGCTTTCATGTTTGCAGCCATTCTGTTTCCTCCTAATCACTTTATTTTACAGGTCTTGCATCAAGGAAGTTCCGGGTAAATTCTTCCAGAGCTTTCTTTAACTTATTTTCTGTTTCTTCTTCCAGTTTTCCTGTGGTACGGATATCCTGCATAGCAGCCATTCCGTTCGCATCTGAATCCAGGAAAATAAACAGTTCTTTTTCATACTGACGTACATCCTCTGTCTTTACCTCAGCCAGGATTCCTTTGGTAACTGCATACAGAATCGCAACCTGTTTCTCTACCGGAACCGGCTCATTCTGATTCTGCTTCAGAACCTCTACAATACGGGCACCCTGATCCAGACGTGACTTGGTATCTGCATCCAGATCAGAGCCAAACTGAGCAAAGCTCTGCAGCTCACGATACTGAGAATAGATCAGCTTCAGTGTACCGGCTACTTTTTTCATAGCCTTGATCTGCGCGCTTCCTCCAACTCGTGATACGGAGATACCCGGGTTTACCGCCGGCATAACACCGGAATGGAAAAGCTCTGTCTCCAGGAAGATCTGACCGTCTGTAATAGAAATAACATTTGTAGGGATATAAGCGGATACGTCGCCTGCCTGTGTTTCAATGATAGGAAGAGCAGTCAGGGAACCGCCGCCGTGTTCGTCATCCAGTTTTGCCGCACGTTCCAGAAGTCTGGAATGCAGGTAGAATACATCTCCCGGATAAGCCTCTCGTCCTGGCGGACGGCGGATCAGCAGGGAAAGTGCACGATACGCAACCGCATGCTTGCTCAGATCATCATAGACGATCAGTACATGCTTGCCTTTGTTCATAAAATATTCACCCATTGCACATCCGGAATATGGTGCAATGTACTGTAACGGGCTTGCTTCGGAAGCAGTCGCCGCTACTACCATGGTATAATCCATGGCTCCGTTTTTGGTAAGGGTCTCTACCAGGGAGGCAACCGTAGAACGTTTCTGTCCGATTGCCACATAGATACAGATCATATCCTTACCCTTCTGGTTGATGATAGTGTCTACAGCCAGAGCAGTCTTACCTGTCTGACGGTCACCAATGATAAGCTCTCGCTGACCTCGTCCAATAGGGATCATGGAGTCAATGGCCTTGATTCCGGTCTGAAGAGGTTCGTGTACGGAACGTCTTTCACAAATTCCCGGAGCCGGGCTTTCAATTGCCCGAAATTCTTCTGTTACAACAGGTCCCGCACCGTCGATAGGCTGTCCCAGCGCATTTACAACACGGCCAATCATAGCGTCTCCTACCGGAACAGATACGACCTTTCCAGTACGTTTTACGGTCTGGCCTTCGCCGATATTTTCATCGGAACCAAATAATACGATAGAAACACTGTTTTCCTCAAGGTTCTGTGCCATGCCATAGCTTCCGTCCTCAAATTCAAGAAGCTCTCCGGCCATACAGTTTACAAGACCGCTTGCTCTGGCAATACCGTCACCAACCAGGAGAACAGTACCTGTCTCATCCTGTTTGATGGAATTTTCGTAATATTTGATCTGACTGCGGATGACCCTGGATATTTCTTCAGGTTTTAATTGCATGTTTCCATACCATCCTTTAAACAATTATTTCATCAAGTTTCCTGGAAAGAGATGACAGACGTCTCTGGATCGTTCCATCATAGGATCTGCCTTCCAGCTCTACACGAAGTCCCGCTACCACAGAAGCATCCTTCTTCTGGGTCAGGGAGATCTGCTTGCCGCTGACCTTTTCCAGTTTCTGTTTCAATGTCTCCATCTGTGCATCACTGAGCGCCACTGCACTGGTAACCACTGCCTCAGCGATCCCGTGGTCTGCATGATAACGGCGTCTGAACTCATCGCAGCAGCCGCCATACTCTCTGAGAATGTTGCGCTCACACAGAAGCTTAATAAAATTCACCAAATATTTTTCCGCCTGTGTACCAAAGGACTGATCCACCAGAGAGGTTCTTTCCTCCCAGGGAATGGACGGTTCACAGAGAAGCTTCATATAATCCGGATTTTCCCAGAACAGCCTCCTGATCTCTTCCATCTGCTCTCCTATAGTTTCCACAAGTTTTTCCTCGACAGCAAGCTCATACAGGCTGCCGCCGTAGACTCTGGCAGTCTGTGTCATGATGTCTCACCCACATTCGCAATAAAATCATCTATGAGTTTCGCGTGATCTTCCTCGGAAATCTCCCTTTCGATCACCTTGCCCGCAATCTCCATTGCCATTCCGCCAATTTCGTCTTTGATCTCATTGACTGCTTTGCGCTTTTCCTGCTCAATATCTGCTTCTGCTTTATTCTTCATGGCAGCCGCCTGACGGGAAGCCTCACGAAGAAGCTCCTCACTCTGGGCGGAGGCAGTCTTCTGAGCAGAAACCACGATCTCATTTGCCTTATTTTTTGCCTGGATCATATCCTGCTCATACTGAGACTTCATAGCCTCAGCTTCCTCCCTGGCCTTTACCGCATCCTGAATCTGGGCATCTGCCATTTCCTTGCGTTTTGCCAGTATATTATTGATCGGTTTAAACAAAAAGCGTTTGATCAGATAGACCTGCAGAAAAAGGTTGCAGATCTGTGCAATGAAGGTCCAGGGCACAATACCAACTAATTCCTGTACCTGCATAAGTTTAACCTCCTGTTCTTATACACGGCTGTTATAAGTATGCCGCAATTATCCCAGGAACTTCATGAACATGCCAGGTGCAACAAAGATCAGAAGAAGACCTGTTACAAAACCGTAAATACCGGTTGTCTCTGCGATGGCACATCCAAGAAGCATGGTAGAGGTTACGTCACCTTTGCACTCCGGCTGACGTCCGATTGCCTCAAGAGCCTTTGCAACTGCGTTACCTTCACCGATACCAGGTCCGATACCTGCGATAAGTGAACATCCTGCTCCGATTGCACAGCCTGCAAGAGCGATACCTTTTGCTAAAATAGTAAAATCCATAATACGTTCCTCCTGTTTTCTTTTTAAGTTCATTATTCAGTTTTCTTTTCGCTTTTCAAACAGCTATTCTTCTGCTGCATTTGCAATATACATAACTGTCAGCATACAGAAGATAAAGGCCTGCATGAATCCTGAAAACCAGTCAAAATAGACGGACAGGATCGCAGGAACACCCACATCAAGGATGGGGATCTGTGAAAGGACATTTCCCAGTACACCGGGAAGCAGTCCCAGAAGTGCGGAGCTGGCCACTGCCAGAGCGCCATAGATCAGACCATTGATAACTACGCCGGAAAGAATGTTTCCAAAATGACGGCATGCCATACTGATCGGCGTTGCCAGTTCGGAAAGCACATTAAAGGGCGTCATAATGGCGATCGGGGTGGTAAAGCCTTTCAGATATCCGCCAAAGCCGCCTGTCTTGATTTTTTGTGCAGTGATCATGATAAATACCACAACTGCCCAGGCTGCCTCCGTGGAAAGATCTGCCGTAGGACTTCGAAGTCCGATAAGACTGATCAGATTGGACACCACACTTGTTACAAACAAAGCGGCTACAAACGGGATCATATGACGGAATTTTTCGCCCATATTTCCAACCACAAACTTGTTTGCCTGCTCCACCAGCATTTCCGCAAGTGCCTGTCTTTTGGAGATATTCTCCACTTTCAGGTCATGGGTCAGCCAGATACACAGACCGGTGATCAGAAGCATAACGATCCAGCTTACAACTATGGTCTCGCTGATCTGAAGGTCCCCCAGAACAGGAATGTCCGTAGGGATGGTAAAATAGACTTTTGCCCCGGATATATCCAGATCCATATACGTTTACACCTCCTGTCTTTTTAAAATATCTATAGAAAACTGCTGCGCATAAATTACAGTCAGTCTTTTATACTTATTGATTTTTCTTAAAAAGCGCATTCAGCTTGATTCCTGCAGATGGAAACAGCAGAGGGACAAGTCCTGCCGCAAACTGAAAACAGGGAGCTGCCATTGCCGCCACTGCCCACAGCATCTGAAGCAGCATTCTCTGGGAATAGCTTGCCTTCAGTCTGGCACGAGCTGCTCCCTCTTCCTCACAGGCTGCCGCTTTCTGCACAGTCAGCCCCATAAGGAAAAAATTCAGGATGGCAACTGCTCCTCCGCCAATGCCTCCAAGAATCACTGTATAATCAAAAGGCACCTTCTCCGGCATGGCGCTGTGCAGGATCCCAAAAACGATCCACATCAGGACAACGCCTGCAATGGTATAAAGTGCCACTTTCTTTGTTTCTTTTTTTACCGCCGGCTGGATATCAGCAAACATATTATTCTCCCCTTTTGTGTTAAAATACTGTATTTTCTTCTTTTTCAGTCCGCTCCTTCCCAAACATCTAAATATGTTTGTTAAAGGACACCTTTTTCTTTTTTTTCTTGTCTTCTTTTTTCTGGTGATCTGTCACTTTTAAATACAGCTTATAGGCAACCATAAAGGAACCGCCCAGCCCAAAGAAGAACCCAGGGATATAGACCCATCCTCCGATACCCGCATAACTGTTCAGACACCAGCAAAGAGCCAGACATAAAAATACAGGTGTTACAAAGGACAGACCAAACTGTGTCAGCAGTGTGATATTTTTGATCATATCTGTCCAGACCTTCATAACCACATCTCCTTAAAATAGTCGGTATTCTCCTTAATAGTTTCTGAAGTTTATGTGTATTTTATCACAATCATATTAGAAATACAACTTTTTATTATGCTATTTCACAAAGTTTTTGTTTTATCATAAAAAATATTTTGTTATATATATAACAAAAAACCCGAAAAACTCTGTATGACCAGATCTTTCGGGTTTTCTTTTCCTGTGTTTAATACAGCACAGTTCCTTATTATTTCTCGTATTCTACAACAACAGTTTCTCCGGGAACTGCTGATCCGGCATGAGGAGTGATTCCCTTGATATCATCCATGTTGGTAATGATCATAGGAGTCACACAGCTGTATCCCTTGCCCTTGATGAAGTCCATGTCAAATTCCATCAGAAGATCGCCTTTTTTTACGGACGCACCCTGAGCAACTTTTTCTGTATATCCCTCACCTTTCAGGGCAACTGTGTCCATTCCTACGTGGATCAGAAGTTCCAGACCATCTGCGGTAGTGATACCGATGGCATGTTTGGTATCTGCGATCATAGACACAGTTCCGTCTACCGGGCTGTATACCTTGCCTTCTGCAGGCTCAATTGCAATTCCATCACCCAGGATCTTCTGTGCAAACATAGGATCCGCAATGTTTTCCAGAAGCACTGCCTCACCTTTCAGAGGAGCATACAGCTTGTTGTTTTTTTCTTTTTTTCCAAATAAGCCTTTAAACATAAAAAACCTCTCTTTCCAAAAAGGAGGATGCATGCGCACCCTCCCTTTTTATTATGTATGATTATTTACATAATTTTTTGAATTCATCCGCTACAAACTGTACCTGTGTTCCAATGATAACCTGTACGTTTGTTTTGCTCGGACGGATAACGCCTGCCACACCTGCAGCTTTGATCTTTTTCTCATCAACCTGTGTGTAGTCTTTGATCTCAAGACGAAGTCTTGTGATGCAGTTATCGATTGTAGATACGTTCTGTGCACCGCCAACACCCTCAAGGATTGCTTTTGCAACTGCTGTGAAGTCATTGTTTGCAAGAACTACTTTTGTTTCATCTTCATCGTCATCCTCACGTCCCGGAGTTTTCAGATCGAATTTTACGATCGCGAAGCGGAATACTACATAGAATACGATAAATGCTGCGATTCCAAGCGGAATGATCAGCCATGTCTTAGCTGCTGCCGGCAGGGATGCGGAGAACAGAAGGTCTGTTGCACCAGCGGAGAAAGAGAAGCCTGCGCGGAAACCAAGAGCTACTGTAATGAATGTGAAGATACCATAAAGCAGAGCGTAGATCACATACAGTGCAGGAGCAAGGAACATAAATCCAAATTCGAATGGCTCAGTAACACCGCAGATAAATGCACAAACTGCTGCGGAAGCTACAAGACCGATTGCAATTTTTTTCTTGTTGCTCTTAGCGGTGTGAACCATAGCAAGAGCTGCACCCGGGATACCGAACATCATACATGGGAAGAATCCGGACATGTACATACCAAGGCTCCATGTAACATCTGCAGATGTTTCACCTGCCCAGAAGTGTGTAAGGTCACCAAGACCAATGGTATCAAACCAGAATACGTTGTTCAGTGCGTGATGAAGTCCTGTCGGGATCAGAAGACGGTTCAGGAATGCATAGATACCTGCACCAACAGCGCCCATGTTGGCAATACCTTTACCAACTGCAACGAGTCCACCGAAGATCAGCGGCCATACAAACAGCAGAACTGCGGAAACAACGATGGAAACAACACCTGCAACCATAGCAACGCTGCGTTTTCCGCTGAAGAATGCCAGCCAGTTCGGAAGTCTTGTGTTTTTAAATTTGTTATAGCATGTAGCACCAATCACACCGGCAAGGATACCGATGAACGGGTTTGCGATTTTCTGGAAAGCCAGAAGCTGTGTTGTGTTTTCTGCAACACCAGGTCTGATAACAGTTACAACGCCCTCGCTGAGAAGAGTTGTGATCATCAGCCAGGAAGCAAGTGCTGCAAGACCTGCAGTACCGTCGTGGTCATCAGACATGCCCACACCTACACCGATTGCAAACAGAAGTGCCATGTTGTCGATCAGGGCACCGCCTGCTTTTACAAGGAACAGACCGATGGTAGGAACGAGACCGGAGATCTCACCACCCTGCATGGTTGCCGGACACATCAGATATCCAATACCCATAAGGATACCGCAGATCGGCAGACATGCAACTGGAAGCATAAGAGCTTTACCCAATTTTTGAAGCCATTTCATCATAGTATGAATCCTCCTTCTTACTTTTCATTTGTGGATGCTGCACTTTTATGCATTTTCCACAAATTCCCTATTTCTCTTTCACTCTAGCAGATAATATTCACTAAGTCCATATGTTTTTTTATGATTTATTTATAAATTTTTTAGATTTATTATGTTTTCTTTAGTTAGCTTTTTCTAAGTTTACAAGAATTCACAGAAAATCCTTATTCCTGCCCTTGCTTTTGTTTTTTTCTACAGATATAATAATTTTATGGTCTTCCGAACACTCTGATATCGGGAATTTTTACCAAAAAAAAGAGGAGGGTCTGACTTTGCAGAATATGACCAAACAGGCACTGAAAACATCTCTGGAAAAGCTTCTCGCCAAAAAGCCTCTGGATAAGATCACGATCAACGATCTCACCTCTGACTGCGGGATCAGCCGTATGACTTTTTATTACCACTTTAAAGATATCTATGATCTTGTGGAATGGGTATGTCTGGAAGAATCCAGAAAAGCACTTCAGGGAAAAAAGACCTATGAATCCTGGCAGGAGGGCCTTCTCCAGATCTTTGAGGCCGTATACGAAAACAGAGCCCTTGTACAGAATGCTTTCCGCTCTGTCAGCCGCGAACGTATCGAAAACTATCTTTTCACTCTGACTCATGGTCTGATCATGAATGTAGTGGAAGAACAGGCCAGAGATCTTCCTGTTTCACAGGAACATAAAGCCTTTATTGCTGATTTTTATAAATATAGCTTTATCGGGATCATGCTGGACTGGATCAGCCAGGGAATGAAAGAGGACTATCAGTCTATTGCAGAAAACATCTGTACCACACTTCACGGATGCATTGCCAGATCCATTCATAACTATACAAACTCTGAGAAATGATAAATTTTTTATCATTTCTCTTTTTTTGTAAATTGAAACCTTTCCAAAACGGCAATACTATAACAGCATATTACAGAACATAATCGTTTCAGAAAGGTGGTTTTTTATATGGCAAAAAAAGGAATGAAGCTTGGGCTCGCACTGGCGGCAGGTGCCGGAGCAGCTGCCGTTCTGGCAAAGCAGGCGTCCAGGGATTCGTCTGCCGGCAAAGCTCCGTCTGCTGCAGACCGGGATTACCGTAACACCGAACGTGGAAAATATGAAAAAAACAGCAAAGGGATTTATTACAGCAACGGAAATTACGAAGCCTTTGCGCGTCCGGAAAAACCGGATGGCGTCGATCAGAAAAATGCATATATCGTCGGCAGCGGACTGGCTTCTCTTGCAGCAGCCTGTTTTCTGGTGCGCGACGGACAGATGCCGGGAAAGAACATTCATATCCTCGAAGCCATGGATGTAGCGGGCGGTGCCTGCGATGGTATTTTTGATCCTTCCCGCGGCTATGTCATGCGAGGCGGACGTGAGATGGAGAATCATTTTGAGTGTTTGTGGGATCTTTTCCGAAGCATTCCTTCTCTTGAAACTCCCGGAGCTTCTGTACTTGATGAATATTACTGGCTGAACAAGCATGATCCCAACTACTCTCTCTGCCGTGCCACAATCAACCGTGGACACGATGCGCACACCGACGGCAAATTTAATCTGAGCCAGAAGGGCTGCATGGAGATCATGAAGCTTTTCCTTACAAAAGATGAGGATCTCTACGATAAAAAAATCGAAGATGTTTTTGATGATGAAGTATTCAACTCGACCTTCTGGCTTTACTGGAGAACCATGTTCGCCTTTGAAAACTGGCACAGCGCTCTGGAAATGAAGCTTTATTTCCAGAGATTTATCCATCATATTGCAGGACTTCCGGATTTCAGCGCTCTGAAATTCACCAAATATAATCAGTACGAATCCCTGATTCTGCCCATGCAGAAATACCTGGAGGATGCAGGTGTGGATTTCCAGTTTAACACGGAAGTGACCAATGTGCTTTTTGACTTTAAAAACGGCAAAAAAATTGCCTCTGCCATTGAATATAAGGTAAAAGGTGTAGAAAAAGGTCTGGTACTGACAGAAAACGATCTTGTTTTTGTCACAAACGGAAGCTGCACCGAAGGAACCATTTACGGAGATCAGAACCACGCACCTAACGGAGATGCCGAAGTCCGTACCAGCGGCTGCTGGAGTCTGTGGAAAAATATTGCCAAACAGGATCCGTCTTTCGGACGCCCGGAAAAATTCTGCTCTGATATCAGCAAGACCAACTGGGAATCTGCCACCATCACAACTCTGGACGAAAAAATCCTTCCATATATAACAGATATCTGTAAGCGTGATCCAAGAAGCGGCAGGGTAGTTACCGGCGGCATTGTAAGCTGTATGGATTCCAAATGGCTTCTCAGCTGGACCATCAACCGGCAGGGACAGTTTAAAGAGCAGGATAAAGATAAAGTATGCATCTGGGTATATGGCCTGTTTACCGATGTTCCGGGCAACTATATCAAAAAACCAATGAAGGAATGTACCGGAAAAGAGATCACAGAAGAATGGCTCTACCATCTTGGTGTTCCGACTGACAGGATCTCTGAGCTGGCAGAAAACAGCGCTGTCTGCGTACCAACCATGATGCCTTATATCACCGCCTTTTTCATGCCCCGCACAAAGGGCGACCGCCCGGATGTCATCCCGGACGGCTGTGTAAACTTCGCATTTCTCGGACAGTTTGCAGATACACCGCGGGATACCGTATTTACTACCGAGTATTCTGTCAGAACCGCAATGGAGGCTGTCTACGGGCTGCTTGGCGTGGACAGAGGCGTACCCGAAGTATGGGGCAGTGTCTATGATATCCGCGAACTTCTGAGCAGCTCAGTGAAACTGATGGACGGAAAATCTCCTCTGGAAATTGAACTTCCGGGACCATTAAATATGGTAAAGAAACCTGTTCTGCATTTTGTAAAGGGAACCGTGATTGAAAAAGTATTAAGAGATTACGGCGTGTTGAAAGATAACATGTAAAAAAAGAAGACTGCGTTCCGAGGGTTCTGTACCCAAAGATACGCAGTCCTTTTTAGTCGTCCGGATATTCCACGCCCTCTGGCAGCGGATCCCATTCGTTCAGCCCCAGACTCTGTTTAAATTTTGCCTGTTCCAGCGTCAGCGGCTCAAGGTCATCCTGAAGGTATTCCAGCAGTTCCCCGATTCCTTCTCTGGTAGCATTATCTACCAGAAAGATCCTTTCGCATCCGGTTTCCTCCAGCCATTGCTTCACCATAGGAATATTTGCATAAGGGGAATGGATTTTTGTAATGATGCCAATCATCGGGCGCAGGATAAAATTCCTGCCGCTTGGACCAAATAATGTAAAGGGCTCATCCGCAGCCTGCACAATCCCTACTACATCCGCCTCAAAAGAAAAACATGCCAGACCCACGCTGAACCGCTTGGATTCCGCATACTCTCCCGGAGAATCAATGGTATCATCTTCCGTATTGGTATACTGTGTTTTGTGATAATGAAGCTCCTCTCCTTTCAACGCCTGTGTCAGAGAGGTTTTTCCGGCTTCACTTCTTCCCATCAAAAATAATTTTTTCATTTTTACTCATATCCTGTATTTAACTTTTATGAACCTTGCAGGTTTGAAATCCAAGAACTTCATCAAAAAATCGAACGACTTCCTCCACTGCTGTCTGTACCTGAGAAAGTCCCCCGGTAAGGATCAGGGTTCCGCAGAAACGATCCATAAAACCGATCTCCACATCTGCCGCTTTTACCGCCACATCTGCCGCAACCACCACGGCTTCCCAGGGAGTAAAACGGATAAATCCGATGGACTCGCCTCTGTGGTCTTCTCCATCATGGACTCCTATATGCAGGCCCAGATTTTCATAAATACAGGCATCCGAAGGACTGATCACATGAGCCAGGCAAACCTCTTTCCCCGGAACACGCACTCTGGTCATTCGGAGTTTTTTCCCTTTGAGATCCTCATAATTATCATGGAACAGCTTTTCCAGCAGTTCCTCCTTTGTTATTCGAGTCATAAGCCCCGCTTCCTATCTCTTTGTGATGTCGCAGACTACATATCCCAGAGTGTCACGGAAATAATCCACAACCTCTGTCAAAGCGGACATAACATCTGAAATCTCTCCTGTAATGATCAGCGTACCCGTGAAACGGTCTGCAAATCCAAGATAAACATTCCCACTTTTTACCGCAATATCTGATGCGATCACCGCAGACTCCGGCGGTGTCATATTCATAATCCCAATTGCAGAAGAACGATAATCCACCTGAGGGTTCAGTCCCAGTTTCTGATAGATGATCGGCGCCGGACCTCCCATTACATGCGCAAAGGTAATCTCCTTACCTGCCACCGTCTCCTGCACAATTCTGATCTGTTCTCCATGATCGTTTGCCATTTATTGTTTTCTCCTTTCAGAAAGCATCTTGACATAGATTCTCCTAAAATCATACTATTATAAAAATGGGCTGTCAAGTTGATATCCTACGGTGAAAGGTCAAAAAAATGCTGCTCCGGGTTGTCTCCGAAACAGCATTCCTGTTTTTTATGCAAGCAGTGTATGTTCTGCCAGGATTTTTATCCCCATCAGAATCAACACGATCCCTCCTGCCAGCTCTGCCTTTGACTTATATTTACATCCAAAACGGTTTCCTATAATAACTCCAATACAGGAAAGGACAAAAGTCACCACTCCGATAAAGCACACCGCCGGCACAATCTCCACCTTAAGAAAGGCAAAGGTCACACCTACTGCCAATGCGTCAATGCTGGTTGCCACTGCCAGCGGAAGCATTGTCTTAAAATCAAAACATGCATCCAGATTTTCTGCTTCTCCTCCTGATTCACGGATCATATTGATGCCGATCAGTGACAAAAGAATAAATGCAATCCAGTGATCAATACTCTGGATCGTATCCCGGAAGCCCGTTCCAAGAAGATAGCCGATCAAAGGCATTCCTCCCTGGAAAATTCCAAAATACAGCCCTACCGTCACTACCTGTTTTTTCTTTATCTGACAGACGGAAAGTCCTTTACAGACTGCCACAGAAAAGGCATCCATTGACAGACCAACTGCAATCACAAAAAGTTCCCATAATCCCATTTATTCTTCCTCAGCATTCTGCTCTTCCAGAGCCTCTACCGTATCTGCCCCGGTATCTCTCTTGCCCATAGGAATAAATTCCTCATGATGTCCTACATATTTATAAGCAGGACGGATGATCTTATTGGCATTGAGGATCTCCTCCAGTCTGTGCGCGCTCCAGCCCGGAATACGTGCGATGGCAAAGATCGGTGTAAACAGCTCTTTCGGAATCCCAAGCATTGTATATACAAATCCACTATAGAAATCCACATTGGCACAGACATTTTTGAAAAGGCGGCGCTGCTCCATAACCAGACGTCCGGCCAGCTTCTCAACCAGTTCATAGAGTGCAAACTCCTGCATCATCCCTTTTTCTTCTGCCAGTTTTCGTGCAAACTTTTTCAGTATCACTTCACGGGGATCCGACAGCGTATAAACAGCATGTCCCATACCATAGATCAGTCCGGAACGGTCAAAGGCTTCCTTATTTAATATCTTTCGGAGATAAGCCTCCACTTCAGCCTCATCCGACCAGTTCTTTACATGGGATTTAATATCCTCAAACATATCCTGAACCTTCAGGTTTGCACCGCCATGGCGGGGACCCTTCAGAGATCCGATAGAGGCAGCTACTGAGGAATATGTATCCGTTCCTGAAGAAGTTACCACATGAGTAGTAAACGTTGAATTATTACCGCCGCCATGCTCTGCATGAAGGATCAGGGCAATATCCAGGACCTTTGCTTCCAGTTCCGTATATACACTGTCCGGGCGGAGCATCAGAAGGATGTTTTCTGCAAGGGAAAGCCCCTTCTGAGGATTCCGGATAAAGAGAGTCTCGTCCTTGCGAAAATGGCGATAGGAATGATAGGAATACACCGCGATCAGCGGAAGTTTGGCGATCAGCTCAATGCACTGACGCAGGACATTTTCTGCCGAAGTATCTTCTGGTCTGGAATCATAGGTATATAAAGTAAGGATGCATCTCTGCATGGAATTCATAATATCTGCATTGGATGCTTTCATCACAACATCACGGACAAAACGGCCGGACAGAGTTTCAAAGTTCGCCATGACACCCTTGAACATATCCATGTCCTTTTCGGAAGGCAGACGGCCAAAAAGCAGCAGAAAGATCGTTTCCTCAAACCCAAACTTACGGCCTTCCATTCCGGCTACCAGATCATAGATATTATATCCCTGATAATACAGTCTTCCCTCTGCCGGAATTTTTCTTCCATTAATCAGATCATATGCTGTTACATCAGAAATCTCTGTAAGACCGGTAAGAACACCCTTTCCGGCAGAATCTCTGAGGCCACGCTTTACATCATATTCAATATAAAGATTGGGATCAATGCGATGATTACTCAGAAGCTCTTCCTGAAGCGCCTCCATACTCATCTTCATACTTCCCATTTCATCAAGATTGACCATTTCATGGTCTGTCATATGTACCCCTCCGTTTCTTTTTCTTCAGTTATTCCAAGATTGTATTCTATCATACACAATCCGGCGGAAAAATACAATATTTTAGAGGTATTTTTTACGGTACAATATTAAAGCATTAAATTTAAAGGATTTTTTCTTCCCACTCTTTTTCTTTAAAACCTGTCAGTACAAATCCGTCTGCAATAACCAGAGGACGCTTTACTAACATTCCATCCGTAGCCAACAGCTTCAGCTGCTCTTCCTCAGACATCTCTTTTAATTTATCTTTCAGATTCATCTGCTTATACAAATTGCCACTGGTATTAAAAAAACGTTTCAAAGGCAGTCCACTTTTTTCATACCATTCTTTCAGTTCTTCATAAGCAGGATTTTCCTCTACGATTGCCCTTTCCTCAAAAGCAATTTCATGGGCTGCCAGCCATTTCAGGGCCTTCTGGCAGGTACTGCATTTTCTGTAAACAAGAACCTTCACTGTTCTGTCCTCCTTTTTTTCTGCCATTATAGCACAATCTCTTCCCAGAATCCATGAACTTGGTATCTATACTAAAAAAACTTAAAAATTATTATATATTTTGTCCTGCACAACATATCATGCCCGTTTTTCCCGTGATAAAATACAGGTATAGATGAGATCTTAATTTTTTAACGGGAGGTTTATTTATGAAAGTTGTTGTAGCAGTAGATTCTTTCAAAGGAAGTATGACTTCCATGGAAGCCGGTATGGCAGTAAAAGCCGGGGTTCTGGCCGCTCATCCTGAAGCCGAGGTCATTGTAAAACCGCTGGCGGACGGTGGCGAGGGAACTACCGATGCTCTGATCGAGGGAATGAACGGGAAAAGGGTCGATCTGACTGTCACCGGTCCTATGGGCGATCCGGTCAGAGCATATTACGGTTATCTGGAGAATTCCAATACAGCGGTTATGGAAATGGCTTCTGCTGCCGGGATCACATTATCCGATCGCGCCACCCCTCAGGAAGCCACAACTTACGGAGTAGGGGAAATGATCCTCCATGCCATCGACAATGGAATCCGTAATTTTATCATCGGTATTGGGGGAAGCGCCACAAATGACGGCGGTATCGGAATGTTGAAGGCGCTTGGTTTTTCTTTTCTGGATGAAAACGGAAAAGATACCGGAGAAGGAGGTCAGGCACTGGAAAAAATCGCTTCTGTAAATATGTCAGATAAAATGGGGCTTCTCTCCCAGTGCCATTTTCAGATTGCCTGTGATGTGACCAACCCTCTCTGCGGTCCGCAGGGCGCCACCTATATCTACGGACCACAGAAAGGAGTTACCTCTGAACTGGCTCCTTTACTTGATGCGGGTATGTCCAACTATGCGGCCGTCACTGCCGCGGCCATAGGATTCGATCACTCTCTTGCAGAAGGCGCCGGCGCTGCCGGTGGTCTTGGCTTCGCCTTTTTGAGTTACCTGAACGGAGATCTTACCCCCGGAGTCCAGCTTCTCCTGAATGCTATACATCTTGAGGATGAAATCAAAGATGCCGATATTGTAGTGACAGGAGAAGGCCGTCTGGATCACCAGACCGCCATGGGCAAAGCTCCTGTAGGCGTTGCCCGGCTTGGGAAAAAACATGGTGCCAGAACCATTGCATTCGCAGGAAGCGTGACAAAAGAAGCCACCGCCTGCAACAAAGCCGGCATTGACGCATTCTTTCCAATTATAAGAGGAATTTCCACTCTTGAAGAAGCCATGGATCCCCAGACGGCCAAGTCTAATATGACAGCCTGTGCAGAACAGGTTTTCCGACTTTTCTGATGATAAAAAATCCCTCAAAGTTTAGCTTTGGGGGATTTCTTTCTGTGCCCGCAGCATGATATAATAGAAGAAACACTTCAGATTACGGGAGGAATCATGAATCCTTATATTAATAAAGCGCTTGCCCAGCAGATCGTAAACACAGTCAAGGATCTCTGCGGACAAAATGTAAATTTTATAGAATGTTCCGGAAGAATTTTTGCCAGCACAGATCAGGAGCGGATCGGCAGTTTTCACGAAATCGCAAGACAGGCAGCTGTCAGTGGCAAAGTCCTTGAAGTCACAGAAAATGACCGCTTTACCGGAACCCAAAAGGGCGTCAATCTTCCCATTTATCACAATCATGAAATGATCGCAGTAATCGGAATCACCGGAAATCCGGACGAAATCCGGAAATATGCGCATCTGGCTGAAAGGATCACTCACCTCTTGATTCGTGAGAAAGAACTGGACGCCTTCAATAGGACAGAAGAAGAGAAAAAAAACTATATTTTGAAAAGTCTGATCGGGCAGGAGTCTGTCCACCCTGACTACCTGTCCGAAAATCTTTCCCGGTGGAATTTGAACGAAAACAGTCTCTGTCATCTGATCCGTCTGGACGTCTGCAGAGAACCCGGACTGTTTACAGACTCTGATATCCTTCAGCTTTTTCAGAAACTGGATATTTCTCTTCATGCCTTTATATACCCTAACCAGTATCTGGCCGTACTGGAGCACTCTGTTTTTATCTCCAGAAAACATATTCTGAAAACTTTTGCAGAAGAATCCAATGGTTCCGTACTGGCTGCAGTGGGTTCTTCTGTTCCGCTGCACCGAATCCATGAATCCTCCGAAGAAGCAGAGACTGTTTTAAAAAGCCTACGGCGTGATTCCGCTTTTTATGGAGAATTTGAAGATCTTACACTGGAACTGATCCTCTCATCTGTAGATCAGAAAAACCGTGATTCATACCTTTCCAAAACTATCGGTCCTCTTTCAGATAAAGACAGAGAACTTCTGGAAATCTATTTTCAGTGTAATATGTCTTTAAAGGATACCTGCGAAAAAACATTTCTTCACAAAAACACTCTGCAGTACCGGCTGAACCAGATTCATCAGCACTGTGGCTACAATCCCCGCAGCTTTCGGGATGCTGTAGTGCTTTATCTTGCATTAAAATTATAGTCTTTTTACAAAAAAAGATCTCCACACTCTTTTGAGTATGAAGATCTATTTTTTATTATCTTAACTAAATGATACCGATGTTTCTTTTCGGACTACACAAGACGTCTTACAGACAGAATTGTTCTGTATGTAGCATCATTGCTGATTTTAATACCATCTCTGGAATTGGAGGCATGTACAATCTTGCCATCTCCCATATAAATAGCCACATGACCGCCGTAGCAGATCAGATCTCCCGGCTGTGCGTCTGCATAAGATACTTCTGTACCTGCATTCTGCTGCTCATAGGAAGTTCTCGGAAGGCTTACACCGAAATTTGAATAAACACTCTGTACAAATCCGGAGCAGTCTGCACCGTTTGTAAGGCTTGTACCACCCCATACATACGGATTTCCTACAAACTGTGTTGCATAATCTACTACTGAAGAGCCGGAGCCTGATCCAGAGCTCTGATATTCAGAAGGATCTACTGTGTTACCACTGTCGATCACATTGCCGTACTCATCATATTCCACTTCGTCACTGCTGCCGTTATTTACAACTTCATTAGGATCTACTTCGTTACCCTCTTCATCATATACGACATCTCCGTTTTCTGCCGCATCTTCTGCATCTACTTCATTACCTTCTTCGTCATAGACAGTAGTATCTTCCTGCTGAGCCTCTGCCTCCTGACGTGCAGCTTCTTCCGCTGCTGCCAGCTCTGCCTGACGTCTTGCTTCCTCTTCGGCTGCGATTCTCTCTGCTTCCAGACGCTCAATCTCTGCCTGCTGCTGCTGGATCAGAGCTGCATATTCATTTGCCATCTGCTGTGCGTAAGCAATCTCGTTATCATAGTTGGCAGATGTTGCTTTTCTCTCATCAATTGCAGTCTGAAGATTTACAGATTCAGCCTCATATTCCTGCTTCATGCCTTCCAGTTCTGCCTTTTCCTGCTGATACTGGTTGCTGAGCTGTGTTACCTGCTCAATTGTATTTGCATATTTTTCAAGACTCTGTCTGTCATAATCATACATCTTCTGTGTGTATTCAGCCTTGGTAAGAAGCTCGGAAAGGTTTTCTGCATTGACCATCATCTGGAACCATGCATCATTTCCACCTTTTTCATAAAGATACTGGATACGCTGCTTCATTGCTGCATACTGTTTATCCTTAGCATTCTGCGCTTTCTGAAGATCTGACTGTGTCTGCTCAATATCAGCCTGCTTATTGCTGATATCTCCTTCCAGAGTCTGAATGGAGACCATGACATTTACAAGATTAGCGTCCAGTGCTGCAATTTCATTCTGAAGCTGCTCTTTTGCAGCATAGAACTGATCGATCTGTGCATAAGTGGAATCAAGCTGTGCACTTGTCCAGGCCTGCTCTTCTCTCAGCTCTTCTTCACGGGAAGCACTTACAGTAGCAACCTGTGTACCCATCATCATAACTGCTAACATCAGACATACAATACGTTTTTTCATGTTTCTCACCTCATATAATTAACAAGTTTTGTAACATTTACGAAATATCTTTCTTAAGTTCTTTTACATATTAACATATGATTCCCATGATTGCAAGAGGAAATTGATGATAAGTTTAATATTTTGTAACATTTCTTAATGATTGTGCAATAGCAATGGGGAGAAGTCCCTTTTGGAACCTCTCCCCGTGATTTGTTATAAAGAACATATGCTGTTGTTTATCAACTGAACAGATCGGCAAGAATCTGATCGGCTGTTTTGTACCGGTATCCATTAGGATCGCTGAGCGTCTTGCTGTTCCAGCGGAAGTAAGAACCTCTTTGTACATAGTTACCAGAAGAAGTATGATAAAAATCTGCTCCCATTTTCTTATACCCCGGAAATCTTGACATATACTTTTCTGCCAAAGCAATTGCCTGACTATTATAGTTTGGCTGTCTTCCCGGAACCGGTGTTCCAGAAATCTGAACTCCCGCATTCGGTGTGGAATGAAGAATTACAGCACTCTTATCACTACACTGACCCAGAATAATCCATGTATGGTCTTCATTATATCCAATGTCTCCCGGATAAAGCTTATAACCATTTTGACTTAGGTAATTCTGATTCAGAATCGTACCCCAGTTATTTGATTTGTAAAGACCTCCAATTTCCCCGGAAACCACTGAATAGCCAGAACCGACACCTGATTCGGAATGCATGATCTGATAAGTTGTCCATCCTACATATCCTGAACAGTCAAGACCTTTTTCTGTTTCATAACGGTAATTGTCATAATCATATTTATTACTCTGACTTTCATAGAAAGAGGTCCATCGGGTGCTGATTCCTTTTCGCGTTGCGTCTGTAGTGTTATGTCCACCACCCCATATATACAAAGTTCTTCCTACCGGCTGCATGGCATTCAGAAGATAATTTTTCATTGTTCTTGCCGATGTAGGTGTTGTAGGTGCCGCAGTTGAATTATCAGCCATCGGCTCTGAAGAAATCAGCAGTCCTGAAGAATTAAATGTATACTTCACATTATCAATAACACATGTTCCCGTTACCATGACCAATGTCTTAGGATCAAAATAACGTTTTCTGCCACTTTCATTCAGCCAGCCACCCTTGGCAACCCCATCAACTTTACTGAAATAATACCATTTCCCGGAAACCTTTGTTTTTGCCTTACTCATAATTCCCGTTTTAGGATCAAAGTAACGCTTTTGACCGTTTGGCGACGTATGCCATCCTGTTGCCATTCTATAATTTCCGCCGCCGATAAAATATCTGGTGCCAACGTTAAATTTAATAAATCCCTGCTTCGCTCCGCCAGTCTTGGGATCAAAATAATAATAACGACCACCTACTGATTTCAAGCCGGTTTTCATTATACCATTCTTCGCATCAAAATACCATTTCTGGCCTTTTGAGTTCTTCATCCATCCTTTTGCCATAGTATAATTAGACGGACTAAAATAGCGGGTATGTCCATTAATCTTTTTAAAACCTTTCTGAGCCCATCCAGTCTTCGCATCAAAATAATAGTATTTTCCGCTTATAGGACGAAGACCCGTACGCATCACACCAGTTTTGGGATCAAAATATCTTCTTTGATTACTTCTGTTTTTATACCAGCCTTTTAGCATTGCGCCCCCCTTACCGGGGTCAAAATAATAATATTTATTATTAATTTTTCTGGTACCTGTTAATTTTTTCCCATTTTTATAATAATATGTTTTTCCGTTTACTGTCCGGAATCCATTTACAGCTGCCTGAGTTTCCACAGTCGTAGAATGCATGGCAAAGCCGGCTGCAAATAGCATCAGACCAAGCATCAATCCCCAAAATTTCCACCGTTTGCATACCTTCTTCATAAATTTCCCCTCTTTGTCATCTCCTTTTTTTACAATCTTGTTACAATATTGTGTAATTATTATATCTCAGTTTTTTCCATACGTCAATATATTTATTACATATTGTAAAACAGCTGAGTTTTTCCTTAAATTTTCTTAATTTTTCACACAAAAAAAAGAGCGAAATCCTTCAGATTTCACTCTTTTGTAATATTTCTGTATCACTTTTACAGGAGATGCTTTCTCAGCTCTGCTCCGTCCAGTGCACTTAAATAAGCCGGCGCAACATCAAAGACCGTCTTGCAGCCCTTCTGTCCTTCCTTGTACATCCGATATGCAGCTCTTGCATATGCTACAATTACAGATGAGGTAAATTCAGGATTGGAATCCAGTTTCAGACTGTATTCGATCACATGTTTATTCTCGTCATTCCAGCCTGTGCTTCCTGTCCGGATCACAAAACCGCCATGAGGGATTCCACTGTGGTCACGCTTCAGCTCTTCTTCAGAAATAAAATGAACCGTTGTGTCATAGTCTGCAAAATAGTTTGGCATGGTCTTGATCTCATTTTCAATGCGAGCCAGATCTGCACCCTCTTCTGCTACCACAAAACATTCTCTTGTATGTTTCTCTCTTGTGGTAAGCTCCGGATTTTCACCGTTTCTTACTGCCTCAAGAGCAGTTTCTACAGGAATCGTATACTGCTTGCCGTCCTTGACTCCCTCAATTCTGCGGATAGCATCAGAATGTCCCTGGCTGACACCCTTGCCCCAGAATGTATAATCCTTCCCATTGGTAAGAATCGCATTGGCATACATTCTGTTCAGAGAAAACATTCCCGGATCCCAGCCAACGGAAATAATGCCAACATGACCGCTTTCCTGTGCTGCCTTATCCACATTTGCAAAATGCTCCGGAATCTTTGCATGTGTGTCAAAGCTGTCCACCACATTAAACCACTGGGCGAATTTTGGAGTCTGCACCGGAAGATCTGTCGCACTTCCTCCACAGATGATCAGCACATCGATCTGATCCTTCATATTTTCAGCTTCATCCACATGGCACACCTTTGCTGTTTCCGTAAGGATTTTTACTGTGCCGGGATCACGGCGTGTAAAAACTGCTGCGAGTTCCAGATCCGGATTATGCTTGATCGCACATTCCACACCTCTTCCAAGATTGCCGTATCCCATGATTCCAATTCGAATACTCATAATAATTTCCTCCTCATTTCACTTTGTTTTTATCTTAATCTTCTGAAGAGTAAATGTCAATTTTTTTCTTTTCTGATATGAACGCTAAAAAATCAGCAGCAGACCACTCCGCTTCCCGGGCAGCAGCAGCTGCATGCCATATTTGCGATCAGACATTTCATACAAAGGTCATTGCCTCCAACCGGCATGCCTCCAAATGGATTCTGCTGTTCCTGATACCAGGTTCCTCCGCCTTCCATACGCTGGAGCATCATACGGTACTGCATATTATCAGGCTCCATCCGGACTGCTTCCCGGATATGATTCAGTGCATTTACATTGTTGCCAAGTCCCATATTCGCTACTGCTGAAAGATAATACCACTGTCCATTTCTCTCTTTCAGAGAAGACAGCACATTCATTGCCTCCTGATAATGACCGCTTTGCACATAATTGGCTGCCGCCTGCCTGCGAATTGCCTCTTCATCCTGATATCCGGTATTGGCCTGTCCGCCAGAGCCTCCAAAGCCTCCGTATCCGCCATTTCCATATCCTCCGCCTGAAGAGCCATATTCTCGCTCCTTCATAATCTGATCATAGGCCTGCTGGATTTCTTTAAACTTCTCTTCTGCCTGGTCTTTATTTGGATTATTGATATTGGCATCCGGATGATATTTCCGGCTAAGCCGCCTGTACGCTTTTTTTATTTCTTCATCTGATGCATTTCTGGATACACCAAGAATACTGTATGGATCAAACATGTTCTTTCTCCTGTTTCTCCTTCCTTTTCTCCGACACTGCCTCAAACCGGCACCACACACCGGAGTATAAAATATTGCGAAGAATATCTGCATATTTTATAATAGGAAGTTTCTCAAATTCCCTGCAAGCTTCCGCCATCATCATGATCAGAACCTGGCGGACTCTTTCTTCAAACCCTTCTATTATATAATCCTGTGCAAAAGGATTGTAATTTCCTTTTTCTATATCTTCTTCTACATCATCAAAAGCATCCATCAGATAAATAAATTTTCCCAGATAAAAGCCCATTCGTCTCAGAGTCGGTTCCCACTGATCCTCTCTCCATACCAGAATTTCTTCCATAATTTTTCCAAAGCATCCCGATATCCTGTCTATATCTGTTTCTCCGGCTTTTTCCATGGCAGATATCTCATTTAGATGGTTAATGATTACAGAAGTCTTCTTTTTCCATAAAGCCTCTGCTTTTTTATCCTTGTTCTCAAGAAGACGGCTGTATGCCAGGCGGGAAAGCTTTTTTTCATCTTTCCAGTCATCCACACATTTATAGTAAGCCAGAAATACATTCATATCTGCCGCATACTCCGTAATCTTATTTTTTCTTACAGGCTGCCTGCGCACCGGATGGACAATGCAGCGGCTGGTACCCTTTTGCGTCGGAGGCTCATAAAGCCCGCTCAGCAAAAGAATCACAAATGTCAGATCATACGTCAGCGTGATCTGACCTGAGATACCATATCTCTCCCGGAGTTCCCGGCACAGCCCGCAGTAAAAAGATCTGTACAGGTCATAATCCTTTATTTTCATCTCGGGTCTGTTCATTACCACATAACCAAACATAAAATCTCCCGCCTGTCCCTTTTATACTCAGATCTTTTTGATAAATTTTGTATGACACTTCGGACAATCGATCTCTACCTTTTTTCCGCTTCCTCTTGGGATACGGATTTTCTGTCCGCAGCTTGGGCATGTATAAATATGATGAGTTTTTCTCTGCTGCATCATATTTTTTTCCCGGTTAAAACGCTGTCTCAGTTTTGAAGTCATGGCAAGATACTTCTGATTTTCCGCATAACGCTTTGATATATTTCTGGAAAGCATACGAAAATAAGTATAAATAATTGCTGCCAGTCCCAGAGTATTAAGCAGCGCTCCTATTGTACTTCCGTTTCGGAAGAAATTGGAAACAACGATGCATACCAGGGCTACTCCCATCGTAAATCGGGCAAACCCATCTACTCCATAACGTCCCTGCATAAACCTCATAAACTTTTCTTTCATGAAAAACACCTCTTCTGTTATACCGTAAGATATTTATCTGTCACTGCACACCTGGAATATGTAAAATTTCAGATAATAGGATTCATCTGATGACCACAGAATCGGATGATCCGGAGCCTGTGTCCTGTATTCTACCTGGCGCAGTCTTTTATGTGCACTGCGTGCTGCCTGACCAATGGTTTTTGTAAATAACTCATATGTCATAAAATGAGAGCAGGAACAGGTTGCCAGAAATCCTCCGTCCTTTACCAGTTTCATTGCCCTCAGATTAATCTCCCGGTATCCCTTCACTGCATTTTTTACAGAGTTTCTGGATTTTGTAAATGCCGGCGGATCAAGGATCACAACATCATATCGTTCCTCCTGCTCCTCCAGTCTGGGCAAAAACTCAAAAACATCTTCACAGATAAATTTCACACGCTCGTCAAGCCCATTCAGAACTGCATTCGCTGTTGCCTGATCCACAGCAAGCTGGGAAGCATCTACACCTGTAACCTCGCGGGCTCCCGCAATTCCTGCATTCAGCGCAAAAGATCCGGTGTGCGTAAAACAGTCCAGAACTCTGGCATCCCTGCAGAGCTTCTGAATGGCAAGACGGTTGTACTTCTGATCCAGGAAAAATCCTGTTTTCTGTCCGTCGCGAACATCCACCTGATATTTTACCCCGTTTTCTTCAACTTCTACCAGAGTAGGAAACTCCGGTCCGATAAACCCTTTATAGAGCTCCATTCCTTCCTGGCGTCTGACCTTGGCATCACTTCTCTCAAAAACTCCTCTGATCTGAATTCCATCTTCTTCAAGAATTTTTTTCAGTATTTCCAGAATCTGAAGCTTCATACGGTCTATTCCCAGTGCCAACGACTGTACTACAAGCACATCTGAAAACTTGTCTATTACAAGCCCCGGAAGAAAATCCGCCTCGCCGAAAATCACACGGCAGCTGCTGGTATCTGTTACCTTTTTACGGTAATCCCATGCATTTCTTACACGCATTTCCAGAAATTCTTCATCAATTTTCTGATTTTCATCTCTTGTCAGAAGACGTACCGTGATTCTGGAGTTCGTATTGATAAAGCCTTTTCCCATCGGATATCCGTCAAAATCCCTCACCAGCACCACATCACCGTTTAAAAAGCTTCCCATTACTGAAGCGATTTCATTATCAAACACCCACATACCGCCTGATTTCAGAAGACGTCCCTCTCCCTTTTTCAGCGTAACCACAGCCATACCCATATATCTTTCTCCTTTTAAAAGTATATTGCCTCTGTATTTGTCAGTATTTTAACTATTGTAGCACAGCCAAAACTTTTTTTCCAGTGTTTCCGCCAAGACACAAAATTATCACATACCGGGATTTATCCTTTCTCTTCTGACGGGGCAGATACAAAAAGGGCGGCTTATCGCCGCCCTGAATTTTTCGGTTAATATACCGCCTCTTCTGTTTCTTCTACAGTTTCCCCTGCCGTTTCTTCTGCGCTCTCCTCAACCGGAACTTCCTCTGCCGGAACCTCTGTGGTTTCTGCATTTTCTCCGTAAAGTGTCTCAAAGAACTTCAATGTATCATTATAAAGGGCCTGTCTTGTTTCCGGAGTTTCATTGATCAGCAGATCCTCTGCTGCAGGTTCTGTTTCAATGCTGAAAATTGTTTTCAGATCTGCATTGACCATATTTAACTCTGCAGACATATAAGTATCTGTCTCTGCCGGAACATAGCTGAGGCCGCCATCCTTCAGTACATTGATATAAGCCTCCAGAACCTTTTCAGTAAGCTGAGCGCCTGTTTCCGGAGCAATTGTTACGGATGCTGCAGCATTTTCTCCCATCACACTCTGAAGTGCCGCTGCATCTCCCTCATACTCACCGGTACAGAAGCTTCTGGCTTTTTCAAATAATGCCCTGCCTTCTTCCGTAAGAGCATCTGTATTCAGAGGATCTTCCTCCGGGCTTACTGCCATGTCGTCCTGCGCAGTTCCATCAAGAACCGTTTCATTCTCTGTTTCTTCCGGAAGTTCCGTCTCCGGATCCACTGCCATATCATCCTGCGCGGTTCCGTCAAGAGCGGTTCCGTCTTCTGTTGCCTCCGGTATTCCAGTTTCCGGATCAACCGTATCCCCCGCTTCTTCAACCGGAGGGTTCATTGTTTCTTCTTCCAGAGTCGGATCTTCTGTGGAGCTTTCCACAATATTTTCTCCAAGAGCATCTGTATCTACATTTTCTGTAATATCCTCTCCGTCTGTGCTGTCCTCATCTGCCAGATCTTCTTCCGGGGCCGGTTCCGGTTTTGCCGTCTGATCCAGATTCTGCTGAATATCTTCCAGAGTCTCTTTCATCTGCTCAATATCATAACTCTGCTGCGCAATCTGCTGCAAAAGAGAGACAATGGTATCCATCTCCTCCTGGCTTAATGTCACATTATTCGCAATGGCAATGTTGTTTACAATATTGTAAATTTCATCTGCATTCTGAACATTTTCCCCAATAATCTGCAGCTTGGCCTGATTGATGATATTGGTAGCATTATCGTTACCTACCTGCTGAGAAAGGTTTCCTGTCACAACCACTTCCTGAGTTGCCAGATCCTTCTTTGTTGTATCCAGCTGTTTACCGCTGGCGCTCTCATAAGCCATAATCACACCTGTCAGCGCACCTGTACCGGATACCTCGTAAGGGCAGGCAGCAACAGCCTCACAGTTGGTGACTCCGGCTGTGGAAAGTGCATTTGCGATCATATTTCCGGTCACATAATTCAGATTGGCTGTACGGACCTTGATTCCTCCGGACTGTGTAGGTCTCACATATGCACAGCTCAGAGTTCTTGTTCCAATCTGCTCAAGCGGAATATAATCTCCCAGCTGCGCTCTTTCATCCTGATTGGTGATCGTAAGAATCTGCACCTGACTTGCGTCTGTCTTAAAATACCGCATCATTGTATCTTTCTGATCCTGGGTAAGATCTGCTCCGAGTGTTACAACCTTTGCGGAATCAGCCAGTACGGGAGCTGCACTGCCGGCGGTGAGACACAGGCTGCAGAGCAGTGCTGTGATCATACTTCTTTTTTTCATAATTGTCCTCCATGATATAAAACTTTTATTTTTTATAAAATTCCTGCCGGAATTTCTAAAAACCTTTTGTTTTTTCATGCTTTTCATTATAGCACATTATACGGCATATTTGTATTTCATATTTTACCGGAAGTCCTTTTTATTTCCAAGCACCTCCAGATACACCTGGATCGTTCCTCCGCACACGAGTCCTTCCTCTTCTGCTTCTTTCCCTGTCATATCCTCATATACCAGGCGTCCCCCGGGAGCGTCTTCCTTCAGCATATGAAGACAGTGATGCTGAACACGGCTTTCCATGCAGCCTCCGCCGATCGTACCTACGATCTTTCCATCCGGAAGGACGATCATCTTTGTTCCGATTTCCCTGGGGGCGGAACCTCTTCTGGATACAATGGTAGCAAGCGCTTTTTTCTGGTCCGTTTCTTCTGTGAGACACTCCAGAAGTTCTTTTTCATAGCCACTGGTTTTTTTCACACTGTTTTTTTCCATGATCAGTTCCGCGATAATGGACACGGCGATCTCCTCCGGTGTTTCTGCATGAATCGAAAGTCCTACAGGTGTATGGAGAAGCTCTACCTCCTGTTCCGGTATTCCTTCTTCGATCAGCCTCTTTTTCAGAAGGATTCCTCTTTTTCTGCTGGCCATCATTCCTGCATAAGCGCGTTCTTTCCGAAGTATGGAGGTCAGACAGATATCATCATATCTGTGTCCTCGTGTAACTACAAGAAAATAAGTATCCGTGCTTCCCGGGATTTTTTCCAGTCCGGAAGCAAAATCATCACAGATCACCAGATCCGCACCTGCTTTTCTTGCCTGGTCTGCAAACAGCGGTCTGTCCTCCAGTACTGTCACATGAAATCCGATTCTTTTTGCCAGAAGGATCACCTGCTGCGCCACATGACCGCCCCCACAGATCACAAGACGGCTTGGTTTCCGTAAAAGTTCCACAAAAAAGCTTCTGGAGCCCACTTCCCGGATTTCACTTTCTTCCGTTTCCGACAGCCGCTGAAGTTCTTCCGGCTCAAAGCTTTCTTCACTGCTCTTTGCAAGAAGTTCACCCTCGGAGAAAAACAGCTTTGTCCCCTGTCCCGATCCCTGAATCACGGTTGCCAGTATGTTTCTCTTTTTTTCTATATTTTCTTCCAGAATTTTATATAATTCCTGGTATTTCACCTGCTACCCCTCTTTTCACTTATAATAATGGTTTTATTATACGATACTTTTCTAACAAAATCCACTCCTCATTCACCACAAAAAGCAGAACAGGAGCCGAATCCTCCGATCCTGGCTCCTGAATAAAAATCTATATTGTTATTCGAGAATGTGTTCCCGCCCCTGGGCGATTATGGTACGTACATGATCGTCTGCCAGAGAATAAAAGATGGACTTGCCTTCCCGTCTGTTCTTGACCAGTCTGTTCTGCTTCAAAATGCGAAGCTGATGGGAGACGGCCGACTGTGTCATATTCAGCGCCTTTGCCAGGTCACAGACACAGACCTCTGTTTCAAACAGTACAAACAGAATACGGATCCTGGTTGGATCTCCAAAAACCTTAAACAGCTCTGCAAGGGAATCCAGTTCTGTTTCATCCGGCATTTTTTCCTCTACGATCTTCAAAAGTTCTTCATGAGTCTCTACTGCATCACAGCAGAGATTTTCTTTTTCTTCTGTCATCCAGTTATCCCGCCTTTCTGTTTCATCATATCACATATCCGCTGTTTTGTACAAAAATATTATGGTATATCAAATACTGCAAAAAACGTTCTGCTTATTCATTTTGCAGCGGCATTAAAGTTTCTTCACAAACAATGCGCGGATCGCGTTCAGAACAGCGATCACCATCACGCCTACATCTGCAAAAATCGCAAGCCACATATTGGCAATACCAACTGCCCCCAGGATCAGACAGAGAATTTTGATTCCAATGGCAAAATAAATATTTTCGTATACGATCCTCATACATTTTCTGGCCATTCGGACTGCCTTTGCCACTTTCAGCGGATCATCATCCATCAGAACTACATCTGCCGCTTCAATGGCAGCATCCGATCCAAGCGCTCCCATGGCAATACCGATATCGGCTCTGGAAAGGACCGGCGCATCGTTAATTCCGTCGCCTACAAATGCAAGTTTTTCTTTTGCGCCTTTTCCGGAGATCATTTCTTCTACCTTTGCCACTTTATCTGCAGGAAGAAGTTCGCTGTACACCCGGTCAACACCTGTTTCAGAAGCAGCCTGTCTGGCCACCCGCTCCATGTCACCGGTCAGCATAACTGTTTCCTTTACACCAGCTTTTTTCAGCTGACGTACGGCTTCCGCAGAAGTAGGCTTCAGCACGTCTGCGATCAGGATATGTCCTGCATACTGACCATCCAGAGCCACATGGACAATGGTTCCGACCTGACTGCATTCCACATATTGGATTCCCAGACTGTCCATAAGCTTTCCGTTTCCGACCGCCACGGATATTCCGTCAACCATTGCAGTTACACCGTTTCCGCTGATTTCCCGTATATCTGTCACACGGCTTCTGTCTATTTCCTGCCCGTAAGCCTTCTGAAGGCTTCTGCTGATAGGATGCGAAGACGCACATTCCGCCAGAGCAGAATATTCCAGAATCTTGTGGTCTTCCAGAGTATTATGATGCACACCGCAGACCTCAAAAACACCTTTGGTCAGTGTTCCTGTTTTGTCAAAAACAACATATTTTGTCTGAGCAAGAGTTTCCAGATAATTGGAACCCTTTACCAGAACTCCCGCATGGCTTGCCCCTCCAATACCTGCAAAAAAGCTCAGCGGAATACTGATGACCAGAGCACAGGGACAGCTGATTACCAGAAATGTAAGCGCACGGTAGATCCATTCTCCCCACTGAGGTTCCATTCCCATAAACAGCATGCGAATAACCGGGGGAAGCAGCGCCAGT
This sequence comes from uncultured Blautia sp., assembly GCA_900541985.1. Taxonomy (GTDB): domain Bacteria; phylum Bacillota; class Clostridia; order Lachnospirales; family Lachnospiraceae; genus Blautia_A. The sequence continues at coordinate 23,593 of UQLX01000015.1, read as the reverse complement.
GCCAGCGCACTGTAGCAGACGATCGGCGTATAATAGCGGGCAAATTTGGAAATAAAGTTTTCTGATCTGGATTTTCTGGAGCTTGAATTTTCTACCAGATCCAGGATCTTGGAAACTGTAGATTCCCCAAATTCTCTTGTGGTACGGATTTTCAGCACTCCGGACATATTGATGCATCCACTGATGATCTCGTCACCTTCCTTCGCCTCTCTCGGAAGACTTTCTCCGGTCAGGGCACTTGTATTCAAGGTTGTGCTTCCCTCTATGATAATACCGTCAATGGGAACCTTCTCTCCCGGCTGCACCACGATCACGCTTCCCACTTCCACCTCGTCCGGATCTACCTGTTCCAGATTTCCATCTCTTTCCACATTGGCATAATCCGGACGGATGTCCATAAGCTCGCTGATATTCCGGCGGCTTTTTCCCACAGCATAGCTCTGAAACAGTTCTCCGATCTGATAAAACAGCATAACTGCTGTTCCCTCTTTAAAATCTCCCAGACAGATCGCTCCTACAGTAGCAACTGCCATCAGAAAATTTTCATCAAATACCTGTCTGTTCCTGATCCCTTTCCATGCCTTGCGAAGAATATCGTATCCGATCACAAAATAAGGAACCAGAAACAAAGCTGCCCGTAAGTATCCTACCAGCGGAAGCATTGACAAAACTACAACCAGTACAGAGGCAACGATCACACGGATCAGCATTTTTTTCTGTTTTTTGTTCATAATCTGCTCCTTTTCACTTTTCACTCAGCAGCTCAAATGCTTTCGGTATTACTGTCCGCAGTAATCTCCCGGTCATTTTTCTGCCTGAAGCTTATAAATAAATTTCACAGTCGTCTTCTACTTTTTTGCAGTTTTTCAGAACCTCTTTCATAACTGCTTTCGGATCCTGTCCATCCTCAAATTCCACGTTCATCTTCAGCATCATAAAGTTTACAGCCGCATCCTTCACTCCTGCAGTATTTTTTGCTGCCTGCTCCATTTTATTTGCACAGTTTGCACAATCCACTTCAATCTTATAAGTTTTTTTCATAGTTCCTTCTCCTTTACGTTTTATCATATGAACAGTTATTCATATGTTTGATTGTATTATATTCCTATACCGTTCCCTTGTCAATACATTATCTGTATTTATAAAAATTTCTGTTTATGAGGGGATGGGCGGATTTTTGTTTCTTGTTTCCTACAGACGATGCATATGAGAAAAAGGCAGATCATTTCAGAAAACAGCCAAGCAACAATCCTTCGGCATTTTCCAGCCTTCTGGCCTGCCCGGGAACGGAACAACTACAGGAATATAAATTTGCTGTCTGGAAAAAACAATGCAGGAATAGATTCTTCTGGTTCATAAGCATTGAAAGACTTGGATGAAAATTCTTGTTTTCTGCGCATTTGCATGGATCCCCCGGATGCTGTTGTCTGAGTCACAGACGAGTTCAGCATTCGGGGGATCATTATTTTTGCAAAAAAGCAGAAACTTAGAATTTTCCAAGTCTTGAACTAGCTTTTGCAACAGAAGAATCCACTCCTGCATGTCCTTTACAGACAAAAAATCATATTCCGCCCGTAAACAGAAATTCTATAATTTTTCCATCAGTTCCTCCCGGCTGAAGTTTACCAGAACCGTAAGGGCAACCGGGAATGCAACCAGTCCTACCAGTCCAAACAGCTTCAGACCAAGGAACAGAGCTGCCAGTGTTGCCAGTGGATGAAGTCCGATCTGCCGTCCCACGATCCTTGGTTCCACCATGTTTCTTACTACCAGGATCACCAGGTAAAGCACAAGGATGCCGATGGCAAGTCCATGTTCCTCTATAATAAAGAGAATGGCTGCCCATGGAAGAAGCACACCTCCGGTTCCCAGAACCGGAAGAATATCAAAAACTGCAATTCCCAGAGCCAGAAGAGCAGGATAGGGCATTCCCAGCAGAAACATACCTGCACACAATTCTGCAAAAGTCAGAAGGAACAGGAAACTATAGGATCTGATGTAGATAAACAGTACATTTTTTACATAAGACTGCCCTTTTTCTACAAATTCCAGCTGTTTTGGTGTCAGAAGCTTTTTGAAAAAGGATGGGATCCCATCATAATCTCCCACAAAGAAAAAGGTTGCTACAACTGTGATCACAAGCTTGATCACAAAACTTGGAATCCCACTGATCCCGCCGGAAAGGATCTGTACAACTTTCATGGAAAAACTGGAAACATACATGCCCAGATTGTTCGTCATTTCCTCGAAAGAATTCTCAATAGTCTTTGCTACAGATGGATGGACAGAGGCCATAGACTCTTCCAGATAATCGGAGATTGCCTCAAATACAGGTACTACTGTCGTGTTGTAAAAATGAGGTACTTTACGCACCAGTCCTCCTACGCCATCTAAAAATCTCAGTCCCAGCCATGCGGCCAGCATAAAAAGCAGTCCGTAAAATATAATACAGAAAATAATGGACAGCAGCTTTTTACGCTTGGGCTCTGCTTTTATTTTTCTCACAGGTATCTGGATCACTGCCGCCACCACAAAAGCAATGATAAACGGCATCATAGGGGACACCAGATATTTACATGCTACCCAGATCAATATGGCTATCAGCGCATAAAATACAACATTAATGATAAATTTTTTCTTTCGCTCTACTCTGTTCTCCATGCTGTCTCACTCCCTGACGAAAACTGCCACAGCCTCCGTCCAGACTGTCTGGCAGAACTGATCCACACAGCAGGCTTTTTCCAGACGATAGCCTGCGCGGAGGAATGTTTCCATATCTTCTGCAAGACTGGTTGCCTTACAGGACACATATACGATACGCTTTACCCCATAGGAAAGGATCTTCGGAAGGGCCTTGGGATGCACTCCCTCACGGGGCGGATCCAGAATGATCATATCTGGTTTTTCCGTAAGATCATCCAGCACCTTCAGCACATCTCCTGCTATGAACCGGCAGTTGGAAAGTCCGTTAAGCTCCGCATTTTTCCGGGCAGCTTCCACGGCTTCCTCTACGATCTCTACTCCGATCACTTCCCGCGCTACCGGAGCAAGAAGCTGCGCAATGGTTCCTGTTCCGCTGTAAAGGTCAAAGACTTCCATTCCTCTTGCATCTTCAACATATGAGCGAACCACGGAATACAGAACCTCTGCCGCCAGAGAATTCGGCTGAAAAAAGGAAAATGTACTGATACGGAATTTCAGCCCCAGCAAAGTTTCATAAAACCAGTCCTTTCCATACAGGATCCTGGTCTCATCACTTTTCACCACATCGGAAAGAGAATCATTGATGATATGCATGATCCCAACGATCTTTCCTTCCAGTTGCAGCGCAAGAAGCAGTTCTTTCAGAGGCTCCAGATCATGCTCCTCCTGACTGGTCGTTACCAGATGCACCAGGATCTCACCGGTAGTCACTCCGCGTCTTATCAGAAGGTGACGGAGATAACCTGTATGCTGAAGCTTTTTATAATAGGATACCCCTCTTTCCCGGAAATAATCACGGACACAGGTCAGGATATCTGTCATATCTTTATGGACAAGCTTACAGTCATCTGTATTCAGTACATCATATGTACTGCCTTTTTTGTGAAGTCCAAGGGAAAGCGGTCCATCCTTATATTCATCCCCAAAAGAGAACTCCATCTTATTCCGGTAACAGAACTCCTCCGGACTTCCATAGATCCCTTCCCATATAAAATCAGCGCTGCCCTCTTTATCCACCTGTCCTTCCCTTACCAGAACCTCTTCCAAAAGCTCACGGATCTGCCGGTCCTTCATCTGAAGCTGCTCTTCATAGGACATGGTCTGATACATACAGCCTCCGCACTGAGGAAAAGAAGAGCACACCGGCTCTCTTTTTTCCAGAGGGGACTTCTCCAGGACCTCCAGTATACGCCCCTGTGCTTTGTTTTTCCGTTTCTTCTGGATCACAAACCGCACCCTCTGTCCGGGAATCCCGTTTTTCACCAGGATCTTCTGATCCTCCAGAAGCACATAACCCTTATTGGGAAAATCCACTTTTTCTATAATGCCTTCGTATATTTCGCCTTTTTTCATATAATTTCTGTCCTCAAAAACTCCTTTTTATCAAAATAGTCAGAACTCTGTCACACTGGTCCTGCAAGAAAACAGCCCCGGTATCAACCGGAGCTGTCGGTTTTTATTCTTCCTCGTCCTCGAAGTAATCGTCGAAATCATCATCAAAATCTTCTTCAAAATCTTCCAGATAATCCGGCGTAAAGAAACGATAAACAGCAAAAGCAATTCCTGCTACTGCAGCAACGGCGCCAATAATAGCCAACACCCAGAGGACTGTATTTTTCTGTTTGTCATCTTCTTTTTTCTTTAAAACTGCCAGTAACTCTTCGATTTTAGTATTCATATTCATATACGCACCATCCTCTCTTTTCTTGTCGGCATACTCACTGCCGCCACACAGGCAGTCCCCGCAAAAACGATTCCTGCCCACATTGATCTATAGGTTATAGTATAACACCAACCGTAAGATTTTACCATAAGATATGTAAAATTTTAGATTTTCTTAAGCTTTGCAAAACCGGCAAACATTTTCTTTACACCCGCCCTGTCAAAGTCCACCGTAACCTCATAATCTCTTCCGCCTTCTACGATATCCTTCACGATTCCTACGCCAAACTTCACATGACGGACAGTATCTCCTACCCCATAATCCAGAGAATCTGCTTTTTTCACCGTAAAGCTCTGCGGCTGGAATGCCTTTGACTGAAATGCCATTTTCATCTGCATATAGCTGCTCTTTGCAGAAGTGGCTTCCTGTATTTTCGGTTTTTTCTCCTGAATGGTATGCCCAAGCTCCACCAGTTCCCTTGGAATCTCTCTGACAAACCGAGACACACGGTTATACTGTGTCTCCCCTCTTATCATCCTCTGCTGTGCACAGGTAAGAGTAAGGTCTTTCATAGCTCTTGTGATCCCCACATAACAAAGGCGCCGCTCTTCCTCCATATCAGAAAGATCTGCCGAAAAGATACACATACTGCCTGGAAATACACCGTCTTCCATTCCTGCCAGATATACATAAGGAAATTCCAGACCTTTTGCACTGTGCAGGGTCATCAGAAGTACATAGTCCTGATCCGGATCCACAGAATCGATATCCGCGATCAGTGCGATCTCTTCCAGAAATCCGGATAAAGAAGCTTCTCTTCCTTCCGCCGCCATCGCCTCCTGATAGGAAACCGTCTTGGAGATCAGCTCATCGATATTTTCCAGCCTTGCTCTGGATTCCTCTGTATCCTCTTCTCTCAGCTCATCTGCATATCCGGTAAGATCAATGATCTCCTCCAGAAGCTCCTGCACCGTATAGGCAGCCGCCTTGCTTTTCAATGACTGGATAAAAGTCACAAAACCATCGATCTTGGACTGGGCACGTCCGATGGAGGGGATTTCCTCTGCCACACGGAGCGCATCGTAAAAACTGACCTGCATATGATCCGCATATTCCTGGACTCTTCCGATGGTGGTTGCTCCTATCCCTCTTTTCGGCACGTTCAGGATACGGCGCACAGCCAGATCATCTGCTGCATTATCTACGGTTTTCATATAGGACAGCAGATCCTTGATCTCCTTACGGGCATAAAAATTGACACCGCCTACAATCTTATAGGGAATATTTGCCAGAAGGCATTTTTCTTCAAAAAGACGGGACTGGGCATTGGTCCGGTAGAGGATCGCACAGTCACGGTAACGACAGGTACCTTCTCTGTATTTTTTGGAGATATCTCCTACAACATACTCCGCTTCCTCAAATCCATTCATAAACTGACGGAGATGAATCTTCTCTCCTTCCGGATTCTCTGTCCACAGAGTCTTTGGTTTACGCTCTGTATTATTGGCGATCACATCATTGGCTGCATTGAGGATATTCTGAGTGGAACGGTAATTCTGCTCCAGACGAATGACTTTGGCATCCGGAAATACCCGTTCAAATCCAAGGATATTTCCGATATTGGCTCCACGGAATTTATAAATAGACTGATCGTCATCACCTACCACGCAAAGATTGCCATAACGGGAAGCCAGAAGGCTGACAAATTTAAACTGCGCCGTATTGGTATCCTGATACTCATCCACCATAATATAACGGAAACGTTCCTGGTACTGCTCCAGTACCTGATCGCAGTGCTGGAACAATTCCACTGTTTTTACGATCAGATCATCAAAATCAAGGGCATTGTTCCTTCTCAGAGAATTCTGGTATTCCCGATAGATCTCCGCAGCCTTTTTTTCATTAAAGTCCACTGCATTCAAAAGCATTTCATCCGGAGTGATCAGCTCATCCTTGGCGTGAGAGATCTGTGCCAGAAGGAAACGCTCTTTGTATTTTTTCGTATCTACATTCAGCCGTCTGCACACATCCTTCATCAGTGTCTTCTGGTCATCTGTATCATAAATGGTAAAATTATTATCATATCCGATCCTGTCCGCATGTCTGCGCAGGATCCTTACGCAGGTGGAATGAAATGTGGAAACCCATACACTTCCACCGTCCATTCCCACGATCTTATCCACACGTTCCCGCATTTCCTGAGCAGCCTTGTTGGTAAAGGTAATGGCAAGGATATTCCATGGATTCACACCCTTTTCTGCAATAAGGTATGCGATCCTGTGGGTCAGCACTCTGGTCTTTCCGGATCCGGCTCCTGCCAGGATCAGGAGAGGGCCTTCGGTATGATAAACAGCCTTCTGCTGCATATTGTTCAGTGATTCATAAATACTCATAAATTCTCCTGTATCTGTTGGTTCGTTGATGGTCTGGTTCTTCCGCTCTCCGGCGGATTTTTTCATGGATTCAATTTTATCATCTGCCGGAGAAAATGACAAGCAGGAACAAAGAGAAATCCCCTTTGCTCCCGCCTGTTATTTCAGTCTTTCTGTTTTTGACTTTATTTCTTTAATTTCAGATAAAACTCCCAGCTCTGGTACTCCACCTTTGCCTCGGGCAGCGGAAGACCGCCGTACATCAGTGCTCCGCCTGTATATTCTCTTCCTTCCAGAAGGTAAACGCCATCCTCTTTCAGCCCTCTCAACAATACCCGTGCAGGCGGATCGTTTGTCCTTACCTTAGATGCAACAACACTTACCAGCGCTTCTTTCTGATCCGGGCTTACAAATTCCCAGGCTGCATAATGCCGCTCCTCAGAAGGCGCTGTCAGACGGAAATAATCGCCTCTCTGGATCAGCTCATAATATTCCTTAAACCGACGTATCTGCTTCCGGATTTCTTCCTTTTCCTCTGCGGTCAGCTTAGCCGGATCCAGCTCATAGCCAAAAGTCCCTGCCATAGCTACTGTAGCCCTTGTGCCAAGAGGTGTGGTTCTTCCTGTCTGATGATTCGGACAGGCAGAAACATGTGCTCCCATAGTGCTGACCGGATAACAGAAAGAAGTTCCATACTGGATCTCCAGACGTTCAATGGCATCTGTATCATCGCTGCACCAGATCTGAGGCGTATAGTGAAGCATACCGGCGTCAAAACGTCCGCCGCCTCCGCTGCAGCCCTCAATCAGCATATCGGGGTATCTTTTTCCCAGACGATCCAGAAATTCGTACAGACCAAGCACATAACGGTGAAGCACCTCTCCCTGACGGTCTGCCGGAAGCTGGGCAGAATATACATCACAGATGCTTCTGTTAAAATCCCATTTCAGGTAGTCCACGTCTGCTTTATCCAGAACCTGAATCATCTCCTGAAAAATATGGTTCCGCACATCCTGTCTGGAAAAATCAAGAACCAGCTGATTCCGGGATCTCACCGGATTTCTTCCCGGAATCTGGAACGCCCAGTCCGGATGTGTCCGGTAAAGATCACTGTCCTGAGATACGCACTCCGGTTCATACCAGATACCGAATTTCATTCCAAGACCATGGATTTTCTCTGCAAGCTCCTGTAACGTACAGCCCAGTTTTTTCTCATTGACCTGCCAGTCCCCAAGACCGCTGTTATCATCGTCTCTTTTTCCAAACCAGCCGTCATCCATAACAAAAAGCTCTACCCCCATGTCTGCCGCATCCTTTGCCATGGCGATCAGTTTATCCCCTGTAAAATCGAAATATGTGCCTTCCCAGTTATTGATCAGTACCGGTCGTCTTGCATTTTTAAATTTTCCTCTGCAGAGATTGTTTCGGATTGCCCGGTGAAAAATATGGGACATTTTTTCAAAACCTTTGTCACTGTAGACCATCGCAGTCTCCGGTGCATAAAAGCTTTCTCCCTGTTCCAGCTTATATCTGAAATTTCCCGGATGGATCCCCATCAGTACTCTCGTCTGATTAAACTGGTCTTTTTCAGCCTCTGCCAGAAAGTTCCCACTGTACAAAAAAGAAAATCCATAGCAGTTTCCCTGTGTCTCTGATGCCTTCGGATCCGCAAGCATTACAAAAGGATTGTACTGATGACTGGAGGCTCCCCGAAGGCCGCCTGCTGACTGGATTCCATGATGGACAGCTGTTCTGGATACCTGACGCTCCATTTCATGCCTTCCATAAAAAGTCATCCAGTCCCAGTTCCCATAGGGCTGGTCTACACATAAAGACATGACACGTTCCAGATATACCGGCTCTTCTCCGCAGTTTTCCACAACCACCGCTCTGGTAAGAAGATCCAGTTCCTCAAACACACCATAAAAAAGCTTTACAAGAAGATTTTTTCTTTCGTTTCTCATCGTGATCACCAGGGTCTCCGCCTGTCCCGGAGCCTCCTCATAAAAAGCCGGAAGTCCGGGGATCTGATATTTTCCTTCCAGAAGCTCATATCCTTCGTATCTCAGATCCACAGCCGAAGATCCGTATACGTCTCTCACTGCCAGAGCGCTTTCCCGGTAATCACCGCCTCCAAAGCAGGAATACTCCTGAGGAAGCGTGTCCAGAGAATACGTTCTGTCCATGCCTGCCTCATAAGGATTGCCGGAAAATCCATGATCTCTTTTCTGGATCAGGTATGAAAAATCCATATTCTCCGTTCTCTTTCCATAATAGGTATGAAGGAGGATCCCCAGGGGGTCTGCCTTCATCTGATACATGCTGCTTTTTGTACACAGCGTAAATAAGGTATTTTTTCTGTCCACTAAAATAGCCATTGTCTTTTCCTCTTTTCATCCTGCCCTGGATGTTCTTTCTTTTTATTTTTTTATATTATTTCACCGCGCCGTTTACCACACCGTTCAAAATCTGCTTCTGGCATACCAGATAAAAGATCAGGATCGGGATCAGAGCCAGAAGGTAAGAGGCAAACGCAAGGTTATAATTTGTTCCAAACTGTGTCTGGAAATTCAGCTGTGCAAGCGGAAGCGTATTTTTGCCGGTACCGGACATGATCACCAGAGGAGTCATCACGTCATTCCAGGTACCCAGCGCCGTAAGAACTGCAACTGTGGCATGCATGGGCTTCATCACAGGAAAAATAATGCTCCAGCAGGTCTTCCAGGTACTTGCCCCGTCTGCCTTTGCCGCTTCTTCCAGCGCCAGAGGGATATTTTTCAGGTATCCGGAATACAGAAGAAGGTTCATCGGCACATAAAAGACCACATAAAGGATAATGACACCTGCTCTGTTTTCAATTCCCATCTGTGAAGTCTGTTTTACCAGAGGCATCATCAGAATCGCAAAAGGAACAAACATACCGCTGACAATATAAAGATATGAGAATTTATAAAGCTTACTTTCTCCCATGTTTCTTCCGATGGCATAGCCTGCCAGAGAATGTATAAGGATAGAGATCACCACGGTCAGAGCTGTGATCAGAAGGATGGTCACCGGCCAGTTGGTCTTGCCCATCTGTTTGGTATTCTTTTTCATTATAACTGCTCCTCCTTCTTATTCATAAATGTAAGCTGGAATATCGGGATTGCTACGATCACTACAAAAAACAGCACTGCATTGGCACTCTGGAATCCGAACTGCCCTCCATCCATACCGTTTTTATAGATCAGGAAGGAAATGGGTTCTGTACTCTGTGCAGGACCACCTTTTGTCAGAGCCATGATCTGGTCAAATACCATCAGGAAATTCTTCATGCACAGAACCATGTTGATGGTAAAAAACGGAACGATCAGCGGGAAGGTCAGATTTTTAAATTTTGTCCATCCGGTTGCACCGTCAATGGACCCCGCTTCATATACATCCTCCGGCACAGTCTGCAGACCGGAAATGTAAATAATGGTATTCATGGCAATTGCCTGCCATGCCGCTACAACCACAATGGCAAACCATGCTGTCTTTGAATCTGCCAGAATACTGCTGCTGAGGAAATCAATTCCCATGGCTTTTCCTATTGTCGGAAGAATATAAGTAAAGATAAAGCTGAAAATATAGCCGACTACCAATCCGCCCAGAACATTGGGAATCCTCCATAACACAGAACTGAAGGTCAATGCCGGAGTTCAGGATCTGTCCGTCTGCACTGTCATTTGCCGGAAAAACAAAAGAGTCAATATTCATATCCGGGTTTACAGATTTGATCTGAGGCACTGCATAGCTTCCGATGCAGTACATGGCAGATTCTCCTCTTGCAAAGGCGGTACATGCATCATTATAGCTGTATGCATAAGAATCTTCCTGTGCATAAGAAAGAAGCTGAGGAATCTTTTCTGCAGGCTCCCGGTATTCTTCTGAAAAAGTTGTTTCTCCTCTGTTTACCTGCCGGCATACATCTGCCGGGGCAAGATCACAGGCCATGGCATTCCATGGAGCCAGACAGGTCCACGTGTCTTTAAAGCCGAAATACAGTGGCAGCTGTCCAGATGCCTGAATGGTATCCAGAAGTGTCAGAAACTCATTCCAGGTTGTGGGTATTTCCCATCCGTTTTCTTCAAACATGTCTTTATTGTACAGAATTCCCGCCGCATTGGCTGCATACGGAACTGCATACACCCCGTCTCTGGGGATAAATTCCAGATTCTTATCAATATCCAGATATGCCTGTTTAATGTCTGCAAGCCCTTCAAAGTCTGAAATATCTGTCAGCATATCCGCATCCAGAAAATTCGAGTAGTTCACATCTCCTCCGATCCCAATAATATCCGGCTGGTCTTCCTTGATAAAACGGGTCTTCAGAATCGTCATCGCTTCATTTGGTGATTCAATGGTCAGTTCAATATCGTCATGGGAAGCATTAAATTTTTCTTTCATTTTTTCAAAGGCTTTTACTGCCTCCGGTTTGTATTGAACCATTTCAATTTTTGTTTTCCCGTTGTCTGCCGCAGAATCTCCGCATCCGCCAAGAACCATGCCAGTACTCAGTATTCCTGCAAAAACTCCTATCACAGACAGTTTTCTTTTTTCATTGAATTTCCCCTTTCCTTTCTTTTTGCGGTCCGTTTCTATTCTGTACAGTATCTACGGATTTGTTTCATGGCTTCATTCTATCATTCCTGTCTCTTCCGGTAAATGGAGCTATGAAATCAATTTTATATCATAATACGTTTTTTCTCGAATATAATTGAAGTTACTACTCATTTTGATATATAATTAGAAATAATTCTTATTTTCATTTAAATATCACAGTTTTATCATCTGATTTTTGTTGATAATTCCTAATTTCACAGACTACAAGGAGGAATAAATATGGCAAAGCCCTCGTTTCATGTATTTTCTAATGACCGTTTTATGGATCTTACTCTGTATCAGTACGGATATGAAAGATGCAGACCGCTTCATTCCTTTGGTCCTTCTATTCGCAATCACTTTCTTTTTCATTATATTATTTCCGGAAAAGGAACGCTGCTTGTAGACGAATCCAGCACAGTTACAAAAGAATATAAGCTTCATGGAGGAATGGGATTCCTCATTGAGCCTGACCGGGTCAATACCTATTTTGCGGACCGGGAAGATCCCTGGGAGTATACCTGGGTAGAATTCAGCGGGCTGAAAGCCAAGGAGATCCTGGATACGGCAGGACTTTCCACAGAAGCACCCGTTTTTATCCCCTCCTCTCCACAGATTGCCGACACGCTGAAGGAGGAACTGCTGCATCTTGCCTCCAGTTCTTCTGACAGCTCCTCCCTGCATCTGATCGGGCATCTTTATCTGGTCATGGATGCCATCCTTACCGGTTCCTCTTCCCGAAACCGTACCCAGAACGGAAAACGTTCTCAGTTTTATACAGATGAAGCCATTACCTTTATTTCTCAGAATTACATGTTTCCGATCACGGTGGAGGACATGGCGCAGAGGCTGAATCTGAACCGCAGCTATTTCGGGAAGATCTTTAAAGAAATCATGGGACTGGCACCTCAGGAGTTTCTCATTCAATATCGAATGTCCAGAGCCGCAGAGCTTTTGAAAACCTCGGATATTCCCGTAAAAGATATCAGTGTTCAGGTAGGTTATCCCAACCAGCTGCATTTTTCCAGAGCTTTCAAAAATGTTTACGGAATCTCTCCAAGGACTTACCGCCAGAATAACCGGATTCTAAAAAAACAAAATCCCTGAGAAAAATGTTTACAAGTAGTTTTGAAAACTATATAATAAGATGCAGAGGTGATAAAATATGACGATCAATACACAGGACATGATCGGAAGCATCCTGGAAAGTATTTCAAGAATTGATTATATTAAGCCGGAAGATATTCCCAATATTGATTTATACATGGATCAGGTAACTACTTTTATGGAAGAACAGCTGTCCTCCTCCAAGCGTTATCCGGAGGATAAGATCCTTACCAAAACCATGATCAATAATTATGCTAAAAACAATCTGCTTCCTTCTCCGGAAAAGAAGCGTTATTCCAGGGAACATCTTCTGCTTCTGATCTTTATTTACTATTTTAAAAACATTCTTTCCATCAATGATATCCAGACTCTTCTGGGTCCGATCACAGAAAAATATTTCCGCTCAGATTCGGAAATGGATCTTACAGCTATCTATAATGAAGTGTTCAGTATGGAAAAAGAACAGGTGGAACTGCTCAAAAAAAATCTCCTCAGATGTTATCACACATCCGAGAAGACATTTGAAACTGCTCCAGAGGAAGACGGAAAATTCCTGAAAATGTTTTCTTTTATCTGTCTTCTGAGCTTTGATGTTTATACAAAAAAAATGCTGATTGAGCAGCTGGTAGATGAGCTGCGGAACGAAAATGCCGATGTCTCAACCAGAAATAAAAAATCAAAAAAATAACAGATCAACGGGGACCTTATCCAGGTCCCCGTTCAAATTATCTGCGTTTAAAATCATCAATACAGATAATCTTTATTTACGTATCCATACTTTCCATGTTTTGGAGAATATACATACCAGTAGGTAGAATCACTGGTATCTGTTACCTGTACCGTATCTCCGGTATAAAGCTCACCAATCTCGTTTGCCTCATCATATGCCTTGGCTGTACGAAGTGCCAGATAGCCTTTTGCCACGCTGACAGTCTTGGTAAATCCCGTTGCGCCGCCTGTCAGATAGTTCTTGTTTACATATCCGCTCTTTCCATGCTTCGGAGAGTATACATACCAATAGGTAGAATCGCTGGTATCTGTTACCTGTACTGTATCTCCTGTGTAAAGTTCCCCGATCTCATTTCTGCTGTCATACGCCTTGGCTGTACGAAGTGCCAGATAGCCCTTGCTTACACTGACTGTCCATGTCTGTCCTGATCCCGCGGAAGAAGTGCCCTCCAGATAATTTTTGTTTACATAGCCGCCCTTGTTCAGCCCCGGTGCATACACCAGCCAGTAAGTAGAATCATCTGTATTTGCTACATATACCGTATCACCTGTATAAAGCTCACCCACCTCATTTTTTCTGTCATAAGCCTTGGCTGTGCGAAGCGCCAGATAGCCGCTCTGTACTTTGACTGTTTTGGAATCAGAAGCACATGCCAGGTATTTTCTGTTTACATAGCCGGTTTTGTTCAGCTTCGGAGAATAGACAGTCCAGTAAGTCGCTCCACTGGAATCTGTCACTTCCACAGTTTCCCCTGTATACAGCTCACCGATTTCGTTCTTTTCATCATATGCCCTGGCATTGCGCAGTGCAAGATATCCGGTGGCAACGGTTACCGTGTAGGTAGTATTTGCTGCATGGCTGGTTTCTGCAGTCGCAGGCAGAGAAACAGCAAATACAATGGCAAATAATGCCGCCCATTTTAAAAGGGCTTTTGCTGAAAAGTTTTTCCATTTCTTACTCATATCATGTCCTCCTTTATAAGAACTTTTTATCTGAATCAGCTTACAGCTGTTTCAATCATAAATACTTCTCCTTCTGAATCATTCCCTGATTACTGATAATGATCATAGATCTGTCTGCTCAGGGAAGCAATTGTATTCTGCGCGGAACCGGCTTCTGAAAGATTTTCCGACATAAATACGATCACCAGATCATGATTGGAATAATATAGGATTCCCGCATCGTTTTCCACATCTGCCAGTTCTCCGGTCTTATTTGCAACACTGACACCGGAAGGCATCTGAGCCGGTATCTTGTTTCTCCGCTCCTGCGCTGCCAGAAGCTTGAACATGGCAGTGGCATCGGAATCTCCATCCATCCATCCGTCATATACTTTTTTCAGGAAGTGACCGCAGTCTGCTGCCGAGGTATAATTATCGTCATATTCATTACTATGAAGAAGAAGCCTTCCCATATGTGTATTCATATATCCGTTCGCACTGCAGTAAGCATTGACGGCAGCCATTCCGGCGGCACCGTCTCCTCCTCCCAGATATCCGGTGAGCGCATTTGCCGCATCATTATCACTGACTGTGATCATCGCATGGAGATTACTGTCCACATTCCCCTGTCCATACTGTGATATCAGATTATCGTAATTTTCGTACACGGCTCCCATAATATAAAGCTTGATTAGACTGGCTGCCTGCATCTGATGCTCATTAATGCTTCCCTCTGTATTTTTCTCCAGATCGCATACATATGCGGACCATGTGCCGTTTCCTGAGGGAAACGGAAGACTGGAAAGCAATGCAGAAAGCTCCGGATCAGAAACGGCTTCTGTACCCTGATTTCCTCCGAATATACTTCCGGATTCTGACGGGGGAGACAGTGCGCCTTCTGTGTCCGCACCAGCTTCAGCAGTTTTCACAGCTTCTTCCTCCGGCGGCGGCTCCGGGTGATGTTCCGGATCTTCTTCCTCTGTGTTTTCTTCCTGTGCAGGGTCTGGCTCCTCCACTTCCCCGGAATTTTCTGTCCCTGCACCGGACTGAGGCTTCGGTCCCTGTATTTCTCCCGGTTCCTCTGCTTCTGCCGTATTCCCCTCCGGGATATCCGGCTGTGTTTCTGCTGTTTCCGTCACATCAGCTTCTGACACAGTCTTTTTCGTTCCACAGGAGGGCAGAGTGATCATTATAAGAACAGACAGCGTAAGCAGTCCCGCTTTTTTCAGTTTGATACTGTGCATGTCATTTTTTCATTCCTTCCCCGTTTTCCATGTTTCTGTTTTGTACAAATAATACAAAATATTCACAGGTTTTGATTATTTTTTATATGTTATCATTATAATTTTATTTTTCACACCTTGCAAGTATTTTCTTCTTTTCATTTTCTTTATTATAGATTATCATATAAGAAATCAAATTCTGTAAAATCTATTATCTTGTTTTTTGGAGGTGCAATATGAAAAAATTTTTATGTCTGTCTCTTGCCGGACTTATATTTCTGGGATTTCCCGCCGCTGTTTTTGCCGCATCTGCCCCGTCCTCTGAAAGTGAACAGGGTCAGGCCATGATCGGTCCTCCGGCATCTGGCAATACCGGTGAGACAGCCTCAGATCAGATACTTCCTGCTCCTGTCCAACCCCCTGCTCCCTCAGATGATAAAGAAGCCGGACCTTCTGACGCCACAGGCGAAAACTCATCAGGAGTAGACTGGAATGCTGCCAACAGTGCCGCGTCTCCCGCCTCCGGCAGTAACCGCTTTACCGTAGTTATTGATCCCGGACATCAGGGGGCTTCTGTAGATATGAGCGCGCCGGAGCCTGTCGCTCCCGGCTCATCTCAGACCAAGGCAAAGGCAACCTCCGGAACCCGTGGGAATTTCTCCAATGTTCCGGAATATGAAGTCAATCTCCAGATCTCTCTCCTTCTCCGGGATGAGCTTGAAAAACGCGGATACCAGGTGGTAATGACAAGAACTGATCATGAAACAGCTATCAGTAACAGGGAACGTGCCGAACTTGCCACAGAAGTTCAGGCAGATATTACGGTACGTATCCATGCCAACAGCGATGGAGATTCCTCTGCCTCCGGAGCTCTGACTATGTCTCCCACATCAGAAAATCCATATCTTTCTTCTGATATTATTGAAAAAAGCAATACACTGGCATCCTGTATCCTCAGTCATTACTGTGCAGCTACCGGACTTGGAAACCGGGGGATTCTCTCTTCCGACAATATGACCGGCACGAACTGGAGTACTGTCCCTGTCGCCATTCTGGAAATGGGATTTATGAGTAATCAGGGAGATGATCTGTATATTACAGACTCTTCCCATCATGCTGCAATGGTTTTTGGTATTGCTGACGGGATTGATGAATATTTCAGTATTGTAGAACCGCAGTCCACCGCAAAGGGCGAGCATCTCAGCGACCTGACCCAACAGCTGAAAACCACTTACACAGACCCACTGGAAAAAGCTGGTGAAAGCTGGACGATCGCCGTTATGGATCCGGTCACTGACAATTACAGTACCATCCGTGCAGATCAGTCGGTGGAATCTGCCGGTCTTATCAAGCTCTTTATTATGGGGACAGTTTTTGAAAATCTCGTATACAGAGAATCTTCTGAGCTTTCCTCTGCAAGCTATGAATCAGAATTGAAACCTCTCCTTACAAAAATGATCGCAGACAATGATAATTTTTCTGCTGACACTCTGATTGAACTTCTTGGAAACGAAAGCTTTGAACAGGGTGTCCAGGCTGTTAATCAGTTCTGTAAGGCTCACAGCTTTTCATGTACCTCAATGGGAACGGAACGTCTGGAAGAAAACTCCACCGTCAGCAACTTTACCAGCGCTTCTGACTGCTGCCGTATTCTTACAGAAATCTATAAGGGAACTCTTGTAAACAAAAATGCAGCTTCCGAAATGCTTTCTCTTTTGAAATTACAGACATCAAAAGATAAAATTCCTTCCGGTCTTCCTGACGGTACAGTCACTGCCAATATGGCAGGCTATATGACAGAAGACCAGAATCCGGTCATAGTAGAAAATGATGCCGCTATTGTTCTTGACACCCAAAAGCCTTATGTGGTCTGTATTCTTTCCGGTTATCTGAAAGACAATAAAAAAGCAAAGGAAACTATCGGAAAAATCTCCACAGATGTATATGCCTATATGACAAAATAAAAGAACTGCTTCGGTGATACCCAACACCGAAGCAGTTCTTTTATTTTGTCATTATTCTGTCTCTTCTGATTTCTTTGCTTCCTTTTCTCTCATTCTGGAAAATACCATTTCGTATCCGTCATTTCCATAATTCAAAGAACGGTTCACACGACTGATCGTTGCTGTGGAAGCGCCTGTTTTTTCAGATATATCCAGATATGTGCGCTTGTCCGTCAGCATCTTTGCCACTTCAAATCGCTGGGATAAAGAAAGAAGCTCATTAATCGTACATACATCTTCAAAAAAAGTATAACATTCTTCTTTATTTTTTAAACAAAGAATCGCTTCAAACAGATGATCGACTTCCTCAGTTCTGATTTTTTTACCCATATTCTCTGCTCCTTTAATTCACTGTCATATCATTGCATAGAACATTTTAACACTTTAACCTGTGATAAGCAAGTGGTTTTTACTGTTTTACCATATTAAAATCTCATATTCACATATTTTTTCAGTCTGTCCACAGAACGGTTCAAAACAAGCTCCTCTGGAAAGTCAATTTCTTCCAGAAGGGCTCTCGCCATCGGGAATTCTCCGATAAACAAGTCAAAATGTGCATCACTGTCCATAACCACCGGAACCCGGTATTCCATACAGAGCTTCAGCATTTCCAGATCATTGTCTCTGGCGCCTTTTCGGAAGCAGGACGGATCCAGTGAGTGATTGTTCAGTTCCAGAACCTTGCCATACTCTGCCGCTCCCTGAACAAGTGCACGATAGTCTATCTCATAACGGCCGTCATCCGGATGACCTATAATGTTTACATAAGGATTTTTCATCACATTCAGATATGCTTCCGTGTTCTCTTCTCTGCTTCCGGGCTTCATACAGGGAATATGGAGACTGGCAATGGAAATATCCATGTTCTTTAACTCTCTTTCCTCCAGATCCACTTTTCCGGAAGAGTCCAGGATATTCAGTTCCACTCCCAGAAGAAGTCGGATCCCGTACATCTCTCTGGGTACCACCTTCAGATTATGAAAGTAAAAATTGTGGCAGGTTCCCGGCATGGCAGGTGCATGTTCTGTAATTCCCAGAAGCTCCAGTCCCTTATCCGCCGCTGCTTTTGCCATCTCGCGGATGCTGCAGTATGCATGTCCGCTGGCAACTGTATGTGTATGCAGGTCAAGTACAGATTCGTATCTCATATAAACCTCCGTTTTTATCGTATTTTCAGCCCTATTATACCTCTTTTTCTACTTTTTGGGGATATGTGATTTACTTTTCTCTGAAAATCCAGTATACTGATAAGAACAGATATTCGATTTTATTCAGAATGGAGTTATGGTTATGGATTTATTTGAATATGCAAAGTCAAAAACTCTGGACAGAGAATCCCCTCTGGCTTCCCGTCTGCGCCCCACTACCCTGGAAGAAGTTGTCGGACAGGAGCATATCGTTGGTAAAGACAAACTGCTTTACCGGGCCATCAAGGCTGACAAGCTTACCTCTGTCATTTTTTACGGACCTCCCGGAACCGGAAAAACAACTCTGGCAAAGGTGATCGCCAATACCACCAGCGCGGATTTCACCCAGATCAACGCGACCGTTGCCGGTAAGAAAGATATGGAGGCTGTCGTAAAACAAGCGCAGGACAGTCTTGGAATGTATGGCAAAAAAACAATCCTTTTTATCGACGAGATCCACCGCTTCAATAAAGGCCAGCAGGACTACCTCCTTCCCTTTGTGGAGGACGGAACGATTATCCTGATTGGTGCGACCACAGAGAATCCCTATTTTGAAGTCAATGGGGCTCTCCTCTCCCGTTCCATTATTTTTGAACTGAAGGCTTTAAGCTGTGAGGATATCCGGAAGCTGATTCTCCGCGCCGTAAATGACTGCGAAAAAGGGATGGGAAATTATGGTGCCGTTATTGACGAGGATGCTCTGGAATTCCTTGCGGATATGGCAGGCGGTGATGCCAGAAGCGCACTGAATGCTGTGGAGCTTGGTATCCTTACCACCCCAAAAAGTCAGGACGGATTCATTCATCTCACTCTGGAAGTCGCCTCGGAATGTATCCAGAAACGTGTAATCCGGTATGACAAAAAAGGAGACAATCACTATGATATCATTTCCGCCTTTATCAAAAGCATGAGGGGTTCTGACCCTGATGCAGCAGTCTATTATCTTGCAAAAATGCTGTACGCCGGCGAAGATGTAAAATTTATTGCACGCCGAATCATGATTCTTGCATCAGAGGATATCGGAAATGCAGATCCTCAGGCACTCTGTGTCGCCACTGCAGCCGCTCAGGCTGTAGAGCGTGTGGGAATGCCGGAATCTCAGATCATTCTGTCTCAGGC
The DNA here is from genome assembly GCA_900541985.1 of uncultured Blautia sp. Lineage (GTDB taxonomy): Bacteria > Bacillota > Clostridia > Lachnospirales > Lachnospiraceae > Blautia_A. The sequence goes on along the minus strand of UQLX01000015.1, from coordinate 3,922 downwards.
AGCCGCCTATATGGCCTGCGCCCCCAAAAGCAATGCCGCAGTCAATGCCATTGCAGCAGCCATGGATTCTGTAAAAAATACACGCACGACTGTTCCTGTTCACCTTCAGGACGCCCATTACGGAGGTCACGAGAAGCTTGGCAAAGGAATCGGTTACAAATATGCCCATGAATACCCCAATCACTATGTAGAGCAGCAATATCTTCCGGATGAAATCTGTAATGAACATTTTTATGAACTCAGTGATATGGGCTATGAAAAGACTTTAAAAAATCACATGAAAAAAATCGGAGCCCTCTGAGAGGGTTCCGATTTTTTCATATCAGTTCTCCCATAAGGGAGGTATAGATTTCCTGACATTTTTTGGGCCAGCTGCCGCAGATGGCGCGGGCTGCTTCTTTGCTTGGTGCCGCCAGAGTCATATCCATGATTGTGGTATCCTTTTCGATCAGCTGACATCTGACCGCATAGCCCCCCTGCGGGGTCGTATAATAATCTGCCGGCGTCAGAATACGTTCCGGTCTCTGATAGCCATATCCCTTAAGAAAATCATCAATTTCATTACGGATTTCCGGAGAAAGCTCCTTTTCAAAATAGGAAAGTGTGTCACTTCCTTCCTGCGTAAGTTCATAATGCGAACTGTTAGAAACCGTACGCCGTTTCAGAAGTCCTGTTTCCACAAGCTCCGAAAGCACCTGCTGAAGATGAAGATAATCGGTATATTCTCTGTCCAGAACAAATTCTGATATCTGGGAATTTGTCAGCTCCTGCCTTGAATTCTGTGCCATATACAGTACGATCAGTTTATAAATTGTAAATGGTTCAGCCATTTCTATCACCTCTTTCTCATTTACAGAGGCGAACCGAACGATTTGCCCTGCCAGCTGTTTTTCTCCTTCATTCTATGGTGGAGAAGGTTCAGGACTTCCCTTTTTCTGCCTGCCCACATAGGAGCCAGAAGAAGATCTTTCGGTCCGTCTCCTGTAATTCTGTGTATTACAATCTCCGGATCCAGATTTTCCAGACATCGGATCACCAGATCCAGATATTCTTCTCTTTCATAAACACGAAACCTCCCTGCAAGATAATCATATGCCAGATCTGTCCCTTTCAGAACATGAAGCAGCTGCAGCTTGATTCCCTGAACATGCTTTTTGTTCAGATAATCCATGGTTTCCAGAATATCCTCTTCTGTCTCTCCAGGAAGTCCCAGGATGGTGTGCACGATCACCTCAATATTTCTTTTTTGAAGTTCTTCTGCCGCCTGATCAAAACAGCTGAGCCTGTATCCTCTTCTGATATACCGGGCTGTTTTTTCATGGATCGACTGAAGCCCCAGCTCGACCCATACCGGTTTTCTCTGATTCAGTTCATGCAGAAGCTCCAGCACTTCTTCTCCCAGACAATCCGGTCTCGTGCCAATGGACAACGCCACTATCTTCGGATGCTCTATGGCTTCTGTAAAAATCTTTCGCAGATAATCTGTCGGTGCATAAGTATTTGTATATGCCTGAAAATAGGCAATGTACTTTCGGATCGGGCGCTTCCGGGACAGAACTTCTATCTGGCTTTCAATCTGATCTGTAATCGACAGCGAAGCATCTGCTGCAAAATCTCCGCTTCCTCCTGCACTGCAGAATATACAGCCTCTTTTTCCAAGTGTTCCGTCTCTGTTTGGGCAGGACATTCCCCCATTCAGAGTTACTTTATACACCTTTTCACCAAAACGCTCCCTGAGCATATAGTCCAGGGAGCGATAAGGCTTTCCGTTCCAGCTCTTACGCTGTTCCCGGTATTCTCTGTTCTGTTCTGTCATCAGGATACTACCTCAGTTTCTTCTGAAGTCTCCGCTTCCTCCGGAATATATTTGTCAAAGATCTTCACAAAAAAGTGTGAATTGCCATATGCGATCACCGCCGGTCCCATCAGAATAAACAGCAGGAGCAGGGTTGCCTGTGCCTGGATGGAAGGAATGAAAAATATCAATACCGGACACGCGCTGAGCAAAAGCATCAAAAAAGTGTAGGGCAGATGTCGGATTCCCATAAGGAGTGCATTCCTGAATGTATTTTTGACCGAATTATAGAATTTTGCAAGCACAGGGTACAGATACAACAAAACAATCAGATAGATCATGGTAAATACTGCAAAAATAACTCCCATGACTTTTCCCATAGGATTTCCCATTTCTCTGACAATATTGGTATCCAGATAAAGAAGAGCCGCACCGGCAAGCATAATGAGGTTGATCACAGTTGCCTGCCTGAAATTTTCTTTAAAAGATTTAAAAAAACTGCGGAAAATATATGCTTCTTCATTTCTCACCATTTTAAGGGTTACATAATAAAGAGCGGTCAGGGATGCCCCTGCCGTAATGATCGGAATGCAGCAGATGATACAGATCAAATTCAGCATACAGAGATCTGCAACTCTCCCCATAAAGATAAAAAATTTATTGTCCATACTAAAAAAACGACCCATAACATCTCTCCTTTGCATTATGTCTCCTGTCATTAAATAACAGTATAACGAAAAGAAAGAGAAAATGCAAGCATCGCCTATGTATACAAAACCCTGCTTTTACGGAAGGATCAGTCGGTCTACTGTCACAAATTCACAGCCTCTTTCCGTAAGTTCATCCACGATCCTTAAAGCCGCTTCCACCGTTGTCAGAAATTCATCATGCATGAGAATAACTGCACCATCCTTTATCTTCCCCTCCACAGTCTGAAGAATTACTTCCGTATTCTGGCTTTTCCAGTCCAATGTATCAATGTTCCAGAAAACGGGGATCATTTCCACAGATAGCTCCATTCCCTTTTTCCATGCCCCATAAGGAGGTCTCATATAAACAGGATATTCCCCGGTGGTTTCATAAATCCTGTTGTTGGTTTTTATGATTTCTTCTCTCGCCTTTATATCTGATATCTGGTCCAGTTTCACATGACTGAACGTGTGGTTCCCGATCAGATGCCCTTCTCTGTGCATCCTCTTTACCAGTTCTTCATTTCCGGCAATACTTTTTCCCAGAAGGAAAAACGACGCTTTCACATTTCTTTTTCTCAGACCATCCAGAAGCAGCTCTGTGTATTCCGCATTTGGTCCGTCATCAAAGGTAAGTGCAACCTGAGGCATATCGAGAGAATCCCTGACAAGATTGTACATCCCTTCTCCTGCCAGTATACGACCGGCTGTATCCACCGTCCTCTGAAATGTTTTTCCACTTTTCCACCAGATTGCAGCATAAACAAGCAACAGAACACCCGTCAGTATCATGCCAGGCATCCGGTACCGGAATCTGCTTTTTTTCATATTTCATTCCCGCCTCAGTCTCATACAGTCCTGTCCTCCCACAAAACTGTATTCTCCTCAGCACAGTATATGGGGAATAAACTAAAAAAATACCGGAGATTTCAGCAATCTCCGGCATAATAAACTTCCTTACATAAACTGTTTATTTATTTGCAATCAGTTTTTTATACTCTCTGTCCATATGATGCAGTTCTGCCTCAAAATCCTGTCGGTTTTTCTGTGTCATAGTAGAAAGGATCAAGCCTGCAAAAAAAGACTGTACCGATGCAAGCATGGTAAAAAGACAGGCAATCATGGTAGGTATGCGGTGTACTTCTCCTGTTCTCAAAAAAGTGGTAAAAACAGGAATAAAAAAGGCGATACCAATGAGCATTAATACCAATGCAATTATTCCAAAAAAACCAAAAGGTTTATAATTCTTGTAAAGACGCACAATTGTATTGAGTACCTTAAAACCATCCGAATAAGTATTCAGCTTAGATTCGCTTCCTTCCGGACGGTCTCTGTAATCAATGATCACATTTTCCACCTGCATATGTTTATCAATAGCATGAACCTGAATCCGTGAAACTCAATGCAAGTCAGTCTACCAAAAGCCTGTATTTTTGAA
>UQLX01000014.1 GCA_900541985.1 uncultured Blautia sp. | reverse complement strand
TTATAACAATAATTATAAAAATAGGGCTTTGTGGATAAAAGTACGGAAACTCAAGGTCACTTTCGTTTCAACATAAACAGTACAGACGAGACATTTATCATGGGCAGGGAAATACGAACTTGCGCACTGAATAAGCAGAACTGATAGTGCACAGTTTTAGCCTAACGAAAATTTAAGGTCTGTTTCAAAGTGTCTCCCAACGCTTGGCAGGAACTCTCCCAAAGATAAAATTGTCTATACCTGCGGTCAGTCCCTGGTCATCAGCATCAGAAGCATGCCTCTGTCAAATTCCACCAGGGCTTCCTCCGCTGTGATCTCGTTACTGACCGTCAGACCACTGTCCGCAGTTTTCAGATAATGACGATTCAGCGGATATTTGAATCCGGTCAGGGTCAGTCCCGGTACATCTCCGTCCAGCGGAAAAAAGGACACAAATTTTCCAAACTGTTCTTCGCGCTTCAACACTGTTCCGCTGTGGATCAGTTTCATGTAATTCCAGGGATCCGCAAGAATGATCTCTGCTCCCTTTTCCCATCCCAGAACCAGAAGTCCCAAATTCGCCAGAAGATGATCCATCCGGTTTCCCGTTGCGCCCAGGATCATAATCTGCCCTGCTCCTCTTTCTATGGCCAGACACGCCGCCGACTGGGTATCGGAGTCATCCTTTTCGGGTTTCAGACGGACAATCTCTGTATTTGTGAGGTCTTCCAGATATTTCCGTCCACTGGCGGAAAGGCTGTCAAAATCACCTACTGCCACATCCGGAAGAATCCCTGTCTGCTGAAAGAATTCCAGTCCCCGGTCTGCTGCGATCAGGCTGGTTTCTTTATTTTTATTTTTTTTCAAAAAATCGAGGGCAAAATCTTTATTGATATTGCCCCCGCTTACAATGATTGCATTTTTCATCATATGCCTCATTCGATATCTTCTTTAATATGCTGGATCCTTTTTGTGATCCGGCGCACATTAGAGGTCAGATCCCCGTTAAACACATAAGAACCTGCCACAAGGAGATTGGCTCCTGCCTTCATAACTGTTTCAATGGTTTCATCATTGATTCCGCCGTCTACCTGGATATCTACATCCAGATTTTCACTGCGGATCAGTTCACGGAGTTCTTCAACCTTCTCCGTACACTCCTCAATATATTTCTGTCCTCCGAATCCCGGCTGTACCGTCATCACCAGTACCATATCCACATCTTCCAGAAGATGGCTGATGTCATTGACCGGAGTTGCCGGTTTAATCGATACGCCCACTTTAACACCCGCATCACGGATCAGCTCAATGGCACGCTCCAGATCTTCACAGGCTTCTGCATGAACAGTGATGGAATCTGCTCCGCAATCTGCAAAATCCTGAATGTAACGCTCCGGAGCCGAAACCATCAGATGAACATCAAAGAACATGTTGGATTCTTTACGGATGGAACGGATTACCGGCATTCCAAAAGAAATACTGGGAACAAAATCTCCATCCATTACATCAATGTGAAGCCATTTTACACCTTCTTTTTCCAAAGTTTTAATCTGTTCACCCAGTCGGTTAAAGTCTGCTGACAAAATCGAGGGACACAAATGATAGTCCATGTGATCAATATCTCCTTTTCTCTTTCAATTCTTCGTATAGATTTAAATAGTCTTCGTATCTGAGGCTGCTGATCTCTCCTGATCCAAGCGCCTCCTTAACTGCACATCCCGGTTCATGGATATGTCGGCAGCCCTGAAATCTGCACTGCTCCTCATATTTCCGAAATTCCGGAAAATAATCCTTCAGTTCCTGCTCTTCCATATCTGTCAGATACAGAGAGGAAAATCCCGGAGTATCCATCAGATAAGTGTGATCTCCCACAGGAATCACCTGAGAATGACGGGTGGTATGCTTTCCCCGTTTCAGTTTTCTGCTGATCTCTCCGGTTTCCATCCGGATCTCTTTTTGCAGAAGATTGGTAAGGGAAGATTTTCCCACCCCTGAGGGACCCGCTACAACTGTAGTTTTTCCTTTCAGTATACTGCGGATTTCCTCTATCCCCTCCTCCTGAAGAGCGCTGGAAAGAATCACCTGATATCCGCAGCCTCTGTAAGTTTCATAAAGTTCCCTGATTTCCTGTTCTTCTGCCAGATCTTTTTTGTTGAAACAGATCACTGCAGGAATATCTGCCTGTTCCATCATAATCAGAAAACGGTCGAGAAGCAGGAAGTTCGGTTTCGGATCATCCAAGGCAAAAATCACAAAGGCCTGATCTACATTCGCCACAGCCGGGCGGATCAGAGAATTTTTTCTGGGGAGAATCTTTACAAGATTCCCCTCTTTTTTCCCCTGATCCAGAATTGTGATCTCCACATCATCCCCTACCAGCGGCTTCCTGTTTTCCTTACGAAAGATTCCTTTTGCCCTGCACTCGTAAACCTCATCGTTTTCTCCATATACATAGTAGAACCCGGCAATTCCTTTTATAATCTTGCCTTTCATAAATTACTCTGCTTTCTCAAATGTCAGCGGATAGGAACCAAGCTGCTGATATTCCTTATCAATCATTTCGTATACGCAGAGCGTTCCCTGGCTTACTCCCGGAGCGCCTGTGATATCCAGCTTATATGGGAAAGTAAGTGACTGTCCGTCAACGATATTTGTAGCCTGTGTGCTTCCGTTTACATCCTGAAGAAGTTCCAGACGGAGAGGACCATTATTGTAGCCCTGAGGAGTATTTAAGCTCTGTGTACATTTCCAGATCTCACCATTGGCTGCTGCCTGCTGCTGCGCTGCGATATCTGCGGAATCTGCCTGACTTTCGGAAGCATCTGCGGAAGATTCTGTTTCCGCCTGCGGAGCCTGAGCGCCTGTGCTTACCGTGATCGCAATCGGTTCATCCGGATCCACCCAGGATCCTGCCTCCGCACTCTGGGAGATTACCTGTCCCGCCGGAATATCCGCATTCTGTTCCTCTGTAACCTGAACATCATTCCATTTGCCCAGACGGGTCACCGCTTCCTCTTCTGTATATCCGGAAACATCCGGAACTTCCACACTGTCACCATGGTCAAATCCCCGGCTGACAGTAAGTGTAACTGCTTCTCCTGACTGCACCGTAGATCCTGACTCCGGAGATACGGAGATAATATATCCCGGTTCCACATCCGGCCATTCCATTCCATCTGTATCATCCGTGTCCAGGCTGTATTCTTTCTGCACATTTACGGTAAGTCCCATATCTTCAAGGGATTTCTGATAAGCATATGCCGTGGTGCTCTCGTCATATGTCGGGATCGTCAGTTCCTCCGGTCCCTTGCTGATGTAATATTTCAAAGTGGTGTATGCTTCCACTTCTGTTCCTGCCGGAATATCCTGAGAAGAGATCCTGCCTTTTTCCTGATCAGAAGCCTCTTCCCCGATCATCTGCTTGCCAAGGTTTACTGCCTCCACAAGAGCCTTTGCCTCTTCCTCTGTCTTTCCTACCAGATCCGGAACTACTACCATTCCGTCTTTTTTGGTTTCTTCCTGCTGGACCTGTTCAGGTTCCTCTTTCTTATCAAAAAGGCCTGTCGTCTTCACCACAAAGACAACTACGCCAACCAGGATTGCTGCGCCGGCAAGAAGAGCAATGATGGTAACTGCGCGGCTCTGCTTTCTGCGTTTTTTGCTTTTTTGTTTCTTTCCGGCCGCTGCGCGTCTGCGCTCATATTCCTCGTCCTCATCCCCGTCATCATAGTCAGTCTCGTATTCTTCCTCTTCCAGCTGCGCCACTTCCGGTTTTTTCTGAGAGCCTCTGTTTTTCTGCGTATGCTTGATCTCGCCCAGCTCTTCATCAGAGATCACTACCGTTTTTGCTTCCGTGTCCACATCGTTCAGCTGAACAAAGTCTCCCTGAGGATCAATCAGGGAATGTTTCAGATCGGCGATCACATCAGACATGTTATCATAACGGCGTCCGACACTTTTCTGTGTACATTTAAAAATAATCTGTTCCAGACTGTATGGAAGGTTTTCTGTATAAACACTTGGCGGAACCATCTCCTCCTGAAGGTGCTTGATGGCAATAGCCACTGTCGTATCCCCGTCAAAAGGAACCCTTCCTGTAACCATCTCGTATAAGGTAATTCCAAGAGAATAGATGTCTGATTTTTCATCGCTGTATCCACCGCGGACCTGTTCCGGAGAACTGTAATGTACAGATCCCATCACATTGGAACTGATGGTATTGGAAGAAGCCGCTCTGGCAATACCAAAATCTGTCACCTTTACCTTTCCGTCTGTGGAAATGATAATATTCTGAGGCTTCACATCTCTGTGAACGATCCCGTGACCGTGTGCTGCTTCCAGTCCCATGGAAACCTGAATCGCAATACTGGTTGCCTCTTTAATAGAAAGCTTGCCTTTTTTTGCAATATACTCCTTGAGGGTAATTCCCTCGATCAGTTCCATAACAATATAGTAAACTCCCTCATCCAGACCTACGTCAAATACATTGACAATATTCGGATGAGTCAGGCCTGCTGCCGCCTGCGCCTCGCTCCTGAATTTACGGATAAATGTTTTATCCTCCCGGAACTCCGGCTTCAATACCTTGACCGCTACAAACCGGTTCAGTTTGTGGTCTTTTGCCTTGTACACATCGGCCATGCCGCCTGTGCCTATTTTTCCTAAAACCTCATAACGTTCTGCTATGATCATTCCTGCTTTTAACATTTGTCCACCTCGTTTGCGAATGGTTCTACTAAGATTACTGCAATGTTATCTTTGCCGCCGTTTCTGTTTGCTTCTCTCAGAAGCCGTTCTCCTTTTTCCGGCAGATTTTCATTTCTGTTCAGTATGATTTCCTCTATCTTGGAATCCTCCACCATATTGCTCAGTCCGTCTGAGCACATAAGGATCGTGCTTTCCGGTTCTATCTTTATATCAAAGAAATCAACATCAACCGTTCTCTCTGCTCCCAGGGCTCTGGTAATGATGTTCTTGTCCGGATGATTTCTTGCTTCTTCCGGTTTGATCTCGCCCATCCGAACCATTTCCTGTACCAGAGAATGATCCCTGGTTACCTGGTGTATCTGCTCCTGGATCAGATACAGACGGCTGTCCCCTACATTTGCCACATATGCATAATGCCCTACGATCGTTGCGACAACCATCGTAGTCCCCATTCCTCTGAGGTCCTCCTCTTTCTGCGCACGGCTCAAAATCTCCGTGTTTGCAGTTTCAATGGCATGACGGATCACCTTGATCGGGTTAAAATCTGCATCCTTGCGGATTTCATCCACTAATATCTGAACCGCATGGGAAGAGGCAAAATCTCCTGCGTTGTGCCCTCCCATTCCATCGGCAACGACAAACAGATTCGGGAGATTACCTACCGGGTCTTTAGAAACGAACACATAATCCTGGTTCATTTTCCGCTTCTGACCCACATCCGTAGCTGAATATACCCTCATGTCACTTCTCGCTTTCTGTTTTTTCCATATATCTTTTTCTTAGCTGCCCACAGGCACCGTCAATGTCGCTGCCCATTTCTCTTCTAATAGTACCATTAATTCCACATTTTTCAAGATTTATTTTGAAATTCTCCACAGCCTGTCGTGTAGACCGTACGAAAGAACGCTCTTTTACCGGATTTACCGGAATCAGATTTACATGGCAGTTCAGCCCCCGCAGACGTGAGGAAAGTTCCCTTGCGTCTTCCGGACTGTCATTCACTCCAGCCACAAGACTGTATTCAAATGTGGTGCGCCGTCCTGTTTTATCAAAATAATTCCTGCATGCCTCAATCAGATCATCCATCTGATACTTGTTGGCAATGGGCATCAGTTCCCGGCGTTTTTCATCATTCGGGGCATGAAGAGAAACAGCCAGAGTCATCTGAAGTTTTTCTTCTGCAAGTTCATACATTTTGGGGATAAGTCCGCAGGTAGAAACCGTCAGGTTTCTCTGACTGATATGTATGCCGCCTTCCTCTGTGAGAATGTGGATAAACCTCAGAAGATTGTCATAATTATCCAGCGGCTCTCCTGAGCCCATGACAACCACATTGGAAACCCTCTCCCCTGTGGAGGCCTGAATCCGGTAAATCTGATCCAGCATCTCAGAGGGCAGAAGATTTCTGGCAAGACCGCCTATGGTAGAGGCGCAGAAACGGCAGCCCATCCGGCATCCTGCCTGGGAAGAAATACATACCGAATTTCCATGCTTATATTTCATAAGTACACTTTCGATCATATTTCCATCGCTTAAGCGAAAAAGATATTTCCGGGTACCGTCTATTTTGGAAATCTGAACATCTTCGGTCTCCAGAACCGTAATAGGGTAATCCTTCAGTTTTTCCTTCAGTCCTTTTGGAAGATTTGTCATTTCCTCCCAGGACTGGACCAGATGCTCATGGAGCCAGCTGTAGATCTGTTTTGCCCGGAAAGGCTTTTCTCCGATTTCTGTCATAAGAGTCTTCAATTCATCCAGACTCATTGATTTAATATCTGTCATCTGTCTACTTCCTTCTGAATCTTGCAATAAAAAATCCGTCTGTTCCATGTACGCCCGGAAGAAGCTGCAGATAGCCCAGCGCTGTTGTTTCTGATTTCAGCTCGTCCGGAATATATGGATCGATACTTTCCAGCTTAAAGGGATGATGGTTCATAAACCACATCATGTTTTCTTCATTTTCTTCCCTCGCAATGGTACAGGTACTGTAGATCAGTACACCACGGGGCTTCACATATTCCGCAGCCTTGTCCAGAATATTTCTCTGAAGGATCACCAGTTCTTCTTCCTTCTGATCTGTGGAACGGTATTTAATCTCCGGCTTCTTTCCGATCACGCCATAGCCGGAGCAGGGAACATCTGCCAGAACAATATCTGCCTGACATTCCGAATCCACATCAAATACGGTAGCATCCTTTACTCTGGCCTGTACATTGATAGAATTGGCTCTGCGTATGTTTTCCTCGATAAGGTTGACTTTATACTGACTGACATCGCGGGCATCCACTGTTCCAAAGCCTTCCATCCGGTCTCCCATATGAAGACTTTTTCCTCCGGGGGCCGCGCAGAGATCGATCACATAATCTCCTCTGGAAGGATTCGCAATCTCTGCCACCAGCATGGAGCTTACATCCTGAACCATGATCTTTCCTTCAATAAAAGCATCCAGCGCCAGAATATGATTATAATCAGATATTCTCTTTGCGTAGGAAAGATACGGCGCATCTTCCACCGTCACCCCCTGCGCCTGAAGGCTTTCACAGGTTTCCTCTACAGAATTCAGATAAGTGCGGCAGCGGACGGTAAGAGGCTTCTCAGTAAGAAAATCTGCAAGAATCTTTTCTGTAATTTCCTCTCCGTATGCATTCAGCCATCTGAGAACCAGGGGCTCCGGCATGGAATACCTGACAGAAAGATAACGCACAGGCTCCTTTTCTCTGGAGGGAAGAGGGATCTCGTCCTTCTTCCTTGCCACTGCCCGCAGAACGCCGTTTACAAAAGGCTTCAGATTATAAAAGCCTTTTTTCTGCGCCAGCTTCACAGCCTCATTGCATACGGCGCTGTCCGGCACACGATCCATAAATTTCATCTGATATACCGCACTTCTCAGGATTTCCCGGATAGGCGGCTTCATTTTATCTACTGTGATCTTTGAAAAAGAGTCGATCACATAGTCAATATAGATCCTGTATTCCAGTGTACCTTCACATACTCTTGTCACAAAGGCCCGTTCCTGTTTGGGAAGGAACTGATATTTGGACAGGGCATTACGGATGGCAATGTGGCTGTGTTCTCCCTCTTCATTGATCTGAAGCAGGATTTCCAGGATCATTTCTCTTGTGTTGATGCCGTTAGTCATCGTTTCTTCTTCCTCCTGCAAGAATCAAAAGTCTGAAAAGCTGCAGTACAGATCCCGCAAGCGCTGCCACATAAGTCATTGCAGCTGCGGTCAGAACCTTCCTCGCTCCCCTGTTCTCATCACTTCCCAGGATTCCCGTTGCCTCCAGCATATGGAGAGCCCTGGAGGATGCATTGATCTCCACCGGAAGCGTTACCAGCTGAAACAGAACAGCCAGAGAAAAAAGAACGATCCCGGCTGTGATCAGTGGTCTGATACTCATGATAAGGCCAATAAAAAACAATGGCCAGGACAGCTGACTTCCCAGATTCGCCGCCGGGACGATTGCACTTCTGATCTCCAGCGGCGCATAATGGGTGGCATGCTGAATGGCATGTCCGCATTCATGTGCCGCTACTCCAACAGCCGCCAGCGAAGTCTGTCCGTAAATATCCTGTGAGAGATTTACTGTTTTTGTCCTTGGATCATAATGATCTGTAAGACTGCCGTGAACGGCCCGGACCTGGACGTCCGTAATTCCTGCAGCCTGAAGGATCCTTCTGGCCGCCTGTTCTCCAGTAAGCCCGGAAGCATTTCTGACGCTTCTGTATCTGGCAAAGGTACTTTTAAGCTTTGCGGACGCTGCAAGAGACAGCAGCATTCCAATGATCAGCAGTATATAAGTTCTGTCATAATAAAATCCATAACCGTACATTCCGTCACTCCTTATGATCTGTCAGGATAATTCCCGGTTCCACCTGATATCCCCGCAGAAAAGCTGCGGTATCCATACGCTTCTTTCCCTCCAGCTGAACTTCGGTCAGAACAAGGATGTTTCTGCCGCAGGCAACATGGATTCCTTCCTTTCCGCTGCCGGCTGCCAGTACCGTTCCCGGTTCTTCCAAAGGTCTTCCATCCTCTGCCGGAGCACTTACCACAGAAGCCTTCCACACCTTTAAGGTCTTGCCGTTCAGATAGGTATAAGCACTTGGCCATGGATTCATTCCCCGCACAAGCCTCTCCAGAACCACTGCATCCTTATGAAAATCCAGAAGTCCCATCTTTTTTGTAATCATTCCCGCATAGGGAGTAGGGCTTTCTTCCGGCTGAGGTTCATAAACAGCTGTTCCGTCAAAAACAGACGGCAGTGTTTTTATCAGAAGCTCCGCGCCAAGCTCTGCCAGCCTGTCAAACAGACTTCCGCCTGTTTCATCTTCTGACAGAAGGATCGCTGCCTGAGAGATCATGTCTCCGGTATCCAGTCCCGTTCCCATTTTCATAATGGTAACCCCTGCTTCCCTGTCTCCGTTAATGACAGCCTGCTGGATAGGCGCTGCTCCTCTGTATTTCGGAAGAAGAGACGCATGTATATTGATGCATCCGAATTCCGGCATATCCAGGATCTCGGCAGGGATGATCTGCCCAAAAGCAGCCACCACGATCACATCCGGGGCAAGCTCTTTTAATTTTTCCACAAATTCCGGTTCCCGTACCTTCTTAGGCTGAAGAACAGGAATACCATACTTCAGAGCCTCTTCCTTTACCGGAGTTGGAAGAAGTGTTTTGCCTCTGCCCTTTGGCTTATCCGGCTGGGTCACAACAGCAGTGATCTCATATCCGTTTTTTACAAGTGCAGCCAGCGGCGGAACTGCAAAATCTGGAGTTCCCATATACACAATTTTCATATTCTGTCCCTCTTTATTCTGAATTTAATTCTCGTCCTCATCATAGGAGGTTCTGTGAAGCTCTCCCTCTACCAGCTCCGTATACATCTTTCCTTCCAGATGATCGATCTCGTGGCAGAAAGCTCTTGCAAGAAGCTCTGTTCCCTCGTAGATCACCTCGTTCATATTTTCGTCCAGAGCCTTTACTTTTACATAATCCGGTCTCGTAACCTGTCCGGCCATTCCCGGAACACTCAGGCAGCCTTCTTCTCCGGTCTGTTCCCCAGATGTCTCCAGAATTTCCGGATTGATCAGTACGATCGGGCCGTCTCCCACATCAATCGTAACAATCCTCTTCAGGATTCCCACCTGGGGAGCTGCCAGACCTACTCCCATAGATTCATACATGGTATCCAGCATGTCAAAGATCAGTGTGCGGATCTTCTGATTCATTTCTGTTACAGGTCTGCTGACCTTGGTAAGAACAGGATCTCCCTGTGTTCTGATTGTTCTCAGTGCCATAATTTTTTCTCCTTTTCTATGTATTTCTCATTGGTAGTCAAACATGATATATAATTTCCGAAAACCGGAATTTATTTCAATATATTTTTCAGTTTTTTTCTTAATATCCATCAGGACTGTCTCTTCTGTATGTTTCAGATAAAGTACCTTCCGATAAACATCATTAATCTTTCCCACAGAAGCCCATGCCGGTCCTATGATATGGAGGTGTCCCCCCGGACTGATCCGCTCCACAAACTTTTTCAGGAATTCCATTCCTTTTTCCAGATGCTCTTCATCCTCGCCGGATACCAGCACGGACAGCATATGAGCTGCCGGAGGATAATCCAGAAGCATGCGGTAGCTGATCTCTTCCTGATAAAACCTTTCATAGTCCTGCGCTGCGGCGGCCTGAATACTGTAATGTTCCGGATGATAGGTCTGGATAAAGGCTTCCCCCGGCTTTTTTCCACGTCCGGCTCTTCCCACAGCCTGCGTAAGCAGCTGAAAGGTTCTTTCCCCACAGCGGTAATCCGATACATTCAGTGACAGGTCTGCCGCCACTGCCCCTACCAGCGTCACATCCGGAAAATCATGTCCCTTGACAATCATCTGGGTTCCCACCAGAATGTCTGCTTCATGTGCCGCAAAGGATGACAGGATCTGCTGATAACTTCCCTTTGTTCTTGTTGTATCATAATCCATCCGCAGGATTCTGGCATCGGGAAAATTCCTGTGCAGAACCTGTTCAATCTGCTGGGTCCCTGCTTTAAATCCTCCGATATAGGGAGAGCCGCAGGACGGACATATCTCTGCTTTCGGCCTCTGATATCCACAATAATGGCAGATCATCTTTCCGTTATTATGCTCAGAAAGTGCAACGTCACAATGAGGGCACTTCAGTACCTCCCCACATGACCGACAGGATACAAAGCCGGCATATCCTCTGCGGTTCAGGAACAAAACAGACTGTTCCCCTGCTTTCAGTCTCTCTTCGATGGCTGCTTTCAGACTGCGGCTTAAAACAGAACGGTTCCCTGCCTTTAATTCTTCCCTTAAATCCACAATTGATACGCTGGGAAGAGGACGGTTTTCAAATCTCGTATTCAGCCGTACCAGAGCAAACTCTCCTGAAACAGCTTTTGTATATGCTTCCAGCGAAGGGGTTGCCGATCCCAGAATCACCTTCGCGCCTTCCATGGCAGCCCACTGTACAGCCACATCTCTGGCATGATATCTGGGACTGTTTTCACTTTTGTAAGTCTGTTCATGTTCCTCATCAATAATAATCAGCCCCAGCTTTGAAAACGGAGTAAAAAGAGCTGAACGTGGTCCTACCATGATCTGGATCTCCCCACGCCTGGCTCTTTTAAACTGATCATATCTCTCTCCCTGAGACAGCCTGGAGTTCAGCACGGAAACACTGTCTCCAAACCATCCATAAAACCGCCTTACCGTCTGATATGTCAGGGCAATCTCCGGGATCAGGACGATAACCTGCTTTCCCTCTGCAACGACTGTCTGTATCAGTTTCATATACACCTGGGTTTTTCCGCTTCCGGTGACCCCATGGATCAAAACCGGGCGGGGATCCGGACTTTCCCATTCTTTTCTGATACTTTGAAAAGCCTGTTCCTGTGCCGGACTCAGTATGGAAATTTCTTCTCTGGGGATTTGTTCCCCGTCTACCGGCATACGGTAAACCTCATCCTGCCGGATGCTGATCATCCCCTGTTCTTCCATGGGCTTCAGAACTGACACATTCACCTTAAGCTCCGCACATGCCCGGGTATAATCGAGATCTCCCTCTTCCAGAAGAGCACGGAGCAGTCTGGCTCTTGCCCTGCACCGTCCGCTTTCCAGCTTTTGTACCAGCTTTTCAGCCTCCTGCTGTGAAACAGCCAGGCAGATTCTTTTTTTTTCCTTTGCCCGGATCTTTTCCCTTACCGGAATCACAGTCTTCAGTGCCTGAGCCATCGTAGAGCCGTATCTTTCCTTCATCCATGCAGCCAGGGATACCAGCTTTTCTTCGGTTGTTTCCCCACTGCTTACCAGTCCCAGAAGCGGCTTCAGCTTTTCCGGAGAAACCCTGGGGCTTTCAGAAAGGCCTACCACATAACCTCGCCGTTCCCGGTTTCCGCTGCCAAAAGGGATCGCGGCAACCATGCCTGTCCGTATGTCTTTTTCCAGTTTTTCCGGAACCAGATACTGAAAGCTGCGGTCAAGATTTTCATGGGAAATATCCACGATAATATCCGCATAAATCATGCAAACACTCTTCCTTTAGCTGTTTTTGGACGAAAGCCGGGATTTCCTGTCTTCCTCCAGGACCTCCGCGATCAGGACACGCTCATCCATGGGATATTTCTTTCCGCAGATCTCCTGATAATCCTCGTGTCCCTTTCCTGCCAGCACAATAATATCTCCGGGCTCTCCGTGATGGATCGCATAGGCAATCGCTTCTTTTCTGTCACAGATTTCCACATATTTTCCATTTGTTCCGGCAATTCCGGTTTTGATATCGTCAATAATCGCCTGAGGTTCCTCAAATCTTGGGTTATCAGAGGTAATGATCGTCAGATCCGCAAGGCGGCCGGATACCTCTCCCATCTCATATCTGCGGGATTTTGCCCGGTTTCCGCCACAGCCGAACAGGCATACCAGACGGTGCGGGTGATACTCTCTCAGAGTTGTCAGGAGACTTTCCAGAGCCATTGCATTATGAGCATAATCAATCATCAGAGTAAATTCATCCGATACTCTGACAGTCTCAATCCTTCCCTTAACCTTTGCCACCTTCAGTGCACGGATGATATTTTCCTGTGACACCTGAAAATGCCGGCAGATCGCAATTGCTGTCAGAGAATTATAGATACTGAATTTACCGGGAATATCAATTTCCACCGGAAATTCCATCAGCCCCTTCAGCTGATAGGAAATCCCAAGATACCCTTTTCCGCCGACCATACGGGCAGCCTCTGCACGAAGATCTGCCTTATCGGAAAAGCCATAGGTTTCAAGAGTACAGGTATGCCCCTGGATGATTCTGTCAAAATGCTCATCATCACGGTTTACGATCCCGACTCTGCACTGCCGGAGCAGCATGGACTTACAGGAAAGATAATGATCAAAATCCCTGTGTTCATTCGGCCCGATATGATCCGGCTCAATATTGGTAAAAATACCATAATCAAAAACAAAACCCTGTGTTCTGTGGAGCATCAGCCCCTGAGAAGACACTTCCATAACCACGCAGTCACAGCCTGCATCCACCATCCTGCGGAAATATTCCTGAACCACATAGGATTCCGGCGTTGTATTTGCAGCCGGGATCACCTGATCTCCGATGATTGCCTCTATGGTACCGATCAGTCCTACCTGATAGCCTGCATTTTCCAGAATGGATTTTACCATATAGGTGGTGGTTGTTTTTCCCTTGGTTCCTGTGATACCGATGGTTTTCAGTTTTTCTGCCGGATATCCGAAATACGCGGCAGAGATAAATGCCATTGCATACCGTGTATCCTTTACACGGATCACAGTTACATCCTCAGGAGCCTGGATCTCCTCTTCTGCTACGATGGTCTTTGCACCTTTTGCGATCACATCCGGGATAAACCGGTGGCCATCCACCACCGCACCCCGAATACAGATAAAAAGAGAATTCTGCTGTACTTTGCGTGAATCATAGACTACCGTACTCACTTCCTGCTCTGTGCTGCCCTGACAGCAGGTGTATTCTAAACGTTCCAATAATAATGATACTTTCATTCTTCTCCTCCAAAAAAAGTATAGGACAGTATTCTGCCGTTTGAATATACTCTTTTATAGAATAGCACAGACAGGGGGTGTTTTCAATGTTTCGTTTTTGTTCGTTCATTCCCCTGACGCCTCCTCACAGACACCCGGGCTGTTATGGCCGCTGTCACTGCTGCTGCCGTCCACAGACCGGTTTCTGAACGGTCTGTGGTACGGGGATTGGATGCAATCGGTCTGGAAGAAGATTCCTGCACTGCCTTCTCCGTATCATGATCTTCCACCACCGGTCCTGTATCTTCGGTCTCCTCCCTGACGATTTCCACTCCGGTCTCGGAAACCGCCGTGTATTCTCCTGTTTCTTTTGTCATTACTGTCACCTGATTGATCAGTTCTCCGGGAACTGCTTTTTCCGGAACGGTTACCACTGCCCGGAGGCTGAAAGAATGTCCCGGCCGGATCCTTCCGATCAGTGCGCGGGTTCTGGAACGATTCAGTGTCACTCCTTCTTTTTCTTCAAACTGTACTGGAATTCCTTCCGTCTGAAGCTTTTCCGTAGTAAGGATCGAATGAAGCGTCCGCTCTCCTGTATTTCGGATACAAATCTGAAAAAAGATCCGGTCTCCGGGCGCTGCCATCGTTCGGTCTGCTGTCTTTGTTACCTGGAATTCCGCTTTCAGGGCAATGATACCCACCGTATCTGTCAGCCGGCGGATGATTTCTCCTCCGGAATACCTTGCTGAAGCGCAGATATTCATCCTGACCGGGGCTGTCCTGTCCTCCGTCAGAGGAATTTTGAGATAAAATGCCCTGCGTTCCCCGATTTCCAGCCTGTCCACACTGCCTCCGATCAGGGGATTCCCTTCCCTGTCTTCCCATACCGCATCCTGTTCCTCCCCGAAGCTGCTCTGCAGGGTCAGTTCCTGCAGTTCCGTTTCGCCTGTATTTTCCACCCATACTGTATAGAGAAGTATCTCCCCTGCCCTGACCTTTTCCTGCTCTTTCTCTGCTGTCAGAAGAAAATCCGCCTTTTCCATTTCTGCTTTACTGTCTGCAAATATATCCTCCTGTATATCCTCCTGCATCTCATTCTCCTGTTCTTCCTCATTTATCTGTTCTTCTTCCTGTACCTGTATTTCTTCCTCCGTCTGCAATTCTTCCTGTATCTCTTCCATTGAATTTTCTGTTTCATGTTCCTCCATGATAACTTCCGTTTCTTCTTCCGCATGTATCTGCAGATTTCCCGTCACGACAAGTCCTGCCAGCAAAACTGCCGCCAGTCCTCTTTTCAGCCTGCTTCCTGCTCTTTTTTTCATATACCCTCTCTTTCTGCTGCATCTGTATATAGAATCATCCTGTTGTCTACTCTGTTTTTAATCAGGCAATGGCAACTCCCCTTTCTGTTGTCTGCCATACAGAGGCTTCTGCTTTCTGCACAGCAGTTTTTTATATAAGATCAATAATAAAAAATGGAATATGCACCGATATGGTGCCTGAGAAACCGATACTCCCGCAGACTGCGGGACTGGATATTTTCACTTTACCATGGTTTCAGATCATATACAATAGCCAAAAAATATATGTTATTTATTTTAAAATTTCTTTATATTTTTTCGTTTTCTTTTAGAAAGAGTACACACTTTGCACACATTTCTTGGATATAATATGTTTTGGATAGATGAATAACCACTCTCTATCTCCCCCCTCAAAAAAGTTAAGGAAATCGGCCGCCTGTGCAGACAGGCGGCTTTTCCTTTGTCTTTTTTTCTGCCCTCTCCCCCTGAATCCTCTCTTGCAATTCCATCTTCATTCTTTTATAATTAGTGTTATCCAAAACGAAAAAGAAATGAGGAATTCCTATGAGCGAAAAAACTGTAGTAGTTGCATTAGGACACAAGGCACTGGGAACCACCCTGCCGGAACAGAAAATTGCCACCAAGGCAGCGGCAAAAGCGATTGCCGATCTGGTTGAAGACGGCACAAATGTAGTGATCTCCCACAGCAACGGACCTCAGGTAGGTATGATCCACACTGCAATGAATGAATTCGGTAAGGCACATCCGAAATATACGTTTGCCCCTATGTCTGTATGTTCCGCAATGAGCCAGGGATATATCGGCTATGACCTGCAGAATGCGATCCGCGCAGAGCTTCTCTCCCGCGGTATTTATAAACCGGTGGCAACCGTACTTACCCAGGTAGTCATCGATCCCTATGATGACGCTTTTGCAGAACCGGAAAAGATCATCGGCCGTGTACTGACTGCCGAAGAAGCAGAAACAGAAGAAGAAAAAGGAAATTATGTAACGGAAATCTCCGAAGGACAGTTCCGGAGGATCCTGGCTTCTCCGAAGCCCCAGCGTATTGTGGAGCTTGAAACTGTACGCGCACTGACTGCAGCCGGACAGGTCGTGATCGCAGCAGGCGGCGGCGGAATCCCGGTTCTGGAGCAGGGCATTGAGCTTCATGGAGCCAGCGCCATTATCGAAAAAGATCTTGCCAGCGGACTTCTCGCTGAAGAATTAAATGCAGATACTCTTCTCATTCTCACAAGTGTAGAAAAAGTCAGCCTGAACATGGGCACTGAAAAAGAAGAGCTTCTTGGCACCCTGTCAGCAGAAGATGCACATAAATATGTAGAAGCCGGTCAGTTTGCAAAGGGTTCCATGCTCCCCAAAATCGAGGCCGGACTTTCCTTTATTGAAAAAGGTGAAGGCAGACGTGCTGTTATCACCGATATTGCTCATGCCGAAGAAGGATATAAAGAAAAAACCGGAACCATCATAAAATAAAAAACATCTGCTGTAAGAACAAGCAACAGTAAAACGGAGTACCAAAATGGATTTAAAAAGCAGAACACTGTCAAATTTTGCAGAACTTGTCCGGACAGGCGAATGCAAAAAATACAGAGGACGATTAAAGGTAGGAGTGGATCTTGGAACAGCCAACACAGTCCTTGCTGTAGTGGACACTTCCAACCGCCCCATCGCCGGAATCTCTGCTCCTTCTCATGCGATCCAGGACGGAGTGATCGTCAATTATTATGAGTCTGTACAGCTTGTTTCCAGACTGAAAGAAACTCTGGAAGAAAGACTTGAAACCGAGCTTCCCTATGCTGCAGCAGCCATCCCTCCCGGTGTAAACCAGGGCAGTGTCAAAAGTATCGGCTATGTGCTGGAAGGCGCCGGCTTCGAGGTTACAAATATCGTGGACGAGCCTACCGCAGCATCGGCCGTTCTGAAGATCACCGATGGAGCGGTTGTAGATGTAGGCGGCGGCACTACCGGAATCAGCATTCTGAAAGGCGGAAAGGTCATTTATACAGACGATGAGGCCACCGGCGGCACACACATGACCATGACGGTAGCCGGACATTACCGCATTCCCTATGAAGAAGCAGAAGTCCTGAAGACCCAGCCGGATAAGCAGGATGAAATTTTCCCGGTGATCAAAGCCACGGTAGAAAAAATGGCACTGATCACAGAGAAATTCCTGAAGGGCTATGAGGTTCCTGCCGTATATGTAGTCGGCGGTTCCTCCATGTTCCGGGAATTCACTTCTGTATTTGAGAAAAAGCTGAATCTGCCAGTTTATCAGCCGGTCCATCCGCTTCTGGTAACACCTCTGGGCATTGCATACTGCTGTCAGCTTCCGGAATTAAAAACAAAATAAACCATCTGAAAAATCCCGGCGGTTTCGCGAAACCTGCCGGGATTTTTGTATTTACATAGATTTTCTTTCTGCGATCTCTGCCATCTTGGCCTCGTTAAGACGTGTATCTCCATGGACACGGCTGTAGGAAAGGTATCCGTTCATACGGTCAATCTTTGTCAGATTGGTAGAACCGCAAACCGGACATACATCCATCTCCAGTTCCTCATGGCCACAGTCATCACAGTAAGCCAGAGAAAGGTTTACTCCTTCATAATATCCCAGATCCATGGCTCTGCGGATCAGTGTGCGGATAGCTTCTTTGTTATATCCGATCGGATAGCGGACATACTGAATCTTTCCGCCATTGCAGAGTTCCCAGAAGCGGCCTTCCAGATCCTGTTTCTCAATCGGAGTCACATCCTCTGTCACATGACAGTGGAAGCTGTTGCTTACATAAGGGCGATCGGAAACGCCTTCGATAATACCATACATCTTGCGGAACTGTTCTACCTGAAGGCCACAGAGACTTTCTGCCGGTGTTCCGTAGATTGCATAAAGGTTTCCGTCCTCTTCTTTAAACTGATTTACCTTATTGTTAATATATTTCAGTACTTCAAGAGCAAACTGTCCGTCCTCGCGGATGGATTTGCCATTGTAAAGCTCCTGCAGCTCATTCAGCGCTGTAATTCCAAAAGAAGCAGTCATCGGTTTCAGGATCTTGCCGATCTTTTCATGAGGCTGCAGATGTCCGCCGTAAAATCCTCCTTCGCAGTACGCAAGAGGATTGGTAGATGCTCTCATCTGTCCCAGATACTCATAGGTACGAATGTGAAGGTTGCGGATCATTTCCAGATAAAAATCAAGCACTTCATAGAAGTCTCTGCTCTCTGCCCGTGCTTTTGCAAGGATCATCGGAAGGTGAAGGCTTACGGCACCCACATTAAAGCGGCCTACAAATACCGGACTGTCCTTCTCGTCTGCCGGATACATGCCGCCTCTTTCATACCAGGGGCTCAAAAATGCACGGCATCCCATAGGACTGATCACCTTGCCATACTGCTTATACATGCTGGCAATATATCCTTTTCCCGACATGGACAGCCAGTCCGGATACATAGTCTTGGCAGAACAGTCCACGCCTGCCTCAAATACATCCTCACAGCACTGTCCCTGTCCGTGGATATTTTCATCATAAAGAAATACGATCTTCGGAAAAAGAACCGGCTTCTTATGCCCCTCCTTCCCCTGTCCGCCTTTATGGACCTCCAGAAGAGAAAGATTACACATTTTTTCAAACTGTCCGGTTCCAAGCCCCAGGGTTACCGTTACAAATGGATAATCGCCTCTGGATGAACCGACTGTATTCAGCTTATATTCAATTCCCTGCCATCCCTGGTCAAAGTCTCTGCGAACCTTATCCAGAGCGTACTCCACAGCCTTTTCTTCCCGTCCTTCCCAGCTCTGATCTGAGTATTTCAGAAATTCCTGTACGTATTTATCATAGCTTTTCTGGGCATAAGGAGCAAGGATCTTGTCTACTTCCGGTACTGTAAAACCACCGTACTGCTGGGCAGCTGTGCTGAGAACGATATCTCCCATAACGTCAAATGCAGTATCCAGAGTTTTCGGCTCGTTATACCACACATTTCCCATTTCAAAACCGCCTCTGAGTACAGAAGCCACGTCAAAGAGACAGCAGTTCATGGTATCCAGACGGGCGGACTGGTCATGAATATAGATATATCCGTCCTTGCATGCCTGAAGTTCATTCCGATTCATGAAAAATTTACGGTAAAGTTCCTTATTCAGTTCATTAAAGATAAGGCTTCTCTTTGTTGCAACAAGGGCGCTGTCCGTATTGGCATTGCTCTTGTCACC
The DNA here is from genome assembly GCA_900541985.1 of uncultured Blautia sp. Taxonomy (GTDB): domain Bacteria; phylum Bacillota; class Clostridia; order Lachnospirales; family Lachnospiraceae; genus Blautia_A. Next base: position 39,478 of record UQLX01000014.1, on the reverse strand, counting down.
GATATAACGGATTGCCTGACTCTTAGTATATACATCATCCATCATATGAATGAAATCCAGCTTGTAGTTACGGTAATCACGGTAGCTTTTTGCCACTGCCGGGTTCACTCTCTCCAGCGCGCCTTCCACGATATTATGCATCTCCTGGATCTGGATCTCATTTTTCCCAAGAGAATCCGCATGCTCCTGCGCAAAGCGGCAGATGAAGTCTTTCTCCTCCTGAGAAAATGTGTACAGGATCCTTGCTGCAGATTTGTTTACTGCTGCTACGATCTTCTGTGGATTAAATTCTTCCTTTGTCCCGTCTTTTTTGATCACATAAATCATACCATTTTTCTCCTATTTTATCTCCTAAAAAAATGCACGCTCCTTCAATGTGCATCCCCTGAGATATTCTCCCCATATCTGGTGTTGCAAAAATGAGTATAACACAATATCCTGTAAAAAGAAAGGGGGAATTTTAAAAAATTTCTTCCCCCTTTATCTTATCTGTCAAGTTCCTTAAAATACACGCTTTTGTAAGAATCTCCGTCTCCATCCAGCTTTAAAATATCTCCTTTTGCCAGGAGCATCTCCAGCGAATCACTTTCCTTTAATTCTAAAACTTCCGCCTTCTTCTCATCGGCCTGTTTGTAAAGCAGCTTAATCTCGTCATTGTTTGTATAGATCCTGTATTCTCCGGCAGGAAGCTCGTCTCCAACCTCTATGGAGCCATAGCCGGCATTAAGTCCATATTCCATCCGGCCTTCAGAATCTGACCAGGAAGAAAATGAATAGGTATCATAATCCTGTTCTTCCGGATTCCCGATCTGGTACACCATATCCTCCTCTGAAGAGTTCTCATAAGAAGGACTGTCAATATAAGTCTCACTGTCCGTCCGGGAAGAGAAAAGTTCCTCCACCGAAGGTCCCAATATTACCAGAGCAGTAAGCACCCAGAAAATAATCCTGCCCGGAGATTTCTTTTTTTTGCTTTTTTTCTCAGAACTCCAGGAGCTGTTGCTGCTTTTTCCAAATTCCTTTTTGCTTCTGGCAGCTGCTTTTTGCCTGTTCTTAACTGTTTGGGCTGTTGTGCGGGTTACGCTCTTTTGAACCGGCTTCCCGGATGTTTTCTGTGCATTTTTTCCGGCTTTCTGTCCGGAAGCCTGCTTCACAGTATCTCCAAGGGGAACCATTCGCTTCAGAAGCTCCTCCTTCGCCTTATCTGTGGCATGCTTCTCATGACTTCTCCGATCCTCGTTCAGATGATAAAGAACCTCATCGTTTCGATAAGGCATCCCACAGTCACGACATCTTCCATTCACAACAGCTCCGTCACATAAAGGACATTTCATATGCTCCACCCTCCCCCTTTGTTTTCTGTTTTCATTGTATCGGATATCCCCAAAACCCGCAAGTTAAAAATTGCAATCCATAGTTTTTCCTGCTATAATAAGAGAATCTAAATTTGAGGAGGATTATTATGGAACAATTCAAAATTCCCACCGGATATCAGTCAGATCTGAACCTTCATGATACCCAGGTGGCGATCAAAACCGTCAAAGATTTTTTCCAGCAGACTCTGGCCCAGAAGCTGAATCTTCTCCGTGTGTCTGCCCCTGTATTTGTATCTCCTTCTTCCGGACTGAATGATAACCTGAACGGCGTGGAACGTCCGGTAAGCTTTGAGATCAAAGGTATGGATGAAAATGCCGAGATCGTCCATTCTCTTGCCAAATGGAAACGCTACGCGCTTAAAAAATATGGTTTTTCTCATGGAGAGGGACTTTATACCGATATGATCGCTATCCGCAGAGATGAAGATATCGACAATATTCATTCCGTTTATGTGGATCAGTGGGACTGGGAAAAAATCATTTCCAGAGAAGAACGCACCATGGAAACGCTGATCAATACCGTTCGCTCTATTTACAGCGTTCTTCGCAAAACAGAAAAATACATGGCTGTTCAGTATGATTACATAGAAGAAATCCTTCCGAAAGAGATTGCTTTTGTATCCACACAGGAGCTGGTGGATATGTATCCGGACTGTACTCCCAAGGAAAGAGAATATAAGATTGTCAAGGAAAAGGGCGCAGTGTTCCTCATGCAGGTAGGTAAGGCTCTGAGCAACGGAGAACGTCACGACGGACGTGCCCCGGACTATGATGACTGGGAACTGAACGGAGATATCCTTGTTTATTATCCGGTTCTGGATATTGCCCTGGAGCTTTCCTCCATGGGTATCCGTGTAGACGAGGAGGCTCTGGATGCACAGCTGACAGAAGCCGGCTGTGATGACCGCAGAACACTGGATTTCCAGAAAGCCATATTAAACAAAGAGCTTCCTTACACCATCGGCGGCGGTATCGGCCAGTCCCGTATCTGTATGTTTTTCCTCCGGAAAGCACACATCGGAGAGGTTCACGCTTCTCTCTGGCCAGAGGAAGTGCTGGAGGAAGCAAAGGCCAATGGTATCAGCCTCCTGTAAATAAATTTCTGTCCATTCTGTGAACAGTAACCAAAAACCACCTGTCACAGGTGGTTTTTTACTGTATTTTTCACCAAATTTTAATAATTCACTTATTGACAGTCATGTACCTTCATACTATCATATCAATAGAAAAGCAACACAAAAAAGAGAGAATGTTTGATACCAGACGTTCTCTTCACTGACAGGAAAGACAGAGGTACACAAAGTGAATATTTTATTTTTTCTGACACCCAAAAGTGAAGTAGCTTATATATTTGAAGACGATACACTTCGGCAGACCATAGAAAAAATGGAACACAGGAAGTTCTCCTGCATCCCGCTCCTCAGCGTGGACGGTCGCTATACAGGCACCATCTCCGAGGGTGATCTGCTCTGGGGACTGAAACGGCTGAACACCATGGACGTTAAAGAAATGGAAGATATTTCCATTATGGCAATCCCCAGACGTGCCACCTACAAGCCGGTGCATGCAGATGCCGATATGGAGGATCTCCTGGATCGCGCCATTAACCAGAATTATGTTCCGGTTGTAGATGACCAGGGATTTTTTATCGGGATCATCACCCGTAAGGAGATTATCAAATACTGTTACAAGGAACTGAAAAAAGCCTATTCGTAAATCACAAAAGACCACTGCAGATGATCCGTAAATGCTCTACGGTTCAGACACAGTGGCCTTTTTTTATGCTTTATAAAACTTTGGACAAAAATTCTTTCAGTCTCGGATTCTCCGGGTTGGCAAAGAATTCCTGCGGAGTATTCTCCTCCTGGATCTTTCCTTCATCAATGAACATCACACGGGTTGCCACTTCTCTGGCAAATCCCATCTCATGTGTAACCACAACCATGGTCATTCCCGACTGGGCAAGTTCCTTCATGATCTCCAGAACCTCTCCTACCATTTCCGGGTCAAGAGCAGAGGTTGGCTCGTCAAACAGCATGACATCCGGATTCATGGCAAGAGCCCTTGCAATAGCGATTCTCTGCTTCTGTCCGCCGGAAAGCTGGCTCGGATAAGCATCCGCCTTATCCGGAAGACCTACACGCTCCAGAAGCTCGTCTGCACGTCTGGACGCTTCCTCTCTGGTCATCAGTCCCAGTTTCTCCGGAGCAAGCATGATATTCTTCTTAATGGTCAGATGCGGAAAAAGATTAAACTGCTGAAATACCATTCCGATCTTCTGACGCATTTTATCTACATCCACAGATTTGTCCGTAATGTCGGTTCCCTCAAAAAGGATCTGTCCTCCGGTAGGTTTTTCCAGAAGGTTCAGAGAACGGAGAAATGTCGATTTTCCGCAGCCGGATGGTCCGATGATGGCAACCACCTCTCCTTTGCAGATCTGGGTGGAGATTCCGTTAAGGACCTGCATTCCGTCAAAAGATTTTTTCAGTTCTTTTACATCAAGCAATACTTCACCTTTAGCGTTCACTGCTTCTCAGCCTCCTTTCAAGCTTTCCTACCAGGCAGGACAGGAACATAACAAGCACCAGATAGATTGCAGCAACTGCCAGCAGCGGCAAAAGCGCTTCGTAAGTCTGGCTTCGGATAATATCTCCGCCGCGGGTCAGGTCTGTAAGACCGATATAACCACTGATGGAGGTTTCCTTCATCAGTACGATAAACTCATTGGCAAGTGCCGGGAGCACATTTTTCAATGCCTGGGGAAGGATGATCAGAAGCATGGTCTGCCGGTAATTCAGGCCAAGGCTTCTTCCTGCCTCGAACTGTCCCTGATCGATGGACATAATACCGGAACGGACGATCTCCGCCACATAGGCTGCAGAGTTCAGACCAAATGCCACGATAGCTGTGATCAGCTTACCGGGATCATGGACGGCAAAAACAACATAATACATGATCAGAAGCTGTACCATTGCCGGTGTACCTCTGATCACAGTCAGATACACCTTGCATACCGCATTAAGGATCTTCATTTTGCCTGTCCGGTCATGGGTTGCACGGATCATGGCAATGACAAAGCCCAGAATGATACCGATCAGAACCGCAAAGGCTGTAATGATCAAAGTGGTCTTCAAACCACTGAAAATAAACTCATAGCGTTTTTCATCTATGAAATTCAATTGAAATTTTTCAATAAAATCTGCCAAAACATTCACCGCTTTCTCTTTTTTCACATATTTTCAGCAACTCATAATAAATTCCGGGTTCCCATACCGATTTTTTCGATGCCGGGTACCCGGAATTTTTCTTTCTCATTCTGCTCTGTGGCAGCTGTGGAACTTCTTTTATTACTTGCGGACAATGATCACCTGTTTTGCGGTTGTATAGGAGTCTGTAAAGTTCGCGCTCTTCTTACGGTCTTCTGTTACCGTCATACCAGCCACACCGATATCTGCCTTACCGGAATCTACTGCGTTCATAATTGCATTAAACTCCATGTCCTCAACCTTCAGCTCATAGCCAAGCTTATCGCAGACAGCCTGTGCCATATCCACATCAATACCTACAATCTTGTCGCCTTCGTAGTACTCATATGGGGGGAAGGTCGCATTGGTAGCCATTGTGAGAGTTCCTTTGGAACGGTCTACATCTTTTGGGGATTCATAAGGACAGGTTCCTTTAACATCATCATCTCCGATATAGTTCTGATTGATCTGATCCAGAGTTCCGTCCTCTTTCAGTTCTTTAAGAGCTCCGTTGATCTCTTCTGTCAGCTCATCATTGCCTTTCTTTACTGCAATGGCATATTCCTCTGTGGCAAAATCCTCTTCCAGGATCTCCAGATCGTCATTGTTCTCAACAAATTTCTCTGCCGGAAGACTGTCGATAATAATGCAGTCGATCTTGCCCTGTTTCAGAGCCATAACGGTATCGTTTGCCTTGTTGAAACGCTCGATGGAAGTTCCTTCTTCATCTCCCTCATAGTCAGACGCATAAATATCACCGGTAGTTCCCAGCTGAACGCCGATCTTTTTGCCCGGAAGGTCATCTACGCCTTCAATCCCGCTGTCGTTGGCAAAAACGCTTACTCCACCCAGCATAGTTGTTGTCATTGCGGCACAGAGCGCAAGTGCTGCAAATTTTTTCATTTTTTTCATTCTCTTTTCCTCCTTGAATATTATACTCTTCTTGGTATATTTATACATTTTTGTTGCATAAAATCTTCAAAATCATGATTCTAATTTTACCATGTTTTTTGGAAAATGCAATAGTTTACTTGCATAATAAAAAATTATTTTCTATAATAAAAACACTTTCATATGCACAAAAAACGATAATTATATGCAAAAATTATTTTTTTCAGATCAAGGGAGGACAAATCTATGGGAATGAACCAGACGCCCGCTTCCGAGCGGATCCATATCAGCTTTTTCGGAAAACGCAATGCCGGAAAATCCAGTGTCATCAATGCGGTTACCGGTCAGGATCTTGCCATTGTTTCCAATGTAAAAGGAACCACCACGGATCCGGTATACAAAACCATGGAGCTGCTGCCGCTTGGGCCGGTAATGGTCATTGATACCCCGGGGATCGACGACGAAGGGGAGCTGGGAGCGCTCCGGATCAAAAAAAGCTACCAGGTTCTGAACAAAACAGATATCGCTGTGCTTGTGGTGGACAGCACTCTTGGCAAAACGGAGTATGAAGAGGCTCTGATCCGCCGCTTTCAGGAAAAAAACATTCCCTGGCTGCTGGTCTATAATAAGATTGATCTTCTTCCGGGGGAACCTTCCGCTGCATCCTCTGCTCTTCATACCGACACTGCTTCTAATGAAATCTTCGTCAGTGCAGCCACCGGATCAGGGATACATGAATTAAAGGAAAAAATTGCCTCCCTGAAGCCGGAGGATACGCATAAATATCCACTGGTCGGTGATCTTATCAGACCTCTGGATCTGGTGATCCTGGTAGTTCCCATTGACAAGGCTGCTCCAAAAGGCCGGCTGATCCTGCCCCAGCAGCAGACCATCCGTGCCATCCTGGAACGCGGCGCGCTTTCCCTTGTGGTAAGGGACACCGAGTTAAAGGACACTCTGGAGCATTTTCTTTCAAAGGGTGTAAGACCCGGACTTGTCATCACAGACAGCCAGGCTTTTGCCCGGGTTTCCAGAGACACTCCTGAGGATATTGCCCTTACCTCTTTCTCCATCCTGTTTGCAAGATACAAGGGAGATCTTGGTACATCTGTGGAAGGCGCCGCCGCTCTGAAAAACATCCGGAACGGCGATAAGATCCTGATCGCAGAAGGCTGTACCCATCACCGGCAGTGCGACGATATCGGAACCGTAAAGATTCCCGGAATGATCCGGAAATTCACAGGTGCGGATCCGGAGTTCGTCTTTACCTCCGGAACTGAATTTCCAGAGGATGTTTCCGATTATAAACTGGTGGTTCACTGCGGAGGGTGTATGCTCAACGAAAGAGAAATGAAATACCGGATTGCATGCTGTCGTGACCAGAATGTCCCCATTACCAATTACGGGATCCTGATTGCTCAGATTACCGGTATTCTGGAAAGAAGCCTTATTCCCTTCCCGGAATTTCAGAATCTGTTATAAAATTTCCGGTTTTTTTATTCTGATTTCACAAAACCATAACATTTTTTCTATATACTGGTAACGTTATAAAACAAGGGGTGCAGGGCATGGAAATCCATTTTCCGGCTTTGCAGTGTATAAATAACGAGGAGGAGCTTTATGAAATTTACAAAAATGCAGGGAATCGGAAACGACTATGTCTATGTAGACTGTTTCCAGGAAACCGTAAACAACCCTTCCGCAGTGGCAAAATTTGTCAGCGACCGTCATTTTGGGATCGGTTCGGACGGACTGATCCTGGTAAAGCCGTCTGACGTGGCAGACTGCGAAATGGATATGTATAATCTGGACGGCTCACAGGGTGCCATGTGCGGAAACGGAATCCGCTGTGTAGCGAAATTCGCCTATGATAAAGGCATTGTAAACAAGAAAAACATCAGTGTGGCAACTAAAAGCGGCATCAAATATCTGGATCTTACCGTCAAAAACGGCAAGGTTTCCTCTGTAAAGGTTAATATGGGTTCTCCCATTCTGAATGCAAAAACCATTCCTGTGGTATCTCCCAGGGAGCAGGTGATCAATGAGCCTCTGGATGTAAACGGAAAAATCTACCATATCACCGCTGTTTCCATGGGAAATCCCCACGCCATTGTCTATATGGACGATGTGGACGGTCTGGATATTGCCAGGATCGGTCCTTTGTTTGAAAATCATATTAATTTTCCGGACCGGATCAACACTGAATTTGTAAAGGTCATTGACCGGCATACCCTTCAGATGCGCGTATGGGAAAGAGGCTCCGGAGAAACTCTTGCCTGCGGAACAGGTGCCTGTGCCGTTGCAGTGGCTTCCACCTTAAACGGTCTGGTGGATGAAGATGTTCCCATCACCGTCAAACTGCTGGGAGGCGATCTGGAGATTCTGTGGAACCGTCAGGAAAATCTGGTCTACATGACCGGTCCGGCCACCACGGTTTTTGAAGGTGAGATCGACCTTTCTTTCCTGGAAAAATAATCAGTTTTTTCTGTAAAACCAAAAAGCCGAGTGGCAGAGAACTTTTCTTCTGTTCTCTGTCCACCCGGCTTTTTTACTGAAGCAATTCTTTTTCCGTTTTATTTTTCCTGGTTTTCTTCCTGAAATCTCCGATATTCCTCTACCGGCATTTCCATTCCTGTATAAAGCTTATAGGCTGCAGCTCCCTGCCAGAGAAGCATTCCCTTGCCGCCTACGGTTCTGCATCCGGCTTCCTTTGCCTCCCGGAGAAGTCTGGTCTCTTCCGGATTATAAACCACGTCAGCCACCACCAGATCCGGACGGAACATGGTTTTATCTGTGATCAGTGTGGTGTCCTCATGAGGCTTCATTCCCGCAAGAGTTCCGTTTACAAGAATATCTGCCTTTGCCACTTCTTCCTTCAGCTTCTCCTGATCCTCCAGGCAGAATACCTGCACCTGACAGTCCGGCGCTTCTTTTTTCAGCTTTTCCGCAGTATTTCCTGCCCGCTCAAGAAACGGATCGTCCGGGTTAAAGATCGTAATGGAAGCGGCTCCGTCAAGAGCACACTGTACCTGAATGGCTGTAGCTGCTCCGCCCGCGCCGAGAACCACCATTTTTTTGCCCTTTACGTCAACTCCATGTTCTCTTAAATTCTGTACAAATCCGGTTCCGTCTGTGATATGGCCGATCAGCTTTCCGTCCTCGTTGACAATGGTATTGACCGCCCCGATGATCCTTGCTGCCGGAGAAAGCTCATCTACAAGTCTTGCCGCTTCATTTTTGCAGGGCATGGTCACATTGGCTCCTCTCATTTTAAAAAGCCGCATGGCGTCCAGAGCCGCCCCTACCTGATCTTCCTTAATGTCAAAAGCCATGTATGCATAGTCCTGGTTGTTATGCTGAAAGCTGAAATTATACATGGCCGGAGAGCCGGAATGACCTACCGGACTGCCGATCAGCATCAAAAGCCCTGTTGTTCCCTTAATCCTGTGTTCCATAATTTTCTCCTCCTGTCCTTTTTATCCGGAAATTTTCTGTATCAGTTCCTCGCAGATTTCCTGTTTTGTTTTATAATCCGTCTCAATCGTAATGTCTGCCGCTGCTTCATACTTCTCACGGCGTTTTTCCATAAGATCAGCAATAAATCCTACATTTTTATTTCCCTCCAGCAACGGGCGTCCATGATCATTTTTTACCCGTTCCAGAATCGTTTCCGGTCTGGCTGTAAGAAGCACCACTTTTCCATTCTTTTTCATTTCAGTTACATTACGTTCTCTCATCGGCACGCCGCCTCCGCATGAGATTACCACATTGGTCCTGGACTGCATTTCAATCAGAAGCTCTGTTTCCAGGTCACGGAAATATTCTTCTCCGTAAGTTTCAAAAATGTCGGAAATGCTCATCCCCTGCCTCTCTGAAATAATCTGATCCATTTCAACTACTTCCATGCCAAAAACTTTTTTCAGATAAGAAGAAACTGTACTTTTTCCAGTTCCCATAAAACCAATCAGAACAATATTATAATTAAATTTTCCATCTTTGTTTTTTTGCAATACTTCCTGCTGATCTGACATGTTTTCTACCTTCCATATGATATATTATCCATGCAAATTCTGATACTGTCACATATCGAATTTTCCAAAAGACATTTACAGTATAACATTTTTCTTTTACTTTAACAATATAAAGTGCGAAATTATCAGATCAGAAAAAATCTCTTCCGGATTTACGGAAGAGATTTTTCTGGACTTTATATAGATTCTCTGTATTCTGATTACTCAGCGTCTGCAACAACAGCAACCGGGGAAAGATCCTCGAACTCAGCTGTGATTGTTTTAGCCTCTGCATCTGTCTCAGACGGCTCGATCAGTTCCCATACAGAACGCTCAATACTGTAATGAAGAACAGCATATCCTGTTGCTTCATCTGTCATGCTAGGTACGTCAATGGTAACCTCATATTTGCCGTTCTCGTTTTTCTCTGCTGTAGCATCTGCTGTCAGATCAACGAAGCCTGTAACAAAATCTTTGTTCTCAAGCTTTGTGATAACTTCCTCAAGAGCAGCTTTTGCAGTCTCATCTGTAAGTCCTTCTGCCATTTTTGTAAGCTCTGCAGTTACGTCCTTCATTTCCATTGTTCCATCATTCACCTTGTCAAGAATGGATACAACTTCCGGCGCACTCTCTTTAAGCTGTTTGTATGCTTCAGATTCTTCAATCTTAGCTGCAACAGAGATGCCCTCTGCCTGAACAGTCACATCCATTGTACGGCTGCCTGCTGCGCTTGCAACAGATACAGAACCTGCTGTCATAACAGCGGCAAGTGCGCATACCATAAGGCATTTTCTCAACTTCATAATAAATCGCTCCTTTTCTTTTTTCTTTTTCTTTTATAGATAATAGTGCATAATGTACTAAATATCTCATTATAAATTTATTCTGTCTTTTCGTAAAACATATCCATGAGAAGTTCTGTCAGTTCCTCTTCCTTTACATGATACTCATCAAAGGCCTCGCCTTCTGCCGCTTCTCCCGGAACGGTCTGAGCTTCCAGAGAAGATACGGCGGATGCTGCCAGAAGCTTTGCAAACAGATCATTTCCCATGTTCGTCACCATATATGGCTGAAGCTGTTCATAGATATCCACCACAAAGGAAGCATCCTGCGCCGCCTTCTGCTGTGCTTTTTCTATAAAGGCTTTCATAAACACTTTCTGGCGTTCCTGTCTGACAATGGCGCTGCCCGACTGGGAAATATCCCTGTATCGCACAAACATTTCTGTGTTGTCTGCTGTCAGAGTCACCTGTGCGCCTTCTGTAAATGTCGGATCTTTTTCAACAAGACTGTTGTCCGGAACCGTTACAGGAATTCCTCCCACCGCATCTGCCAGAAGAGGAATACCATCCATATTTACTGCACAGTATTTCTCAATCGGTATCCCCCCAAGGAGTCGGGAAACTGCTGTTTTCATAAGCTGACAGCTGTTTTCCTTTCCATCTCCAAAAGCATACTGTATGTTGATATGATCTTTTGTATGACCCAGGCTTTTGCCGGAGGGGTTAAACACTTCAATTTCTGTTATGGTATCTCTGGGTATGACCAGAGCCTTCAGCTGTTCTGTCACCCTGTCCATAGAGACAAGAAAAACAGAATCTGCCTGTCCGGCATCAAACTGTGTGCTGTAGCTGGATACCGGATCTCTTGTATCAATTCCCAGAAAAAGGAAGTTACTGAGATGATCGTTATATTTATACACAGAACCCTTATATTCTACCCTCTCTTCCTCGGGAGAAACTCCGTCTGAGCCACTGCTTACAGCAGTGATACGGGTCTGCTTCGGAAGCTGGCTCCAGAGGAAAATTCCCCCTGCAAGCACTGCTGCCGCCGTAATGCCTGATACCACAAGGATTCTTTTTTTCTTTTTCTGTTCTCTTCTTGATGAACTACTCATTTTTACTCATTCTTTTTTCAGAATTGCTGTCTTCACTTTCTTTGTCATCGGATCCGGAATCGTCAGATTCTGTGGTGCTCTCTTCCTCTTCTTCCGGAACTGCTGACTGTTTTTCCAGTTCTGCGGCACGTTTCTTTACATTTTCGTAATCTTCAATGCCTTTTTTCTGTTCCTCTGCAAGCTCTGTCAGTTTTTCTGTTTCTTTTTTTGTGCTTCTGTGATCCACAACAACAAGGGTTGCCATGATCAGCATAAGAACAATGCAGAAAACCGCCAGGACCATATTTACTTTTCCCTTGCTTTTTACATTATTCCAGTTCACTTCTTATCCTGCCTTTCTCTGCGCAGTCCCAGGCTTATTTTTTAACCTCTGTCTTCTGATAATACTGACCGTATTTCTTGTAATACTTATCCTGTCTCCGGTCTGTTTTATTCAGAACACTTCCCAGCACCCTGCAGCCGGTCTTTCGGATACGGTTCACAGCTTTCTGGGCAAAACGGTAGCTGACAGCTCCCTGTTCGATCACAAAGACAGCTCCGTCACAATACCTTGCCACAAGCACAGCATCAATAATACTTCCTACCGGCGGCGTATCGCACAGAATGTAATCATAGTAGCCTCTGATCTCTTTCATAAAAGCACCAAACATTTCATCTCCCAGAAGTCCTGTCGGATCCGGTGTGGGTGCTCCACCAAAAATAATATCCAGATTCGGATAATTTGTTGCATAAATCAGATCCTGCACAGTAATCTGGCCGCTGAGAAATTCAGACAGGCCACGCACCTCCTGGTTCACCATGAAATGGCTGAAATATGCTGGTTTCCGTATATCTGCATCGATCAGAAGAACTTTTTTTCCAATGCTGCTCAGTTCTTTTGCAAGACTGATGGAAATGTCACTTTTGCCTTCATTGGGATAACAGCTTGTGATCAATATCGTCTTTATTCTTTTTCCTGTCATCTGGATATTGGTACGCAGAGTCTTGATTGCCTCATCATAAAGATAATCCTGCTTCCTGATATCCTCTATTTCAACACTTCTCATTAATGAGTTCTCCCTTTCTGCTAACGGCGTGTCCCTTTTCTCTTATTGTAATTTACATAATCCTTGCGGTCCGGTACGGATGCAAGAACAGATGTATCCAGATAGCGGATCACATCATCCTCTGTTTTCAGGGTGTCATCCATAATCGCATACACCGCTACCACTGCCGAGCATACAAAAATACCAAAGATAAGACCAAGAAGCATGTTTTTCTTTAAGCTGGGTGAAGATCTTACAACCGGGATCTTACCTTCTTCTATGATCTTAGGTGGAATAACCTCCATCTTATCTCCAATAAAATTCGAAGCCACGTCTGCGATCTCGTCCACCAGCTTTTTGGCCAGAACAGGATCGGAATCTTCCACTGTAATCTCCAGGATACGGCTGTCAGACGGATTCTCTACGGTGATCTTCTTCCTCAGATCTTCGTCAGAAATATCTTTAAGGTTCAGATTCTCGATCACCTGCTCCAGAACCGGCGTACTGTTAAGCAGTACCGTATAGTCGCTTGTCAGGCTGCTTCCCAGCTGGAGATCTGCCAGAGAAGTCAGTGTTGTTTCTTTGGAAAGTACAAGCATGCTTGACGTAGACTGATAAACAGGCGTAAGCATAAAGTGCGTAAATGCACCGCTGATACATCCTGCCAGAAGTCCGGCTGCCAGAATCAGCAGAAACTTTTTTTTCAGGGCTTTCAGGATCTCCAGAAGGTCTATCTCCACCTCATCCTGATTTTCGTCATCCAGTATCTCTCCAAAATCTGTTTTTATCTTATCCAACATCAGTAATTCCTTTCATCTGACGTACAGGCCAGACTGCCTGTCAATAAATGTTTATGGATATAAACACTTTTACTTTCTAATTCTAACACACCCAAATACAGGATTGCAATAGTAAATACGATGCGGATTCGGGCCTTTTTTACTGAAATTCTGTACTATATCACATATTCCAGAATACGCTCCGCTGCAAATACCGCTCCGCAGGCAAAAAGCGCCACAGTCAGAAGGCTTTTCTCCCGGTATGCCGCGATCAGTGCAGCCGCCAGCCCGGCCGCGCCGGCGATCATTCCCGAGGACGGCGCTGTCAGAATGGCCGGAAAGGTCATAGCTGCCAGACAGGCATAGGGGACATAATACAAAAAGGATTTCAAAAACGGACTGGTGATCTCCTTTTTAAAAAGCACCAGCGGAAGCATACGGATCAGGTAAGTCACTCCCGCCATTACCAGAATATACTTATAAATGCTCCAGTTCACGCGTCTTCCTCCTCTCCGTCCTCTATCGGGCAGAAATATGCAGCCATTCCCGCCACTGCCAGGGTTGTGATAATGATCACAAAGCCTGAAGAGACTTTATTCAAAACCGGTGTGCAGGCGAACAAGGTGCTGACTGCCATCGCTCCCACTACCACCTTCAGGACTGCCCGATGCTTCTTTGCCGGCGGGATGATCACTGCCAGAAACATGCCGTAAATCGCCACGCTCAGCGCACTTGCCAGGAATCCCGGCATAACGTTTCCTGCAACGGCTCCTGCCAGAGTACCAAAGGTCCATCCCGGAACAGCCACGCTCATAGCTCCGTAATTATAAAAAGGATTCAGTCGTCCCGGCTGACTGGCGCTGACTCCGAAAATCTCGTCCGTCATGCCAAAGGCCACTGCAAATCTGTGCCAGGGAGCCAGATTTCTTTCCAGCTTCTGGGACAGAGAAAACGACATCAGGCTGTAGCGCAGATTAATGATCAGCTGGGTCAGAGCCATTTCCCACAGAGAGCCACAGGCGATCATAATATCCAGACCTGCAAACTGTCCCGCTGAGGTAAGATTCGTCAGCGATATCAGCGTTGCCTGCCATACAGACAATCCTCCCGATACCGCCATCATGCCAAAGGTAAAGGACACGGCAAAATATCCCAAAGCAATAGGGACTCCATCATGGAGCCCCCGCATAAACTGCTGTTTATTTATCTTTTGTTCCATAATTCCTGTTCACACTCCTTACTCCGTCCCCCATTATACGTTCTTATCCGGGAAATGTAAACAGAAATTTCCCTGCCACTTTTTCATTGCCCGCAGAGGCAAAAGCGTGTACAATCATAAAAGGACACTTGTAATTATCTGTTTGCTCATTCAGTCTTTCAGGCTGCTGATAAGAAATTCAAGAAAATCATTTGCCGCCTCTGAAAGCTTCTCACCCTTTCTTTTTACATATCCAAACAGGATCCTTGTTTCTGATGCAGAGCAGGCTTTTCCTTTCGATATCTCCTGCCCCGGCTTTCCTGACAGATACCCGCCGCTGATATTTGCCAGATCTCCTGACTGCAGAAGTCTTTCCATAATGTAATCGCTGTTTGTAGTAATCACAATCTCCGCTTCTGAAGCAGCTCTCCCGTTTGAATCCACAATATTCCAGTAATTATCAGGAGAAAACTCATCCGGAAATCTCTGGACCAGCTTCATTCCGGAAAAATCAAGGGATCCTTCGGTTTCCGGTTCCCGGCTGCTTCCCCCGCCATAATATATGGTAGCTTCTGTTTCTTTTAAGGGTGTAAATTCCAGATAATTTCTGGAAACATAATACTGAAACGCAGCTGTCTGATTTTTCATAATGTACACAAATCCAATGTCATCCACTCTTTTTCTCACACGCTCTACGATCTCCCTGCAGTCTGCGGAATGAATCTGATAGTGAAGTTCCTCTTCCTGCTTCTGCCTGTAAAATTTAACAAAATAATCCGCAAACCACGAACTGGGATTGCAGGATACGGAAAGAGTCCCGGCCGTCTTCTTTTTATCAGACATCTGGATCTGTTTGAGGTTTTCAAGAACTGAAATTGCATATGGATATATTTTTTCTGCCTCAGGCGTCATCCGGATCCCTTTCGACAGCCGTTCAAAAAGAACCATCCCTGTCTTTTCTTCCATTGCCTTCACGATCTTGCTGACACTGGACTGCGTAGTAAACAGTTTCTCAGCCGCTTTACTGAAGGATCCCGTCTGAGCACAGGCTGCAAAGCACTGTATTTCTTTTGTATCAAGCACCTGTTTCCACCCCCTTTCTCATTCCCTTTCCGATTACAGATTGCTTTCCTTCCGGTTTACATGTTTCCTCATATAATTTCCTATATTCGTCAGGCACAGCAGTGTTCCCACAAGAAAAATCCCGGGAATAAGAATGATCCACCAGGAATTTGTCATCAGCGCTTTTTCAGACAGAGACAGCATGCTTCCCCAGGAAACAATTTCAAGGGGCAGTCCGATTCCCATAAAACTAAGCGTGGACTCTGCTATGATCGCACTCCTCACATTCATGATCACCATAAACATAATGGAAGAGACAAAGTTCGGAGCCAGATGTTTCCACAAAATATGAAAAAATCTTCCTCCCATGCATCTTGACGCAATCACATATTCACTGTTTCGTATCTGCCTTACCTCTGTTCGTACCACCTTGGCGATGCCTGTCCAGCCCGTAAGACCAATCACAATGGAAAGACTGAGTACATTGGCCTTTCCCAGGATTGCCTGAAAAAGAATCACAAGCAAAAGTGAAGGAACACTCAGAAAAATTTCCGTAAAACGCATAAGCAGATTGTCCAGCCACTGAGGTGCCGCGCCGCTGAAGGCTCCGATCACAACTGCCACAACCGTGGAGATCAGGGTAGACAGAGCCCCAATCGTCAGGGATATCCTTCCTCCATACCAGATCATGGAAAAAATATCTCTTCCCATGGTATCTGTTCCAAACAGAAATTCCCCGTCCGGCGCCTTATTATAATTAAGAAGATCCATATAGGAAGGATCTTTTGTCATAACTGCCTCTGCAAAAAAGCATCCGAGCAGAATCACCGCCAGGATTCCTGCTGACAGCACTGGTTTCCCCTGATACCATTTTTTCTTTGGAGAAGGCTGCTCTTCCTGTATGTCACGCTGCCCTACAATTTCAAAAGCTGTATCTGTCATAAACCGGTCACCTCCGATGTCTCCACTACTTCATTTGCTTTTACACGGGGATCGATATGTTCGTTGATGGTCTGTGCCAGAATATTACAGAAAATCACAAGGATTCCTGACATCATGCAAAGAAGCATCAGAAGATTGTAATCATGGTATCTGGCGCTCTCATAAGACAATGCTCCGATCCCCGGATAGGAAAACACACTTTCCACAACAAAGGTCCCGCCAAGAACATGAGGTACTGCTATTGCCATAATACTGAGATAGGCAGGCATAACATTTCTCAGACAGTGGCGAAACAGAATTTTTCTCCTGTTCAGCCCCTTGGATTTTGCCAGAAGGACATAATCTGCCCGCACTTCCTCCAGGATCTTATTTCGTATCATATATGCATAATACCAGAGATGCTCCAGAGTCACGATTGTCAGCGGCATAATCAGGTGAATGGCTCGATCCGCAATATCATCTGCCTTTCCGATCGTGTAGGCTCCGCTGCTTGGAAGGATTTTCAGAGTAACGGAAAAGATCAGTATCAGAACAAGCGACAGCCAGAATTCCGGAATGCAGCTTGATATGGTTCCAAGCTTACACAGGATCCGATCCGCCCATTTGTCCTCATGCCATGCACAGAGCACGCCAAGAAGAAGAGAGCCTGCAAAGATCAGAAGGAATCCAATGCCTCCCAGCAAAAGCGTGTTTACGATCCGTCCGCTGATCACTTCCACAACGTCCTGCTTATATTTAAAGGAAATGCCAAAGTCCCCGTGAAAAGCATTTTCCACCCATTTTTCATACTGGATATAAACGGGCTGATCCAGTCCCAGCTTTTCCATTGCCCACTGCCGTTCCTGAGGGCTCATTTTTTCCGCCCGCTCTCCATAATAGGAGACCAGAGGATCTCCGGGCGCAAGGCGTGCAACATAAAATACTGCCACTGAGAGAACAAACACGCTGAGCAGAAATGCCATGATTTTTTTCCCGCAGTATATCAGCCAGTTACGCTTCTTCATGCATATCCCCTCCTTTTTGCGCTCTCCATACAAAATGACCGGGAGAGACCTCCGTAAACCTGCCGTCTCCCAGATCCGCCCCGTCATATACCTGAAGCTTTCTCTGTCGTTCTCTGACCGGATCCGGGATTGGAATCGCAGACAAAAGCGATCTCGTATACCCATGAAGAGGATTTGAAAACAATTCTCCGGCCGGCGCAAGCTCCACCAGTTTTCCATGATACATAACACCCACCCGGTCGCAGAGATATTCCACCATTGCCAGATCATGCGCAATAAACAGGAAGGTAAATCCATGCTCCTTTTGCAGATGTTTAAAAAGATTGATCACCTGTGCCTGTATCGACACATCCAGAGCTGCGACCGGTTCGTCCGCAACCAGAAATTCCGGTTCCATACTGAGCGCTCTTGCTATGGCGATCCTCTGCCGCTGTCCTCCTGACAATTCGGAAGGATACCGGTCAAGAAAGCTTTTGTCCAGCCCTACATACTTCATCTGAAACTGTGCCTCTGCCCTGTAGCTTCCTCTGGGCGGAGTCATATGGCTGATCTTCATCGGCTCTGCTATGATCTCGGAAGCCTTCATCCTCTGATTCAGGCTGGAGCCGGAATCCTGAAAAATAATCTGTCTTCTTGTCTGAAGCATTTTTTTGTTGGCCCGGAATTGCTTTTTATCACAGATATCAATCCCATGATACCTGACCGATCCTGACGACGGCTCATAAATGTTCATCAGACATCTGGCCGCAGTTGATTTTCCGGAACCGGATTCTCCTACCAGCCCCAGGATCTCCCCTTTATAAATCTGAAAAGAAATGTTGTCCACTGCACGTATTGCTGTCTTTTTTGTCAATTGAAACTGATGCGTCAGATTCTGCACATCTACAAGTACTTCTTTATCCAAGTTTTGTCCCTCCTGTCGGCGGAATAATCTGAGGTGCCCGTTTATCTAAAAGCCAGGTTGCCGCATAATGTGTGTCTGTGATCCGAAACATCGGGGGCATTTTTTCATAATCAATTCCAAGCGCATACTCATTCCTGCAGGCATATGCATCACCTTTGGGCGGATTGATCAGCGTAGGGGGCATTCCCGGAATCGTATAGAGGCTGTCCTTACCTTTTGAAAAAGCCGGAAGGGAACGCATAAGTCCCCATGTATAAGGATGTCTCGGATCATAATAGACTTCCTCTGCCGTTCCTGTTTCCACGATCTTTCCTGCATACATCACCGCAACCCGGTCTGCCACCCTTGCCACAACTCCCAGGTCATGCGACACCAGGATCGTAGCTGTCCCCAGCTTTTCCTGTACTTCCCGCAAAAGATCCAGGATCTGCGCCTGGATCGTCACATCAAGAGCTGTCGTTGGCTCATCTGCAAATAAAATATCCGGATTTGATGCCAGAGCAATGGCCATTACGCTCCTCTGCCGCATACCTCCGGAAAAATTATATGGATAGAGGTGAAAACGTTCCCGGGGACGGTCTATGCCTACCAGTTCCATAAGTTCGATGACTCTCTGATAAACCTGCTCCTTTGTCATCTTTTTTTCATGTACCAGAATTGCCTCTGCGATCTGCTGACCGATCTTTAATGTTGGATTCAGGGATGTCATGGGATCCTGAAAGATCATGGAAAATATGCTTCCTCTGATCTTCTGCATGTCCTGTTCCCTGTAATTCGTAATATCGCATCCCCGGATCAGGATTTTTCCTTCTTTTATCCTGGCGCTTGCCGGCAAAAGTTTCATAATACTTTTGCAAAGCACACTTTTACCACATCCCGACTCCCCCACAATTGCCAGCACCTCTCCCTTTCTCAACGAAAAAGAAACGTCCCGGACTGCCTGTACCTCTCCTGCCGGACTGTCAAAGCTGACCGACAGATTTTTTACTTCCAAAAGGTTTTTCATTGTCACTCCTTCTATACCCAAAACAGATAAGGGGCATAAATGCCCCTTATCTGTTCCTGTAAAATCTTATTCTTCGATTGTCCAGTCTGCCACATTCCAGAAGATACCCACTCCGTGATGTCCCATAACGGTATCCGGATCGATTCCCTGAAGGGATGACTCTGCAACGTAATTCGCATCAATATAGCAGATAAAAGCGTAAGCAGGGTCCTTGGCCAGTTCCACCTGGAACTTATCATATGCCTCTGCGCGTACCTCCGGATCATCTGACTGACGGGCTTCTGTCAGATACTGATCCACCAGTTCATTGGAATAGCTGGAATAATTGGCACCTTTATCCGTACCAAATACTTTATAGGTATGATCGTCTGCGTCAAAAGGACTTCCCCATCCGATCAGAAATGCCATCTGCCCGCTCCAGTCAGTCTCAGCCGGGATATCAACCGTAACATCCATTCCGATCTGCTGAAGCTGCTGAGCTGCGATCTGAGCCATGTCGATCCGAACCTGGTCGCCGGCGCTGACACTGATCACAAATCCCACTTTTTCTCCGTCGCGGTAGTAGAATCCGTCATCGCCCATCTCGCATCCTGCTTCTTCCAGAACAGTTTTTGCCTTTTCAGGGTCATAATCATAATGCTCTACCTCTTCATTATTGTAGATATTTCTCTGAAGCGGTCCATATGCAGTCATTCCCTGTCCGAGGATCACGGCATCAATGATCGCCTGGCGGTCAAGTCCATAGCACACTGCAGGGATCAGATCTCTGTTCTTCTGCCAGTATTCGTTTCCAAAATTAAACATGATTCCTCTGTAATCTGCCGTTTTCATATCGTAGCAGGCAAATGCCTCATCCTCTGCAAAAGAAGCCGCATCCTTCGGTGTCAGAAGGGCAAGATCCAGTTCTCCGGATTTTAACTGAAGCGCTTTCGCATTGTCGTCAGGAACGATCTTAAATACAATCGTGTCAATGTTCGGTTCCCCTTTGAAGTAATCTTCATTCTTTGTCAGGGTAATCGCCTGTCCTTCCTCCCAGCTTTCCACCTTGTACGGACCTGTACCTACCGGATTGCGGAAGAAGTCAGAGGTCTGCATATCCTCTCCTTCCAGAAGATGTTTTGGAAGAACAGCCATTGTCATATAGTCGAGAAATGCCACATTCGGAGCCGTCAGCCGAAAGGCTACCGTGTCCTCGTCAATCACTGTGATTTCCTCTACGTCATCAAAGTTCGGTGCGTTCTCAGAACCGTTCTCCGGATCCATGATCGCCTCGATGGTAAATTTTACGTCATCTGCCGTAACGTCTTCCCCGTCCTGCCATTTTGCATCCTTTGACAGATGAAAGGTGTAAGTACATGCTGCTTCATCAAACTCCCAGCTTTCCGCAAGCCCGGGAACCACCTGATTTTCTCCGTCATGGGCAGTAAGTCCATTAAAAATCAGGATATTGATCTCTCCATGCTCATCCATTGCCGGATTGATTCTTGTATAATCCCCGCTGCCGTATACAAGCGTTTCCCCTTTTTCCTCTGCAGATACGTAAGACGCAGGAGCGACTGCCAGAGTGCACGCCAGAAAAAGCCCGATCATTTTTAAACCTTTGTTTTTCATGGTTTCCTTCTCCTTTTGTTTTGATGTCTTACCTACCTTATCAGAATTCCCTGTACCCAACAAGCTACCGGGGGGGATATTTCTTCATTCCTATTTCGCATGGATATTCATTCCATGCAGGGATGTTTTATTTTTTATGAAAGCTCCTCATCCACATACTTCTGTATATTGGAGGCGTTGACGTATTTTTTCAGATGTTCTCCGTCTGTGATAACCAGCGTGGGCGCCTGCATAATGCCGAACTGTCTTGCCAGTTCCGGATTTTTTTCGGCATCGATGACCTCCAGTTTTTCTCCTTCCAGCATCTTCTTTGCCATCCGGCAGTTCGGACAGGTGCTGGTGGTAAACAGATACTTATGGGTTTCCACTGGCTTCAGCTTCACATCATCCTTTGTCATGGTCACCATACTGGTATGGACTTTTTTCAGCGTAGAATGAGTGATATCATATAAGGTTCTGTTTTTATACTCCTGCGCCTTACCGTCATTCCAGTTCTGCACCGGACGGTAATAGCCTGTGATCCTGCTGTAAACCTCTGCCTTTTTGCCGCATTTCGGACAGGTGAAATGCTCGCCGCTTAAATATCCATGCTCGCTGCACACGGAATAAGTAGGAGAAATGGTATAATACGGAAGCTTATAATTCTCTGCGATCTTACGGACCAGAGAAGCGGCTGCTTTCCAGTCAGGCAGCTTCTCGCCAAGGAAGCCATGGAATACCGTTCCCGAGGTATAAAGGGTCTGCAGCTCATCCTGAATATCCAGAGCGTCAAAAATATCAGAGCTGAACTCCACCGGAAGATGGGAGCTGTTTGTATAATACGGAGTATCCCCCTTGCTGCCTGCTGTCCTGATGTCCGGCCAGCGCTTTCTGTCATGCTTGGCAAGACGATAAGCCGTGGATTCTGCCGGAGTTGCCTCCAGGTTGAAAAGCTCACCCTCATACTGCTCCTGATAATCAGAAAGGCGGTTTCTCATATGCTCCAGAACCTCTTTGGTAAACTTCTGGGTACGCTCGTCTGTCATATCACAGCCCAGCCATCTGGCGTTGAGACCAGCTTCATTCATTCCCACCAGACCAATGGTGGAAAAATGAT
This sequence comes from uncultured Blautia sp., assembly GCA_900541985.1. Lineage (GTDB taxonomy): Bacteria > Bacillota > Clostridia > Lachnospirales > Lachnospiraceae > Blautia_A. The sequence goes on along the minus strand of UQLX01000014.1, from coordinate 17,429 downwards.
TGTTAAAGCTTCCCAGATAACGTTTTGTATAAGGATACAGACCTTCATCCAGAAGTTTGGAGATCACCTGTCTCTTAATGTGCAGGGATCTGGCTGAAATATCCATCATATGATCCAGTCTCCGGTAAAATTCCTCCGGAGTCCTGGAAAGATAAGCGATACGCGGCATATTGATGGTAACAACGCCTACCGATCCGGTGCTTTCGCCGGAGCCAAAGAAACCGCCGCTCTTTTTGCGCAGTTCCCGGAGATCCAGGCGGAGACGGCAGCACATGCTGCGGATGTCACTGGGCTTCATATCACTGTTGATATAATTGGAAAAATACGGTGTTCCGTATTTCGCTGTCATTTCAAACAAAAGCCGGTTGTTTAATGTATCAGACCAGTCAAAATCTTTTGTAATAGAGTAGGTCGGGATCGGATACTGGAATCCTCTTCCATTGGCATCGCCCTCGATCATAGTCTCAATAAAGGCACGATTGACCATATCCATTTCTTTTTTGCAGTCCTTATATTTAAAGTCCATATTTTTGCCGCCTACAATAGCCGGAAGCTCTGCCAGATCGTCCGGTACGGTCCAGTCCAGAGTGATATTGGAAAACGGCGCCTGGGTTCCCCAGCGGCTTGGTGTGTTTACACCGTAAATAAAGGATTCAATACATTTCTTTACCTCATGGTAGCTTAAATTATCCACCTTGACAAAAGGCGCCAGATATGTATCAAAAGAAGAAAATGCCTGTGCTCCCGCCCATTCATTCTGCATGATTCCCAGGAAATTCACCATCTGGTTGCAGAGTACGCTTAAATGCTTCGCCGGAGCGGAAGTGATCTTGCCCTCAATACCTCCAAGGCCTTCCTGGATCAGCTGCTTTAAAGACCAGCCCGCACAGTAGCCGGTAAGCATGGAAAGATCATGGATATGGATATCTGCATTTCTGTGTGCCTCTGCGATTTCATTGTCGTAGATCTCGGACAGCCAGTAATTTGCCGTCACCGCACCGGAATTGCTGAGGATCAGTCCACCCACGGAATAGGTAACTGTGGAATTCTCCTTAACCCTCCAGTCTTCCACCTTGACATAGCTGTTTACGATTTCCCTGTAGTCAAGGATCGTTGATTTCATATTGCGGATCTTTTCTCTCTGCTTCCGGTAAAGAATATAAGCCTTGGCAACATCACTGTAGCCTGCCTGGATCAGCACGTTTTCCACACTGTCCTGGATGTCCTCCACCGTTACCTGATCGTCCATGATCTTATCCTGAAAGTCCGCCGTTACCCGGAGAGCCAGAAGATCGATCATGTCCTGGCTGTAATTTTTCTCTCTTGCCTCAAAAGCTTTATTGATCGCGGATGATATTTTTGCCATCTGAAAATCAGCAATCTCTCCGTCTCGTTTAACTACCTGAAACATACTGCTATTTCCTCCCTTACTACACCTTAAATAATAAATTATAAAAGTCTGATTTACATTCTATCAGACTATCCTGTATCCGTCAACCGTCCAGAGAGCAGAAAAACCACCATATATTGTGTTTTACATCGCAAAAACACTATATATGATGGCTATTTTTCCTGTATTTACAGGCATTTCCGGCCTTTTCGCCAGCCTGAACACTGTCGGATTATTTTATTTTTCCGGCATGACCCGCACAAAAAACTCTGTCGGTATCTTTGCAGAAACAAAGATCCCGTCCTCCCTGTATTCCTCAGAAAGAAGCTGACCGTGCTCGCGGATGATCTGGATCTTTCCGGCCTCTCTGTAGGAATAAAGCTCTTCCAGATAAACCTGCTCTTCTGCCAGAAATCCGGAAAGGACTTCCTTCAGTTCATCCAGACCTTTTCCGTTTTTTGCGGAGCATTTTACAACCCGGTCGGCATGGGAGTCACGCAGTCCGGATTCTGAAACAAGATCCTGTTTGTTCAGAAGTGTAATCACCTTTTTTCCGGAAGCTCCCAGTTCCCTGAGCGTCTGATAAACTACCTCCATCTGCATTTCCGCCTGCGGATTGGACGCATCTGCCACATGGATGATATAGTCTGCGTACTTTGCCTCTTCCAGTGTACTCTTAAAGGCATCCACCAGATGATGCGGCAGCTTTCGGATAAATCCCACGGTATCTGTCAGAAGAATCTGCTGACCGTCATTCAGCTCCAGCACTCTTGTAGTTGGATCCAGAGTGGCAAAAAGCTTATCCTCCGCCAGGATTTCCGCACCGGTAAGAGTATTCAGAAGTGTAGATTTCCCTGCATTGGTATAGCCTACAATGGCAGCCGTTTTCAGCGTTCCTCTGGAACGGCTTCCCCGGATCAGTTCACGGTGTTTTTCCACCTGGACGAGTTCAGCCTTCAGGGCAGAGATTCTGGTGCGGATCAGACGGCGGTCTGTCTCAAGCTTTTTCTCTCCGGGTCCTCTTGTTCCGATCCCGCCGCCCAGTCTGGAAAGAGAATCCCTCAGACCTACCAGACGCGCGGAACGATAGCGGAGCTGGGCAAGCTCTACCTGGATCTTACCCTCGCTTGTTATCGCACGTCCTGCAAAAATATCAAGGATCAGAAGCGTCCGGTCCATGACCTTGCACTCCAGCTCCCGTTCCAGATTGTTCATCTGGGAAGGCGAAAGCTCATCATCACAGATGATTCCATTGGCATCCAGCGCAGTAAGAAGGCTTCTGACCTCCTGAATCTTGCCTTTTCCTATATAGGTTCCCGGATGGACAGCCTCCCGGTTCTGGATCACCTTGCCCACAGTCAGGGCTCCTGCTGTCTGCGCCAGCTCCTCCAGTTCGTCCAGAGAAGCCTCTACGTTCTCTCCTGCTTCTGTCTGCACGCCTATCAGAATCACGCGTTCCTCTATTTCCTTAAAATCATAAAGCTGCATACTTACTCTCCGGTTCTGGATTTAAGGAATACCAGCTCTTTTTGAGCTTCCCCGTCATCCGGATACATTTTTATATATTCCTGAGCTTTTGCATAAGCTGTGGCAAAATCCAGTTTCTTTTCATAGGCAACGATTTCATTAAAAAGAAGTTCCTGCATTTCATCGATCTCTGCGCTCTCAAGCCCGGAGGCGATATTGGCAAGAGCACTGTCCGGATCTCCGTCGGCCAGATCACAGAGGGCCATTCCGTTGTAACCCGGAGCTTTGCTGCTTTCCTCCAGATTCAGATAATCCTGATACATGGATCTGGCCGCAGCAGTATCTCCCTGTGCCAGACAGACCATGCCCAGAAGAAGTTCTGCTTCCGCACTTCCCTTCTCAGAAGCTTTCATCAGCTCTTTTCTGGCATTCTCATAGTCTTCCATGTAATAATAGATCCTGCCGCGCTCACAGTAATCCCGGGCATTTTTTGGCACCGTTTCAAGAACTGCTTCCAGATATCTGGTGCCGTCGGCCTCCATATCTCTTTCTTCGTAAATCTGATAGATACGAAGCGCCATCTCATAATCCGGTTCCTCTCCGTAAGCCTGCTCAAAATTCGACGCAGCCTCGTCATAGGCATCCATGGCAAGCGCCACGCTTCCCGTAAGGAAATAGGTATCTCCATTCATGGAATAATCTGATGCCAGAGTCTGACAGTCAGCCATTGCATCCTCTGTCAGCCCCGCCCTCAGTTCTGCCTCGGCCCGGTAGGAAAGAATGTCCTGATCCAGAGATCCGCCTGTCTTTCCATGCTCCAGTGCACGGGTAAAATAGTCCACCGCCTCCTGAAAAGCTCCCAGCCTTAGTTTGGCAATACCGGCTCCCCGCAGGGATTCCTGAACCTTGTAATCACCTGCAGCAGATGTTTCATAGCCTTCCAGCGCTTCCTGATAGTTTCCCTGGGCAAGTGCTTCTTCTGCCTGTTTGTAAATATTCTTTTTTTCACCTCCGCAGCCTGCAAGAAGCGCCGCTCCCATACAGACTGCCAGTATCCGTCCGATTTTTTTCGTATTCATGTATGATCCTTATTCCGGCAAGAACGGCTTTTATTCTACAATAAGCCCCTCTGCTTCAATTACTTTAACTACATTATCCACATGCTCTGCACAGATTTCCTCTGTTCCGGCTTCTACCATGACACGGATCAGCGGTTCTGTTCCGCTTTCTCTTACAAGAATACGTCCGTCTGTTCCCAGTGCTCTGGCTGCCGTTTCCACAGCTTCCTTCACTCTTGGATTCTCTCTTGCTGCGGTCTTGTCCGCTACCCGGACATTTCTCAGGATCTGAGGATAAACCTTCATCTCTTTTGCCAGATCGCAAAGTGTTGCTTTTTTCTCCACACAGGCTTCCATGATCATCAGAGAAGTCAGGATTCCGTCTCCTGTTGCAGCATACTTGCTGAAAATAATATGTCCGGACTGCTCTCCTCCAATGCTGTAATTATTTTCCAGCATGTTTTCTGCCACATATTTGTCGCCTACTGCAGTCTGTTCATAATCAATGCCGGCTTTTTCCAGCGCCTTATAAAGTCCCATATTGGACATGACCGTAGTCACCACAGTATTCCCGTTCAGTCTGCCCTGTTCCTTCAGATATTTACCGCAGACATACATGATCTTGTCTCCGTCAATGATATTTCCTCTGTGATCCACGGCAATGCAGCGGTCAGCATCACCGTCATAGGCAAAGCCGATATCCAGTCCTTTTTCCACAACATATCTCTGAAGAACTTCAATATGAGTAGATCCGCAGTTTGTATTAATGTTGGTTCCGTCCGGATCATTGTTGATCACATAGGTCTTTGCACGAAGAGCGTCAAAAACACTCTTGGCAATGGCAGAGGAGCTGCCGTTGGAGCAGTCCAGACCTACGCGGATATTTTTGAAATCACGGCAGGGAATAGAGATCAGATAACCGATATAACGGTTTCTTCCAGATGCAAAATCCACAGTTCTTCCGATGTCTTCTCCGGTTGCCAGAGGAAGCTCTTCCAGTCTTCCGTCCAGGTATGCCTCAATCCTTGCCTCAATCTCTGCCTCGATCTTCTGTCCGTTTCCGTTCAGAAGCTTGATCCCGTTATCGTTGAACGGATTATGGCTGGCTGAGATCATAATGCCGCAGTCAAAATCCTCTGTGCGGACTACATAGGAAACACTTGGTGTAGTAGTCACATGCAGAAGGTAAGCATCTGCGCCGGAGGCAGTCAGACCTGCCACCAGGGCATATTCAAACATATAGCTGCTCCTTCTGGTATCCTTTCCGATAACGATCTTCGCCTTGTGATCCCGTCCGTAATACCAGCCCACATAACGGCCTACCTTAAAAGCATGGTCTACTGTCAGCTGTACATTTGCCTCACCGCGGAATCCGTCAGTTCCAAAATATTTTCCCATAATAATTTCCTCCTTTGCCTGTCCATCAGACAGATACAAACTGCTGTTACATTTTATTTATAAAGGTTTTCCGGATATACTCCGTCCTTTACAAGCTGTTCAAAGGCGGCTGTTACAGAAGCCTTATCTTCCTGGTAGGTCACGCCGAACCAGGTATCCTTTGTATCCAGAACATCTACTTTGGCTTTTCCCGCTTTGAGCAGACGGTCGATCATCTCCGGAAGAAGGTATTCTTTTTTCAGATCTCCCGGTTTGATCTCACTTAAAAACTCCACAAAGCCTTTTTCCAGAACTTCCATAAATGCAGGAGTCAGTCCCCACATATTCATGGATACAAGGCTGTTTACATCAAGGGCAGTTACCTGTCCGTCCTCGCTTCTGGTTTCTGCACCTTCTGCAGTTTTAAAAATATCATGAGTTTCCGTTACTCCAACCAGAGCGCCATTGTCAATATGGCAGATACCTCTGGTTACACTTCCGTTGTCACTCAGGGTATTTCCGAGGCGGAAGCCTGCCATACAGATATGCATCACGCCATCCTGCGGCTGCTCCTGTACCAGATAATCATGAACCTTCACATAGGCTTCTTTTCCATAATAGTCATCTGCATTGATAACCATAAAAGGCTCAGAAAGAACTTTTTTTGCCGCAAGGACAGCCTGACCGGTGCCCCACGGTTTCGTTCTGTCTTCCGGCTTCTCAAATCCGGCCGGAAGATCCTCCAGAGCCTGGAATGCATATTCCACTTCTGTGATCTTCTCGATTCTGTTTCCGATCACGGAACGGAATTCTTCCTCGATGTCCTTTCTGATGATAAAGACAACTTTGTTAAAGCCTGCTTCCAGCGCGTCATGAATAGAATAATCCATGATGATCTCTCCGTTTGGTCCTACCGGTGCAAGCTGTTTGATTCCTTTGCCAAAACGGCTTCCAATTCCTGCTGCCATAATTACAAGTGCTGTTTTTTTCATTTCAATCTCCTTCTCTTTTCTGTTTATTTACTCCTCATTGAGGTTTGCAAGCTTTGCCGCCTGATCGGCTGCGATCAGACTGTCAATGATCTCGCTGAGATCTCCGCCGAGAATACTGTCCAGACGGTGCAGGGTAAGTTTGATCCTGTGATCCGTCACACGCCCCTGCGGGAAGTTATAGGTACGGATCTTTTCGGAACGGTCTCCGGTTCCGATCTGGCTTCTTCTTGCCTCCGCTTCCGCATCATGCTGTTTGGCGATCTCCATCTCATAAAGACGGGAACGCAGTACCTTTAATGCCTTGTCCTTGTTTTTCAGCTGCGATTTCTCATCCTGGCAGGAAATCACGATTCCTGTTGGAATGTGCGTCAGACGTACCGCAGAGTCTGTGGTATTGACGCACTGGCCTCCGTTACCGGATGCACGGAACACATCAAATTTACAGTCATTCATATCCAGATGGAAATCGATCTCCTCTGCTTCCGGCATAATGGCAACGGTACAGGTAGATGTATGGATCCTTCCGCCGGACTCTGTTTCCGGAACACGCTGTACGCGGTGAACCCCGCTTTCGTATTTCAGCCGGGAGTAGGCTCCCTGTCCCTGGATCATAAAGGTAACTTCCTTAAAACCTCCGATCCCGTTTTCGTTCAGGCTCATCATTTCGGTCTTCCAGCGAAGGCTTTCCGCATACTTTACATACATGCGGTAGATCTCTGCCGCAAAAAGAGCCGCCTCGTCACCACCGGCGCCGGCACGGATCTCCACGATAACGTTTTTGCTGTCGTTTGGATCCTTGGGAAGGAGCAGGATCTTGATCTCATGTTCCAGGTCTTCCACGCGCTTCTTTGCATCGGAAAGTTCTTCCTTCAGCATTTCGCGCATTTCCTCATCCTTTTCCTCCTCCAGCATGGAGAGACTGTCCTGAATCGTCTCTTTATTTTCTTTATATTCCCTGTAAGCATCCACAATAGGCTGCAGATCGCTCTGTTCCTTCATAAGCTTCTGGAACCGTTCCTGGTTGTCTGTAACCCCAGGCTCCCCAAGCTCATTGAGAACCTCGTCAAAACGGATCAGAAGATCCTCCAATTTATCAAACATTCTGTTCCTCCTGTCTGTTTTTCTGTCCCAGGACCACCCGGTCATGCCCTGCAAGATCCTTCTTTACCTGTACATGGACAAATCCGGCCTGTTTCATGATCTCCGGTACTGCTTTCCCCTGATCATGCCCGATCTCATATAAAAGCCAGCCTCCCGGCTTCAGATATCTGCCGCACCGGGCTGTGATCTCCCTGTAAAAATACAGCCCGTCCTCTTTTCCGTCCAGAGCCATATAAGGATCATGGAGACGCACCTCGTCCATAAGCTTACTGATCTCGTCTGTGGCAATATAGGGTGGATTTGAAATAAGCATATCATATTCCGGCAGGTCTTTGCCACTGTTTTGCGTAAAATAATCCCCGGAAAACAGATCGCTTTTTGTAAAAAATGCCCGTTCGCCTGTCTGAAGGTTCTGTGCATTCCTTTTCGCCACCTCCAGAGCAGCTTCCGAAAGATCGACTCCCGTGCCTTCTGCCTCCGGAAGCTCCTTCAGGATGCTCAGAAGGATACAGCCCGATCCGGTACACATATCCAGGATCTTCGGCGCATCCACAGACTTCAGGATCTCCAGCGCCTCTTCCACCAGAACCTCCGTATCCTGTCTGGGCACAAGCACATTTTCGTCCACATAGAAATCATATCCCATAAAACATGCATTTTTTGTCAGATGCTGAAGGGGGATATGCTCTGCTCTTTTCCGGCACAGTTCCCGGTATTTTTCTTCTGTTTCCATGTCCGCCATTTCCCTGCAGTGGGCATAATACCAGGCCCGGTTCTTTCCTGTCACATACTCCAGAAGAAGCCAGGCATCCAGCCTGGCTTCTTCTATACCTGCTGTTTCAAGAACCGAAATCCCCTCCTTCAGCAGTGTCTCAAGAGTTTTCATCCGTTTCTTCCCCCGGCTCCCAGCCGAATTCCTCTTTTAAATATGTTTTCCAGTCAAATACTGCCTCCACAGCAGCAATGGCAACCTCTACCATATCCTCTTCCGGCTCTATGGTAGTCAGCTTCTGCATAGCCAGACCAGGCTTGCTCAGAAATGAAGCAAGACTGCTGTCTGATCTTCCCGCCCACTGGATCATTTCAAAAGAAACTCCTGCCACAACAGGAACCATCAGCAGACGTCCCAGAAGTCTTAGCCAGTAGAACGGTACCAGTACAAAAATAAAATGAAGGAAAATACTCACCAGCATAACCAGAAACAGAAAGCTTGTCCCGCACCGTTTATGCTGTCTGGAGCTTTTCATTACATTTTCTACTGTCAGAGGCATACCGTTTTCGATGCAGTTGATACACTTGTGCTCCGCCCCGTGATACATAAAGGTTCTCTGAATATCCTTCATTCTGGATACAAGAAGCATATAGCCCATAAACAGAGCCAGCTTCACAAAGGCCTCCGCAATGGTAATGATCACTTCCGATGCCCCTGTTTTTTTCAGAAGGCTTGCAATGGCATAGGGAAGCAGCATAAATGCTGCCACAGAAATAACGATAGAAAGAGCTACCGTACCATAAAGCAGCCATTTGAACTGTTTATCCTCTTTTTCTTTTTTGGCACGGAGTTCTTCCTCTGTAAGAGCGGCATTTTTGGCTTTTTCCTTCTCGTCTTCCTCATCTCCTGCGATCTCCGCAGAATACATAAGGCATTTCGTTCCGATCACAAGGCTGTCCACAAAGCTCACCACTCCCCGGATAATTGGCTTCCGAAGAAATGACGCCTTCCCAAAAGTGCATTTATAATCTTCTGTTTTAAGTTCTATTCCTCCGTCAGGTCTGCGCACGCCAATGGAATACTTGTCCCGGTGCCGCATCATGATCCCTTCCATGACTGCCTGACCGCCGATGTTTGATGATCTGTTCTGCATAGTAATCTCCGATGTAAAGCAAAGACAGGTTGAGATTTCCCAACCTCAACCTGTGCTCACATTTCTCATATTGTTCAATTATTTGTTTAAGCCGTATTTTCTGTTGAACTTGTCAATACGTCCGCGAGCCTGTGCAGCCTTCTGCTGGCCTGTATAGAACGGATGGCATTTGGAGCAGATTTCCACATGGATATCTTCTTTTGTAGAACCGGTTACAAATGTGTTGCCACAGTTGCAGGTTACAGTTGCCTGATGATAGTTCGGATGGATTCCTTCGCGCATGATTTTCACCTCTCTGTATTTCTTTCTATTATTTTCTATTCGTATCTGATTAGACGAATTTATTATTTTACAGCTTTCTGATTATAACATACCCCTGATATAATTGCAAGCTGTTTATAAAAATTTCTGTTTTCTTGCCGTCTGGACAAACTCTTCATTTGTCTTTGTTCTGGAAAACATATTCAGGATCTGTTCTACTGCCTCATCTGCCTTCAGACTGTTCAGAGCTTTGCGCATATTATATACGGTCTCCTGCTCATCTCCGGTAAGAAGCAGATCCTCCCGGCGCGTACCGGATTTCTGGATGTCGATTGCCGGGAATACCCGTTTTTCCTGAAGTTTGCGGTCTAGAACAAGCTCCATATTACCGGTTCCCTTAAACTCCTCATAGATCACATCATCCATCTTGCTGCCGGTCTCCACAAGGGCCGTGGCAAGAATCGTCAGGCTTCCGCCTTCTCTCATATTACGGGCTGCGCCAAAAAATCTCTTGGGCATATGAAGCGCTGCCGGATCAAGTCCTCCGGAAAGTGTCCTGCCGCTTGGCGGTACGCAGAGATTATAGGCTCTCGCCAGTCTGGTAATGGAATCCAGAAGGATCGTTACGTCTTTTTTGTGCTCCACAAGACGGCGGGCCCGTTCAATGACCATCTCCGATACTCTTCTGTGGTGATCCGGAAGCTCGTCAAAGGTAGAGTAGATCACCTCTACATTCGGTCCCTGGATCGCCTCTCTGATGTCCGTTACCTCCTCAGGCCGCTCATCGATCAGAAGAATGATCAGATGCATGTCCCGGTTATTTCTGAGAATGGATTTGGCAACGTCCTTGAGAAGAGTGGTCTTGCCTGCCTTGGGCGGAGACACGATCATCCCCCTCTGGCCTTTGCCGATAGGGCTGATCAGATCCACGATGCGCATGGCAACGCTTCCTCCGGGGCGCTCCATCTTCAGTCTTTCATTTGGAAAAATCGGTGTCATATCTTCAAAATTACAGCGTCTCAGACCCTCACTGGGATGGAATCCGTTAATGGAACTTACATAAAGAAGAGCGCTGAATTTTTCGCCCTGAGTCTTTACGCGGATATTTCCCTGAATGATATCACCTGTCTTCAGATTAAATCTGCGGATCTGCGCCGGAGAAACATAAATGTCGTTCTCTCCCGGAAGGAAATTCTCACATCGGATAAAGCCGTATCCATCCGGCAGTACCTCCAGAATACCGTTGGCCTTCTCTCCGCTGTCCAGCTGGGCCGTATCCTGGGAAGCGCTGTTGTCCTGCGCATAATTATTCTGTCTGAAAGAATGGTTCTGGTATCTCGGACGGGATTCCTCCCTGCGCTCTTCTTTTTCCGCGGAAACAGGCTGCTCTGCAGGAGCTTCTGTTTTTTCCTTTTCGGACGGATGGTTCTGCCCTTCCTTTTCGTCCTCCTGAAGCATACGCTGGATCAGTTCCGGTTTTCTCAATACAGAAATCCCTTTCAGTCCTCTTGCCTTAGCCAGATCTTTTAACGTAGCAAGTGATAACGATTCGTATTTTTCTCTCATAGTCATACCCTCTGCCTTTTCTTAGAATCTAATCCGGATCATTCCGGAGCCAATATGTAGATAACTTACTTATACGGGATACTCTGTCGGAACCGACATGAACATCAGAACCGGGACGGGAATCTGAAGATTCCCTCCCTGAACCGTCTTTCTCTTAAGAGCAGGAGCTCCTTTGTTAAATAGAATTTATTATTTAAGATAGATTTTAACATATTTCTTTTATTCTGTCTATATAAGAAACAGGGATCAGTGTACAATATTTCCAAGAAGTCCGTAGGAAACCACATACATGATCACAGTTGCCATGATGATACCTCCCAGAATGGCAAGAGATGATTTTTTGATATCGATCTCCAGAAGAGAGGCGATCAGTGAGCCTGTCCAGGCACCGGTTCCCGGAAGGGGTATCCCCACAAAAAGCAAAAGCCCCCAGAACTCATATTTTTTGATCTGATCACTTTTTCCCATGGCACGGGTCTCCAGCTTAACGATCAGCTTATGAAAAAGCTTTGTTTTTTTCATCAGCTTAAAAATCTGTCTGATAAACAGGAGAATAAAGGGAATCGGAATAATATTGCCCGCAATGCAGATGGGGATTGCCGTTGCTGCCGGAATCTTCAGAAGCGAAGCTGCCAGGAGTCCTCCTCTGAGCTCCAGGATCGGGATCATGGAAATGATAAAAATGACCATCTCCGCCGAAATGTACTGTGACAGGTTTTCTGTAAACCATTGAACTAAAACTTCCATCAAAACCTCCTATTGGTAAATCTCAAATATTATATATGTCTGTTGTCCTGCTTTTTTCCGGATACCTGTCTCTTACCCAGATATTCCTTCAGAAATGCCACCAGGGTTTCCATTTCCCTTTGGGTGCCTATCGTGATCCTCAGATAATCAGAGGTGCGTCCCTTCGGAAAATACCGTACATAGATATGACGGCTGCGGAGGGCCTGAAACAGTTCTTCCGCCGGACAGCTCTCATGCGCGGCAAAGACAAAGTTCGCCATAGAATCCTCAAACCGGAAGCCCAGCGCCTTCAGTTCTTTTTTTGTCCATTCCCTTGTTTCTATAATTTTATGACAGGTTTCCTCAAAATATGCCTGATCTTTTACAGAAGCCACACCTGCTGCCAGTGCAGTCCGATCCATCGTGTAGGAATTAAAGGAATATTTCACATCATTCAGATAACGGATCAGCTGCGGAGAGCCAAAGGCCATACCGATACGCATCCCGGCCAGGGATCTGGACTTGGAAAAGGTCTGTACCACCAGAAGATTGTCATAGCTGTCGATCAGCGGGACAGCTGACTGCGCACCGAAATCCACATATGCCTCGTCCACGATCACAACCACATCCCGGTTATGCCCAAGGATCTCCCGGATTTCACAGAGAGGCATTTCCACCCCTGTAGGCGCATTGGGATTCGGAAAAATGATTCCTCCGTTTTCCCTGAAATAATCTTCTTTTCTGATATGAAAATCTGAATCCAGCGCCGGACGCTCATAAGGGATCCGAAAAAGCTCCGCCCACACATCATAAAAAGAATAGGTGATATCCGGAAAAAGAATCGGCCTGTCTCCGTTAAAAAATGTCAGAAAGCACATGGCCAGAACATCGTCAGAGCCAACGCCCACAAATACCTGTTCTTTTTTTACACCATAAGACTCTGCCACAGCAGTCACAAGCCTGTCCGCCGCCGGATCGGGATAAAGTCTCAGCTCCTCTGTATCCAGGGCAGCAAGCGCCTCCCCGACTCCCGGAGCAGGAGGATATGGATTTTCATTGGTATTCAGTTTGATCATATCCGGCTGGTCGGGCTGCTCTCCCGGAGTATAGGGAATCACCCGGCGGACATTTTCTTCCCACTTTTTCATAATATTCTCCTCTTTTACCATTTCATATGATATCTGCTATTGTAACCACTCTTTTTCCATTTGTCAAAGCCTTCCTGCAACAGAAATCCCTGTTTTTTATCGACAAAAACCGCTTTCCCTCAAAGAAGACGAAAGGGAAAGCGGTTCATTATCTATGACTTATATTCAGATTCTTGCCACTCCTGTTTTTCTGGCTGCCCCGGCAACGGCTTTGGCAACGGCCGGACCTACTCTCTTATCAAAAGCCTTCGGAATAATATAATCCTCGGAAAGCTCTTCCTCAGAGATCAGATCTGCAAGAGCCTGTGCTGCTGCAAGCTTCATCTCGTCATTGATGTCGCTGGCTCTTACATCAAATGCTCCGCGGAATACACCCGGGAATGCCAGAACATTGTTGATCTGGTTCGGGAAGTCACTTCTTCCTGTGGAAACCACCCTTGCTCCGCCTGCTTTTGCATCATCCGGGAAAATTTCCGGTGTCGGGTTTGCACAGGCAAAAATAACAGCATCCTTTGCCATGGTCTTAACCATGTCTGTGGTAACAGCTCCCGGTGCGGAAACGCCGATAAAGACATCCGCTCCCACCAGTACATCTGCAAGTGATCCGGATTTTTTATCCGGATTTGTGATTTTGCTCATCTCTTCCTTCACCGGATTCATGCCCTCGGTACGGCCCTCATAGATAGCGCCCTTACGGTCGCAGAGTGTGATATTCTTAAATCCTGCAGTCAGAAGCAGTCTTGCAATCGAAATTGCTGCTGCGCCTGCTCCGTTCATAATAACACGGACATCCTCCTTCTTCTTTCCTACCACCTTTAATGCATTGGTCAGTCCTGCCAGAGTGATGATGGCAGTTCCGTGCTGATCGTCATGGAAAATCGGGATATCACATTTTTCTTTCAGTTTTTTCTCAATCTCAAAGCATCTCGGAGCAGAAATATCCTCCAGATTGACACCGCCGAAGGAACCGGAGATCAGATAAATGGTATTTACGATCTCGTCTACATCATGGCTCTTGATGCACAGCGGAAACGCATCCACATCACCAAATGCTTTAAAGAGAACACATTTCCCTTCCATAACCGGCATTCCCGCTTCCGGTCCGATATCTCCCAGACCAAGAACGGCAGAACCGTCTGTCACAACAAGACACATATTCCATCTTCTGGTAAGATCATAGGATTTGTTTACATCCTTCTGGATTTCCAGACAGGGCTGTGCAACACCCGGGGTATATGCCAGTGAAAGATCATCCTTGGTTTCTACCGGAACCGTCGTTACTACCTCTATCTTTCCCTTCCATTCTTCATGCAGTCTCAGTGATTCTTTTGCGTAATCCATTTTTTATTCCTCCTTTGGGATTCTTTTTATTTTCCGGCAGAAAAACCGGAAAGTTTAATAGTTTCCTGTAAAAAACCTGCTGTTTTCAGGCAGCCTGTAATCTTTAAAATATTTATGAAAATCCAGCTTCAGATACCCGCACAGATCTGCCAGCTCCACCATCGTATTGTCATTGACCGGGATTCCGTTTTCCCGTCTTTCCTTTTCGGCAAAGATCTCTTTTTCTCCATGGGTATAGATCCGGTCTTTTCCCTCTGCCTTCGGGCTCTCACGCAAAGCTTCCAGATATTCGGAAAAATGCTTCCTGATAGCTTCCGGATCTCCGAACACAGACGGGTCAATGGCAATAAATCCATGACAGATCCCTGTTTTGTCCGGGAAGGTACAGCAATGATCGGAGGTAACGCCCATGGACAGAATCGAGCTGAAGATCTCGCAGAGCATACCATAGCCGTATCCTTTGTGGCTTCCGGTCACTTCTTCATTTCCGCCCAGCGGCATAATGCCGCCGCCTTTTTTGGCAACGATATTGGCAAGTACGTCCGGCGCATCTGTGCTTGCATGGCCATTTTTGTCAAGAGCCCAGCCTTCCGGAAGCGGCTTGTCCATTTTATTGTACATTTCCAGCTTTCCTCTGGTGACTACCGTAGTGGAACAGTCAAAGAAGAAGGGATACGGATCTGCCGGCATTGCCACTGCGATCGGGTTGGAACCCAGCATCGCTTTTTTACCAAAGGTCGGTACCATGATCGCTTCGGAATTTGTGCACGCCATACCGATCAGTCCCTCACTGCACGCCATCTTTGCATAATAGCCTGCAATACCGAAATGATTGGATTCCCGGACGCTTACCATTCCGATTCCGGTTTTCTTTGCTTTTTCAATCGCTTTTTTCATGGCAAATACACTGATCAGCTGTCCCATTCCGTTATGTCCGTCGATCACTGCGGAAACCGGTGTTTCAAACACGATCTCCGGTTTTGCCTGAGGATGAATGGTTCCTTTTTCAATACCCTTGTGGTAACGGACCATCCTCTGCATTCCGTGGCTTTCAATGCCGTAAAGGTCCGCTGTCAGGAGCACATCCTTGATTTCCCTGCTTTCCTCTTCGTCAAATCCAAACGCTTTAAATACATCTGTGCAGAATTGATTCAGTGTGTCGTATGACCATTTCACATATCCCATAAAATTTTCCTCCTGTTCTGGTATTACCAAATATTTTTTTGGTTAGACCAATTCTAAGTTAAATTATAGCATTGGTCTGACCAGACTTCAAGAAAATTATCCTTTTATGGGTATGAAAATTATTGTTCTTCCAGCATTTCCGCCATGTATTCTTCCACTGTCACCATGTGCCCGGACATGCATTTTTCCGCTTCCTGCGGATTGCCTTTGATGATTGCCTCCACAAGCCTGTGATGCTGCTCGTCCACTACCGAGGAGGACTGGTTTTTGCGCATGATATACTCTCTGGTTCCCGAAATGATATTTTCTGTCAGCTTATCTGCCGCGGAAAGTACACTGAAGATCATGGGATTATCTGCGATACGGGCGATCTTCTGATGAAGCTCCTTGTCCAGCTGTCCTCTTTCTTTTTCATCCTCTGCCGCCTCCAGCCTTGCAACGATCATCCAAAGCTCCGCCGCATCCAGAGGTGTGCATTTTCTGGCTGCCAGAATAGCATTTTCTCTTTCCAGCGCGGCACGGAGCTGCTGGTTCTGACGTAAGCGTCCATTATTCAGCTGAAACAGAACAGACAGAGGCCCGATCAGCCAGGTTTCCAGATCCTCTGTGATATAGTTCCCGCCTCCCGGTACGGATTTCAGGATTCCCAGAAGCTCCAGTGCACGCAGTGCCTCTCTGAGGGCGGCTCTGGAAACCCCCATGGTCTCCGCCATGGTCCTCTCGGCAGGCAGCGCCGCTCCCGGCTTCAGCTTTTTGCTCTGTATATTCTCAATAATCTGTTTTAAAATTCCGTTAAACGGTCTCTCTTCCCCTATCTCTTTAAACATATGACTCCTTTTGCTTTTTGTTTCTGGAATATATGCGGACAGAAAAAGACCCGTCTGCATACCTGTATCAAGTATATCATTACGGGTCTTAATAAAGCAAGTATTTATACTTTTTTGCACTACTGGATCGCTGACTTTTTCACCTGGGCAAGGGCTTTTGCCACTGCCGGAATGGAGATGACAATGATGGTGATCACTGCCTCTGCCAGCAAAAAGCTGTAGTTATAAGCGATCGGATAAACCGCTGTCAGAGCCTTTGGGAAGTTCTCCGGCATGTAGTCCATCCAGTAGAGATAACCGCCCAGCGCATGAAAAGCTCCCCTGGCGATCACTGCCACAATGTAGCCTTTTACCAGGCCATGGCTGCTTTTTGCGAAAAATCCGGCAACACCCAGAGCTGCAAAAGCCAGAACGTAGTCACAGCATACCTGGAAGAAAGAAAGCACATAAGGCTCCTGGATAAACTGCAGGATTCCGTAAGCCAGACCCACCATGACTCCTGTTTTCGGTCCGTACCAGTTGGCAGTCAGAACGATAAAGAGCATGCTGCACAGGGTCACGCTTCCACCCCAGGGCATTGTAAAGAGCTTCAGATAAGACGTTACAAAAGCAAGGGCCACTGCCACCGCGCAGAATACCAGCTGCCTGGCAGACATTTTTTTGCTTTCGGAATTCTTTCCGGAAAAAAAGATGGCAAGCCCGAACAGAACAATACCTGCAAGGATACAGATCACATATCCGGCTGTCGTCAGCCCTCCGTCTCCATTGACCATAAACTGAAACATAAAAAAAACCTCCTTCATCTTCGATTGAAGACAAAGGAGATCAAAATCCCACATTCAGCGCATACCTACGTTGGCATTATCCAAATCAGGTTACGGGTCGAAGTTTTCAACTTCCTCTCAGCCTGTATCACAAGCTCCCCTGTCGTCAATCTTTATGTAATTATATGTGCAGAGCTTTCTGCAACGGATTTATTATATACCCCCGATCGACAAAAATCAATGCATTTCTTATAAGGAAATCTCCCGTCTTTGACAGTTGGAAAAATAAAAAAATGCTAAACCCCGCAATTTATAAGGGTTACAGCATTTTGTGACCATGTTTTAATATATAGTAATATGT
>UQLX01000013.1 GCA_900541985.1 uncultured Blautia sp. | reverse complement strand
ATATATTTTTGATATGAACAAGCAAAAAATATATAAAGGTGGTAGAAAAGAATATGATCTTATACAAGATATAAAAAGTGGTACAATAGGGAATATAACCAAAGATGATAAAAGATATGAATTTATAAATTGGTTGTTGGAAAAAGAGATTTTGGGAGCTTAAATGTCATGAAAAAATTACTTTCTTCACTTAAACCAATATTCAGAAATTATTTTCTGATTTTACTTGTATATTTTTTCTTTTATATTTCCAGTGGCGGTATGGAAAACAATATTCCGTTTTTGTTTGAAAAAAGAATTGGAAATTCTCTGTATGGGATTTTTCTTTCTCTTTTGAGTATTATGGACGTTGTGCTGCCGCTTCTGATCGTATACTTTTCAAAGAAATTTACTCCTCTGGCAGTGGGAGGCTTGTCACTGCTTCTGGGAGCCGGGGCGGCGGTTGGAATTTCACTGACAGAGAATAAGGCAGTGGTTTTTGCTGGCCTGTTTCTGATTTACTGTGTCCGTATCATGTTTAATTATTCGGCGGGAAATTCCTTTAATCTTGCAGTACCTTCAGAGGAACGGACAGGATATTTTGCCCTGAGGGATATTTTTCTTTATGGGGCGATAGCGATCAGTACATGGCTCAGCGGCTGGCTAATCGGCAAATGGAGTATGGAAGCTGCCTATGGCTTTTTGAGTGTGGGGTTTCTGATCGCTCTGATTCTTACCTGGAATGGACGGAAGTGGATCCAGCGGGAAGAAGAGGAAAAAATACATTTAAAAGAGTACATAGAGCAGATTGGAAATGCAATTCGGGATCCTGTTGTGCGTATGTTTTTACTGACAGAGATCGCAACAGGAGTTTACGGCACGATTCTGCGGTTTATCCCGCTTCTGGCGATTGCCCGGGAGATAGAGATTTCTGTGTTTTTGAAATATACGGCGGTTTTTACTGTGATTAACTGCATCTGTTCGCTGTTCCTCACTGTTATTACAGACCGGTTGGATAAAAAGTGGGTGTATCTTTTTGATGTGGGATTTGATATTGTGTCTGTTGCGCTGTTTCTGATCCCAACAGGAAATATCTGGTTTATGGCAGGCTATTGTATCAGCCTTCTGAAGGACATGTTTGGGCCGGTGTCCTTTGGATATTTGTACGATTGCGTGGAAGTATGCCAGGGAGATAAAAATGCCCCTGTAGTTCTTGGAGTGATAGAATCTTTTTCCAATATGCTGAATATTATATTTCCTCTGGTGATAGGCGCACTGTGGATGCAGTTCTTTAACGGAATCCTTGTGGGGTGTGCTGTTCTGCTGGCATTAGTGGTGGCAATGGGAACAGTTGTGTTTCCCGGAAGCAAAATAAAAGATAAAGATTAAAAATGGATATGGACGTATAACCAGAAAAGAACGTAAAGTGGTGGATTTACTGTCTTATAGGAGGTGTCTGAATATGAGAAAAAGTGTATTTTTAGCCGGTATTTTTATGTTGTTGGTAAGTCCTTGGAAAGTCAGTGGCAGTACCACTGGAATTACAATTAAAGATCCGGAGAATATTGTAAAATATCAATTAGGCACAATCCGTACAAAGGTAATAAAGAAAGATCTTGAAGAAATCCTGGAAGGGTTAGAAGGTGTAGTTCCTGTTGCTTCTTCCGAGAAACTGGACAGGGGAGATGATTTTCTGTCGATCCTTCTAATTTACGAGGATAATGAGAAAGATAAATTTTATTTTTTTGAAAAAGGGAATGAATGGTATATGGAAACAGGAAATGGAGAATTTTACAGGAATGCTGATTTTATTACAGATATCATTCATGTGGAGGATCCCAGAGTTGATGGAACACCTTTTGCAGATATCAGTACAGGTGGAATTCGTTCTCTGATTAATAAGGATCAAAATAAAAAACTTTATGCCTATGCAAAGAAGGAAGGGTTTTACCCCACAGATCAGGAATTGACAGAAGAGACTGAAAAATATATATCAGATTTCGTAGAATCTCCGAACTATGAAGAATATAAAAAAACTGTGATATTGCAGGATATGAATTTGAGGATTTGATACACAGCCAAAATGACTGGGTGTTGAACCTGATGATAAATTTCCGTTTTGACAATTTACGAAGAGTAGAATATATGGAAGGCATCGATACGATAGACGGCGTAGTTTATGACGATTTTTCTGCCTATAAGGAGGCTTTTCGTAATAAGTATGTTTATGAAAAAGCTTATTTAAACGAGACATACCAGGAACCATAAAGTTTGTCGAATGAAAAAGATAGAAGTTTAAGTAATGGCATGATATAATAGCCTTATAGGATTCCTCTGCAGAACTGGAGGACGGAAGCTGTACAATCTTTTTGAATACAAAGGGAAAGAATGATGCAGAGGTGCCGCCGGAACTGGTCAGGTTCTTAAAATTTGTAACGGCTGATCTTGAGGAAAGTGAGAGGGATTTTCAGGATGAACTGGTAAGGAGATTTCAGAAAACCATCCACGAGATCAAGACAGACCGGGAAATGGGAGAGCGCTATATGATCTTTGAAGAAATGCTGCGTGAGGAAAAACAGGAAGGACGTCTGGAAGCGACAAGGGAAAATATTTTGGAACTTCTGGAAGATCTGGGGAAGATTCCGGAAGACCTGCAGACAAAGCTTGAGGATCTTGAAGATCTGACAAAGCTGAAAGCTTTGCACAAAATAGCGGCTAAGGCGGAGTCTCTGCATGCATTTGAAGAAAAGGCAGAAATTTATTTTAATTCAAAAGATAGGTGGTTTTTATGAGGAAAACGCAAATCATGGAAAAACGAGACTGGGTATTTGCTGTTGCCGCTGCAGTAATTATCCTTCTGTTGTTAGCAGCTGTTGTTAAGCATTATACGGAGGATGATGCATGGGAGGAACTTTTGGCGTTGGACATGTCTGTTTCTATGGAAGACTTAAAAGCAAAAGGATTTATTGATGTATCTGATGTTATGGACACTCCCAATAACAAAATCGAAGATTTTCTAAAAAATGCCCAAAACAGGAAGAATTGTGCTTTGAAGATTGCCAATGTAATAGATGGAAGACTGTGCGCCAAAATTCTTGTATATAATAAACAGCAGGATGTAATCAAAATGTGGACAATGTATACAGAGAAACAGCAGGCAGATACACCGGGGAGGTGTTTCAGTACAGATGCGCTTATTGAGAAGGGGAATGTTACTAAGGTTGTTCTGAAAAACGTTCCTGATGTGTCCGAGCCGATTTCAGTAGAGGAACAAGAACCTTATTTGTCAGATGAGATTCTGTATTCATATCGGGCAGAACCGTAATGGCTATGATTCGGGTACTGTTTTACGGGAGGGGCGTCTGGAAGCGACAAGGGAAAATATTTTGGAATTTCTGGAAGATCTGGGGGAGATCCCGGAAGACCTGCAGACAAAGCTTGTGGATCTTGAAGATCTGATAAAGCTAAGAGCTTTGCTAAAAATAGCGGCTAAGGCAGAGTCTCTGCATGCATTTGAAGAAAAGGCGGAAATTTATTTTAATTCAAAAGATAAAAAGTAAGAAACCGGAGGTCTGTCTATATCGCCGAAATATTATATAAAAATCCACAAATTGATAAAAACGGCTTGCTATTTCCGGAGAAAGCTGTTAAAGTAAAGTGAACAAAACAGATACAAAAGAGTACAGGATAGAGGCGCGGGTTTTATCAGTACCCGGAAACGGACGCAGTATGCGTCAGGCCATGGCAGGCTGTTTCCGATGAAAGGAAAAACCGCCGAAGGGTTTTCACCGCCAGGAGGCGAGACCCTGGGACGCAGGAGAATATTTTGCGTACTGTCACAGATGTGGAGCGCTATCAGGACTGACAGATCAGATGCATGAATTATATCGGACAAAGATCAGATGCCATGGAGGGTTCCCGTGTGGGATGAATTCCATGGCTCTTTTTATATCAGAGGGAGGAAAGAAATGAGAAACAAAAAAAGAGCGTTCATGGCAATTCTGACCATGGCAGTTCTGGGAATTCTGGCAAGTCCCCTGTGTGTGTTTGCAGCAGAGGAGGAAGCCGCACAGCCGGCTCTTTACGCAACCTTCTGGGCTCTTGTACCGCCTGTAGTTGCCATTGGTCTGGCTCTTATCACAAAAGAGGTGTACAGTTCACTGTTCCTTGGAATTCTTATGGGGGGACTTCTGTATTCCGGCTTTGCTTTTGAGGGAACGGTTACCCATATTTTTCAGGATGGGATCATCAGTGTCCTTTCTGACAGCTACAATGTCGGAATCCTTATTTTCCTTGTAATCCTGGGGACGATGGTCTGCATGATGAACAAGGCAGGCGGTTCCGCCGCATTTGGACGCTGGGCAAGCAAGAGAATCAAAACAAGAGTTGGTGCGGAGCTTGCTACGGTTGTTCTGGGTGTTCTGATCTTTATTGACGATTATTTTAACTGTCTGACAGTAGGAAGCGTTATGCGCCCGGTTACAGACAAGCATCATGTGTCAAGAGCGAAGCTTGCATACCTGATCGACGCAACAGCCGCTCCGGTATGCATCATTGCCCCGATTTCTTCCTGGGCCGCTGCTGTCAGTGGTTTTGTAGAGGGAGAGGATGGTCTTTCTATTTTTGTCCGCGCTATTCCGTATAATTTTTATGCGCTGCTTACTATTGTCATGATGGTTGGTATGGTTCTGATGAAAACAGAGTTCGGAAGCATGAGAGTTCATGAGGTAAACGGTCTGAAAGGAGATCTTTATACAACAGCGGGAAGACCTTATGCAGATGCGGCAAAAGAAGACAAGGTAAATCCAAGGGGCCGCGTGATCGATCTGGTATTTCCGATCATCTGTCTTGTTATATTCTGTGTGATCGGAATGATCTATACCGGCGGATTTTTCAGCGGTGCAGATTTTGTAACCGCTTTTTCACAGAGTGACGCTTCTGTAGGCCTGACGCTGGGAAGCGCTTTTGCCTTTGTATTAACGGTTGCTTTTTATATGCTGAGAAAAGTTCTTTCTTTCAGAGAATGTATGAATTCTCTTCCGGAAGGATTTAAAGCGATGGTTCCGGCTATTCTGATTCTTGTATTTGCATGGTCTTTAAAGGCTATGACAGACAGCCTTGGAGCGGCAGCTTTTGTAGAAAATGCGATGCGTTCTGCAGCAGGCGGTCTGATGAATATTCTTCCGGCTATTATTTTCCTGGTTGGATGCGGACTTGCTTTTGCTACAGGAACCTCCTGGGGAACCTTTGGTATCCTGATCCCGATCGTTGTTGCAGTATTTGAAAACTCTGATCCTGAACTTATGATTATTTCCATTTCTGCATGTATGGCAGGAGCTGTATGCGGAGATCACTGTTCACCGATTTCGGATACCACGATCATGGCGTCGGCGGGCGCTCAGTGCGATCATGTAAACCATGTTTCCACCCAGCTTCCTTATGCAATTCTTGCAGCCGCAGTTTCTTTCGTGACATATCTGGTTGCCGGATTTGTAAAAACAGCATGGATCGCGCTTCCGGTGGGAATTGTATTGATGCTTATTACGCTGTTTGTGATTCGCCATTTGAATCCAACACTTGAGGAGCATCTGGAGAATGAAAAAAATAAATAATTTGTATCTATAAGAAATGAAAATGCAGGATCGGAAGATGATGAGCTGATTCTGCATTTTTTTCGCTGAGAGAAAGTTTGTTTGTGTACAAGGAGGTTGTTATGAAAGAAGATTCCTGGGACAGACTTTTGAGGATTCGTACGTCCGGCAGAGATGATACCGGCTCAAACCAGTATAAATACCCTTATGAGCCTACTCCGTATTCCGTTCTGGAACGTCTGGGGAACAGCGGAGAGATTGGGAGAAAGAATACGCTTCTGGATTATGGCTGTGGAAAAGGGCGTGTGGATTTCTTTTTGTCCTATCAGACCGGATGCAGGTCAATGGGGATGGAATACAATGAAAGAATCTATCAAATGGCTCTTAAAAATAAAGAAAAATCAGTTTCCGGGCGAAAAGTGAGATTTGAACTGGCAGATGCATCTGTATACCAGGTTCCGCCGGAGATTGACAGGTGCTTTTTTTTCAATCCTTTTTGCGTGGAAA
Organism: uncultured Blautia sp.; assembly: GCA_900541985.1. Classification (GTDB taxonomy): domain Bacteria; phylum Bacillota; class Clostridia; order Lachnospirales; family Lachnospiraceae; genus Blautia_A. Next base: position 58,076 of record UQLX01000013.1, on the reverse strand, counting down.
TCCTGAAAAAAGCAATGGCACGGATTCGGGAATCCCATTATGAAAATCCGCGGGAGATACGCTTGTATTTTTACTATCCTTCAGAAGAATATGTGCGGTATCTGACAGATCTGGAAGAACTTGATGCAAGGGGGATGATCAGCTGCAGAGATCTGTTTCCGGGGGAGAATGAAAGAGAGAAAATACTTATTTTTTCTGTTGGAGAAAGTAAGTGAAAAAGTATTGACATTTTCGAAAATATCAGGTAAGATATATATGTTAGATGGAACTAACAAAAGTATATGAAGCGCCGTACAGGCGCTTTCTTTTACAAGGGAAGTTAGCCAAAACTAATTTGAAAGGAGCGGTATTTATGAGTGTAGTGATCATCGGAGGAAATGAATGTATGGTACGACGTTATAAGGATCTGTGCCGTGCGTATCGATGTAATGCAAAAGTATTTCCGAAACAGAACAGCAGCCTTAAGGGAATTGGAAGTCCGGATCTGATGGTGCTTTTTACAGGAACTGTATCCCATAAAATGGTGCGTAATGCTTTAAATGAGACAAAAGGGCAGAATGTGCGGGTGGTTCGTTCCAATACCAGTTCTATGTCGGCTTTGAAAAATATACTGGAAGAAAATGTGGAGGTGGCTTATGTCTGATGAAATGGTGATCCGTCACGGCTCTCCTACACTTGCCGGGCTGAAGACCGGAAATCTTTTCAGCTGTACATATACAGGGAAAACTCAGCTGCAGAAAGCGCTTCGTTCTTTGAATCGCAGACTTGCCTCCAAGGGAGTCCGTATCGTTCCCTTGCGTGTGACAGAAAAAACAGCGCTTCTTTATTTATACAGACCGGGAAAATTAAAGGAAGACTTTGCTGTAAAGGAGACGGCAGAGATTCTGAAGCAATATGGATACTTTTCGGACACCCCGGATAAATGTATCGTCCGTCTGAGCAGACGTCTGAAGGAGTCTGAAGAATTCCCTCATGAAATTGGATTGTTTCTGGGATATCCTCCGGAGGATGTAAAAGGATTTATTGAAAACAGGGCCGAAGGGTACAAATGCAGCGGGTGCTGGAAGGTATATGGAAATGAACAGGAGGCAAAGTGCAGATTTGAACGCTTCCGGAAATGTACCAGCATCTACTGCAGTCAATGGAACAGAGGAAAAAGTATTGAGTGTCTGACGGTAGCAGTCTGACACCGGGACATTTTGCGATGTTGAAAAATAACAGGATCAGGACCATCAGATAAGAATATATCCGGATGGTCCTTTTTGTATGGGTTCTTGTTTCTGTAAAAATACAATAAATAAAAAACAACAAAAAACACATGAAAAACAAAAGGAAAACCTCACATACATATGTTAGATTGTGTTGATTTCATTGACACATATCAGGAAATACGATATAATATCGCTTATATGAACCATGGCGTCTGAAGATGCCGGGAGAAAGGAGAAGCGTGGAGATGTTTAATACCACAGACATTCCAAAGTCATCCAGGATCACAAGACTGGTTGACCATCTGTATGAGAAAATGCCGGTGATCGAATCTGCCAGAGCGAAGCTGCTTACAGAGTCCTATAAAGAAACGGAAGGACAGCCGATGATCACCAGGCGTGCGGAGGCATTTGCTCATATCCTGCGTCATATTCCCATTATTATCCGTGATGAGGAACTGATCGTGGGAAGCAGTACCATAGCACCAAGAGGCTGTCAGACCTATCCGGAATTTTCTTATCAGTGGCTGGAGGATGAACTGGATACGGTTGAAACGAGGAGCGCGGACCCGTTTTATATCGCCGAAGAGACAAAGCAGGAGCTGAGGGAGGTACATAAATACTGGAAGGGAAGAACAACCAGTGAACTTGCGACTTCTTACATGGCACCGGAGGCTGTTCGGGCGATCGAACATAATATTTTTACACCGGGAAATTATTTTTATAATGGTGTAGGACATGTAACAGTAAAATACGAAGAGGTTCTTGCAATCGGTTATGAGGGGATTATGGCAAAGGCCCAGGCGGAGCTGGACAAATGTCAGGTAGGCGATGAAGATTATGCAAGATGCTCTCATTTTCTGAATGCAGTGATCTTGAGCTGTCAGGCAGTAATTGAGTATGCGCAGCGCTATGCGGCGCTGGCTGAGAAGCTGGCTGCAGAATGCAGCGATCCGGTCAGAAAAGAAGAACTGCACATTATAGCAATGAACTGCAGCAGAGTTCCGGCGAAAGGGGCAAATGGATTTTATGAGGCGTGTCAGTCGTTCTGGTTTGTCCAGCAGCTGATTCAGCTGGAGTCCAGCGGCCATTCTATTTCACCGGGGCGTTTTGACCAGTATATGTATCCATATTATAAGAAGGATCTGGACAATGGAAATATCACCAGAGAATTTGCACAGGAGCTGATGGACTGTATCTGGGTGAAGCTCAATGACCTGAATAAATGCCGTGATGCGGCTTCGGCAGAAGGCTTTGCGGGATACAGCCTGTTTCAGAACCTGATCGCAGGAGGACAGAACAAAGATGGAGAAGATGTGACAAATGACCTTTCCATCATGTCCATTCAGGCGTCTATGCATGTTCATCTGCCGCAGCCGTCTCTTTCTGTAAGAGTCTGGAACGGTTCTCCTCATGAGTTCCTGATCAAAGCGGCGGAGCTTACCAGAACCGGAATAGGGCTTCCTGCTTATTACAATGACGAGGTGATTATTCCTTCTCTGCAGAACCGCGGACTTTCTCTTGAAGACGCCAGAGAATATAATATCATCGGCTGCGTGGAACCCCAGAAAGCGGGGAAAACAGACGGATGGCATGACGCGGCATTCTTTAATATGTGCCGGCCGCTGGAACTCGTATTTTCCAATGGTATGGACAAAGGGGAACTGGTGGGCATCAAAACAGGCGATGTTGCCGGTATGACTACATTTGAAGAATTTTATGATGCCTATAAAAAACAGATGGAATACTGCATTTCTCTTCTTGTAAACGCAGACAATGCCATTGATGTGGCTCATGCGGAAAGATGTCCGCTGCCGTTCCTGTCCTGTATGGTGGATGACTGTATGAAGAGAGGAATGTCTGTACAGGAGGGCGGAGCAGTATACAACTTTACCGGACCGCAGGGATTCGGTATCGCTAATATGGCGGATTCTCTTTATGCGGTGCGTCAGCTGGTGTATAAAGACAAAATGATATCTATGGAGGAACTGAAGGAAGCTCTTGCATGGAATTATGGAAAAGGCATCGATTCGCAGACGGCAGCAGACATGACGGCGTCTGTTCTGAAAGAAATGGAAGGTCAGGGGCAGGTCATCGATGAAAAAACTGCGGCATCTGTTCTTCAGACAGTTCTGAATATGAAACCCACAGAGCAGCAGAAAGCAAGATATGAGGAAATCCATCATTTGATCGATCAGGTTCCGAAGTTCGGAAACGATATTCCGGAGGTGGATTATTTTGCCAGAGACGTGGCTTATACATATACCAGACCTCTTCAGAACTACAGAAATCCGCGAGGAGGCCAGTACCAGGCCGGTCTGTATCCTGTGTCGGCCAATGTTCCTCTGGGAGGACAGACGGGAGCAACACCTGACGGACGCTATGCCCATACGCCTGTAGCTGACGGTGTGTCACCATCTGCAGGAAAGGATGTAAAAGGGCCGACTGCTGCAGCGACTTCTGTTTCCAGACTGGATCATTATATTGTGTCAAACGGAACACTGTTCAATCAGAAATTTCATCCTTCCGCACTTGCCGGAAGAGCGGGGCTGGAAAAATTTGTGGCGCTGATCCGTTCCTATTTTGACCAGAAAGGCATGCATGTACAGTTTAACGTGGTTGACAGAGATACGCTTCTGGATGCCCAGAAGAATCCTGAGAAATATAAGCATCTGGTTGTCCGTGTGGCCGGTTACAGCGCTTTGTTTACCACCCTTTCCAGATCTCTTCAGGACGATATCATCAGAAGAACCGAGCAGGGCTTCTGACAGGTCTGACGGAAGAAAAGAACCAGGTGTTGATACAGGAAAGGCATACTATGGATTATTTAAATACGAAGGGGAGGATATTTGATATCCAGAGATATTCCGTTCACGACGGACCGGGGATCCGTACCATTGTTTTTCTGAAGGGATGTGTACTCCGGTGCCGCTGGTGCTGTAATCCGGAATCGCAGGAATACCGAATTCAGACCATGAAGGTCATGGGTGAGGAAAAAGTGATCGGAAGAGATACCACAGTGGCAGAGATGATCGCAGAGGTGGAAAAGGACAGACCTTATTACTACCGATCGGGAGGAGGAATGACTCTTTCCGGAGGGGAATGTCTCTGTCAGCCGGAGTTTTCCAGAGATCTTCTCCGGGCGGCAAAGGAAAGAGGGATCAATACTGCCATAGAAAGTATGGCCTGCGCGGATTTTGAAAAAATCCGCCAGCTGCTTCCTTATCTGGATCTTTATCTTATGGATATCAAGCATACCAATCCTGAAAAACATAAAATGTTTACGGGTCGGTCTAACGAGCTGATGATGGAAAACGCCCGTAAGGTGGCTCTGTCAGGACAGACCAGGCTGATTATCCGTGTTCCGGTGATCCCTTCCTTCAATGATACCGTGGAAGAAATCCGCGGGATCGCGGCATTTGCAGATACGCTTCCGGGTGTGGAGGAACTGCATTTGCTGCCTTACCACAGACTGGGGCAGGATAAATACGAAGGTCTGGGACGGGAGTATCTGATGGAAGGAATCCTTCCGCCGGAGCCGGAGAAGATGAAAACCCTGAAAATGGCGGCGGAGAGCAGCTCTTCCCTTCGGGTACAGATTGGGGGATGACTGTTTTTGCACAATACAAATGTGGCTTTTAAAAATACAGAAAAAACACAGAATTCCCCCATTTACAAGGGTTTATACAATTGTATATTTTTTCAGAAAATGACAAAAAATAGAAACACAACAAAAACAACAACATAAAACCGACAGAAACAACATGAATCAACAAGATTCCCTTGACAATCCTGTGAATAAGGAGTAGAATCTCCTTATAAATAAAAAAGAAACCAAATTGCTTAAGGAGGAAAAAAGCATGGTAAACGAGTTTGAAATCAAAAAACAGATTTGTGACATCGGAAGACGTATCTACAACCGTAACATGGTAGCAGCAAATGACGGAAATATTTCCGTAAAACTGAATGACAATGAATTCCTCTGCACACCGACAGGTGTATCTAAAGGATTCATGACACCAGAGTATATCTGTAAAGTAGACGCAGAAGGTAATGTGATCCAGGCTAATCCGGGATTCAAACCATCTTCTGAGATCAAAATGCACATGAGAGTATATCAGAAGAGACCGGATGTAGGATCTGTTGTACATGCTCATCCTGTATATGCTACTTCTTTTGCAATTGCAGGTATTCCGCTGACACAGCCGATCATGCCTGAGGCAGTTATCGCACTTGGCTGCGTTCCGATCGCTGAGTATGGTACACCTTCTACAATGGAGATTCCGGACAGACTTGAGAAATATCTTCCATATTTCGATGCAGTTCTTCTTGAGAGCCACGGTGCACTGACATGGTCTACAGACCTGAACGCTGCTTACATGAAAATGGAATCCGTTGAGTTCTACGCACAGCTTCTGTATCAGAGCAAACTTCTTGGCGGACCGAAGGAATTCGACAAAGAGACAATCGAAAAACTGTACGAGATCAGAAGAAAAATGGGTCTTCCGGGCAAACATCCGGCAGATCTCTGCCTGAACAAAAACGGCCTTAACTGCCACAACTGCGGCGGATGTATGGTAGCACATGCTCCGGAAGCACAGGAAGCAGACGCTGAGCTTATCGCAAACATCACAAAACAGGTAATGGCACAGCTTGGAATGAAATAATTTTTGACGGAACGAATTTAAGGAGGTCAATCTCATGCCAATAAGTGAGAATATGGTACAGGAAATTGTACAGGAAGTTATGGCAAAAATGCAGATTGCAGAAGCTCCGGCCGGAAAACATGGCGTTTTTAAGGATATGAACGATGCGATCGAGGCAGCGAAGAAGTCTGAACTGATCGTAAAGAAAATGTCCATGGATCAGAGAGAAAAGATCATTACCTGCATTCGTAAAAAAATCAAAGAAAATGCAGAAGTTCTGGCCCGTATGGGTGTGGAAGAGACCGGAATGGGTAATGTTGGTGACAAGATCCTGAAACATCATCTTGTTGCAGACAAAACTCCGGGTACTGAAGATATCACTACTACAGCATGGTCCGGAGACAGAGGTCTTACTCTGATCGAGATGGGACCATTCGGAGTGATCGGTGCGATCACACCATGCACAAACCCAAGTGAAACAGTTCTCTGCAACACCATCGGTATGCTGGCTGGCGGTAATACAGTTGTATTCAACCCTCATCCGGCTGCAATCAAAACTTCAATCTATGCGATCAACCTGCTGAATGAGGCTTCTCTGGAAGTGGGTGGTCCGGATAATATCGCAGTTACCGTAGAGAAACCTACTCTGGAAACAAGTGATATTATGATGAAACATAAAGATATCCCGCTGATCGCTGCAACAGGTGGTCCGGGTGTTGTAACAGCAGTCCTTTCCTCCGGCAAGAGAGGAATCGGAGCAGGAGCAGGAAATCCTCCTGCACTTGTAGATGAGACTGCTGATATCCGCAAGGCTGCAAGAGACATCGTAAACGGATGTACATTTGACAACAATCTTCCCTGCATCGCAGAGAAAGAGATCGTTGCAGTATCTTCTGTTGTAGATGAGCTGATGCACTACATGGTTACAGAAAATGACTGCTATCTGGCTTCCAAGGAAGAACAGGACAAACTGACAGAGGTTGTTCTGGCAGGCGGCAGACTGAACCGTAAATGTGTAGGAAGGGATGCAAGAACACTTCTTTCCATGATCGGGGTAAATGTACCGGCAAATATCCGCTGCATTACCTTTGAGGGACCGAAGGAGCATCCGCTGATCGCAGAAGAGCTTATGATGCCGATCCTTGGTGTTGTAAGAGCAAAAGATTTTGACGACGCTGTTGAGCAGGCAGTATGGCTGGAGCATGGCAACCGCCACTCCGCACATATCCACTCCAAGAACGTTGACAATATCACTAAATATGCAAAAGCAATCGACACTGCGATCCTTGTAAAGAACGGTCCGTCCTATTCCGCACTTGGATTCGGAGGAGAGGGCTACTGTACATTTACCATTGCAAGCCGTACAGGAGAAGGTCTTACAAGCGCAAGCACATTCACAAAGAGAAGACGCTGCGTAATGTCTGACAGCCTTTGCATTCGTTAATCAGGAGGAATAGAACAATGGATATGAACAATGTAAATATTGAAGAAATCGTAAAACAGGTTCTTTCCGGCATGACAGGAAAAGGAGCTGCTCCGGCAGCAGCTTCTGCTCCGGCGGCTCCGGCAGCAAACGGCGGAATCCCGAAAACTGCAAGAGTTGCAATGATGACCGAGAAAAAACATTTTGAGCTTCAGGAATATCCGCTTCCGGAACTGGGAGACGACGACATCCTTGTTAAAGTAGAAGGATGCGGTGTCTGCGGAACAGATGCTCATGAATACAAAAACGATCCGTTTGGTCTGATCCCGGTAGTCCTTGGACACGAGGGAACAGGTGAGATCGTTGCAATGGGTAAAAACGTCAAGGTTGATACAGCCGGCAAACCGGTTCAGGTAGGCGATAAGGTTGTTACCTGCATGATCTTCAAGGATGATCCGGAGATCACAATGTTTGACCTGAACAAGAAAAACGTAGGCGGAGCAGATGTATATGGACTTCTTCCGGATGATGATGTAAAATTCAATGGATGGTTCGCTGACTACATCTTTATCAGAGGAGGAAAATTCGGTTCTACTTTCTTTAATGTAAGTGACCTGGATCTGGATTCCCGTATTCTGATCGAGCCATGTGCGGTTCTGATCCATGCGGTAGAGAGAGCAAAAACAACAGGTATCCTGAAATTCAACAGCAGAGTTGTTGTTCAGGGCTGCGGACCGATCGGTCTTATCTGTATTGCAGTTCTCCGTACCATGGGTATCGAAAATATCTGTGCAGTAGACGGAAATGAGCAGCGTCTGGAATTTGCCAAGAGAATGGGTGCAAACACAACAGTTAACTTCATGAACCATCAGGGAGTTGAGGCTCTTGCAGCAGCAGTTGAGGAAGCACAGGGCGGACATCTTGCAGACTTTGCATTCCAGTGCACAGGAAACCCGAAAGCACATGCAAATATCTACAAATTTATCCGTAATGGCGGCGGTCTTTGCGAACTTGGCTTCTTCATCAATGGCGGAGATGCACAGATCAATCCGCATTTCGACCTTTGCTCCAAAGAGATCAACCTGGTTGGCTCCTGGGTATACAACCTGAGAGATTACGCAACTACATTTGATTTCCTTAAGAGAGCAAAAGCAATCGGACTTCCAATGTCTGAGCTGATCACTCATAAATATCCTCTTGAGGAGATTAATGAAGCGCTTGAGACAAACCTTGCAATGACAGGTCTGAAAATTGCGATTGTTAATAAATAATCCGGATAATAAAGGAGAAGCAAGATGGCAGAAGCTGTAGGAATTCTGGAAGTATTTGGGCTGGCCACAGCCTTTGTAGCGGCAGATGCCGGCTGTAAGGCAGCCAATGTCCGCCTGGAGGTATTCGATAAGAATAAGCCTGCCAATGCAGACAGCCTGCCAGTACCGCTTCTGGTATGCATTAAATTCCGCGGAAGTGTGACGGATGTGACTGCAGCCGTTGAAACCGGAATGGAAGTAGCGAACCGGATGACTGGTGTGGTACAGCACTATATTATTCCGAACCCTGAAGAGGGAACGGAAAAAATGCTGAAGATCAGCGCGCTTGATAAGAGCTGACAAAGCATGATCCCTAATAAAACAAACTTGATTCAGGAGGAGAAATAAAATGGCACAGGAAGCATTAGGAATGGTTGAGACAAGAGGACTTACCGCTGCAATCGAGGCAGCAGATGCAATGACAAAGGCAGCAGAGGTTGCTCTTGTTGGAACAGAAAAGATCGGATCCGGTCTTGTAACTGTTATGGTTCGCGGAGATGTTGGAGCTGTAAAAGCAGCAGTAGAAAGCGGAAGCGCAGCAGCATCCAGACTTGGAGAGCTGGTAGCTACACATGTGATCCCGAGACCTCACACAGACGTAGAAAAAATTCTGCCGACTATCTGATCATCAAATATAAAGGAGTTCGCTCGTGAATAAAGCATATGGTTTTATCGAAATCACAGGTGTCGTAGCGGCTATGGATGCCCTTGACATTATGTGTAAAACTGCAGACGTTGAGCTGGCGTCCTGGGAACGTAAGCTGGGCGGGCGACTGGTAACTCTTATTGTACAGGGTGATGTGTCGGCTGTCACCGAAGCTGTTGAAACAGCGGCAGCCAAGGCAATTAAGAAACCGGCAAGCTATGCAGTGATCGCGCGGCCTCACGAGGAGATCGTCAAGCTTGTGGAGCTCAGCGCAAGCCGATGGAAAAAGAAATCTGCTCAGCAGACAGACGAAGCGGCTGAACAGCCGGAAAAATAATCCGGTAAGAATCACCGGATCAGGATTATCCATATAAGGAGGAAAAAATCATGACACAGGAAGCATTAGGAATGGTTGAGACCAGAGGACTTACAGCAGCAATCGAAGCTGCAGACCAGATGTGCAAGGCAGCTAACGTTGCTCTTGTTGGAACAGAGAAAATCGGTTCCGGTCTTGTAACTGTTATGGTACGTGGAGATGTAGGTGCAGTTAAATCTGCAGTAGAGAGCGGAAGCGCAGCAGCATCCAGACTTGGAGAGCTGGTAGCTACACATGTAATTCCGAGACCTCATACAGATGTTGAGAAGATCCTTCCGGTTCTTAAATAATTCAGTATCCGTATGATACATTCATATTTGCCCGGCAGATAAGAATGTACCTCGTACAGAAAGCAGGTGTATCTTGGAAACGAATAATATTGAACTGATCACAAAAATGGTCATTGATGCCATTAATCAGAAAGAGGACAAAAGCGACGGCTTTATGGTTCCCATCGGAGTTTCCGCAAGGCACATCCATCTGACACAGGAGCATGTAGAGGCATTATTCGGTCCCGGATATCAGCTTACAAAAAAGAAAGAGCTGATGGGCGGTCAGTTTGCATCAAACGAAACAGTGACCATTGTCGGTCTCAAACTTCGTGCAATCGAGAACGTGAGAATCCTTGGACCGGTTCGTAAAGCATCCCAGGTTGAGGTATCAGCAACAGATGCCATTAAACTGGGAATGAAAGTACCGGTTCGTGAATCCGGAGATGTAAAAGGAAGTGCCCCTGTTGCCATTGTAGGACCGAAGGGCGCCATTTATCTGAAAGAGGGATGTATTGTGGCTATGCGCCATATTCACATGGCTCCGAAGGATGCACAGGCTGCAGGTGTGAAGGATGGAGATATCGTTTCTGTTAAAGCGGACAATGAGCGCGGAACCATCTTTAATCATGTAAAGATCCGCGTGGATAACAGCTTTACACTGGAAATGCATATTGACACCGATGAGGCAAATGCAGCAAAGATTGCCACAGGCAATACAGTTACCATTATAAAATAATATTCCTCCGAAAATCAGGGGATGCAGCACATGACAGGATCTTATGAGATTTATTGGGCCGCATCCCCATAGGAGGATTAAGAAGAATATTTATGCGGAGGCTCACATGATTGTAGGCAAAGTAGTTGGAAGCGTGGTTTCCACGCGGAAAAGTGACAAATTGATCGGACAGAAATTTATGATTGTAGAGCCGGTGCATCATATGAAATCAGACCTCAGCCAGATCGTTGCGATCGACATTATCGGAGCAGGGATCGGGGAGTATGTATTGGTGGCACAGGGAAGCGCAGCAAGAATCGGCTGCGGCGAAGAAACAGCACCTATTGATGCGGCGATAGTCGGTATCATCGATGACGGTGCAGGATTGGAGTAACGCCATGGAAATCAAAGAATTACAGAAAATAATGCAGGACAATGGTGTGGCAGGTGCCGGCGGCGCCGGATTTCCTACCTATGCAAAGCTGACAGACAAAGCGGACACCATTCTCATGAACTGTGCAGAGTGCGAACCATTACTGAAGTTACACAGACAGTTACTGGAAAAGCATGCATATGAGATCATGAAAACCTTCAGCCTTGTTGCAGAGACTGTTGGTGCTCAGGATGCCATCATCGGAATCAAAAAATCTTATGTGCAGACAATCAAAGCACTTCAGCAGCATATTGAGGAATTCCCAAAGGTAAAGATCCATCTTCTTGATGAGGTTTATCCTATGGGTGATGAGGTTGTGCTGATCTATGAAGCTACCGGACGTGTGGTAAGACCAGGCGGACTTCCCATCGAGCAGGGAGTCATCGTGTTCAACGTAGAGACTATCTATAATGTATATCGTGCCCTGGAAAAACAGATGCCTGTCACAGATAAATACGTATCTGTTGTTGCGGAAGTAAGCAAGCCGGTAACCGTTCGTGTACCGATTGGATGTACACTGGATCAGGTGGTGGAACAGGCAGGCGAAATTACCACAAAGGATGCCGTATATTTTGTCGGCGGACCAATGATGGGCCGTATCGGCAGCGGTTCCGATCCTGTAACAAAGACAACAAATGCAATCCTGGTCCTTCCGAAGGATCATTGCATTGTAATGAAGAAGCAGAGAACTTCTTCCATAGATTTAAAAAGGGCAGCATCTATCTGCTGTCAGTGTAATTCCTGTACGGATCTCTGCCCGAGAAATAATCTGGGACATCCCATTGACCCGGCCCGTTTCATGAGAGCGGCAGCCAATGGTGATTTCAGAGACCTGAATCCGTATCTGGATTCTCATTTCTGCTGTTCCTGCGGCGTATGTGAAATGTATGCATGCCCACAGAGTCTGGCACCCAGAACACTTCTTCTGGATATGAAAAACGGACTCCGTAAAGCAGGAGTCAGATCGGCACAGGGAGTAGAGCCGGTACCGGTACAGCCTTCCAGAGAGTATCGTAAGGTTCCGGAGGAGCGCCTGATGGCCCGCCTTGGTCTTACAAAATACGATAAGGATGCACCGCTGGATGAAACTCTGGTATCTATTCCGAAGGTTAAGATCCTTCTGAGTCAGCATATTGGTGCTCCGGCACAGGCAATTGTGAAAACAGGCGATGAAGTAACAAGAGGACAGATGATTGCCAAACCTGCCGACGGATTAAGCGTTGGCATCCACGCAAGTATCTGTGGTAAAGTAACTGAAGTAACAGACCGCTACATCATAATTGCAGCAAAGTAGAAAGGACGTGCAGAAAATGAGTAAAGCAATCGGAATGATTGAATTTAAAACAACTGCCACAGGCATCACAGCAGCAGATGCCATGGTAAAAACCTCTGACGTAGAAATCGTTGAGGCGCAGACCGTATGTCCGGGCAAATATATTGCAATTATCACTGGTGATCTCAGTGCGGTAAAGGCGGCTGTTGACACAGCGGTTACAACTTACGAGGACAAATGTATTGACAGTTTTGTACTGGGAAATCCTCACGAATCTCTGTTCCCGGCAATGTACGGGACTACTGTGATCGAGGATATCAGTGCACTGGGTATTTTAGAGACTTACGATGCGGCATCTATCATCGAGGCTGCAGATCAGGCTGCAAAAACAGCTATCGTAGATGTGATCGAGCTGCGCATTGCAAAAGGAATGTGCGGCAAATCCTTTATGCTGATCACCGGAGAGGTTTCCGCTGTGGAAGCATCCATCCAGAAGGCGAAAGAGCATGTTGCCGAAAAGGGCATGTATCTGGATTCTTCTGTGATCGCTCATCCGGACAGACGCATGATCGATTCTATTTTATAATTTATAAAAATAAAGTTCTCAAAAGGGGGCGGGAAAAATGCTGGCATTAGAAAGACGGAATCTTATCCTTGAGAAGCTTCAGACAGAAAAAAGAGTGGTGGTCAGTGAACTGAGCCAGCTCTATGATGTTTCAGAGGAGACCATACGCCGTGATCTGGATAAGCTTGAAAAAGAAGGGCTTGCCACAAAAAGCTACGGTGGAGCTGTCATTAATGAAAATGTGAGTATTGACCTGCCCTTTAATATTCGAAAAAACCAGAATGTGGCCGGGAAACAGAAAATGGCAGAGATCGTTGCATCACTGGTTCAGGACGGAGATCATATTTTTCTGGATGCAAGCACCACGGCTGTATTTATCGCCAAGGCGCTGAAAGAAAAAGAAAGACTGACGGTGATCACGAATTCTATGGAGATCCTGATCGAGCTTTCCGATGTATCCGGCTGGAATATAATTTCCACAGGCGGTGTAATGAAGGAAGGGTATCTTGCTTTTCTGGGATCCAGAACAGAAGAAGCAATCCGGTCCTATTATGTGGACAAGGTGTTCTTTTCCTGTAAGGCGCTGGATCAGGAATGGGGGATTATGGAATCCCAGGAGGCTTTTGGCACCACAAAAAAAGCCATGCTTGCCTCCGGACGCCGGAAGATTCTGGTTGTTGACAGTACAAAATTTGATCAGACCGCTTTTTCCGTAGCCGGAAAACTGCGGGATTTAGATATGGTTGTAACAGACAAAAAGCCTTCTGAAAAGTGGCTTGCATGTTTTACAGATGCGGGGATCGAATGTCGTTATCCCCAGATACAGCCATAGAAAAGGAGCATCATATATGAAGACTTTTGAGATGAAGACAGTCATCCATTTTGGTGAGAATTCACTGGACAGGCTGAGAGATATTCCATATCAGAGAGTTCTGATCATCACAGATCCTTTTGTGGTTCAGAGCGATATGATCCATCTGATCACAGAGCCGCTGAATAAAGGCGGTAAGGACTATGATATTTTTCATAATGTAGTTCCGGATGCACCTGTAGATAAGATCGCAGACGGTGTTAAGAAGTTTCTGAGCTTTCAGCCGGATGTGGTCGTAGCAGTAGGCGGCGGTTCCGCGATTGACTCTTCCAAGGCGATCCGTGAATTCGCCCTGAAGATCAATCACTATGCAGATGTAGGACTGATTGCAATCCCTACGACCAGCGGTACCGGTTCGGAAGTCACTTCTTTTGCAGTTGTCAATGATACGGAGGCAAAGGTTAAATATCCTCTCGTTTCTGACAGTCTGACAGCAGATGAGGCGATTCTTGACGCAGAGCTGGTAAAAAGTGTTCCGCCTTCTATTACAGCGGATACCGGTATGGACGTGTTTACGCATGCGCTGGAATCTTATGTCAGCCTTGATCACAATGAGTTTTCTTCTGCACTGGCAGAAAAATCCATTGAGATCTGCGGTGTGTTCCTCCTGAGAGCTTATCTGGACGGAACAGATATGCATGCCCGTCAGAAAATGCATGTGGCATCCTGCCTTGCAGGACTTTCCTTCAATACGGCAGGACTTGGAATTACGCACAGTATGGCACATCAGCTTGGAGCGATGTTCCATATTCCTCATGGAAGAGCAAATGCGATGTTGCTTCCTCATATTGTAGAGTTTAACTCAAATATCAACAAACACAGCAGAAGTCAGAAAGAATATCTTCCGGCAGTGAAGAGATATGCAAATATCGCCCATATCCTGGGACTGAGTAATTACAATAAGGTAATGAGCGTCCGTTCTCTTGTAAACTGGATTCAGTTTATGCTGAAAGAGATGAACATTCCTCTTACTATTCAGGAAATCGGGACAATTACACCGGATGCATACTTTGCGGCAGTAGATAAAATGGCAGAGGCAGCTCTTGCAGATGCATGTACACCTACGAACCCCAGAGTACCGACCAAGGAAGATATTATCAGGATCTACACAAAACTGTGGTCCTTCTGATAAAGGAGAACAGAAGCTGTGAAAGACTTCTCTGAAAAGGTAGACACTATGAAAAGATCGAAAAGAATAGAGGCGCTGGATCGCCGGGCAGTGAATAAAGACGGTTTTATTGACGAATGGCCGGAGATGGGATTTGTGGCTATGCACAGCCCGTATGATCCGGAGCCTTCCATAAAAATTGAAGATGGTGTGATCACAGAACTGGACGGAAAGAAGAGAGAAGACTTTGACTTCCTGGATCAGTTTATTGCAGATTACGCGATCCGTACAGACAGAGCAGAGGCGTCTATGGCGGTTTCTTCTCTGGAAATAGCCAGAAAGATTGTGGATATCCATGTTTCCCGTAAGGAAATCCTGGAGATCGTATCCGGCATCACACCGGCGAAGATGGCAGAAGTTATCAACTGCCTGAACGTGGTGGAGATGATGATGGGTATGCAGAAAATGCGTGCCAGAAAGGTGCCGGGCAACCAGGCACATATCACCAATCTGAAAGATGATCCGGTACAGATCGCAGCAGATGCTGCAGAGGGAGCATTAAGAGGCTTCAGTGAAGAAGAGACTACAATGGGCGTGGCACGTTATGCACCGTTCAGTGCAATGGCTCTTCTGATCGGCTCTCAGGTTGGACGCCCGGGTGTCCTTACACAGTGCTCTGCAGAAGAAGCAACGGAACTGGAACTGGGAATCCGTGGTCTTACAACATATGCAGAAACTCTTTCTGTATATGGTACAGAAAAAGTATTTATCGACGGAGATGATACTCCGTATTCCAAAGCATTTCTGAATTCCGCTTATGCTTCCAGAGGACTGAAGGTTCGCTTTACTTCAGGTGCAGGCAGCGAGGTGCTTATGGGAAGCAGTGAGATGAAATCCATGCTTTATCTTGAGTGCCGCTGTCTCTATGTGACCAAGGGCGCAGGAAGCCAGGGAATCCAGAATGGTTCTGTAAGCTGCGTTGGTGTAGCTGCCGGAGTTCCGGCAGGAATCCGTGAGATTATTGGTGAAAACCTTGTGGCAGCTCTTCTTGGCCTGGAATGTGCTTCCTCCAATGACCAGAGCTTTTCCAACTCAGATATGAGAAGGACTGCAAGGACTATGCTGCAGTTTATGCCGGGAACAGATTTTATCTTCTCCGGATATGCGGCAGAGCCAAACTATGACAACATGTTTGCAGGCTCCAATTTCGATGCGGAGGATTTTGATGACTATAATGTGATGCAGAGAGATATGCAGGTAGACGGAGGCCTTCGCCCGGTTACGGAAGAGGACGTGATCCGTGTACGCCGTACCGCAGGAAAAGCAGTTCAGGCAGTCTTTAAATATCTTGGACTTACCGAGGTGACAGATGAACAGGTGGAGGCAGTTACCTACGCGCACGGAAGCAGGGATACGCTGAAGCGTGATGCGGCAGCAGATCTGATGTCTGCAGACGACATGATGAAACGCGGCATTACAGGAGTTGATGTGGTAAAAGCTCTGGCAGAAAGCGGTTATACAGAGCTTGCGGAAAACATCCTGAACATGCTGAAACAGAGAGTGATCGGAGATTATATGCATACAGCGGCGATCCTGGACGAGCATTTCCAGGTAATGTCCGGTGTAAATACTCCGAACGATTATATGGGACCGGGAACCGGATATCGTGTTTCCGGCAAGCGCTGGGAGGAGATCAAAGCAATTCCTCACAGGATCAATGTAAACGAATTTTAGGAGGTGTGCCATGGAAGTAAATGAACAGCTGATACGAGCCATTACTCAGGCAGTGGTGGAGCAGTTGCATAAGAATGGTGCACAGCCCCAGACACAGGCAGAAATGCAGCAGCCTTCCAGTACACAGGAACTTGCAGGCAGAACAAGGATGCGCCCGAAACATTCTTATGAGGGTGCGGCACGTGCTGCCCAGGGAACTGATCCCAGGGAGATCGTGATCGGTGTGGGCGCAGCATTTCAGACAGAAATCAATAAGACCATGGGAGGAATTCCTCTGGATGAAGTACTTCGCAATGTAAAAGCGGGTATTGAGGAAGAGGGAATGACATCCCGTGTAGTAAAGGTGCTGGATACTTCTGATGTGTGTTTTATGGCACTTCAGGCAGCTAAGCTTTCCGGTTCCGGAATCGGAATCGGAATCCAGTCAAAGGGAACTACAGTGATCCATCAGAAGGATCTGTATCCTCTTTCCAATCTGGAGCTTTTTCCACAGGCACCGCTTATGGATCTGGAAACCTATCGTAAGATCGGACGCAATGCAGCCAGATATGTAAAAGGAGAGAAGGTAACTCCTATCGAGTGTACCAACGATCCTATGGTACGTGCAAAATATCAGGTGAAAGCGGCTCTTATGCATATTGTAGAAACTGAGCAGCTGGATCCGGAAAAAGGCATGATCGAATGGGAGGGAAGATAATGAGCAGCTATCCTTTAGGACAGAATGAAGCGGATACCATTACCTCCAAAACTGGCAAAAAGCTTTCTGATATTACGCTGGAAGAGGTAAAAAGAGGTAATGTACAGGCCGAGGATATCAAGATATCTCCGGAAATGCTGAAACGTCAGGGACAGGTAGCAAAGGAAGCGGATAATCCTCAGATGGAAGCAAATTTCCAGAGAGCTTCAGAACTTGCCAATGTACCGGACGAAGTAATATTAACAATGTATAATAAGCTGAGACCAAACCGCTCTACAAAAAAAGAACTTGTATTTATGGCACAGGAGCTTCTTGAAAAATACAATGCTCCTCATTGTGCAAAGCTGGTTCTGGAAGCAGCTGAAATTTATGAAAAAAGGGGAATTCTTCTTTGAAACTGATTGCTGGTGTTGACATAGGAAATTCCACAACTGAAGTATGTATCGGCAGCGTGGGAGAGGATGGAAGTTTTCATTTCCTCTCCTCCGCTTCCCGTATTACCACAGGAACGAAAGGAACGCTTCCGAACGTTCATGGGATTAAGGCGGCTCTTCAGGAGGCCATGGATCAAATCAGGCAGCCTTTAGAAGCCCTTGATTTAGTGCGCTTAAATGAGGCTGCGCCTGTGATTGGTGACACGGCAATGGAAACCATTACGGAAACCATTATCACGGAATCTTCCATGATCGGTCATAATCCTTCTACTCCCGCAGGAGCAGGAGAGGCTGCCGGATATCTGATCCATCTGGAAAACATCTGGAAAGGAAAACCAGATGTTCCCTATATAGTAGTGGCGTCAAATAAGTTTTCCTATGAAGAAGTGGCAGCCAGGCTGAACCAGCATATTCCGGAATTGGATATCCGGGGACTGATCCTCCAGGCAGACGAGGCTGTTCTTGTGGAAAACCGCCTGAACAGGCAGATTCCGATCATTGATGAAGTACGGCATATAGAAAGGGTACCGGAGGAAAAGCTTGTAGCCATTGAGGTAGCACTTCCGGGAACAGGAATACGAATGCTGAGCAATCCTTATGGAATTGCTACTCTTCTGGGATTGGATGCAGAGGAGACAAAGGCAGTTACCCCTATTGCCAAAAGTCTGATCGGAAAAAGAAGTGCGGTAGTTATCCGCACACCAAATGGAAATATCAGAGAAAATGTTCTTCCTGCAGGTGAGATCAATTTTCACGGCACGCAGGAGATCCGTGTGAATATCGATACCGGAGCAGATACGATCATGGACAGTCTTCATAAAGCAGGCGAGATCCGGGATATTGACGGACAGCAGGATACCAATGTGGGAAATATGCTGAACCGTATCAAAAAAAGTATGACGGATGTTGCGGCAGAGGGAGACCACGAAGCAAGGATCACAGATATCCTGGCAGTGGATACCATGGCTCCGGTAGAAATCTCAGGTTCACTGGCAGGTGAGACCTGTATGGAAAAAGCGGTAGGGATCGCCGCAATGGTAAAAACAAAGCATCTTCCTATGCAGAAGATAGCAGAAAAACTGGAACAGGAACTGCATATCAAAGCAGTGGTAGCCGGTGTGGAAGCGGTAATGGCAGCGTTAGGTTCCCTGACGACACCGGGAACAAGACTTCCTCTTGCCATCCTTGATATGGGAGGCGGATCTACAGATGCTGCAGTACTGGAAACAGACGGCAGTGTCCGCACGACACATCAGGCAGGAGCGGGAGAGCTTGTGACCATGCTGATCCAGACGGAGCTTGGACTGGGCAGCCGTACTACGGCAGAACAGATCAAGAAATATCCGATGGGAAAGGTAGAAAGCCTTTTTCATATGAGACTGGAAAATGGTTCCATGCAGTTTTTTGAAGAATCCATAGATCCCAGATATTATGGACATGTGGTACTTCTTGCACCAGGCGAAATGCTGAAGGTGGAGGAAGATATCCCAATGGAAAAGATCCTGGAGGTGCGAAGGGAAGCCAAGCGCAAGGTGTTTGTGCGAAATGCCATCCGCGCTCTGGAAAAAGTGGCTCCGGATCATGATTTAAGAAAGATACCAAACGTGGTGCTGGTGGGAGGTTCGGCAGAGGATTTTGAAATCCCGGAGATGCTGACAGAAGCTCTGGCAGAGTACCGGATCGTCTGTGGACGGGGAAATATCCGGGGAACCGAGGGTCCGAGAAATGCAGTTGCCACAGGTTTGTTAATGTCATATTTAAGCAGCAGATAACGGAGGGAAGATGATTGTAAATAAGCCAACTGTTATCATTTATACAAGAGATCCTGATGAGGATCTTCTTCGGGAGATCTGTGCAGGAATTGAGGAAGAGGGTGTCCTTTACGAAGTACATTCCGGAAAAGGAGACATGGATACACTTGCTTATGAAGCAGCCAAAGATTCCATGCTGGGTTCCGGGATCGGAATGGAGGGCAGGAGGATCGCCATGCAGATGGCAGGACTTCCAAAAGGAAAAAATGTATTTGAATTGAATGATCCCCGTTTCTGGCAGTGCAGGAATCTGGGGAGCAACAGTGCGAGAGCGGTAAAGAAAATGCCGTTTAAACCGATTTATACAGAAAATGGGGAGATGTCGTTATGAGCATTTATACAAAAGGCGGTGACAGAGGCACGACCAGTCTGGTCCGCACAAAAAATGTTTCCAAGTCAGACGACCGTATTCAGCTGGTAGGAACTATTGACGAGCTGACAAGCCATCTGGGACTGGTAAAAACAATGATCGAAGATGAAGAAAACATCCGTATGCTGGAAAACATCCAGCGTATTCTGATCACGGTCATGGCAGGTGTGGCAGATCCTTATAACAAAGAATATAAGCTTGATGAACATACAGCGGAATTTCTGGAACAGGAGATCGACCGTATGGAAGGGCTTTTCCAGAGACCGAAGGAATTTATCCTTCCCGGCCAGTGCCGGCTTTCCGCAGAATTGGATATTGCCCGTACAGTCTCAAGGAGAGCAGAACGCGCCCTTGCAGCAGTCAGTGTGAAATTTGGTGCGGATAACGGTGCAAAGATCTTTATGAACCGTCTGGCAGATTATCTGTATGTACTTGCAAGATATACGGATGCAAAGATGGAAAAGAAGGTGGATAATACAGCTTCAGAAGCTGTTAATGGTGGAAAAGAGGAAAAATCCATGGAACAGAATCAGAATCCTGCAGCCAGTGAGGCTGTCATTCAGGAAGTATTAAAAAGAATGGGCGTACAGGGCAGGATTACTCTGGACAGTGCCAAGCGCCTGATCGAAAAGATTGAAGAAGAGGCCAGGCGCAGAGGAAAAAAGGCAGTGATCGCCATCTGCGGACCGGAAGGAAATCCGGTCGCAGTCCATGTGATGGATGGAGCTTTTCTGGTCAGCTTTGATGTGGCTACAAAAAAGGCATACACTTCTGTGGCAGTAAAAATGTCTACCATGGAATTGTCGAAGCTTGCACAGCCGGGAGGTACCTTCTACGGTGTGGATAAAATGGACAATGGAAAGATTGTGATCTTTGCAGGAGGAGTACCTCTTAAAGTTGGTGATACCATCATCGGCGGACTGGGAATCAGTGGAGGAACAGGAGAAGAGGATCACAGCCTGGCAGAGTATGGACTGTCTGTTTTGAATGAAGTATTATAGATGAAGAAAACAAAGATCAGGTGATGCTTGCACCTGATTTTGTTTTATACAGGAAAAAGCAGGTGAAGGAGGAAATGAAATGAGTAAAAAGAAAAAAACAGCAGAAATCGTTTGTGCAGCTGTTATACTTGCGATGGCGGTACCATTTACTGTATGGGCACAGGAGCAGGTGGATGTGGAAACACTGGAAAGACAGGCTGAGAATATGGAGACATATCCGACAGAAACACAGAACGAAGAATTCACCTATCAGGATGTGCAGGGACTGAATTTTGCATTCAGCAGCGGCGTCGGCGCCTGGGGAACAGTGCTTACGATTCAGGAAGACGGAAGCTTTGAAGGAAATTATCACGATACCAATATGGGGGAAACCGGAGAAGGATATCCCAACGGAACTGTATATGTCTGTGAATTTTCCGGAAAATTCACAGAACCGGAAAAGGTAAATGAATACACCTATTCAGCGGAAATCCAGTCTATAACATACAAGAAGGAACCGGAAACATCAGAGATTATTGACGGTATGAAGTGGGTATACAGTGAGCCGTACGGACTGGAGGGCGCTGAGAGGATTCTGTTTTATACAGAGGGAGCGCCTATTGCAGAATTGCCGGAGGACTACAGAAGCTGGATAGGTTACTATGATATGAATGAGCTGACAGAAACCGGTCTTCCCTTTATCGGACTCTATAATGAGGCGCAGGGAGAAGGGTTTTCCAGTTTCCGAAATGAAGAAGTGGAAGGTGTGGGTTCGGAAGGCTCTTCAATTGACGCGGAGCTGGCAGAGCTGGAGGCCAGAGAAGCAGAGCTGAATCAGAAAGCAGACAGCTATGCGGATCAGTCAACGATCAATATAACTGCCCAGGAAATCTATACTTTATGGGACGATGAGCTGAATTCCATGTGGGCAAGGATCCGGGAAATCCTTCCGGCGGATTCTTTTGATGCGCTTACCCAGGAACAGCTTGCCTGGATTGCGGATAAGGAAGCAGCTGTAGAAGCGGCGGTTGCGGAGATCGGCGGTGGCTCCATGAGTGCGTCCGTGGAATTTGGAACAGGAGCCGGCATCACAAAAGAACGGGTTTACCAGCTGGCAGAATATCTGAGATAAAAAAAGGAGGATCTGTGAATTCAGATCCTCTTATATTTCCCGGGGGTGATCCCCTTATATTTTTTAAAGGTCCGGATAAAGTAGCTGAGATCGTTAAAGCCATTGCGGTAGGCAATCTCTGTGATGGAATCATCGGTAGTGGACAGTTCATAGCAGGCCTGTTCGATACGCTGATGATTCAGATAATCCATGGGAGTCTGATGGGTCATCTCCGAGAAAAATCTGCAGAAATATTTAGGGGACATGGACACAGACTCAGACAACTGCTGCAGTGTCAGTGGTGAGGAATAGTTGTGTTCGATAAATTCCAGCACCTGCTTCAGCTGCAGAATTCTTTTGTAATCTCTCCGGGCCTTGCGGACACCTTTCAGATAGTAATGTTTACTAAAAACGATGCCAAAAAAGTGGTAAAATTGTCCAATCACAGTCAGTTCGTAGCCTTCCGGTTTCTGCCAGACTGCATCGAAAATACTGTTTACAGTATCCTGGATCTCCCTGTGCTCCCTGGTAAAATGATGGTAGACCAGAATCTCCTGATGGATGATCTTCTGCATATATCCCGCACAGACCGAATTATGCTTTAAAAATGTATTTCCATCAAATACAAGACACTGATAGACACAAACCTGAGGCATTCCGCTGTGAAGAATCCCACTGTGCACAAATATGATATCTCCTGCCCTGGCTGTGAAACTTTTTTCGTCTAAAGTGACGGTAAGGGTGCCCTCCAGAATCCTCATAAGTTCATATTCTACATGCCAGTGGTAAGACATAACATACCGGGGATGGGTGGGATCAATATGATGGAATTCAAAAGGAAATTCATAAGTTCCTCTTTTTCGGTTTTCATTTCGATCAAGATCATGCAAAGCGGCTCCCCCCTTTTACTAAATTTATAGAATTTTTATAGATAATACTGAAAAAGTGAATATTATACTATTTTTTGCCATTATATCACAAGTATTTACCATATTGCAATTGTTATAATAGAATCATGAGCGGCGAGGGCAGGAAGTGCCTGAGCAGACAAACAAATATGATAAAAATGGAGGTATTTGTTATTATGGCAAAGAGCAGATTAATCGGAAGCTACCCAGTAATCGGTATCAGACCTACAATCGATGGCCGTAGAGGAGCACTTGATGTAAGAGGATCTCTGGAAGACCAGACCATGAACATGGCTAAGTCTGCAGCTAAATTATTAGAAGAAAACTTAAGATATTCCAACGGTGAGCCGGTTAAGGTTGTTATTGCTGACACAACAATCGGACGTGTTGGTGAGTCTGCAGCATGTGCAGATAAATTCAGAAAAGAAGGCGTTGATATTACTCTTACAGTAACACCTTGCTGGTGCTACGGCTCTGAGACAATGGATATGGATCCTCAGACAATCAAAGCTGTATGGGGCTTCAATGCAACTGAGAGACCTGGTGCAGTTTATCTTGCATCCGTTCTGGCTACACATGCACAGAAAGGACTTCCGGCATTTGGTATCTACGGACATGAAGTTCAGGATGCTGATGACACAACAATTCCGGAAGACGTTAAGGAAAAAATCCTCAGATTCGGTCGTGCAGCAGTTGCAGCAGCTTCCATGAGAGGCAAATCCTGGCTGCAGATCGGTTCCATTTGTATGGGTATCGGCGGATCTATCGTGGATTCCGACTTTATCGAGTCCTATCTTGGAATGCGTGTAGAATCTGTTGACGAGGTAGAGATCATCCGCCGTATGACAGAGGGCATCTATGATCACGAAGAGTTCGAAAAAGCTCTTGCATGGGCTAAGAAGACCTGCACAATCGGCTTTGACAAGAACCCGGAAGAACTTCAGATGTCAGAAGAGAAAAAAGAAGAGCAGTTTGAATTTGTTGTTAAGATGGCAGTTATCATCAAAGAGCTGATGAATGGCTGTGACAAACTTGATCCGAAATTCTCTGAGGAAGCAATCGGTCACAATGCGATCGCTGCCGGTTTCCAGGGACAGAGACAGTGGACAGACTTCTATCCGAACGGCGACTTTGCAGAGGCAGTACTGAATACTTCCTTCGACTGGAATGGCGCAAGAGAGCCATACATCCTGGCTACAGAGAACGACGTACTCAATGGTCTTGGCATGCTGTTTATGAAACTCCTTACCAACCGTGCACAGATGTTTGCAGATGTTCGTACATACTGGAGCCCGGATGCTGTTAAGAGAGTAACAGATTATGATCTTGAAGGCGTTGCAAAAGAAAATGGTGGAATCATCCATCTGATCAACTCCGGCGCTTGCTGCCTTGATGCAAACGGCGGTGCAAAAGACGAAAACGGCAATGCTGTTATGAAAGAATGGTGGAATGTTACAGAAGAAGATCAGAAAGCGATCATGGAGGCAACTACATGGAACGCAGCTGACAACGGATACTTCCGTGGCGGCGGATTCTCTTCCAGATTTGAGACAAAAGACCAGATGCCTGCTACTATGATCCGTCTGAACCTTGTAAAAGGCCTTGGACCGGTTCTTCAGATCGCAGAGGGCTGGACAGTAGCTCTTCCTGAAGAAGTTTCTGATACACTCTGGAAACGTACAGACTATACATGGCCATGTACATGGTTTGCTCCAAGATGCGACGGAAAAGAAGGCGCATTCAAGGATGCTTACAGTGTAATGAACAACTGGGGCGCTAACCACGGTGCAATCTCCTACGGACACATTGGTGCAGACCTTATCACAATGTGCTCTATGCTGAGAATTCCGGTTTGCATGCATAACGTTCCGGAAGAGAAGATCTTCCGTCCGGCAGCATGGAATGCATTCGGAATGGACAAAGAAGGCGCTGATTTCCGTGCTTGCAAGAACTACGGACCGCTTTACAAATAATTATTATATTGGTTGTTGTAAAATGCCATGATAGATGGGGCTGTTGCAAAGGCAGACGAATGATCTGCCGGAGCAATGGCTCCTTCTTTATCTGTGAAAGGGGGATCTTGTGAAAGAATGTAACTTTTGCCCGCGAAAATGCGGTGCGGATCGGAAAAATGGAAAAGCCGGAATCTGCGGAGTATCCGGAAAAAATATACTGGTGGGACGGGCTGCACTTCATTTCTGGGAGGAACCATGTATTTCCGGAGAAAGAGGATCCGGGACGGTATTTTTTTCCGGATGTCCCCTGCGGTGCGTATATTGCCAGAACTATCAGATTGCCAGTACAGAGGCAGGAATGGAGATCAGTGAAAAACGTCTGGGGGAAATTTTTCTGGAACTTCAGGAAAAAGGCGCTCATAATATTAATCTTGTAACGCCTACCCATTATACGCCTGAGATCATCCGGGCGGTCGGAAAAGCAAAGGAACAGGGGCTGAAGATTCCTGTTGTTTATAACTGCAGCGGTTATGAAAAAGTGGAAACATTGAAAATGCTGAGAGGGATTGTAGATGTATATCTGACGGATTTTAAATATATGGAAAGGGAACCGGCAGCCCGTTATTCAAAGGCGCCTGACTATCCGGAAATCGTCCGGGCAGCATTGGAAGAAATGGTGAATCAGACAGGAGAGGCGGAATTTGACGAAGAAGGAATGATGAAGTCCGGTGTGATCGTAAGACATCTTTTGCTGCCCGGCCATGTAAAAAATGCCCGGGCAGTGGTAAAGTATGTGTATGAAACCTACGGAGATCAGGTATATTTAAGTCTTATGAATCAGTATACCCCTCTTCCCCAGGTAAAAAAAGAATTTCCGGAGCTGGATCGCAGGGTGACTCGCAGGGAATATCAGAGGCTTGTTTCCTATGCTCTTGAAATCGGAGTAGAAAATGCTTTTATCCAGGAGGGGGAGACGGCTGAAGAAAGCTTCATTCCCATGTTTGATTACGAAGGCGTTATGAATTAAAAAATTTACAAAGTTCATCCAGCTTTTTCAGCATTTCCGGATCCTCCGCCACTACAGAATCATCTGTTCCGTGGTAGGAGATCAGAGGAAAAAGATTCGTGGCGTGGATATCACGGAGAAGGATCTGGGCGGTATCGAAGGCTTTTTCCATGCTGCCTTTCCCTCCTCCTACCAGAAGTACTGCCGCTTTTTTCTCTTTTGTTATGGGCATATCGTTACGGAAGAACTTTGCGCAGAAATAGGTCTGCAGGCGGCTTCCCAGATCCAGAAGCTTTCCGGTCAGCTCTGAAAAATAAATGGGTGAGGCAATGAGAACATTATCACATTCTTCAATGTAGGAGTAGATCTCCTGCATTTCATCTTTGACGCAGCAGCCGGGATTTTTCCAACAATAGCGGCAGTCTACGCAAGGAGCAATATTGCAGTAATAAGCATCTACCATTTTGACCTCTCCCCGGAGGTTTTTCTTTAAAATTTTTAAAAGACTTACGGTATCTCCATTTTTTCGCGGAGAACCATTCAGGATCAGTGTTTTCAAGACAGATTGTTTCCTTTCGTTGTTATAGATTGTTACCATTATAACAATTGGACAAAAAGTTTACAATGAAAATATCATCAGGAAAGAAACAGATTGTCCGGTAAAAAGTTCTTATGGTAAAATAAAGGTAAATAACAGTTTATATTGGAAAAGAGGAATCGAAAACAAGTATGATACATGAAAAAATCATGATTGAACCAAAAAGAAATAATCAGAATGAAGCATATATGATGACATATTTCTGGGAAGAATCGCAGGAACTTTATCCGGGACAGATACGCCCGGTGATCCTGATCTGCCCCGGAGGAGCCTACCGTATGACCTCGGACAGGGAGGCGGAGGCTGTTGCAGTGAAATTTATGAGTATGGGATATCATACGGCAGTTCTTCGCTACAGTGTTGCTCCGGCAGTCTATCCCACAGCCCTTCATCAGCTGGCAAAGGCGGTAAGCATCCTGCGAAACAGAAGCGCTCAGTGGCTGATCGATCCGGAAAAAATCATTGTCATGGGATTTTCGGCAGGAGGACACCTGGCAGCGTCACTTGGAACCTTCTGGAATAAGGGCGAGATCACAGAGGCGCTGAAGCTCCGTGCAGAAGAGATATGCCCCAATGGAATGATCCTCTGCTATCCGGTGATCTCATCCGGTCAGTTTGGACATGAAGAAAGCTTCCGAAATCTTCTGGGAGAACGATACGGGGAACTGAAGGAAAAAATGTCCCTGGAAAATCAGGTGGATCAGGATACACCCAGAACGTTTCTGTGGCATACATTTGAGGACACTACCGTACTTCCGGAAAACTCTCTGAGTTTTGTCCGGGCAATGGTCAAAAATGGGAATCCTGTGGAATATCATCTGTTTCCGGAGGGAATCCATGGGATCGGACTTGGAAACGAGCTCACGGCGAATCCGAACGGCAGGGGAATTGTGAGAGCCTGTGAAGAGTGGAGCAGTCTCTGTGAAAAATGGCTGAACCGGGAATTCCCATGGTGGACACCGGAACAGGAAGGATAGGATGCGGTTTTTTATGGAGAAAAAGATCGAAATATACAGAACGAATAGGGATTATCAAACAGAACAATCTGTGTTATGATAAAAATACATACAAAATGAACGACAGGAAGCCTGAAGAAAGGCAGAGATAAGGGGAGTATCTGTAATATGAAAAAATATGGGAAGATCTGGCTGGCATTCTTACTGTGTCTGTGTTTCTCTGTGACAGTATCAGCCGATGCACAAAAAGGAAAAACAAAACCGGACTATGCTACGGATTATTATATGATCGTGGAGTCAAAACCGGGAGGAATCCATATTTATGCCAATCCGGATCTGGAATCTGCCAGACTGGACGAAGAGCTGATTCCCAATGGCACAGCTCTTTATATCGAGGGTGAAGTAAGTGACGAAGCAAATAACCGTACCTGGGGATACATAACCTATCATGGAATGAAGGGATTTGTCGCTTTGGATGACTGCCGTCCGGCAAAGTCCCGAAAAGAGGCAATTGATTCGGAGCTGTATATTGCGGGTCGCGATCATGTAAATTATAATGCAGATTATGAGATTACAGCATATACCAAAGAGGGGACACAGAAGCTCTATCAGGGGCCGGGAGAAAAATACGGAGAGATTCCCGGCGTCCGGGATATCAGAAATGGAGATACCCTCCATATAACCCAGGAGGCGGAAATGGTAGATGGAAGCCGATGGGGAGTGACCACCGTGGATGGAAAAGAGGGGTGGGTAAATCTGGACAATACAGAAGAAGCGTCACTGATCCCAATGGAAACGCTGGCACCTTCTGCGACAGCGGCGCCCTCTGTAACTGAGATGCCTTCCGTAACAGCAGCCCCTTCTGTGACTGAGATGCCTTCCGCAACAGCAGTCCCTTCTGTGACTGAGATGCCTTCTGCAACAGCGGCTCCTTCAGCTGCGGATGCTTCGGAAGAAGCTAAGGAGATGACTTCAACTCCAACGGAGACGCAACAGCCTTCTGATTCAGGGGAACCAACAGAAGAGATACAGCCGGAAAGTGTAGAAGAGGTGTCCGGAAGTCAGGTGACAGAAGAAACAGAGTCTCAGATTCCGACTCCGTTTTTGTGGATCGTGGCAGCAACCGTGGCTGCAGTGGCTGGAATTATTATTTACCATTTCAAAAAACGATGAAAAACGAAAGAGGGAATGTACCGGAAGAACCGGCGACATTCCCTTTTTTAGTCAATATTTTTTTACAGAAACGGTTTTTGATCTTGCTCTGAAAAGACGGCGATAATAGGAATACTTCTTTTTGGGCACTTTTACAGTCATTTTAGGAGAGCGGTAATCAATCTGAGAAGTCACTTTTTTCAGCCGGGTGCTGCGTATGGTAAGAATACATCCGCGTTTTACCCGTCCAAATGCATAGGAATCAATCTGTTTCAGTCCGGTTCCTGTGGTCACCCGATTCAGAGAACGGCAGTTATAAAAAGCTCTGGACCCGATTACGGAAACCTGGTTTCCGACAGAAACGCTGGAAAGCCGCTTCTTGTCACGGAAGGCATTGGATTTGACAGAGGTAACCTTATATGTGATCCCGTGGTATTTGATGGTGGAAGGAATGGTAACTTTTCGTATGTTTGAATTAGAAGTTCCACAGCAGGACACGGTCTGTTTTCCATTGACCCGGTAAATGAGCCGGGAGGAAGACGTGCAGGTGGTTTTCCACTGTGCATATAAAGTTATATTTCCGGTGATTTTAAAAGTACGTCCCGGATAATAATAAGTTCCTTTTCCGTCAGACCGTGTATTCCAGCCAAGAAAGAAACGGGAAGTACAGTAAGGGGCATTTCTGACCTTTACTGTTTTTCCTGAGGTATAATTTGTCCGGTCAGAAGGCATATTTCCTGTTTTCAGCCGGGTGTTGGATTTATAGGTGACATGAAAGGTACGCGGTTTCGGAGTAGCGGTGGGTTTTGGTGCAGCGGTAGGTTTTGGTGCAGCGGTAGGCTTTGGAGTAGCAGGCACTGTGGAAGGAAGTTCCACAGGTCTGTCAAGTGTGCGCGTATGTGCCTTGATACTGAAGCAGTAGCCGCCTGTGGAAAGCGCTGCACAATCTGTCCATTTTGTTCTGTCAGGAGAAGAAAAACTCTGACCGGTTTTTAGTCCGGCAATTGCCTGAAACCAGGATCCGGATTCTGCGGAGGTTGTGGATTCTACATAGTATCGGGTTTCTTCTCCGGGGAAGGTCAATACAACAGAATACCTGCTTCCCTGTGTCAGTGTGACCGGTGTATCCAGAGAAATGGTAGAAATTCCGGCTAATGGTTGTGTGTACGATATCGGTGCGGCAAAGGCCGGCGTTCCGCTTGTGGGATCCAGAGGGTTTTTCAGATCCGTATAGACCTGAATCAGGTATTCTGTAAAATCCTGTTTGGATGCAACTACGATTTCTCCAAGTTCCTCAGCATTTCCATTTCCGGCATTGGCAGTGAACACATTGGCAATAGAATAGCCGGAAGGAAATCGGACACTGACTGTACCTGTGGAGGCGCCATCATAAAAATAATTATTTGGGTAAGCAGGAGAGGAAACAGCTGTATTGCAGACCAGATTGGTAATGGAGGCATCTTCATAGGAAAGATAAAAATACCCGTTTTTTCCCCAGGAAGTTCCGTAGCTGTTTTTGACGATCCATGCCCCGTCGTTCTTTACCCCGGACGCAGCAGAAAAATTTTCCTTTGAATAAGTGTCATCCCATCCGATCACTGTAACTGCATGATTGACCCTGCCGGAAGAAGGACAGCTGGAGGCAGCAGTTTCCGCCCGATAATAGGTTCCGGTATTATCCATAAGGATCATAGCGGAAACAGAACCATATTCGGATATCAGGAGTTTCATGCGATCCTCTGAATAGGCAGAAAAAACGGCATCCCTCATATAGGCGTCGGTATCATAGGCAAGACTGTCCGCCAGAGGAACGGACAGATCTGAGGTGTGTGTGGAGTCTGTAGGAAGAGGGGCTTTGGATTCATTGACCATCCCTGACCAGGTGCTGAGGAAGAAAGAAGCGACCATTCCGTTTCCGCCATCATGATAGTCTTTTTTTAAATGAAGAATCCTGTCATCCGGTGTGTTGCCCAAAGGATTATTGACTCTGTTGGCAAAAAAATAGGCAAGATGCTCTTCGGACAGGTCGTTGTTTCCGGCTCCCTGCTTTAAGAGAGAGGTTTCAAAATTGGAAACAAGGCTGAATGCCCAGCAGATATTAAAGGGGTTCTGACTTTTTACAGAGGTGACAAG
Organism: uncultured Blautia sp.; assembly: GCA_900541985.1. GTDB lineage: Bacteria > Bacillota > Clostridia > Lachnospirales > Lachnospiraceae > Blautia_A. Next base: position 27,385 of record UQLX01000013.1, on the reverse strand, counting down.
TCCGTCCTCGCGGGCATCATAACAGGGATCGCTGAATCCATACATGTCTATATCCAGCTGACTGTCGGGATTTTCAGAAGGAACAAATGCTTCCGGATCGCCCATGAGAGCCAGCTGCTGTTGAATTTCCTGCTCGGTCATCGGCCGTCCGAGAATGTAATCGGCGGCTGTGCTTTCTGTTTCTCCGGAGGAGAAAAGTTCATTTTTCGGAGCGACTTCTCCATCTGTAAAATCTTTATCCGGAATGTCTGCAGCATTTGAAGAAGGGATTTCTGTAAATTCCGGAGTTCCTTCCGGCAAAGCTTCCTCTTCCGGAGGAGAAATGATAAGTTCCGGCGTTTCCTCCTGTTCGGGAGAGGCATCCGGCTCATCCGAGAGGATGATGCTATCGGATTCACTTTCTGCAGCTGATTCAGGAGAGAAAATAACTGCATCAGTTTCCGAAGAAAAATCCGCAGCGGAAACCGTGATATTTCCTGCTACAAGGGAAGCACTGACAAGCAGAGACAGCAATTTCTTTATTCGATATTTCATAGGGAACCTCCAATATCCTGACTGCTGTGACCGGTTACAGATTATGGTTTACATCATAGCATGTAATTTTAGCACTGTCCAGAAATAAAAAAGAAGCTGACCGTTTTGAATCCGGATCAGCTTCTTCTGTTATTTTAATTACTTCACCCCATAGCCGGATGGCCATGTATCCCCAATGGCTCAGTCGTTGATCACAACACCCTTCTGCAGCATTACGTTTGCATACAGTGCCTTTTCGCTTGTAGAGATGATGCAGTAAGCGGTTTTTGCTTCATCATAAAATTTAAAACGCTCAATATTTCCTACAACAGCGTCACCTCTGTCATCATATTTGCGGATGATCTCTTTATAGGTATCCCAGATAGGTGTTTCTACTGTATCACCAGGCATAACCTCCATCAGATTTACCGGTTTCTCCACATAAGTATCCAGTGGGAATACTTTCAGAATAGCTTCCAGAATTTCCGGAACACCATGGCCATCACAGCGGATGGTAATGGCGTTTTTGCCCATGGATTCCACAGGGAAGTTTCCGTCTGCGATCACAAGACGGTCGCTGTGACCCATTTCACATAATACCTTTAATAATTCAGGTGATAAGATTTCAGGAATTCCTTTTAACATTTCAGTACCTCCGATCATTTTTTTCTACTATAGACTTTACCTGTGTTCGACTCAACTTTCAAGGTAATATTTTCCTGTAAAAGATGAATATTTTACGGTTGACAGAAACGTTTCGGAGAGGTATCATAAAAACAAAACAGAAACGTTTCGGTTTTAAAAATATCGGAAGCCGGAATGGAAATAAATACAGGGAACTATAAGGAGGAAACGATCATGCCACTTGTTACATCGAGAGAAATGCTTTTAAAAGCCCAGCAGGGAGGATACGCAGTAGGCGCTTTTAATGCGGAAAATATGGAAATGGTAAAAGCAATCATTGAGGCTGCGGAGGAACTGAAAGCCCCTGTAATGATCCAGACAACCCCCTCAACCATCAAATATGGAACAGTAGAGACATACGGGGCGATCGTGGCGGCAGAGGCAAAAAAAGCCAGTGTGCCGGTATGTCTTCATCTGGATCATGGAAGCAGCTTTGAACTGGCGGTACAGGCAATGAAAGCAGGCTATACCTCTGTGATGATCGACGGCTCCAAGCTTGATTTTGAAGGAAATATTGAGATTACCAAAAAAACAGCAGATGCAGCCAGGGCACTTGATATTCCATGCGAGGCAGAACTTGGAAAAGTAGGTGGAAAAGAAGATGATCTGGAGGCAGAGGCTGATACAAATACCGATCCACAGGAGGCAAAGGAATTTGCCGAAAGGACAGGAATTACTTCCCTGGCAGTAGCCATTGGAACCGCTCATGGTTTTTATGTGGGAACACCGGTACTGGATAAGGAAAGGCTCAGTGAGATCCGTAAGGTTGTGGAAATCCCTCTGGTTCTTCACGGAGCGTCGGGCTTAAGTGATGATGAAGTAAGAGAATGTGTGAAACGTGGTATCTGTAAGGTGAATTTTGCAACCGAGCTGAGAGAGGCATATTCAAAAGCAGTCAGAGAGACCTTTGCAGAAAAAGAGAACATCATTGATCCGAAGGTTTATGGAAGGGCGGCGATCCAGGCTGTAAAAGAACTGGTGAAATATCGTATGCAGGTCTGCGGATGTGATGGAAAAGCCTGAAACAGAAAGTGGTTTGAACGGGAACTGACAGGGGGAATTTTATGGCAGCAACTATGAAGGATATCGCAAAGCGGACCGGAGTGGGTCTTGCGACCATTTCTTCTTATTTTAATGGCGGAAACGTAAGAGAAAAGAACAGGAAAAAAATTGAAGAGGCAATAGAAGAACTCCACTATGAAGTAAATGAGGTTGCCAGAAACCTGAAGACAAATGCTACAAAAACCATAGGAGTTGTTATTCCGGAGCTGAATAATGTATTCTGCGCAGAGATCATTACCGGAATGGAGGATATCCTGAGAAATCATGGATATGCAACGATCGTCTGTGACTGCCGTACAGATAAGAGTCTGGAGTGTGAAGCGGTAGAATTTCTGAGCAGAAAACGGGTGGATGGAATCATTAATATGCCTGTAGACACGGAAGGAGGACATCTGAAACGATTTCAGAAGACCGGTAAGCCGATTGTTCTCATTGACCGGAAAATACAAGGAGTTTCCTGTGACAGCGTACTGGTGGATAATGAAAGCGCAGCCGTGGATGCAGTAAGACTGCTCTGCAAAAAAGGGCACAGAGATATTGGCATTATTGCAGGTTCGGAGAATATATCTACAGCTCAGGAGCGGCTTGGAGGTTATTATTCCGGTCTTATGGAAGCTGGCATACCGGTGCGGGAATCGCTGATCGTCCATGGGGATTATACCATTCAGGGAGGTGTTCGCGCCATGGAAGAACTGGTAAAGAGAAATCCACATATGACAGCTGTGTTTGTGACCAACTATGAAATGACCATGGGAGCCGTAATCGGATTAAACGAACTGGGAATTCACGTTCCGGAACAGCTGTCGCTGGTAGGATTTGATAATCTTCCCTTTGCGAGAGCCTGTAATCCCAAGCTGACCATTGTATCCCAGCCTACCGAAAAAATCGCGGAAAAAGCAGCTGGGATCATGCTGAAAAGGCTGGAAGGCAGCGGGGAAATATCAGAGTATATGACAGAAAAACTGAATACAGAAATTATTTCAGGCAAATCAGTGGCTCAGCTATGAAAGGGAGTATCTATGAAAAAATCATATTTAATGGGAATCGATATAGGAACAAGTGCCTGTAAAGTAGCTGTTTTTGACAGGCAGGGACAGGTACTGGCAGCCGCAAGCGGCGATTATCCGGTATATTATCCCCGGGAAGGCTGGGCAGAACAGGATCCGGAGGAATGGTGGAGCGCCGTCTGCGGGGCTGTCCGTCAGGTGCTCCAAAAGGCGGATGTCCGTCCGGAGGAGATTGCCGGAGTGGGAATTGATGGTCAGAGCTGGTCCGCCATTGCCATTGATAAGGACGGAAAAGTGCTTACGAACACACCTATCTGGATGGATACCAGGGCACAGTCCATCTGTGACCGTCTCAATGAAGATATCGGGGCAGATAAGATTTTTCGTGTTGCAGGCAACTCCCTGCAGCCTTCCTATACTACGGCAAAAATCCTCTGGTACAAAGAGAATCGTCCGGAAGTATACAGAAAAACCCATAAGATCCTTCAGTCCAACAGCTATATCGCCTTTAAGCTGACCGGGCAGATCTCTCAGGATCTTTCACAGGGTTATGGACTCCACTGTTTTGATATGCGTACCGGACAGTGGGATGAAGAAATGTGTAAAAAAATGGGAATCCCCAGAGAATTTCTTCCGGAAATCGTACCAAGCGATCAGATTATAGGAACAGTGACAAAAAAAGCAGCAGAAGAATCCGGACTTGCAGAAGGAACACCTGTGGCAGCAGGTGGTCTGGATGCTGCCTGCGGTACTCTGGGAGCAGGTGTGATCCATGCCGGAGAGACGCAGGAACAGGGCGGTCAGGCTGGCGGGATGAGTATCTGCATGGAACAATATCAGGCGGATCCCCACCTGATCCTGGGATTCCATGTGATTCCGGGCAAATGGCTTCTTCAGGGAGGAACCACAGGCGGAGGCGGCGTTATGCGCTGGTTTGAGAGAGAGTTTGCTGATTACGAGCGTCTGATGAAAGAACAGACAGGAGTTTCCTCTCTGGATCAGCTGAATGAAATTGCCGAAAAAGTGGATCCGGGATGTGACGGACTGGTATTTCTGCCTTATATGGCCGGAGAACGATCTCCGATATGGGATCCTCATGCGAAAGGTGTATTTTACGGACTTGATTTTTCAAAAACAAAAGGTCATATGGTGCGCGCCTGTATGGAAGGAGTGGCATTTTCGCTTCGTCATAATCTGGAAACAGCAGAAAAAGCCGGCGCAGAGGCAGATATTCTCCGCGCCATGGGAGGCTCTGCCAACTCTCTGCTCTGGACACAGATCAAATCAGACATTACCGGAAAAGCAATGGCAGTTCCTGCGTCAGATACAGCCACCACACTGGGAGCGGCGCTTCTGGCAGGTGTGGGAACCGGATTTTATGAGGATTATGAAGAGGCAGTCTCTCAGACGGTGAAGGTGACCAGAACCCATCATCCGGATCCGGAGAAAAAAGAAGTTTATGACAAAAATTATGAAATCTATCTGGAATTATACCGGTCTTTATCCGGTCTGATGAAAAAATCATAAAGAAATCATAAAGAAATGGAAGGAGTATTTGGATAATGAAAGCAGCAGTTGTTGTGGCAAATGAAGATGTGCAGTATCAGGAAATCCCGGAACCGCAGGTAAAACCGGGGTATGTGAAGATCAAGGTCAGGTATTCCGGAATCTGTGGCTCAGATATTCCCCGTGTACTGAATCATGGTGTACATTTTTACCCGATTGTCCTGGGACATGAATTTTCCGGTGATGTAGTGGAGATCGGAGAGGGTGTTACAAAGGTAAAGGTGGGAGACCGGGTATCCGGAGCACCCCTTGTTCCATGTATGAAATGTGAGGACTGTCAGAAAGGAAATTATTCTCTTTGTAAGCACTACAGCTTTATCGGATCCAGAGAACAGGGCAGCAATGCGGATTATGTGGTAGTTCCGGAGCAGAATGCCGTTCCCTTTGACGCATCCATTCCCTATGAGCAGGGGGCAATGTTTGAGCCTTCTACCGTGGCTCTTCATGGTATTCTGCAGAATGAGTATCAGGGAGGTGAATGTGTTGCGATCCTCGGAGGCGGTACCATTGGTATGTTTACCATGCAGTGGGCAAAGATTTTCGGCTCCAAAAAGGTGGTAGTTTTTGACATCAGCGATGAGCGTCTGGAACTGGCGAAACGTCTTGGTGCGGATGAAGTAGTAAATACCACAAAAGAAGATTACATGAAAACCGCTATGGAGATTACTGAAAACAAAGGCTACGGCTATGTGTTTGAAACAGCAGGTCAGATCCCAACTATGCATATGGCATTTGAACTGGCGGCAAACAAAGCACATGTATGCTTTATCGGTACTCCTCATAAGGAACTTTCTTTCACTCCGGCACAGTGGGAGAATATGAACCGTAAAGAATTTAAACTTACCGGTTCCTGGATGTCCTACAGCGCTCCGTTCCCGGGAAAGGAATGGGAGCTTACCGCTCATTATTTTGCAACAGGACAGTTGAAATTTGATCCGGGATTTATCTATAAAAAAATACCAATGAGTCAGGCACAGGAAGCCTTCCAGCTTTACAAAACACCGGGACTTGTAAAGGGAAAGATTCTTTTGTCAAACGAGGAAAACTGAAATGATACTGACAGTAACTTTAAATGCCGCCATTGATAAGCGGTATGTAGTGGAAGGTTATCAGGTGGGACAGGTCAACCGGGTAAAAGAATGTTCTTACGTTCCCGGTGGCAAAGGCCTGAATGTTTCCAAGCCGGTGGCTATATACGGAGCAGAGGTTGTGGCAACCGGATTTGTGGGCGGTCATGCAGGAAACTATATTGAGGATTCCCTGAAACCATTCGGGATCAAAAGCGAATTCTATCATGTGGAGGCAGAAAGCCGTTCCTGTATTAATATCTGGGATGAAGTAAATCATGTGCAGACAGAATTTCTGGAACCAGGCTTTACCCTTACTGAAAAGGAATTTGAGGGATTTGAGGAAAAATTCCGTACGCTTGTAACAGATGCAAAAGTTGTGGCAATGTCCGGAAGCGTACCAAAAGGACTGGATGGAACCGCTTATCAGCGTCTGGTAAAAATCGGGAAGAACGCAGGAAAACAGGTGATCCTGGATACCAGCGGGAAGCTTCTGGAAATGGGAATCCAGGCTTCGCCCACTCTGATCAAACCAAATATTGACGAGATCCGCATGCTCACTGGAAAAACCTGCAATGATATAGCGGAGATTATTGATGCTGCAAAGGAAATCCACAAAAATGGAGTGAAAATAGTGGCAGTATCTCTTGGCGCAGACGGATCCCTTGCGGTAGGAGAAGAGGGGATATTCCGGGCAGAGGTACCGAAGATTGACGCAGTAAATACAGTAGGCTGCGGTGATTCCATGATCGCAGGCTTTGCTGTTGGAATGGAGGAAGGACTTTCTCTTCCGGAGATGCTGAAAAAGGCAAGCGCCATTTCCGCGGCAGCTGCCATGCGGGAGGAAACAGGTTTTTTTGTGATGCAGGATATGGAAAAACTGCTTCCTGAGATTAAGATCACGAAACTGTAATGGATATCTGCCTGCAAAGAGCAGAAATTCCCTGTAAAATATAAACAAGAAAAGGAGACGAAAAAATGGCAGAATTTATTAATCCGGCACTTGTGCCGAAAGTAACACTTTCTTCCGGAGAACAGGTTCCCTGTGTAGGAATGGGAACTTTTGGTTCCGACCGTGTTTCCGCAGAAGATGTTTCCGCAGCAGTAGCCGGTGCAGTACGCTGTGGCTACCGCATGTTTGACTGTGCTGCCTGCTATGGCAATGAGGTGCAGATCGGAAAGGTATTTAAGGATGCTTTTGACCAGGGCGTCGTAGAGAGAAAAGATCTCTTTATCATGACAAAGGTATGGAACGACATGCACAGAGATGTAGAAAAAGCCTGCAGAAAGAGCATCCAGGATCTTCAGTGCGATTATGTGGACATGTATTTTATTCACTGGCCATTTCCGAACTACCATGCGCCGGGATGTGATGTGGATTCCAGAAATCCTGATTCCAGACCTTTCAGCGTAGAAGAATTCATGGATACCTATCGTCAGTGTGAGAAGCTTGTGGAAAAAGGTATGATCCGCTACATAGGTATTTCCAACATGACTATTCCGAAGCTGGAGGCAGTGCTCCCGCTTATGCAGATTAAACCGGCAGCCTGCGAGCTGGAGCTTCACGTATGCTTCCAGCAGCAGGAGCTTTATGATTATCTGGTGGCTCACAACATCCAGCCGGTAGGCTACATGCCTCTTGGTTCACCAAGAAGACCGGAAAGAGATATCTGCCCGGAGGATGTGGCAGATCTTCAGCGTCCGGAAATGAAAGCTATTGCAGAGGCTCACGGTGTACATCCGGCGCTTATTGCTCTGAAATGGGCGCATCAGAGAGGGGAAATCTCCATTCCATTTTCTGTACATAATTTTGCTTCCAATCTGAAATGCGTGACAGAAGATCCTCTGACAGAAGAGGAAATGCAAATCATCTCCACTCTGGAAAAAGGCAACCGCCTTGTAAAAGGTCAGGTATTCCTCTGGGAAGGCGCCAACGACTGGCATGACCTCTGGGACGAGGATGGAGTGATCGTGAAATAAAATATATATAATATAGAAAGAATCCGTCAGGCTCTGTAAAAGAGGGACTGACGGATTTTTTGCATACGGCTTTAGCCTGTTCAAAACATCTACGCATCGTGTAGGTGTTTTGAACTATAATCAATACAAAGCTGATATTAGAGATATTATAAAACAGTTGTGCTCTTACAAAGGTGTGGAAATTATTGAAGGGCATCTTATGCCCGATCATATCCATATGTTAGTTAGCATACCGCCAAAATACAGTGTTTCCAGCTTTATGGGATATTTAAAGGGGAAGTCCGCACTTATGATATTTGATAGGCACGCAAATTTAAAGTACAAATTTGGAAACAGGCATTTTTGGAGTGAAGGATATTATGTAAGTACAGTAGGGGTAAATGACGCCACAGTACGTAAATACATCCAAGAACAGGAAAGATATGATATTATGCAGGATAAGCTTAGTGTAAAAGAATATGAAGACCCTTTTAAGGGTTAAGGCGAAGTAATACAAATGCCCTTTTAAGGGCGGCGACGAGTCAAAAGCAGAGTGGCTGGAGCAAAGCGAAAGCCAGCGCCTTGAGACGCTGGCCTAGCATTAAAGGCTTATAGCCGTCCGTCGAGCCACCCGTTTTACGGGTGGGGGCGACTTAAGGCATCCATAGCATTATCAAGAAGATTAAAAAGTAAGGAGCTAAGGTCGGCTTCATTTATCCGATCAACATTTTCGTCCAGTAAGTCTCAATTTCCTGATAGGTGAAAATACGGCAGTTTTTCAGGATATAAAGCATGGCGATCATGTTGAAAACGAAATAAATGGGAATGGAAATCCCGGTAGGTGTGCTGGAAACTGCCCGTCTTTTAAATGCTTATTTGCATATTCCCAATTTTGCGGGTTTGTGGTAAGATACATTCTAGGAAATTTTATATAAAAATCTAAAATGGGGGATTTTTACATTTATGTACCGCATATTACTTGTTGATGATGAAATTCTGGTGAGAGATGCCATTAAAGAAAATATTGACTGGAAAGGGCTGGACTGCGAACTGGTGGGAATCTGCGAAAACGGGCAGCAGGCAGCTGAATTTGTGAAGGAACATCAGGTGGACATTGTTCTTACGGATATCCTGATGCCTTATATGGACGGTATGGAGCTGAGCCATTTTCTCCACGACAATTATCCGGAGGTTGTGATCGTAATCTTCAGTGGATTCGGAGAATTTGAATATGCAAAAAAAGCAATCCAGTATAATGTCAGTGAATACCTTTTAAAACCGGTGACGGCAGTAGAACTGACAGCTGTGATCAATAAAATGAAAGAAAAAGTAGACCAGACACGCAGGGAAAAGGTAAAAATGGAAAAACTGACCAGGGCTTCGGAAAACTATCGTAAAAATGCGCAGGTTATCCGTTCCAAAGCCATTGAAGCCCTTGTAAACTGCACTACTAATGTAGAGGAGAGTGTGGAAAGGCTTCAGGGTATGGGAATTGAACTTTCCGCAGTAAGATATCGGGTAGCCATGTTTGATATAGACCTTTATTCTGATATGTATCAGGTGGACATGGAAAAAAGGCAGGAAAGCGCTTTGATGACTTTTGTTCTTTATAATATCAGCAATGAGATCGTGACAAGAGAACAGGCCGGTATTGCATATCAGGAAGGCGGCAACAGAGTCTGTATTCTGTTCATGGAGAAATGGAGCCGTGATTTTACAGCAAAAACAAGGATGATCTGTAAAGAAATCCAGGATAAAATGAAGGAAGTCATGGGAATCGATGTATCCATGGGGATTGGAGACTGGGTAAAAACACCGGGAGAACTGATCCTTTCTCATGATATGGCCGCACAGGTCATGCAGTATCGCTACCTTCTGGGAGGAAAGCTTCTGATTGATATGGCAGAACAGGAGCCGGGGCAGAGTGAGTCCATCGATTCGCTTATGGATGATCTGATCGATGCTATTAAGAGCGGAGAGTGCGCTGACGTTCAGAGGATATTTCAGGAAATTGAAAACGCAGTTAAAAACAGCCTTGTAGAAAAAAGCCGTGCGTGTATGTACCTGCAGCAGATCGTCAGAACGCTGGATCGTGTCTGCGAGGATGTTTCAGCAGATATGGACTGTGTATTGAAGGGAAGAAACGAACTTCTTCACAGAATCACGGAGCAGAAGTCCTTTGACAGTGCCTGTCGGGTAGTAGAGAATTATATTCTCAAAATTTTTAAAATGCTTTCCGATATGAACAGTTCCAGCGGACAGAAACAGGCACGTCTGGCCATGGATTATATTCAGAAAAATTATATGGATCCGGATCTCAGTCTGAATGATATCTGTTCCTATCTAAATATCAGTACCAGCTATTTCAGTACCATTTTTAAAGAAATGACCGGAGAGACCTTTACCGAAGTACTGATCCGCACCAGAATGGAAAAGGCCAAGGAACTCCTGGAAAATACCACAATGAAAAACTATGAGATTGCAGAAAAAGTGGGATTTTCAGATCCTCATTATTTTGGAATCTCCTTTAAAAAGATGACAGGTGTGACACCTACTGAATATGCCAGGGAGAAAAGACGATGAAAAAATTCAAACCGGAATCTTTTTTACTGGGGAAATTCAGGAGTATCCAGAGTGTTATTTTCAGCATGGTATCAATGCTTCTGCTGGGAGCAGTGATTATTGTGACTGTGATTTCCATGAATTATACAAGAACCTCGGTTTTTGACAATTCTTCTTTGTATACGCAGACGATTATCCAGCAAATGAACCAGAATATCGATTCCTATATTGATTACATGGAAAATATTTCCTATCTGGTATCCAGTAATGAGGATGTTCAGTCCTATCTTTTTGGAGATGAAAACAATTCGGAGGCCAGAGGGCGTATACTGAATCAGTTTAAGACGATCCTGGACAGCCGCAGTGACATCCTGAATCTGGGTATTATCGGAGAAAACGGAAGGATGCTGATCAATAATGCACAGCGTCTGGCAAACCCGGATCTGGATATCCATACCCAGGAATGGTACATGAATGCTTTAAATGGCACAGCCAGCTCTTATCTCAGTTCTTCTCATGTACAGCATATTATAAGCGGAGAGCGCCCCTGGGTAATCACTTTGAGCCGGGGGATCAGAAATAAGATTTCCGGAACCGGCAATGAAAAAGAGGGCGTATTTTTTATCGACCTGAATTACAGCGCCATCAGTGAACTGTGCAATCAGAGTATGGTCGAAAATCAGGGATATGCCTTTATTCTGGATGCAGATGGGAATATTGTCTATCATCCGCAGCAGCAGCAGCTTTATAACGAACTCCAGACAGAAAATATCAGTCTGATTATGGGAACGGATTCCGATACGGTCCTTTCCGGAAAGGGAAGTGGAGAGAAGCTGTATTCTATTTCCAGATCGGAAAAAACCGGGTGGACAGTTGTTGACTGTGTGCGTGTGGAAGAGCTTCTGCGTAAAAGCAATAAAGCGCAGAGCCTTTATGTTCTGGTGGCAATGGGGCTGATTGTGGTGGCTCTGTTTTTTTCCAGATTTATTTCCAGAAGTATTACGCAGCCGATCCAGCAGCTGTGTGATTCCATGGAAAGAGTCCAGGAGGGAGATTTCAGTGTTTCGGATATTGTGGTGGACTCTGTAAATGAAATCGGAAGTCTGACGCGTTCATTTAATGTGATGACGCACAGGATACAGGAACTGATGGAACAGAATATCCGGGAACAGGAAGCAAAACGAAAGAGTGAGCTGAAAGCCCTGCAGTCTCAGATCAATCCTCATTTTCTTTATAATACACTGGATTCCATTATCTGGATGGCGGAAGGAAAGAAAAACGAAGAGGTTGTTCTTATGACGGCTGCGCTGGCGCGGCTTCTTCGCCAGAGTATCAGCAATGAAGATGAAGTGGTGTCCATAGGACAGGAGGTGGAGTATGCCAGAGGCTATCTTACCATTCAGAAAATGCGGTATAAGGATAAAATGGAGTTTCAGATTGACGTAGATCCGTCTATATTACATATTCCCCTTATCAAGCTGGTGCTGCAGCCTGTGATTGAAAATGCGATCTATCATGGCCTGAAGTATAAGGAAAGCAAAGGTCTTCTTCAGGTAAAGGGCTTTTTGAAAAATGGAAATGCTGTAATTCAGGTGATCGACAACGGTGTGGGAATGGATTCGGAAACGCTGGCACATATTTATGATAAACACAAGGTGAATTATCAGTCCAACGGAGTAGGGGTGTACAATGTACAGAAGCGTCTCCAGCTGTACTACGGAAATGAGTATGGAATTACCTATGAAAGTGAAAAAGGCAGGGGAACGACTGCAACGGTCACGATACCGGGCAGACAGGAGGGGCTTGTATGAAGAAATACAGAAAATGGGTCGCTGCATTTTTGATCGTTTGTGTGGCAGGTATGATGGCAGGGATGATCTATTACAGAAATGCCACGGGAGGAGAACGGCGTCTTTCTCTGATCTATATCCCGAAGGTCGTAGATGGAACCAATGATTTCTGGACCTCATTGATACTGGGAACACAGATGGCTGCGAAAGAGTATAAGGCGAAGATTGAGATCATGGCTCCTGAAGAAGAGAATGATGTGAAAGGGCAGAATCGTATTCTTGCGGAGGCAGTGGAAAAACAGCCGGATGCCATACTGATCTCGCCTTCCAGCTTTACAGAATCAAATGAATTACTCCAGAAAGCTAAAAACCAGGGAATAAAAGTTACCTTTATAGATTCCTATACGCAGGAGAATATACAGGATATCACAGTGGCAACAGATAATATTGAGGCAGGAAAGCAGCTGGGAGAGTTTGCAGCTTCTATGCTGGAGCCGGATGACCAGATTGCGGTAGTTGCCCATGTAAAGGGTGTTTCCACAGCTGTGGAGCGGGAACAGGGGTTCCGTGATGGCCTGGGAGAAATGGCTGACAATATTGTGGATGTGGTTTACTGTGATTCCAGCTATGAGAAATCTTTTGCACTGACAACAGAGCTTATGGTAAAATACCCGGATCTGAAAATGGTGGCAGGAATGAATGAATATTCCTCAGTAGGGGCAGCAAGAGCTGTTAAGGCAGCCGGATCGGAAGACAGGATCAAGGTAGTGGGGGTGGACAGCTCTCAGGAAGCTGTCCAGCTTATGGAACATGGGGTGTTTCGCGGAATTGTAGTTCAGAAAGCATTCAAGATGGGCTATCTGGGTGTGGAAGAAACCGTGCGGCTTTTAAGAGGCCAGAGCTATGAAACAAATATTGATTCCGGCTGTCAGCTTGTCACACCGGAAAATATGTATTCCGGTGAAATAGAAAAGCTCCTGTTTCCGTTTAATACGTTGAAAATACCAAAAACAGAGGAAAAACAGGAAATATATCCGTAAATATGACAGAAATAAAAAGGTTAAAAAATTACGATACCGTAAATTTTTAACCTTTTTTTGTAAGATATTCCATTACAATTCGGAGGGAATCACGTTATTATTTATGAAGAAACACAGAAGTGTGAAAAATAGTAGGAGGGTGAAGAAATTGGAAAAGCTGAAACAAAATCCAATCGTGAAGAAGCTCGGCCTGAACAGGATCCTGCTCGTAGGTATCCTGATTCTTATGTTCGCAGTCTTCAAAGTAGTTCTTGGAAGTAAATTCCCAGTTGGGGACAGCATCAAGTCCACTTTGAACTATGTGTATTTCCTGGGCTTTTTGTCACTGGGTGTTACCTTTGTAATTGCGACCGGAGGAATTGATTTCTCCATCGGACCGGTTATGTTCTGTTGTGCACTTGTTTCCGGTTACTGCATGACAAGCTACGGTGTTCCATGTGCAGCCGCTATGGTAATCTGCGTGCTGATCGGTCTCTGCTTTGGTACCTTTAACGGATGGCTGATATCTTATATGTCTGTTCCGCCATTCATCGTATCCATGGCATCCATGAACATTGCAAAGGGTCTTGCTTCTGTATTTACAAAGACTCAGTCCGTAAGCTGGCCGCTGAGCAGCGACCCTGTAAACGGATGGTTCAGAAACATTGTTTCTGTAAATGGATTCCCGGTAGGTATTCTGATCTTTTTAACAGTTGCAGTAATCTGTGGAATCGTTCTTTACAGAACAAAACCAGGACGTTATATTCTCTGTCTTGGATCTAACAGCGAAGCAGTTCGTCTTTCCGGTGTTAATACAAGAAAATGGCGTATGCTTGCATACATGATCTGCGGATTCCTGGTAGGAATCGCTGCGCTGTTCTTCGTAGCTACATATACAACTGTTCAGCCTGGATATGGTGATCAGTATAACAACGAGGCAATTGCAGGCTGCGTTATGGGTGGTACATCCATGGTTGGTGGACTTGCTTCCATCGGCGGTACTGTGATCGGTGTGTTTATCATCTCTCTTCTTCAGCAGGGAATCATGGCATTTGGCCTTGGTAAAGGACAGCAGATGATCATCACAGGTATCATTGTAATCGTAGCTGTTTACGCTGACGTTTCTGCAAGACGCAGAAAGAACTGATCTGAAGGGAGGATGTAACAATGGGTGAAGTTATTTTAACTATGAAGGACATTGATAAGTCCTTTCCTGGAGTTCATGCTCTGGATCACGTTAATTTTGAAGTGAAACGCGGCGAAGTACATGCGCTTATGGGAGAAAACGGTGCCGGAAAGTCCACACTTATGAAGGTTCTTACCGGTATTTATCAGAAGGATTCAGGATCTATCGTTTACAAAGGAAAAGAGACTGAGTTCCATAACACAAGAGAAGCTCAGGATGCAGGTGTGGTAATCGTGCATCAGGAGCTGAACATGGTAGGCGATCTTACAGTTGCTCAGAACATCTTCATTGGCCGTGAGCCAAAAAAAGGATTCCGCATCGATGACAAAAAGATGATCGAAGAATCCAAGAAGCTGTTTCAGGAGCTGAACATTGAGATCGACCCAAGAGAAAAAATGCATAACCTGACAGTAGGTAAACAGCAGATGTGTGAGATCGCAAAAGCAATTTCCCACAAAGCAGAAGTTATCATCTTTGATGAGCCTTCCGCAGCTCTGACAGAAAAAGAAATCGCTGACCTGTTTGTCATCATTCGTGACCTTCGTGAAAAGGGTCTGGGAATTGTTTACATTTCCCATCGTATGGATGAGATCAAAGTCATCACAGACCGTGTAACTGTCATGCGAGACGGTGGTTATGTAGGAACTCTTATCACAAAAGACAGTACAAAAGAAGATATCATCAACATGATGGTCGGTCGTGTTATTTATGAAGATCCGAAGCAGCACAGCATGGTTGCACCGGATGCCCCGGTAGTTCTTAAGGTTGAACACCTCAATGCCGGCAAGATGGTACAGGATGTAAGCTTTGAACTCCGCAAAGGTGAGATTCTTGGTTTCTCCGGACTTATGGGTGCGGGACGTACCGAGACAGCCAGAGCACTGTTCGGCGCAGATCCGAAACAGAGCGGAAAGATTTCCGTTATGGGCAAAGACGGACAGCTTCGTGAAGTTACGATCAACAGCCCGCAGGATGCTGTTAAATGCGGTATCGGTTATCTGTCAGAGGACAGAAGAAGATATGGATGTGTTGTTCAGAAATCCTGTATCGAAAATACAACACTTGCAACTATGGAGCAGTTTACAAAAGGCTTCCTGATCGACTCAGCGAAAGAAAAAGAAGTAACTGAGAAATATATCAAAGAGCTTGCAACAAAGACTCCTACTGCGGATCAGCTTGTTGTAAACCTTTCCGGTGGTAACCAGCAGAAAGTCGTTATCGCTAAATGGCTTACAAGAGACAGTGATATCCTGATCTTCGATGAGCCGACCAGAGGTATCGACGTTGGTGCAAAAAATGAAATTTATAAACTGATGAACAGACTGGCAGCAGAAGGTAAATCGATTATCATGATCTCTTCTGAAATGACAGAAGTTCTCCGTATGAGTGACCGTATCATCATCATGTGCGAGGGTAGAGTAACCGGAAATATTGATATTTCTGAAGCAACCCAGGAAAACATCATGGATAAGGCTACACGCAGTATTGATTAAGGAGGACAGTCATGACTAAGAAGAAAAAAAGTATATTAAGTGATCAGAGATTTATTGTTTTACTGGTTGTTATTGCTCTGACAGCTATTTTCTCCTTTATGAGTAAGGAGTTCAGACAATATAACACCATGCTGAGTTTGCTGGATTTTTCATACTATGATCTTCTGATGGCAATCGGTGTTACCTTCCCGCTTATTACCGGAGGTGTAGACCTTTCCATCGGTACTGGTATGGTATGCTACGCACTGATCGGCGGAACTCTGATAAGAAGCCATGGCATGCCTGTTATCGTTGCTATGCTGGTTTGTGTGCTTCTCGGAGTCCTGATCGGAACCTTAAACGGTGTTCTCATCGGTGTGATGAACCTGCCGCCGTTCCTTGCAACTCTTTGTACCTGTATGATCACCCGTGGTGCCGGATCTCTCTGTACTGCTACACCATGGCCGGGTCTTACACAGGAAGGTGGATGGTTCCATTCTATCTTCAAGCTTACCATCGGTACAGGAAGAAGCGCAGACCGTTATCCGATCGGTTTCCTCTGGATGGTAATCCTGGTACTTCTGATGGAGTTCGTCCTGAATCATACTAAATTCGGACGTTATACCATCGCTATCGGTTCCAATAAAGAAGCAGCAGCTCTTTCCGGAATCAACGTTAAATTCTACCATGTAATGGTATATGTAGTATGTGGTCTTTTCACAGGTCTTGCAGCTATCGCTTACGCAGCTGTAACCCCGACCGTACAGCCTGGTACAGGTGCCGGTCTTGAGATGGATGCCATCGGTGGTGTATTCGTTGGTGGTGTTGCGGCTACCGGTGGATATGGATCTGTACTCGGAACCTTTGTTGGTATCTTTGTCATCATGCTTCTGAAAACTGGTCTTCCTTATATCGGACTTCAGGCAAACTGGCAGCAGATCATCACAGGTCTGGTTCTGATCGTTGCAGTTCTTATTGACATCATCAAAGAAAAGAAAGCAGCAGCATTATAATCATTCATTTATTATCCAAGTATGAGAACCGTCAGGCGTGATCGCCTGACGGATCATCATAAACCAAAAACTATATAATTTTTAAGGAGGAAGCAGTACAATGACAATCAAAAAATTAGTAGCATTAGGTCTTTCCGCAGCAATGGTAGCATCTATGACAGCAGCTCCTGTTTTCGCAGCAGAGGAAGCAGATCCGGCAGCTCAGTTCGAGGGACTGAAAGCAAACGAAGCTTATGAGTTCCCGATGATGGTTAAATCCTTCCAGTCTACATACTGGCAGGCAGCAGTTGAAGGTATGCAGAAAGCAGCTGATGAGCTGGGCGTTACTTTCACAGCACAGGGACCAAACAGTGAGTCTGATATCGCTGACCAGGTTAACATGATCAACACAGCTATCGCAGCTAAACCGGTTGGTATGGGTCTTGCAGCATGCGATACTTCTTCTGTAACAGAAGCTCTTCAGAAATGTGCAGATGACGGAATCCCGGTAGTAACATTTGATACTGGTGTTTCTGATGCTCCGGAAGGATCTGTAGTAGCAGAAGTTGTTACAGATAACGCTCAGGCTGGTTCTGTAGCAGCTGAGAATATGTATGCAGCAATCAAAGACGTTATCGCTAACGCTGAGGGACAGGTTATCATCGGTGAGATCAACCAGGATGCTACCGCTCAGAACATTCAGCTTCGTGGAGCTGGATTCATCAACAAAATGATCGAACTCATCAAAGCTGATGGCAAAACTGTAGCAGTTGCAGGTAACGAGTTCTATGTAAATGCAGCAGAAGGCGCTGACGCTGAAGAAGCTGATGCAGACGTTGTTATCCAGGTTGCAGTTCCGGCACAGACAACTGTAGAGCTTTGCTCCACAGAGGCTCAGGCTATTCTTTCCAAAGAAAACTGCATCGCTGTTTTCGGTTCTAACCAGGTTGCAGCAGAAGGTGTTCTTGCAGCTAACGCTAACCTGAACGTTCTTGGTTCTGACGCAGCAGCAGGCGATGTTATCGGTGTTGGTTTTGACGCTGGTTCTATCATCAAAGCAGCTGTACAGGATGGCACATTCCTTGGTGCTGTTACACAGTCTCCTCTTATGATGGGATACTATGCAATCTACGCTCTGACAGCAGCAGCTAACGGCGACGAAGTAGAAGACGTTCCGACAGCTGGTTACTGGTATGATTCCACAAATATGGAAGACGAGAGCATCGCTCCAAACCTTTATGACTAATCTTTTAGCCATATAGTTTTACAACATATTCACTATATCCCCAGAGGAACACTCTGGGGATATTTTAGATTACTAATTACGAAAAGCTTAAATATTTAGGAGGTTTCACAATGGCAACATATTATCTGGCAGTAGATATCGGAGCATCCAGCGGACGTCATATTCTGGGACATATGGAAAATGAAAAGATGATCCTGGAAGAAGTTTATCGTTTCGAAAACGGAATGGTAAAAAAAGGAGATGAGCTTTGCTGGGAATTTGACCGCCTGTTTAAAGAGGTGCTCAATGGACTGAAAAAATGTAAAGAGATCGGTAAAATTCCGGTAAGCATGGGTGTGGATACCTGGGGTGTTGACTTTGTTCTTCTGGATAAAGACGGCAACGTTCTTGGAAATACCGTAGGATATCGTGACAGCCGTACAGAAGGCATGGACAAAGAGGTTTACAAAGTAATCTCTCAGGAAGATCTCTATGCAAGAACCGGTATTCAGAAAGCAATCTACAATACGATCTATCAGCTGATGTCTGTGAAGACAAAACATCCGGAATATCTGGAACAGGCAGAAACACTTCTCCATGTACCGGATTACTTCCATTATTTTCTGACAGGAGAGAAGACCTGTGAATATACAGAGGCAACAACAGGACAGCTTGTAAGCCCTGTTACAAAGGACTGGGATTATGAACTGATTGATAAACTCGGTTACCCGAGAAAGATCTTCCAGAAGCTGATCATGCCCGGAACAAGTATCGGACATTTTTCTGAAGAAGTAAAAAATGAGGTAGGATTTGATCTTGAAGTTGTTGCACCTGCAACCCATGATACAGGTTCTGCTGTCCTTGCAGTACCGGCAAACGATGATGATTTTATTTATATCAGTTCCGGAACCTGGTCTCTTATGGGACTTGAGAGAACAACAGCAGACTGTTCCAAAAAGAGCTGTGAAATGAATCTTACAAACGAAGGCGGCTATGCAGGACGTTTCCGCTATCTGAAGAATATTATGGGACTGTGGATGATTCAGTCTGTACGTCATGAAATCAATGACAAATATGGATTTGCTGAAATCTGTGCAATGGCAGAGGAAGCTAAGGATTTCCCATCCAGAGTAGATGCCAATGACGAATGTTTTCTGGCTCCGGCCAATATGACCGAAGAAGTGAAAGATTACTGCCGCAGAACCGGTCAGAAGGTTCCTGAAACTCTTGGCGAGGTAGCAACAGTAATTTACACCAGTCTTGCGGAATGTTATGCGAAAACAGCAAAAGAGCTGGAGGAAATGACCGGAAGAACCTATAGCCGTATTCATGTAGTAGGTGGAGGCTCCAATGCAGGATATCTGAATGAACTGACAGCAAAAGCAACCGGAAAAGAGGTACATGCGGGTCCTGGAGAAGCAACTGCGATCGGAAATATTACCGCTCAGATGCTGAAGGCGGAAGAGTTCAAGTCTGTAGAAGAGGCGAGAACAGTGATCCACGAATCCTTTGATATTAAAATTTATCATGCATAATCAGAAAATCCCCCGGGAACCAGTGCGGTTCCGGGGGATTTTCTGATGGTGCTTCTATTGAAGTGATTTATGTTCTTCGGACAGTTCCTTATGAAGCTCCAGGGAATTCCAGTGAACTGTAACCGGAGTAAGCACAGCCTTAAGAGCAACCGGCGGAAGTGCGTTATCATGAAAAAACTGGAGAAAAGCCTGCAGTTTTTCACGAGAGAGATCTTTCATGACCATCATTTCATCCTGAAAATTTCCACTCAGATTAAACTGAGGGAAAGGATCAAAGCCGGGTATTTCAAAGAGGTAGCCAAGAGGATGAAGAAATTCAGCGGTCTGTACCATACGCGCAGTTATATTTTCTCTTTGCAGATACTGCAGGATAAGCCGGGTACGCTGACCGGAAGCAAAATTATATAGAAGGATGCATGGCGCAGGCTGGTGACTGCCAGAGGATAAAACAGAATCCAGATGAAAAATATTTGTGTTAGTCAAAATGATTCCTCCTGTTTAAATCATTGGATTTTGCAGAAGTATGATACCAAAATCTGCAATAAAGTTGCTTGTTGGAAAAAAGGACATTGCAAAATACATTTTTCAGATGTACTTTGTAATGTCCTTTTTTGAAGATCTTACTTTATCTTTTGCATCGGGAAAGAACTGTCCCTGGAACAGCGGAAACCGAAAAGCAGAGAAAACTGCATGTTCCGCAGAATCTTACTGAAATATCTTTAGTATCTTTTTTTCCTCGGGTACTTAAAGTAAAATCTATTGTTATTTTAGCATATTTTGTGCAAATTTGAAATAATCTAATTTGCACAAAATTAATAAGAGAAATTGTATAATATGCTGAAAATAAAAAAGATTCAGAACATTAAGTTCTGAATCTTAAGTAGCGAGAGGGGGATTCGAACCCTCGACACTACGGGTATGAACCGTATGCTCTAGCCAACTGAGCTATCTCGCCATGTCTGATATTTGGTTATCTATGGGGCCTATAGGGCTCGAACCTATGACCCTCTGCTTGTAAGGCAGATGCTCTCCCAGCTGAGCTAAGACCCCATATCTGTTGTCTGTCTCAGGGGTTTTTTATGTTTCCTTCAACCGACTTCGTCAGTATATAATATATAGATCCAATTGTCAACACTTTTTTTAAAAAAATTTTATTTTTATTTTTTTCGGGAATTTACAGTATATACAAAGGTTTTTAGAACGGCTAAAAAGTATTTAGTTAGTAAGTTTATTCTTCCTATGGTAAAATACATGTGTTTATTATTTCCAGAGGAGAGAAAGAAATGACATCAGATGAAAAATTTATGAAAAAGGCCATTGAGCTTGCTTCTCTTGCAGTGGAGCATGGGAACGAACCCTTTGGCGCAGTTCTGGTAAAGGACGGGGAAGTAGTGTATACCAATGAAAATCAGATCTATACAGCCACGGATCCTACCTTCCATGCGGAAGCAGGACTGATCCGGAGATTCTGTAAGGAAACAGGAATCACAGATCTGAGTGACTATACGATGTATTCCAGCTGTGAACCGTGCTTTATGTGCTGCGGCGCCATGGTATGGGTAAAGCTGGGAAGACTGGTATATGGAGCTTCTGACAGGGAGCTTTGTGAAATACTGGGAGAGGAAGGACATGCATGTACGGATCTTATATTTGAAAGATCGCCATGGAAACCGCAGGTGACATCCGGAATCCTTAGAGAAGAAAGTACAGAGGTACTGAGAAGTTATTTTAAAGAACACCGGAAGGGGTAATGACCGGTGACAGCCTCGGAAGCCTGCCGCAAATTTTGCTCTGGGCATTTTTCCTTTTTTGTTGTATCATAATAAACAAATCTGCCTTTTCTGACAGGCATTACAATGATCGAAAGGGGATGGGACTGTGAGAAAGAGAATGCTCTTTGTTTTTAACCCTAAGGCAGGGAAAGGAAAGATCAAGGGACACCTGCTTGACATTATTGACATTTTTAATAAAAATGATTATGAAGTACTGATTCATTCCACACAGAAACCAAAGGACGCTTATGAAAAAGCCAGAGAATATGCAGATCAGGTAGACCTGATCGTCTGCAGCGGCGGAGATGGTACGCTGGATGAGGTTGTGACAGGGATCATGGAGATGCAGAGTAATGTTCCCATAGGTTATATTCCGGCAGGAAGCACCAATGATTTTGCAAACAGCCTTTTCATGCCAAAAAGTATGACGGAGGCAGCTTCCATGATCATGGAAGAGGAACTGTATCATTGTGATATCGGAAGGTTTAACAGCCAGACCTTTGCGTATGTGGCTGCCTTCGGTCTTTTTACCGATGTGTCCTATGAGACGGATCAGGATCTGAAGAATATTCTGGGGCATGTGGCTTATGTTCTGGAAGGGGTAAAACGTCTGTTTGATATCAAGTCCTATCATATGAAGGTAACCTCGGATGAGATTCAGGTAGAAGATGACTTTATGGTGGGAATGATCACGAATTCACGGTCGGTGGGAGGATTTAAGAATCTGACAGGGAAAAATGTGGATATGAACGACGGACTTTTTGAGGTGACACTGATCGCCAAACCAAAGAATCCGCTGGAACTGCAGGAGATCATGACCGCTCTTGTAATGGCTGAGGACAATACGGAGCTGGTTCATTCTTTTAAAACAGGAAAGATCACCATAGAAACCGAGGAACAGGTGCCGTGGACTCTGGATGGAGAATTCGGAGGAAATCATACGAGGGTGGAGATTGAAAACCTCCATAAGGCTTTGAACCTGTATTTGAAAAGCACAAAGAAAATTTAAGTGAAAAACACAAAACATAAAGGAGAACGTCAATGTCAGACTATACGAACGTAAAAGAACTCTTTGGATGTGATGTATTTAATGACTCTGTTATGCAGGAAAGACTTCCAAAGAAAGTCTATAAGGAACTGAAGAAAACCATAGAAGATGGAAAAGGGCTTTCTATGGAGATCGCGGATGTAGTGGCACATGAGATGAAGGAGTGGGCCATTGAAAAGGGTGCTACACATTACAGCCACTGGTTCCAGCCGCTGACAGGAGTCACAGCAGAAAAACACGACGCTTTTATTACTGCCCCTATGGAAAACGGCAAGGTTCTCTTAAGCTTTTCCGGAAAAGAGCTGATCAAAGGCGAACCGGATGCGTCTTCTTTCCCTTCCGGCGGTCTTCGTGCTACCTTTGAGGCCAGAGGCTATACCACCTGGGACTGCACCTCTCCGGCATTTGTACGTCATGATGCAGCCGGCGGAACACTCTGTATCCCCACAGCCTTCTGTTCCTATACAGGAGAGGCTCTGGATCAGAAAACACCTCTTCTTCGTTCCATGGAGGCAGTGAACAAACAGGCTCTCCGCCTGATCCGTCTTTTTGGAAACACAACCTCCAGGAGAGTCACTCCATCCGTGGGAGCTGAACAGGAATACTTCCTTATTGACAAAGAAAAATGGCTGCAGAGAAAAGACCTTACCTATACCGGCAGAACTCTTTTTGGCGCAATGCCCCCCAAAGGTCAGGAAATGGATGACCATTATCTGGGAACCATCCGGCAGAGAGTCTCTGCATATATGAAAGAAGTAAATGAAGAATGCTGGAAACTGGGGATCACAGCCAAGACACAGCACAATGAAGTGGCTCCGGCACAGCATGAGCTTGCGCCGATTTATGCGCCGGCAAATATTGCAGCCGATCATAACCAGATGATGATGCGTATTATGAAAAAAGTGGCGAGCCGCCATGGAATGCGCTGCCTTCTTCATGAGAAACCATTTGCAGGTGTCAATGGCTCCGGCAAGCATAATAACTGGTCCCTGACAACAGACGACGGGATCAACCTTCTGGAACCGGGTAAAACTCCCCATGAGAACATCCAGTTCCTTCTGGTGCTTACCTGTATTCTGAAAGCAGTTGACCTTCATGCAGATCTTCTCAGAGAGTCTGCGGCAGATGTTGGAAATGATTATCGTCTGGGCGGCAACGAGGCGCCGCCGGCAGTGATCTCCGTATTTCTCGGCGAACAGCTGGAGGACGTGCTGGAACAGCTGATCAGTACCGGTGTGGCAACCCACAGTAAAAAAGGAAGCAAGCTCCATACCGGCGTAAAAACCCTTCCGGACTTTATGAAGGATGCGACAGACAGAAACAGGACGTCACCTTTTGCTTTTACCGGAAATAAATTTGAATTCCGTATGGTGGGATCCAGAGATTCGATTTCCGAGTGCAATGTGGTGCTGAACACCATTGCGGCTCAGGCCTTCAAGGAAGCCTGTGACCGCCTGGAGGCAGCCCCGGATTTTGCGCTGGCTGTCCATGATCTGATTAAGGAATATGCAACGGATCATCAGAGAATCGTATTTAATGGAAACGGTTATGCTCCGGAATGGGCAGAAGAGGCGGCGCGGAGAGGCCTTCCGAACCTTCCGTCCATGGTAGATGCGATTCCGGCGCTTACTACCGAAAAAGCAGTCAGTCTGTTTGAAGAATTCCATGTATTTACAAGGGCAGAACTGGAATCCCGTGCAGAGATCCAGTATGAGATCTACGCAAAAGCCATTAATATTGAAGCAAAGACCATGCTGGACATTACCACCAAGCAGATCATCCCTGCGGTAATCAAGTATACGACCGTCCTTGCACAGTCAATTAATACCGTCCGTGAAGCGGCAGCTGTGGATGTCAGTGTTCAGCTGTCCCTTCTTGAAAAATGCTCCAACCGTCTGGCAGAGACAGACAAAGCCATGGACGTTCTGGCAGAAGCGGTTGCACATATAGAAGATTATCCGGAAGGAAGAGAGCGTGCTGTGTTCTGCAGGGAAAAAGTGGTAAACGCCATGGAGGAACTGCGTAAACCGGTAGACGAGCTGGAAATGCTGGTGGATAAGGAAATGTGGCCAATGCCTTCCTACGGCGATCTGATCTTTGAGGTATAAGAGAATCAGGAGAATAGAATGGAAGAACTGAAATTTCTGGAGGAACAACACGTTTCCCCGGCACTGATCCGTCAGGTGGAAACATTCCGAAATACATATAGAACATCAGAGGAGGCACTTCACAGAATCGTGAAGCCCTCTATCCCGTTTTATGGAAAGGACATTCTGGAGATGGCCATAGCAGGTCTTCTCCAGGGGGAAAACCTTCTGCTTACAGGTCCGAAGGCAACCGGAAAAAATATCCTGGCAGAAAACCTTGCCTATATTTTTGGAAGACCTTCTTATAATGTTTCTTTTCATGTAAATACAAACAGCGGTGATCTGATCGGCACCGATACGTTTGTGGACAATCAGGTAAAGCTCCGCAAAGGAAGTATTTACCAGTGCGCGGAGTATGGCGGCTTCGGGATTCTGGACGAGATCAATATGGCAAAAAATGATGCAGTGTCTGTGCTTCATGCCACTTTGGATTACCGACGCGCCATCGATGTGCCGGGCTACGACAGAATCGACCTGCATCCGGCAGCCAGATTTATCGGAACCATGAATTACGGATATGCAGGGACAAAGGAACTGAATGAGGCGCTGGTATCCCGTTTCCTGGTCATTGAGATGCCGGCACAGACAGAGGAGTCTCTGAGCTTTATTTTCGGGCAGATGTTCCCAAATGCCCGGGAGGAAGCGGTCAGGCAGTTTATCGGCGTCTTTCTGGATCTTCAGCTGAAAGCTCTGAACAGTGAGATTTCCACCAAGCCTCTGGACTTGAGAGGACTTCTGGCTGCCATGAAGATCGTAGAGACTGGATTGTCTCCCTGGAAGGCAGTTCAGATGGGCGTGGTAAACAAAACCTTTGATGTTTTTGAAAAAGAGATCGTGGAGGATGTAGTCCGTACCAGGATCCCGACAGACTGGACAAGCGAGGACGTCTATGGATAAAGAAGAGCTTCTGGAGGTGGATGACCGTCGTTTTGAACTGGAAAACAGGATCCGAAACCTTCTGTGGACCGTAAGCGGGGATTACGGACTTTCGGTAAAACCGGATGTTTCTCTGTTTTTGAGATCCAGAGATATTGCTCTTTATGACGGAATCAAGCAGGGCGCCTTTGCCAGATATTATGACAGAGACTGTATGGGAATGTATCTGGTAAAAAAAGTCTTTCTTCAGGCAAAAGAGAATGAGCTTACCCTGATCGCACAGCTCTGTATTGAAGAGGCGGTGGGAGAGAAAATCTGCCGGGAAAGACCAGGCGTCCGTTCCATGCAGAGGCAGGCTTTTGAGGATATTCTGGATCAGGAATTTGAGGAAATGCCTGCGCCGGGAGATCTGCTGGCAAGGCTGAAGATCGCAGTGCTACGAAGAAGACTGGAAGGGGACAGCTTTCGGATAGAAAGGCGCCTTCAGCCATATATGGATCTGGTTTCCCGTGCCGGAAAAGCGCAGGACACCATGGAACTGATCCGGATTGTGGACGAGCTCTATAACGGACTGGCGGATCCCCTGTTTGAAAAGCTTCACGGAAATCTGGAACGGGTGCTGTCCGTTACCTTAAAAGAGCTGACGGAATATTCCTGGGAGGATTTTCTCACGGAAGAACTGTATGAAGATGCTCTGGAGAGTTATGTAGAACAGCTGACAGGCCAGATCACCGGACTGGAAGATACGTCTGTTACAGACGCCATGGAAGAAAAACGCCAGGCAAAACATAAAATCACGCTGGTTTCACCGGAGGCTCTGGAAAAGGCGCATACTTATGTAGAGCTGAATTACGGAAAAACTTATCTTACAGAGCAGGAAGAGAAACGGATGAACCATCTGATGTGCAAAGGGATTCATGGAGACTGCAGCCTTTACTTTACAGAGGGGATTCTGAAAAATCCTGTGAAAAGAAACTACCAGTACGAATATGCGGCACGGCTGCGTAACAAAAATATCTGGCTGTACCATGATAAGCACAGGATCGTAAAACGCAATATTGCGGCATTAACAGACATGCTGCGGAAATCTCTTGTGCTGCGAAGCGAAGAGCAGACCGTGCTTTCAGACAGAGGGACCATCCTTCCTTCCAGACTGTGGCGTATTGGAAGGAGCAGTGAGGCGACCGTGTTTCAGAGGGAGCTGAAAGCGGATGCGGCGGATTTTGTGGTGGATGTGCTGATCGATGCCAGCGGTTCTCAGATGAGCCGCCAGGGTGAGGTGGCCCTTCAGGCCTACATCATCAGTGAAGCGCTCAGTAATGTGGAAATCCCTCATCGCGTGATGAGCTTCTGTACGTTCTGGGACTACACCATTCTTCACCGTTTTCGCGAATATGACGATCCCCGCACAGCAAACGACAATATATTTAACTATGTGACCTCCTCTAATAACCGGGACGGGCTTGCTCTGAAAACCGCAGGCTGCGGACTGCTTCAGAGAGAGGAAGAAAAAAAGATTCTGATCGTACTCAGCGACGGGCGTCCTTATGATGTGATCGTCAACCGCCCAAATGCCAGGAATCCCAGGCCTTATCAGGGGGCAGTGGCGATCTCTGACACTGCCACAGAGGTGCGGCGGCTCAGAAATCTGGACGTCAGTGTTCTGGGCGTGTTTGCAGGAGAGGAAAAAGATCTTTCTACAGAAAAGAAAATCTTTGGCAAAGATTTTGCATATATTCGTGATATACGAAATTTTTCAAAAATCGTAGGACGATATCTGACAAGACAGCTTGAAATATAGGAGCAGCCGGATAGAGAGTGAAAGATCACTTTTTTTATCCGGTTGTTTTTACTATGAAACAAAACCTTCAGAATAGCCAAAAAAGCGCAAACTACCCCTATC
>UQLX01000012.1 GCA_900541985.1 uncultured Blautia sp. | reverse complement strand
CCGGGCGGATTCGGGACTTTAACCCGTTAGAAACGTGCGCCGCCAGGCGCACATTACAACAGCCAGGGGTTGATCACAATCCCCTGGCTGTTATTTTAATAAATAATAATTGGATAACCACTGTCAATGGTCTGAAAAATCAGTGCCGCCTGATCCTTTGGAAGATTGATGCAGCCATGACTTCCCGCTCCTGTCTTATAACGGTTTCCTCCGAAAGAAGACTGCCAGGAAGCATCATGAAGCCCCTGTCCGTAAACAAAAGGCATCCAGTAAGTAACCTTTACGTTATATCCATACTGATCACTGGTCAGTTCAAACGGACTTGCCTTATAGGGAATGGGCCATGCGCCTCTGTAGGTTTCCCTTTCCGGAGTAGGCGCGCCGCTGACAATGTCTGTCTCCGTCACAAGGGCTCCGTCCTTATAAAGCCACAGATGCTGGTTATCCAGACTGACCTCTATGTAGCTTCCGGCAAGGTCATCCCTTCCGTTTCTCTGAAAGCCACGGATTTCATATACCGGTTCTCTGGAAACTGCCGTACCGCTTTTCAGATCCTCCAGAAGCTGCTTCAGTTCCCCGTTCTGATCGATCCGGTAGCCATACTCATTTCCGGAAACCGTAATATCATTTCCGTAGGAGGTGCGGAAGGTACGGGGAACATAGATCGTATTATAATCTGCAGCCAGCTGTTCTACATAAGCCTTTACGGAAGCTTCATCCAGGCTGACCTTATCTCCCTGGATCCGGATCCAGGATTCTATGACAGAGCTGTCCAGAACCTGAGTTACCGTGCCAAAGGTGTAGGTTACCGTTGTACTGCGATATTTCTGAAGCTGATCGTTCAGACTTTTCAGCTTCTGCTCCATCTCCGGAGTTACCACGGTTTCCGGCTGTGCATATACAGCTGTTCCAAGAGAAATGCGGATTTCTCCGCCCAGAAGATCCTCCTGGAATGTATGAGCAAGCGTTTCATTCACATGGCTGATCAGCCGCTGCTCATCGATCTCATCACCCTGTACGTCTTTCGTAATGGAAAACGCCTTTTTCTGTTCATCATAGGCTATGGAAGCACTGACAGAAGCAGAGCGCTCTTTGTTATTAAAATGTGACGCAGAAAGAGCCGTCTGTTCCTGCTGTTCATCTTTCTGCACCTGATAACCAATCTTAAAATTCACTGGATGGGCAAAAATCTGCCTGTCTGCATCTCTTTCTTTTTTGATGGCATCCAGCTGTGCCTTCAGCACATTCTGATCCAGAGAATAACCCAGATCCTTCATGGTGATCCGATATATTTCTCCGCCGTCCTCCTGAAAACTGATCTCTCTGGAAGAAAACGTCTCCATGATCTTTTGTTCCGCCTTCTGGGCTGTAAGATGGGACACATTCATTCCATAAATCTTTATCTCACGCCCCAGCGTATTTTTGTCCACAATATGTATATACAGAAAAAAACCTGCCACCAGAAGCGCCGCCGCCCCAATGCAGACTCCCAGTATGATCTTCAGTGTTTTTCTGCTCAGTCTTATTTTTTGTTTCATATACCATCCCTCTTTAAAAAAACTGCAGTCCCAGTACACCTGGTTCTGCAGTTTCCATTGTATAATAAGCACACAAAAATCTGTAATTTTCATTTTCCCTTCCGGAATCTGTGTTTTCCCTCAGGGATCCCTGCTTATATGACTGTAAGACCGCTGCGAAGCCGTACAAGTTTTTCTCCCATAACAGGCTTCATCAGTGCAAAGGCTTCCTCTCCGGTACAGTGTCCGGTATAAAAGACCGTATCATAGCCATCCAGTTCTCTGGCATTTTCAAGTATCGTTTCTGTTTCCTCTTCTGTGTAAGGTGTTTTCTTCATCATGTGAAAACCGCTTACTACTCTGGTTGGAAGCTCCTGATACAGTTCCCGGTATTTATCCAGGATATTCAGGATCCCGTTGTGGGCGCATCCGGAGATCAGAACCCTTTCGTCTCCCTCCCGGATGACCAGACACTGTTCATGGGCAAAGGAATCCTGCTCTTCTTTTTCCCCCTCTTTTTTGGTCAGGGCAAAATTACTCTGTGGGTAACAGCGTCTTCCGGTAATGTCCGTAAAAAGAGACAGTTCCTCATCCAGAACAAGGTTTCCCTGGAGCAGCCTTACCTGCGGCAGCGTCAAAATTTTTTTATCAATGCCGATATACCGCTCTCCATGATAATAATCTCCGCCTGCCAGCTTCTGCATATAAATGGGTGCTGACGGGTTTACATTTGAAAAAGCAAGGATCCCTCCGGAATGATCGTAATGCCCGTGACTTAAAAACACTGCGTCTACATTCCTCAGATCAATTCCCAGCTTTTCAGCATTTTTGAGAAAACCGTCTGAAGATCCTGTATCCATCAGAAGCTTATGTTTTTCGGTTTCTATATACAGGGACAATCCATGTTCAAAAAGAAATTC
The DNA here is from genome assembly GCA_900541985.1 of uncultured Blautia sp. Lineage (GTDB taxonomy): Bacteria > Bacillota > Clostridia > Lachnospirales > Lachnospiraceae > Blautia_A. The sequence goes on along the minus strand of UQLX01000012.1, from coordinate 62,790 downwards.
CTCTGACCCGCAGGTATTTTCCATTAATGTGATGATTTTCATAAGTTCCCTCTTTTTTTCCGTTTTTCGTAATCCTTCAGAGCCTCCAGAGCCTTCTTTGACATAGGGAAAAGGATAAAGATATTAAACAGCGTCATAAGTCCCACACCTACATCTCCAAGATCCCATACCACGGTATAGGCAGCCAGGCCTCCGATAAACAGCATGATCAGGGCAACGATCTTATATGCAGTCTGAGAGATCCAGTTGTCGCCAAACAGGTAGGCAACGTTTGATCTCGCATAAAACAGGATGCCGATAAAAGTAGAAAAGCTGAAGAGCCATAAGGTAACCGCAATAAATATAACGCCAAAGTTACCCAGATGATATCTCATAGCCTCCTGAAGAAGATCCATTCCTGCCAGTCCCTCTGTTAAAGTTTCCGGTGTAAGGAGCATGATCATGGCAGTACAGGTGCAGATCAGGATCGTGTCAATAAAGACTCCAAGAGCCTGTCCCAGTCCCACCTTGGCCGGATGATCTGTCTCTGCAGTAGCTGCCGCACAGGGTGCTGAACCTGAACCTGCCTCGTTGGAAAAAAGTCCTCTCTTTACACCGTTCATCAGCACTGCGCCGAATCCGCCTGCCACAACCTGACGGAATCCAAATGCTTCCTGAAAGATTTTTGCAAACACAGAAGGAAGCGTACGGAAATTAAGCAAAATAAGCACGACTGTGATCAGCAGATATAAGCCTGCCATAATCGGAACCATCACATCCAGTACCTTTACGGTTGCATTTTTACGAAGGACGATCACTGCCGCCAGCACTACCAGCGCAATGGTGCTGTACAGAGGCGGAATGTGAAAAGCATTTTCAAATGCCGATGACACAGAGTTGCTGATGACCTGGCTGATGCCGCACCAGCAGATCAGACCGGAAACCGCAAACAGTACCGGAAGAAGCATACGTTTTTTAGGTTTTCCACCTCTTTTTTCCTGCAGGTACTTATGTATGTAGTAAGCCGGACCTCCGCGGTAGCCCCCGTACAGCGGATCTTTTTCCTTATAAAGCTGCGCAAGCGTTCCTTCAACAAACGCTGTTGACGATCCGATCAGGGCTGTTACCCACATCCAGAATACGGCACCTGCTCCTCCTGCCGAAATCGCAGCCACAACTCCCACCAGGTTTCCCATTCCCACACGGGTAGCTGTGGAAACGATCAGTGACTGCATAACAGATAAGGAACCTTTTTTTCTGTCTGTCTTCCCGGTAACCGCTTTTACCATATCCGGAAACAGCCGGATAGGAAGAAATTTTGTGCGAACCGTAAAATAGATCCCCGCAGGGATCAGAATGATCACAAGAAGTGACAGAGGAAGTGTTCCTCCTCCCGGCAGCGGGATCGTGATCAGATCTCCCCATAAAAATTTGTAAACTGCCTCAATAATCGCTACTATCCAATCTCCCATAACTCCTCCTGATTTTCTTGAACAATGATAGTATTTAGTATATAATACTTTTTACAATTTGAAAAATTGATAGTTTTAATCAAAAGCATTTAAAATTTCAATGCTCAAGACAGGAGGTTTTTATGGAGATCAGAAATCTGGAAAGCTTTATTCAGGTGGCAGAACTGGGAAGCTTTACAAAGGCGGCCGAAAGTCTCGGCTATACGCAGTCCTCTGTTTCCACGCAGATCCGTCAGCTGGAAACCGAACTTGGGATCCCACTTTTTGAAAGGATCAATCACAGTGTCAAATTAACAGAAAAGGGCAAGGAAATACTTTCCCTTGCCCATCAGCTGTTTCGTACTGCCGACGATATTAAAAAAACTGCCGACAATCCTCTCACCCTTTCCGGGCATATCCGGATTGCCATTGCCCCCTCTCTGTGCCACTGGCTGTTCCAGCATAATTTCGAGCAGTTTCATCAGCTTTTTCCCGAAATCTCTCTGGAGCTGATCAGCACCAGCACAGAAACCATGTTCCAGCTTCTGAACCGAAATGAAGTGGATCTGGTCTATACGCTGGATCATCATATTTATGACCGAAATTACGTGATCGCATACGAAGCACCGGTTGCCTGTCACTTTGTCTGTTCTGCCGGACATCCTCTTGCCTGCGAAAAAACAGTTTCATGGAAAACACTGATCCGCCAGTCCTTTGTCCTTACGGAACGCAGTACCAGCTATCAGAAGCTGCTGGATGAGTATCTGACCAGCCGGTCCATGGAGATCACACCTTTTCTGGAACTCAGTGATACCAGCCTCATCACCAGTATCCTCCAGAAGGGTTCAGAGCTGTCCTTTCTTCCGGATTATGTAACAGAAGCCGCCGTCCAGAGCCATAAGCTGACATATCTTCATGTGCCGGGGCTGAACATAGAAATATGGAAACAGGTTCTTTATCATAAAAACAAGTGGATCTCTCCGGCGCTCCAGGCAATCATGGATTACCTGGGCGGAGAGGCATTTAAATAGACATCCCTGCTTCAGATTTCATACCATTTGATCTCATTTGCTCCCATATGAAGATCAAAGCTGCTTCCGTCGCCACGGTAAACGGTCGTATCCTGCGGTTCATAAGTATTATTTACCACGCAGTATTTTCCGTTCTTTACATAAGCGTGGACTTCTACGTTGTAGTTTGTTGAATACCATAAGTTCAGTTCTTCTTCTGCAGATGCAGACCACAGAACAGAACGATACAGAACACGGCTGTTCTCAAAGCTGTACGGAAGACCACTGATATACACGCCACGGCCTTTTCCAAAGGTTTTTACTGCCATCTGTACCTCTTTGTCTTTCTGGATCAGGATCTCTGTCTCCGGAAGGGCAAAGATGTTCTTTTTGCCTTCACCAAAATCCACTTCTCCGGCACAGTCCTTCAGGATAAAGTGATCTCTGTGCTCTTCCCAGTTATACTTATCTGTATTCAGGTTAAAGCCTCTTTCTTCTTCTACGCCAAGGATGTCATCCAGCTGGAAGAATTTACCCTGCCACTGATGAGCGCCAGGCTCGCCTACGCCGATAAATCCGCCGCCGTTGTATACAAACTCACGGACTGCTGTGCTGACAGTTTCATCGATCCAGTATTCTCCGCCGCTCTGTGCAGTATCTGCATCTCCTACATTGATCACCACGTCAAAGTTTTTCAAAAGCTGAGGATCTGCCTTAATGTCTTCAAAGCTGATAAAGGCAACATCAAAAGGAGCGCCGCTCAGTGCTTCGATCACACCGAAGTAGGAATAGTTCTGTTTATAATAGAGGCCATGGTGCACCATATGATTTCCCCATGCGCGCATTTTGCCCCAGCAGTTCAGAACCGCAACTCTCTTGACACAGTAAGGTGTCACACCCTGGATATTATCATAAAGTGTACGGAACTCCTGACACACTTCCTTGATATAATCTACAAAATCCGGGAACTGGAGAGCAAGCTTGAGATAACCGCCGTAGCCGATTCTCTGGATCGGACTTCTCAGGATCGCTCTTCTTGCTGTTACCCAGTTTACCTTTGCTTCCCTGACCGGGTCGCCGCCTTCGTGGAAGGTATCCGGGAAAAAATACGGAAGAAAACGTCCCTCTGTATATTTTACATGCTTGATGTCGCTGAAAAGACGAAGGGTCGCTCCGTTGCCTACACTTCCTACTACTGCATCCAGACCGATCTGAGCAAATTCATCCATAAACGGCTCCATACCGATCCAGTGATCTCCCATGAACATCATGGCTTCTTTGCCATACTCGTGTACGATATCTACCATTTCTTTTGCAAGAAGAGCAACCTCTCTGCGCTGGAATGCCTGGAAATCGCGGAATTCCCTGGAAGGGATACGGTAAGTATTGTTCATATATCCCTGATCAATGATAAATTCCGGACGGAAGGCATATCCCACTTCCTTTTCAAACTGTTCCAGAATATATGGGCTGACAGATGCGGAATATCCATACCAGTCTACATATTTTTCTCTTGCCATTTCATCAAAGATCAGTGTGAACTGATGGAAAAATGTAGTAAAACGTACCACATCCACATACTCATGTGTTTCCAGGAAACGGCGGAGACGGTTGAAAGAATACTCTCTGGTTGCCGGCTGGCGTACATCGAATGTCATCTGAGGCTCTACGTCCTTCCAGTCATTGACAACTGCATTGTACATATGGACCGGATCCCACATGATATAGGCAAGAAAGCTTACGGTATACTGATGGAAGCGTTCTGCCCGGATCACTACATTTCCTGTCTCTTCCTGATAGGACCATTTCTCACAGGGAACCGGCTGGCCGGTTGTGCGGTCCATAACCTCCCACCATTTGCGGATATCGTCTCTTGTGTTGACTGCAAGCATATCCGGATAAAGATGATCCATAAGGTGGATCTCCAGACTGTCTTCAACCGCTGTATGAATGGAAGTCATGATATACATCTGCTGGATTTCTTCCGGATGCGCCTTTGCCCAGTCGTTGTCTTTACGTGTTGTATAATAGGTTGCATAGATCTTGGAACCGGTGTCCTTAAGCTCCTGGGGAAATTCCGTACCGTCACAGTCACGGATGGCATCCGCGCCCCATTCTTTCATGATATCAAGTGTTTCTTTGATCACGTCCAGATCTGTAGGGATCGTGACTCTTCCTCTTTTTTCTGCCATGTTTTTACCTCCATTGCTATTATGTAAAAATCTCCCTGTACAAACGTTTCCTTTTTCTAAGTATAGAATAATGATTCTGCTCTGGGAATTCAATTGTCTTTTTGCTTTGTTTTTTAGAAATCTTGCTGTATGATTTTTTTTGTGATATGATAAAATTATCAGGTTTTATAAAACAATTCCAAAAACAAAAACACTAATGTTTGCCATATAGAAAGGAGCTGCCATGAGCAACCGTTCTCTGCTCTTCACTTCCGGTTCCTGTCCTTCTGTAGACGCGGTACTTGTCTCTGCCTCCGCCTCCAGATACGAAGGCGACTGGTCCAGTATTCCTCACTCCCATGGGTTTACCGAACTATTTTATGTGCGGGAAGGAAAAGGAAATTTTCTTATCCGGAATGAGGTGTTTCCCATTGCAAAAGATGATCTTATTATCATCAGTCCTCGTTTAAGCCATACAGAGCTTTCTGACAGCAGCCATCCGCTGAGTTATTTTACCGTAGGAGTAGACGGGATCAGTTTTTCTTTTCATGACCATAAGGATTTTCAGATCTTTAACTGCCGTCAGAAAAAAACCGATCTGCTTTTTTATTTTCACTCGATTTTTCAGGAGCTGGACCAAAAGCAGGAAGGATACGAAAGCATATGCAGGAACATGCTGGAAAGCCTTACCATCCAGCTGAAAAGACTTACCGACTCAGCCTTTGAGGTGGTCTCCTCCCAGCAGCCCAGCCGGGAATGTGCAGATATTAAACGTTATCTGGATTCCAGCTACAGCGAACCGATCACTCTGGATCAGCTTTCTGCCATCAGCCACTTGAATAAGTATTATCTGAGTCATGAGTTTACAAAATATTACGGGATCTCCCCGATCAGCTATCTGAACCGCAGAAGGATCGAGGTCTGCAAGGAGCTTCTGGAGACCACAGATTACGGAATCTCCGATATCGCCCACCTTACCGGATTCTCTTCTCAGAGCTATCTTTCTCAAAGCTTCCGCAAATACTGCGGCATGTCGGCAGGGAGCTACCGTAAACTGACCAAAAAAACAGAGCGTCACCCAGACACAAAAAACGAGCACAAAAAATAATCAGACAGACGAGGCATTTTCATGGACAGAATCCTGACTTATACTATCAAAAAAGAAAACAGCGGCACCCAGATCCTTGATTTCCTGCGGACAAAAGGTTTTTCCAGAAACATCCTTTCCTCTATGAAATCTCAGAAGGATGCCATTCTTTTAAATAATACCAAAGCCGGCGGGAGAACGCTTCTGACAGACGGGGATCTTCTGCGCATCCATATTCCGGAAACAGGCGATCCGGAAAACATCCCACCAACCTCCATAAATCTGGATGTCCTTTTTGAAGATCAGGATATCCTGGTTGTAAACAAGCCTGCCGGAATGCCGGTGCATCCTTCCATGGGCAATTACGAAAACACCCTTGCAAACGGCGCCGCCTTTTATTTCCGGCAGCAGGGAAGCTTCTGCCCTTTCCGCTGCATCAACCGGCTGGATCGCGACACCTCCGGGGCGCTGATCCTTGCAAAAAATCCTTTCAGTGCAGCGCTTCTTTCTTCCCAGATGAAAAAAAGAGAGATACGCCGCACCTACCTTGCAGTAGTCAAAGGCATCCCTCCCTTAGACGGAAAAATCTCCGCGCCCATTGCAAGACTTGGAGATTCTGTGATCAAACGATGTGTAGACTATGAAAAAGGAGAGGCAGCGGTCACCTTCTATCACCGTCTTGCCTCTCACAAAAATATGTCTCTTCTGGAGCTCCATCTGGAAACCGGAAGAACACACCAGATCCGGGTCCATATGGGCTATCTGGGTTTTCCCCTTCCCGCCGATTATCTTTACTGCCCGGATTATACCTTTTTTCAAAGACAGCCGCTCCATTCTCTGCAGCTGGAATTTCGTCATCCGGTTACCGGAGAAGAACTTCGCTTCCTGGCTCCTGTTCCGGAGGATATGGTCAGAGGTTTTTCATGAACGATTCTTCTCGTAGATCACAAGAAGACCCTTCAGTAAAAGATCCGGATCACGGATCATATCCCGTTTACAGTGAGGAATGATCTTTTTTGACATTCCTCCTGTAGCGATCACTGTTACCTTCTGTCCCAGATTTTCTTCGATCCTGTCTATGATACCATCTACTGCAGCAGCATTTCCATAAAGGATACCGCTTTTCATACAGTCCACTGTATTTCTTCCGATCAGTCTTTTCGGTTCCTCAATGCTGATCCCACTGAGCTGGGAAGCTCTTGCTGTCAGCGCATCCAGAGACACCCGTACACCCGGAAGGATCATGCCTCCCATGAAACGCTTCTTTTCATCTACAACGGAAACCGTTGTAGCAGTTCCCATATCTACGATCACAAGCGGCACCGGATAAAAAGTCATGGCTGCAACCGCATCCGCCACACGGTCTGCTCCCATTTCTCCCGGATTATCCAGCATGATGTTCAGTCCGGTCTTCAGCCCCGGTTCTACTACCATAACCTCTTTTTTCAGGATCTTTTCTGCTGCCAGCTTCGCCACATTCGTGATCTGCGGTACAACAGAAGAGATAATACACCCTTCAATGTCCTGTTTTTTGATATGATAAATATCAAGAACTGTTTTCAGATCAATGGCATATTCCAGTTCTGTTTTTGTGCGTACCGTAGAGAGACGTTCTACAAAGTAGGTTTTTTCCCGGTCAATACAGCCCACAACAATATTGGTGTTTCCGATATCAATAGCTAAGATCATATTTTCTCATCCCTAACGTTAATTCTAATGCTTCTTTTATCGTGTTTTCGGCAAAAACTTCTGTTTATTTTGCAGGAACCGCATGGGCTGCCGGAAGAAGATGTGCCCGGGAAAGGGCTGCTCCTACTGCTCCTGTGATCACGGTAGAGGAAACCATTTCACAGACTGCGTTGATGCCTACAAAAGCACAGCAGAACAGGATCACGTTCTGACCGCCGATCATTTCCCTGATATATGAGGTATTTCCAAACATTCCGATCAGTGCCGTCATAAAGAACAGCGTATTAAGAAATGCAGAGAAAAATCCCGTCACTGCACAGGATACATAAATGTTTGCCTTTTTTCGCATAAAACGGAATATGTATCCAAGACAAAATCCGTCCAGAAGTCTCGGAAGAAATCTCTGGAGAAATGCCAGAAGCGGATTGATGCCAAACAGCATGGCGCCCATTGCACTGGTACCGCCAATACCGATACACTGACCAAAGCTGGTAAGTCCAAAAATAGCTCCTGCGATTGCTCCTCCCGTAGGGCCCAGCACAACAGCGCTGATGGCAACCGGGATCACATTAAAAGAGATCGCCAGAGGACCAATGTTCAGATACCCCAACGGAGTATATGCCATAAGCAGAAGAATGCCGGACATCAACCCCAGCATGGTAAGCTGTGACGTAGTGAATTTCTTTGTTGTTTTCATTTTTTCCTCCTTGTTATCGTTCCCTCTGCAGGGATACAATACGGTGCGGAACTGCGGGCCGGAATTTTTTATTTGCCCGCTTCCTGGTAAACGGGTTGCACTTCCCTCTCTCTTAGCATAGAGAGGATCTTATCCAGAATGACATTGGCTGCATCCTCTTTGCTCATCCGCTTAAGTGACGCTTCCTCATTCTGTGTAATCAGGGTCAGCACATTCGTATCTCCCTGGAATCCGGCGCCTTCCACCTTCAGGTTATTGGCTGCCACCATATCCAGATGCTTCTTCTGAAGCTTGGCCCTGGAATTACCTATCATATTCTGTGTTTCCATGGAAAATCCACATAAAAACTGACCCGGACGTCTGTGTTCACCCAGATATTTCAGGATGTCGTCTGTTTTTTCCAGTTCAATGGTCAGTTCACTGTCGTGTTTTTTCATCTTTTCGTCTGCAACGTGAGAGGGGCGGTAATCCGCCACTGCGGCTGCTTTTATGATGATGTCCTGCTCTTCACTGACTGATGTGACTGCCTCAAACATGTCTCTCGCAGTGGTCACAGGAACAATCTTAACAAAGGGAGGTCTGGCTATGGTGCAGGGTCCTGTCACCAGTGTCACCTCTGCTCCCCGGAGCATGGCTGCCCGTGCAATGGCATACCCCATCTTTCCCGAAGAGTGGTTGGTAATATAACGGACCGGATCAATAGACTCCTGCGTAGGCCCGGCTGTCACAAGAAGCTTCTTGCCTGCAAGATCCTTATCACAGGCAATTTCCCTCAAAATATACTGAAAAAGCACTTCCGGCTCCGGCATTTTACCGGCTCCGGTATCTCCACATGCCAGATATCCCACCGCCGGGTCGATCACTCCGAAGCCATAATGCTCCAGAATTTTCAAATTGTCCTGGACAACAGGATTTTCATACATATTTGTATTCATTGCCGGAGAAATATATTTTTTACATTTACATGCCATAACGGTAGTTGTCAGCATATCGTCCGCAATACCGTGCGCAAGCTTGCCGATCACATTGGCGCTTGCCGGAGCGATCATCACCACATCCGCCTGTTTGGCAAGAGATACATGCTCTACCTGAAACTGAAAATTCCGGTCAAAGGTATCCACCAGGCATTTATTGCCGGTCAGTGACTCAAATGTGATCGGATTGATAAAATTCGTCGCGTTCTCTGTCATCAGTACATGCACCTGTGCATGAAGCTTGTTCAGCGCACTGGCAAGATAGGCGATCTTATAGGCAGCGATACTTCCGGTAACGCCAAGAAGCACTGTTTTTCCTTTTAACATTCCAGTTTCCTCCTCCGTTCTGTTCTGTTTCGCTTCCTATTCTATCAATCTGATGTATGAATTGCAATGGTATTTTTCATGTGTTTATGTTTTTATACATCAGAGGATATCAATATATTCTCCGTTCAAAGCTTTATTCATACTGCGGACCGCGCAGAATTTTCCGCACATAGAACAGCTGTCCTCATGCTCCGGAGCCCGGTCGTCCCGGATACTTCTGGCTGTCTCCGGATCAATGGAGCACTCCCACTGCTTCTCCCAGTCAAAGTTCCTTCTTGCATCTGCCATGGCGTCATCCATATCTCTTGCATGAGGGACTTTTTTTGCAATATCTGCTGCATGGGCAGCGATTCTCGAAGCAATAATGCCCTGTTTTACATCCTCCACATTTGGAAGAGCAAGGTGCTCTGCCGGTGTCACATAGCAGAGAAAAGCAGCTCCTGCTGCTGCGGCTGCGGCACCGCCGATCGCCGCGGTAATATGGTCGTAGCCCGGAGCAATATCGGTAACGATGGGTCCCAGAACATAAAAAGGCGCTCCCATGCAGATCGTCTGCTGAAGTTTCATATTGGCCTCGATCTGATCCAGCGGCACATGTCCCGGTCCCTCTACCATCACCTGCACATCTTTTGCCCATGCACGTTTAGTCAGCTCGCCCAGGCGCACCAGTTCTTCAATCTGGCATACGTCACTGGCATCTGCCAGACAGCCCGGACGGCAGGCATCTCCAAGAGAGATCGTCACATCATATTCCCGGCAGATATCCAGAATCTCGTCATAATATTCATAAAACGGATTTTCTTCTCCGGTCATGCTCATCCAGGCAAATACAAGAGAGCCGCCTCTGGATACAATATTCATTTTTCTTTTATGTGTACGGATCTGATCAATCGTCTTTCTTGTGATTCCGCAGTGAAGAGTTACAAAATCCACACCGTCCTCGGCATGCAGGCGGATCACATCAATAAAGTCCTTTGCAGATAACGTAGAAAGATCTCTCTGATAATGGATCACGCTGTCATAAACAGGAACCGTGCCGATCATAGCCGGACATTCCCGGGTCAGCTTTCTTCGGAAAGGCTGGGTATTTCCATGAGAGGAAAGATCCATGATCGCTTCTGCTCCCATATCCACGGCAGCCATTACCTTTTTCATCTCCACATCGTAATCCTTGCAGTCTCTGGATACGCCAAGATTGACATTGATCTTGGTCCGCAGCATGGAACCTACTCCATTTGGGTCGATGCAGGTATGGAGCCGATTGGCGCAGATCACTGCCTGGCCTTTTGCCACAAGATCACGGATTTCCTCCTCTGTACGGTATTCCTTTTCTGCTACAATTTTCATTTCCGGTGTGATGATACCGCGCCTTGCCGCGTCCATCTGTGTTGTATATTCTCTCATATGTTTTTCCTTTCGTCTGTTTGCTAAATCATCCGATATCCATGATCCAGAGGTCCGCTGCCTTTTCCCAGATCCAGATCCGACTCCAATGCGCCGGAAATATAGTCCTTTGCTTTCCTTACCGCATCTTCCATAGACATGCCCCTGGCAAGGGCGGAAGCGATTGCAGAGGACAGGGTACACCCTGTTCCATGCGTATTGGGATTCTGAATCCTCCGCCCCGGAAACCAGGTGAGCCGCCCATTGGCATAAAGAAGGTCATCTGCATCACTGACACTGTGTCCCCCTTTTAAAAGAACGGCCCGGATACCGCGGATTCCCAGATGCAACGCGGCTGCTTCCATATCCTCTCTGTTCCTGATCTTCCTTCCCGTAAGCACCTCTGCTTCAGGAATATTAGGGGTGATCACTGCTGCCATGGGAAGCAGCTGTTCTTCCAGAATCGCTCTGGCTTCTTCTTTCATAAGAACCGATCCGCTGGTGGATACCATTACAGGATCCACTACAATTTTTTTTGCCCCGTAATGGCGAAGCCTGTCCACAATCACACGGATCAGCTGTCCGGAAGGAACCATGCCGATCTTTATGGCATCCGGATAAATATCTTCAAAAACAGCATCCAGCTGCTGCTGCAGAAATTCCGGAGAAACCTCCAGAATCGCTCTTACCCCCGTAGTGTTCTGAGCGGTCAGAGCGGTCACTGCACTCATGGCATAGACGCCGTTCATGATCATGGTCTTAATGTCTGCCTGGATCCCTGCCCCTCCGCTGGAGTCGCTTCCTGCGATGGTCAAAACCGTAGGGCGTTTCATAAGCTCACTACCTCCTGAATTTTTTTCTTTAATCCGGCTGTCTCCCTTTCAATATCGGAAGCGCCGAACACAGCCGATACAAGCGCCATCCCGGCCATGCCGCCTCCCACAAGGGTTCCTGCATTTTCAGAGGTGATTCCTCCTATGGCAACTGCCGGGATTCTGACGGAGCTGCATATTTTTTTCAACTCCTCCGTCGTGATGCGAATGGCGTTTTTCTTGGTAGAAGACGGAAACACAGCTCCCACCCCAAGATAATCTGCGCCTTCTTTCTCGGCTCTCTGTGCCTGCTCTGTTGTTTTTGCAGTTGCTCCGATAATAAAATCCCCGGGTACCTGTTTTCGGATTTCCTTTACCGGCAGATCCTCCATGCCTACATGGACTCCGTCTGCACCGCTTTTTAAGGCCACTTCCACATTGTCATTAATGATCAGCGCTGTTCCGTATCTATGGCAGAGAGCAGCCATTTCCCGGGCTTCTTTCAGAAATTCTTCCTGCGGCATGTTTTTTTCCCGGAGCTGTATCAACGTGGCGCCGCCTTTTAACGCTTCCTCCACCTGCCGGTATAAGGTTTTCTCTCCTGTCCATTTTCTGTCTGTCACTGCATAAAGCAGCAGCATTTCTCTGCTGAATTTCATCTGTTCACTCCTTAAATCCTTCCAGATATTCTTTTGGATCCCCGCAGGTCATCAGCCCGCTCATCACACAGGCGCCTGCCGCTCCCGCCTGCCGTATCCTGCCCATATGAGCCGCTGTGATCCCTCCTATGGCATAAACCGGAACCGAAACACTCCGGCATACCTGTTCCAGAAAATCCATGCCTCTTCCAGGCAGTCCTTTTTTACAGTCAGTCTCAAAAACATGTCCGGCCGTGAGGTAGCAGCATCCCATTTTTTCTGCAAGAACGGCATCCTCTGCCGAATGACAGGAAGCTCCCAGAATTCGGAACTTTTTTCGCTTCCCCGGTTCCATTCCCATAAGAACAGGAAGAGGAAGATGAACGCTGTCACATTCCAGCTCCAGAGCCGTTTCATAAAAGCTGTGAAGGATACACAGAGTTCCCTGTTTCCGGCAGATGTTTAACACCTGTTCTGCAAGACTTCTGTATTCCTCCTCCGAGAGATCCTTTTCTCTGAGAATGATCCCTGCAGGATTTGCTGCTGCGATCCGTTCGATCCGGCTGAGGAAGTCTTCTCTGCACAGCTTTCTGTTTGTCACAGAAAGGATCGGTATTTCTTTCTTATACATAAACATAATCGTTCAGCACCGGCTGAAGTCCTTCCTCTTCAATGTCCTGATACATATCATCCAGACTTCTGCCGTCATCAATCTCAAACTGTTCGTCTCCGGATATCTCCTGAGAATCTTTTCCACTGTACTTCTTTTCATGATCCCCGATGCCGGTAGAAACGCCTGCCGACACCTTTGTGGCTGCAATTTTTACAATGCCGTTGCGAAACTGTGCACTTTCTCTTGAGGATACGGTGATCCCTGCAAACGGCAGAAAAATACGATAGGCGCATATGATCTGGCAAAGCTGTTTTTCATGAACATCCAGAGGATTGATCTTGTCGTTGTTGATGATCGGACGAAGTCTCGGACAGGAAAGGGAAATTTCTGCATGAGGATACTTTCTCTGAAGAAAACAGGCATGAAGTCCGGTTGCCAGTGCATCCTTCCGAAAATCCGAAAGACCCAGAAGAGCCGAAAACGCCACTCCTCTCATGCCTCCACGAAGCGCCCTCTCCTGTGCGTCAAACCGATAGGGCCACACTCTTTTGTGTCCCATAAGGTGAAGAGTCTCATACTTATCTGCATCATACGTCTCCTGAAAAACAGTTACATAATCTGCACCGCACTGATGAAGATATGCATATTCCTCTGTGTTTACCGGATAGATCTCCAGACCTACCATACGGAAGTATTTCCGTGCCAGAGCACATGCCTCGCCAATATACTTTACATCGCTCTGGCTGCGGCTCTCCCCGGTCAGGATCAGGATCTCTTCCATTCCGCTGTCTGCGATCACCTTCATTTCTTTTTCAATCTGTTCCATGGACAGCTTCATCCGGTTGATATGGTTGTAACAGTTGAAGCCACAGTAAACGCAGTAATTTTCACAATAGTTTGCAATATATAAAGGAGTAAAAAAATATACCGTATTTCCAAAATGTCTGCTGGTCACACGGCTTGCCTTCTGTGCCATTTTTTCAAGAAATGGTTCTGCCGCAGGAGAAAGCAGAGCCTTGAAATCTTCCACAGAACAGCTTTCATGCTCCAGAGCCGCTTTTACATCCGCAGCAGTATATCGGGTGTAATCGTACTCCTCCATCTGATTTATGACATTCTCACATACGTCTGACCGGATTTTTTCCATGCCCGGAAGATATTCCATATGATTTTTCCGAAAAGAAGGATCTGTTTCCAGACGGTGCTTTTTTTCCAACGCTTTTTCTGAAAGAAATTCAGAATCTATAAAAAACTGATTTTCCATACTTCCACCCCTTAATCTCTGAGAAATCCTGTCAGTGGGTCGGAAGCGGAACCACCTCTGGTAAGTACTCTTCCAAGTCCGGAAAGGTATGCCTTCCGTCCTGCTTCGATCGCCTGACGAAATGCAGCTGCCATCAGCGGCAGATCTCCGGCTGTGGCAAGTGCCGTATTTGCCATAATAGCTGCTGTCCCCATTTCCATTGCCTCACAGGCCTGGGAGGGCTTTCCGATCCCTGCATCTACAATAACAGGAAGGTCGATCTCATCTACCAGGATCTGGATGAAATCTCTGGTCGCAAGGCCTTTATTGGATCCGATGGGAGCTGCCAGAGGCATAACTGCCGCCGCTCCTGCATTCACCAGATCGCGTGCTGCATACAGATCCGGATACATATATGGAAGCACCACAAATCCTTTCTCCGCAAGCATCTCTGTGGCACGGATCGTCTCCTGATTGTCCGGAAGCAGATATTTGGAGTCTCTCATAATCTCGATCTTTACAAAATTTCCACAGCCCAGTTCTCTTGCAAGACAGGCGATACGGACTGCCTCCTCTGCCGTTCTTGCTCCGCTGGTATTCGGAAGGAGCGTGACGCCTTCCGGAATATAATCCAGAATGTTCTCCTGCTCCTTTGTATTTGCACGACGGACTGCCAGAGTAATGATCTCTGCCCCCGCATCCCTGACAGCTGCTTCAATCAGCTTCAGGGAGTATTTTCCCGATCCCAGGATAAACCGGGAATGGAACTCATGTCCTCCGATGATCAGTTTATCTTCATTCATAATGTTTTCTCCTTTTCCTGCATATTTTGTACATTTGTGTCGGATTTCGCCTCTTACGCATCATATCTTCCAGCCAGGATCCGCAGGACCATATGTGCCTGATGGGCCGCACAAAGCATCACTCTGGCAGAAACCAGACCCATTCCGTCTGTCACCTCACTGACACCGTCTCCACAAAGATAAAAATGGTCCGTAATCTTTCGGGTACAGATGATATTGCCGCTTTCAAGACCGGCCATTCCGGAAGCTGCCACCAGATATTTTTCTTTCATAAGACTGAGCACCGTATCTGTCAGCAGAGCCTTACTTTCCGGATCGTCAAAAGCTTCACAGACAATATCAGCTTCTTTCAAAAGCTCTGGAATGTTTTTTTCTGTCAGCTTCTCACAGAAAGTTTCTGTCTGTACATAGGGAGCGATCTCTTTCAGGTTTCTCTTTAACGCCTCTGTCTTATCCAACCCGATCTGGTCTGCCTTATACTGCTGCCGGTTCAGATTCGTGATCTCTACTTTGTCAAAATCTATCAGGATCAGTCTGCCGATCCCTGCGCGGGCAAGGGCAAAGGCAATATGGGATCCAAGACCGCCCAGACCACAGACCGCCACCGAAGCCGAAGCGAAGCGTTTCTGCAGTTCTTTTCCATGGCGCTCTTCAAGCGCTCTGTACATGGCTTCTTCTGTCGGTATCATTTCAGCCTCCTCCCACAAAACTGACTACTTCTACTGCATCCCCCTCGTTCAGAACCGTATAATCATATTCCGCCTTCGGGATGATCTCTCCGTTTCTCTCCACTGCCACCCGGGTTCTGCAGTATCCTGCCTTCTCTAAATATTCTGCTACAGTCTGTCCTGCCACAGCCTGTTCTTCTCCGTTGATCTTTACCAAAATTTCACCTCTTTTCCTGATGAGCCCTGACTGTCCTGCCTTTTTTGAAAACAAAAAAACGGGAACTACCATTTTCGGTAATTTCCCGTTATACATACACTTATGCTCAGGCATCCCTACGTTGGCATTATCCAAATCAGGTTATCGGTCGAAGGTCATACCTTCCTCTCAGCCTGTCATACAAGCTCCCGTCTGCTTCATTTAATTTTCGTTTTTTATTATATACTTTTGCACGGTAAAAGACAAGAGTTTTTTACAATTGACCTGAAAGCGGTTTTTTCTTATAATAATGACAGATTATCATTTCAAAAAGGAGCGACAACATGAAAGACTGTCCCGAATATATCCTGGAACAGGCCCAAAAGCTTCTGTCCATTGACAGTCCCTCCGGCTACACCAGAAATGTAACCGACTGGCTTCTGGAAGCTTACAGTGAAATGGGGTATCAGCCTCAACGTACTGCAAAAGGCGGCATACTGGTACAGATCTCAGAAGGATCATGTGGACACACTGGGCGCCATGGTTTCCTCCATCACCGATCAGGGAACGCTGAAGCTGACTCCGTTAGGAGGCATGAATCCTAATAATGCCGAAACGGAAAACTGCCGGATCATCACCAGAGAGGGAAAAGCCTACACCGGAACCTTCCAGTTATGCAATGCTTCTATCCATGTAAACGGAGAATACAACGATACCAAGCGTATGCTTTGATCCGAGGACAGTCATCACTCCTTCCGGATTTATCAGCATATCACTGTTTTTGAAGAAGTGGGCCCCGGTGTTTATGCCTCCCATGGATACGAAAGGAGCCACAAAAAAGGGGTAAAAAATACCTTCGACCTGTTAAAGAGCTATCTTGGATAAATTCAGCGAAAGGAGGTCTCGATCATGGATTCCTGTCAGATCACACAATGGTGCTCCCGTTTTATCAAAGAGCAGGTAAAACCGGGGGATTTCTGTATTGATGCCACCATGGGAAACGGAAACGACACCCTGCTTTTGAGCACTCTCTGCGGAGAAAAAGGCCGGGTACTGGCTTTTGATATCCAAAAGCAGGCTCTCATCCAAACCAGAAAACGGCTGACGGAAGCCGCAGCACCGGATAACTGCTCTCTGTTTCTGGACTCTCATGTAAACATAAGCCGCTATGCCGCCCCGGAATCTGTCAGCTGCATCGTATTTAATCTTGGTTATCTTCCCGGCGGCGATCATGCTCTGGCAACAAAGGGAGAAACCAGTATCGAAGCTCTGGAACAGAGTCTTTCCCTCTTACAAAAAGGCGGTATTGTTTCTCTTTGTATCTACAGCGGAGGAGACTCCGGCTTTCAGGAAAGAGATCTGGTATTAAACTGGCTGAAAACTCTGGATCCCGGAAAATATCTGGTGATCCGGAGCGATTACTTCAACCGTCCCAATCACCCTCCGATCCCGGTACTGATCATCCGTCTGTAGTATAGATTCCATCTGAACAGAAATTTTACAAAAAAATCCCCTGCCCGGTATTCCAGGCAGAGGATTTTTTATCTTCTTTTTCTTCACATCAGTCTACGATCGTAATGGATTCGATCACCGGCTGTTCTTCTGGCACAATTGTACCATTATCGTCTATCGGCTGAGCATCTTCACAGATTTTGTCTACCACATCCATACCTTCTGTTACATGGCCGAAGCCTGCATAATCCCCATCCAGGAAAGTACTGTCCTCGTGAACGATAAAGAACTGAGAACTTGCACTGTCCGGATCCATAGCCCTTGCCATGGAGATCACTCCTCTTGTATGAGAAATGTCATTTTCCACGCCGTTATTGGAAAACTCTCCCTTAATCTCTTCATCAGATCCGCCTGTACCATTTCCAAGCGGATCTCCGCCCTGTACCATAAAGCCGTCCATGATACGATGGAACGTCAGTCCGTCATAAAATCCATCCTGAGCCAGCTTCACAAAGTTGGTAACTGTGATCGGAGCCGTATCTGCATCTAACTCCACCTGGATTTCTCCATAATCCTTAACACTGATCCGGGCATGATGGATTCCGGTCAGTTCACTGCTGGTATCCAGCACTGTTTCCCTGTCTTCTTTATCAGAGCTGCTTTCCTCCTGGGAAGATGCTTCTTCACCATCACTGAATCCTGCCTTTTCCGCTTCTTCATCACTGACAGTTGCAGCTTTTTCATCTGATTTCTCTGCAGTTTCCTGTGTTTTTGTTTCCTCTGCTGCCTCTTTTGTTCCACAGCCCGTCAGCATTCCTGCGGAAAGCACTGCTGCACAAAGTATTGCCAAAGTCTTATGCTTCATTTCGATTCCTCCTGATCCTGTTGTTGCGCGAACCATCCTGTCTTTTTGGGGTCCGCCTTTTCTGTTTTGTCTGCCGGAGTTTTTCTCTTTCCTCTTTTATGGTTATCGGATTCTGTCCGGGAAACCAACCTTTCTCTGTACCTTGCGCAATGTCTTTGCGGCATAATAATTTGCCTTTTCTGCATTCTCTTTGATCACAGAGTCAATATATGCCTTATCCCCGGAAAGTCTCGCAAACTCGTCCTGAAGCGGCTTCAGTACAGAGATCACAGCCTCTGCCACTGCCGGCTTCAATTCACCATAGCCTTTTCCGTCAAATTCCTTCACTGCTTCATCCGGTGTCTTTCCGGTACATGCACAGTAAATATCGATAAGATTCTTAACTCCCGGCTGTTCCTCGCGATAAGCGATACAGCCTTCGGAATCTGTCACTGCGCGTTTAAATTTACGCATGACCGTATCCGGATCATCCATAAGATAAATACTTCCGTTTGGATTCTCATCCGATTTGGACATTTTTCTGGAAGGATCCTGAAGACTCATGATCTTCGCTCCTACCTTGCCTACATATGCTTCCGGAACTGTAAATACATCTCCGTAAATATTGTTAAAACGCTCCGCCAAGTTTCTGGTAAGCTCCAGATGCTGCATCTGGTCGATTCCTACCGGAACCACATCTGCCTGATACAGAAGGATATCCGCTGCCATCAGAACCGGATAAGTAAAAAGTCCGCCATTGATATTATCTGCATGCTTGGCAGCCTTATCTTTAAACTGCGTCATACGGTTCAGCTCTCCCATATAGGTAAAGCAGCTTAAGATCCAGGACAGTTCTGCATGTCCGGAAACATGGGACTGATAATAAATACAGTTTTTCTTAGGGTCAAGACCTGCCGCAATGTAAAGAGTCAGAAGATTACGGGCTCTTTTGCGAAGCTCTGCCGGATTCTGACGTACGGTAATGGAATGAAGATCCACCACACTGTAAAAGCACTCATATTCATCACTTAAAGTCAGCCAGTTTTTCAGAGCACCCAGATAATTTCCCAGTGTAAGGTTTCCTGTTGCCTGCATACCGCTGAATAAAACTTTTTTTCCGTCTATCATGATATTTACCTCTCTTGTTGATGCATTTCTAAGCTGTATACCAGTTTATCATTCTATAGAAATAAAGTCAATGAATTACTGTGCAAAGGAACGGCTTGTCTGGCTGCGCGAACTCTGCTAAAATGAGATATCATATATTATTTCAGGAGGAACGCACATGAAAAAAATCGCAAGCTTTACCATAGACCACCTCAGGCTGCAGCCGGGAATCTATGTTTCCCGCAAGGATTATCTGGGAGATCAGGTGATCACCACCTTTGATATCCGTATGACCTCTCCCAACGAAGAACCGGTTATGAATACTGCCGAGCTTCACGCTATGGAGCATCTGGCAGCCACCTTTCTCCGCAACCACGAGGAATTTGGACCAAAGGTGATCTACTGGGGACCTATGGGCTGCCGCACCGGTAATTATCTTCTTCTTGCAGGCGATCTGGAATCCAGGGATATCGTTGGACTGATCACAGAAATGTTTGAATTTATCCGTGATTTTGAGGGAGAAATCCCAGGGGCTTCTGCCAGGGACTGTGGAAACTATCTGGATATGAATCTTGGAATGGCAAAGTATCTGGCAGACAAATATCTGAAGGAAGTCCTCTATGATATTAAAGAAGACCGTCTGGTCTACCCGGAATAATCCGTTCCCTGTAAAAGTAAAAAACCAGAGATCCTTTTCCTTCCGGAAATCATCTCTGGTTTCTTTTTTTTACCTCTGTTTACTGGGCTGCAGCCTGGTCTGCCGCAGGCGCTGCTGCTCCTGCCGGAGCTTCTGTTGTCACATACTGAGCGCTTACATAACCCTTCTGTCCGTTGATCTCAACTTCAATCCACTGACCATCCTCGCTGACACCTGTACCTGTCAGCTGATCACCCACCTTAGTGCTCTGGATGATATTCGTCTGATCTGTAGTAACACAGTCTGTACGGATATTTGCCTCATTATTTGCATAATAAACAGCATCCTTCTTTATGATCTTCACGCCGCTTGCAGTCTGGGAAACCTCAGGTGTAGGGGTTGCAGTGACTGCCGGAGTAGGAGTTGCTGCCGGTGTAGGGGTTGCAGTGGGTGTCGGGGTTGCTTTTATCACAGTCACGGTAGAGTCTTCTCCTCCTGTGCTGTAGCCGCAGCCGGAAGCAAAGAGAGTAAGACCTGCCAGTGCAATCAGTAATCTGGATTTCTTCATAAGAATTTTCCTCCTTTATCGCATACCACCACTATACCCCATTCCATACATGTTATGCAAGTGTTTTTTGCGTTTCACATCAGAAACGGAAGTCTCTCCTGCCATTTTCAATCTCTTTCAGATTCTTCGCACAGATTTCTCTTGTCTTTTCACGGCCAACATTCTGGAGTTCTCTCTCAATCACCTTCATCCCCTTTTCTCTGGTATCCGGAGACGCATAATCCTCCAGATATTCTTTCAGGGTCATCAGTGCATTTGGATGGCAACAGTTTGCGATCTGTCCGCTTTTTACCAGAGACATGAAACGGTCTCCGGTACGGCCTTCTCTGTAGCAGGCGGTACAGAAGCTTGGAATATAACCCAGCTCCAGAAGCCAGTTTACCACCTCGTCTAATGTCCGTCTGTCACTGACATCAAACTGAGAAGAATTGTCTTCCTCTGCCTCTTCCTCCGCATAACCGCCAACAGAAGTTCTGGAGCCGCCGCTGATCTGAGAAATACCAAGATCCAGTACCTTTTCTCTGCATTTCTGCGTTTCCCGGGTGGAGATGATCATTCCCGTATAAGGAACTGCGATCCGGATCACTGCGATGATCTTCTGGAAGATTTCA
Source organism: uncultured Blautia sp. (assembly GCA_900541985.1). Classification (GTDB taxonomy): domain Bacteria; phylum Bacillota; class Clostridia; order Lachnospirales; family Lachnospiraceae; genus Blautia_A. The sequence continues at coordinate 41,830 of UQLX01000012.1, read as the reverse complement.
TCCGGCACTGCATTGGTAAAGTCCCTGGTATCAATGTCATCTGCCGGACAGATACGCGGTACACTGATGGTATGCGGTCCTACGCCAAATCTTGCCTCCAGGTGTTCTGCATGCATAAGAATACCAACAAAATCATAGCGATAGGTTTCCAGTCCGAAGAGGACACCGCAGCCTACATCATCAATACCTGCCTCCATTGCACGGTCCATTGCCTCTGTATGATATGCATAATCACTCTTCGGTCCTGTAGGATGGAGAGCCTCATAGCTTTCTTTATTATAAGTCTCCTGAAAAAGAATGTAGGTTCCGATTCCGGCCTCTTTCAGCTTACGGTAATTTTCCACGGTGGTTGCGGCAATATTTACATTGACGCGGCGGATCGCTCCGTTTTTGTGTTTGATGCTGTAAATGGTCTTAATGCTTTCCAGTATATACTCAATAGGATTATTTTTTGGATCTTCTCCTGTTTCCAGTGCCAGACGCTTATGTCCCATATCCTGAAGGGCGATCACTTCCTGACGGATTTCTTCCTGTGTCAGCTTTTTACGGCGGATATGTTTATTTTTTGCATGATAAGGACAATAAACACAACCGTTGATACAGTAATTGGAAAGATATAAAGGTGCGAACATTACGATTCTGTTTCCATAGAATTTCTGTTTGATCTCTTTTGCCACATGATACATTTTGTCGATCAGGCGCGGGTCTTCACATTCCAGAAGAAGCGCCGCCTCCCTGTGGCTGAGACCTTTGCAGTCTCTTGCTCTTTCGATCAGACTTTCGATCAGCTCGGTATTGTCCTTATTCTCTTCTGCATAGGCAAGTGAATCCAGGATCTCCTGATGATCAATAAATTCTGTTGCTTTTGTTGATTTCGGATCGTACATAATTTCCTCCCTTTCGCCGCTTTGTAAGCAGCTTTGTCTTATTCTCTGTTATAATCTCCACGGTCTGTCACAATCTGACAGCCAATGGCTTCCATTCGTTTTTTTAAATTTTTCACGCCCTCTGCAGCCTCATCTCCTGTCGATATCTTTCCGTCATAAAGCATATATTTTTTTCTGACAGAAAGAGGAGAAAGATTCGGCATAACTACATTTGCTCCGGAAAGGATTCCTTTTTCTCTTCCGGATGGATGGATCGTTCCAAGGGCTGTCGTAGCCGGAAGAAGAACCCGCGGAAGCATCAGGCGCAGAAGGGCCAGATAAAAAAGAGTATCCTCCATGGTGCCGTCAGGCTGTTCCCGGAAAGGAGTATCTCCGTGTGAAATAAAGGGACCGATCCCTACCATTTCCGGATCCAGCTTTTTCAGAAAAAGAAAATCTTCCGCCAGTGTTTCCGGCGTTTGCCCCGGCGACCCCACCATAAATCCCGCTCCTGTCTGAAAGCCCAGCTTTTTCAAAAGGAACAGACAGTGCTTTCTGTTTTCCAGGGAAAGAGGTTCCGGATGAAGGATACGATAGTGATCCGGATCTGCCGTTTCGTGACGCAGCAGATAACGGTCGGCTCCAGCCTCCCGGAAAGCCCTGTATTCTTCCTCTTTTTTTTCTCCGGCAGAAAGGGTCAGAGCACAGTCCGGATAACCGTTTTTGATCTCGCGTATCAGCTCCGTCAGTCTTTCTGCAGTAAAATATCCATCCTCGCCCCCCTGGAGCACAAAGGTCCGGAATCCCAGCTCATAGCCCTGTCGGCAGCAGTCAATAATATCCTCTTTTGTAAGGCGGTATCTTGCCGCTTTTTTATTGCTTCTTCTGATTCCACAGTAATAGCAGTCGTTTTTGCAGTAATTGGTAAATTCGATCAGACCTCTGATAAAAACCCTGTTTCCGTAAGTCCTTTCCCGAACCTGACGGGCAAGTTCTCTGGCATACAGTTCCGTGTCCCTGTTTCTGCCTGCGATCAGAAAGATCAGTTCCTCCTTATCCAATGCCTGTGTTTGATAAAGTTTATCGATCAGCTCTTTCATAGATTTTTCTCCGGTATTCTGGAATATACTGTTTTACTGGATACTCCATGCAGCATTCCCAGTTTGCCGGACAACGCACTGATCTTTTCCTGCGGGGCATCCAGAATCACGCTGATCACGGAAACACCTTTTGACCGATAGGGAATCCCCATCCTTCCTACTACATATTCTCCGTATTCATGCAGAATCCTGTTCAGTTCCTCGCTTTTGTCCCTGTCTTCTACAATAATGGCGGTCACTGCGATTCTTGTTTCCATATCACATCTCCTCTCCTTTTTTTCCAGTCTCATCCAGTCGTTTTTTCATTTTACTTTTATGCAAAATAAAAACCCGGTGCCAGACAGACACCGGGGATATGTACAGAAAAACTGCAGCTTACCTGCAGCAATACACTCTTTTTCTGTTTTCTCTCACATCCATTCTTCGCAGGTTTACCCTTAAAAGTCCGGTGAATATTTTTTATTTTATCACATCAGCCTTCTAAAAACAAGCAAAATGTACAGTTATACACATGGATTGAATTTTTTTATAGTTATTTTGTATAATTATTGATTTGAAATATAATTTATATTATACTTAACCCATACACTTTATGTGGGTATACCGTCAAAAACTATATGCCGTTATACTCCCGCATAAGAGAGGAGGGAAACTATGGATTCTGCATTATATGCAAATTATCTGGCGATTCTGAAGCATGAGCTGGTTCCCGCTCTGGGATGCACCGAGCCTATTGCCATTGCCTATGCGGCAGCAAAAGCCAGACAGGTTCTGGGAGAGTTTCCAGATACCATCGAAATGCAGTTAAGCGGAAACATCATCAAAAACGTCAAAGGCGTTACCGTACCTAATTCAGGAGGGCTGAAGGGAATCGACGTGGCAGCTGTTCTGGGAGTTGTCGGCGGCAATGCAGACAAGGCTCTGGAGGTTCTGGAAGAGATCCGTCCGGAACATATTGAAAAAACTAAAGAGCTGGTAGAAAAAAACATCTGCTCCTGTACCCTTGTAGAGGGGGTTGCAAACCTTTATATCGTTGCCAGAGTGATCAAAGGGTCACATTTTGCTGAAATCACTATCGTGGACCAGCATACCAACATCACCAAAATCGTAAAGGATGACCAGGTGCTTCTTTCTAAAGAAGTAAAGGAAGAAGAGGTGGATTCTGTCATTGACAAATCCAAGCTTACCGTAAAGGATATCCTGGATTTTGCCGACCAGGTAAAAATCGAAGATGTCAAAGAAATCCTGGAGCGGCAGATCCGTATGAACACGGCTATTTCTCAGGAGGGACTTGACAATAATTACGGTGCTCAAATCGGCAAAACGCTCATGCATGTCTGGGGCAAAGGCATTACCACCAGGGCCTGTGCCAGAGCAGCAGCCGGAAGCGATGCCCGTATGGGCGGCTGTTCTATGCCGGTTGTGATCAACTCCGGCAGCGGAAATCAGGGAATGACCGTTTCCCTTCCTGTAATCGCTTATGCTGAGGAATGGGAGGTTTCCAGAGAAAAGCTTTACCGTTCTCTTGTAGTCAGCAATCTGATCGCCATCCATCAGAAATTTTATATCGGAAGTCTTTCCGCATACTGCGGCGCTGTCAGTGCAGCCTGCGGTGCCGGTGCCGGGATCACTTACATGTATGGAGGAAGCTATCAGCAGGTATCTCTGACGATCATCAATACTCTGGGAAATATCGGCGGAATTGTCTGTGATGGAGCCAAACCATCCTGCGCCGCAAAGATCGCTTCTTCTGTAGATGCGGCTCTGATGGCCTTTCATCTGAGCATCCAGAATAAGAGTTTTCTTCCCGGCGAAGGTATCATCCGGGGTGATGTGGAAGAGACTATCAAGAGCATGGGCTATATCGGCCGTGTAGGAATGCGTTCCACAGACACCGAAATCTTAAATATCATGATCGACCGCGTAAATGTAGATCAGGAATGCTGATGCAGCGGCTGGTCAGACACTCATTTTGAAGGGGGAATTTTAATCTTATGAAAGAAAACAGTTTTTTTAAAAGCCTTCCGTTTAAGCTTCTTGTAGGAGTTGTACTCGGAATCGTGATCGGACTCGTTCTTAACGCTACAGACGATTCCGGTATCACCGTCAGCATTCTTAACGTTGTTGTCACACTGAAATATATTCTCGGACAGGTGATCAATTTCTGCGTACCACTGATCATCATCGGCTTTATCGCCCCGTCCATTACCAAACTTGGCAACAGTGCTTCCCGTATGCTGGGCGTTGCCATTGTGATCGCATATGCATCCTCTATTGGTGCAGCTCTTTTTTCCACTGCCGCAGGCTATGCGCTGATCCCGCATCTTTCCATTGTCACAGATGTTGAGGGTCTCAAAGAGCTTCCTCCGGTTGTATTTGAGCTGGCGATCCCACAGATCATGTCCGTTATGAGCGCCCTGGTATTTTCCATTATGATCGGACTTGCCGCTACCTGGAATAAATCAAAAATGATCACCGGAATCCTGGATGAATTTCAGGCCATTGTCCTTTCGATCGTATCCAAGGTGATCATCCCGATCCTTCCATTTTTCATCGCTCTTACTTTCTGCAGTCTGGCATATGAAGGCTCCATTACCAAGCAGCTTCCTGTATTCCTGCAGGTTATTGTGATCGTACTGATCGGACATTTTATCTGGATGGCACTGCTTTATATACTGGCAGGTGTATATTCCAAAGAAAATCCATGGGATGTTGTACGCTATTACGGTCCTGCATACCTTACTGCTGTAGGAACCATGTCCTCTGCCGCAACACTTGCTGTTGCTCTTCAGTGTGCAGGCAAGGCCAAACCGCTTCGTAAGGATATGGTACAGTTTGGTATTCCTCTTTTTGCAAACATTCATCTTTGCGGTTCTGTTCTTACAGAAGTATTCTTCTGTATGACGATCTCCAAGATTCTGTATGGCTCTATTCCGTCAGCAGGAACCATGATCCTCTTCTGTGTACTTCTCGGAATATTTGCTATTGGAGCTCCCGGTGTTCCAGGAGGTACTGTTATGGCATCCCTTGGCATCATCACCGGTGTTCTTGGATTCAACGAGACCGGTACCGCTCTGATGCTCACCATCTTTGCACTTCAGGACAGCTTCGGTACTGCATGTAACGTTACCGGCGACGGCGCCCTGACACTGATCCTTACCGGATATGCGAAGAAGCATAAGATCAAAGAGCAGAATATTAATGTAAATTTTTAAATTAGTGGATCTTTCTGTTACAAAAGCCCATTCGAGATCTGGAAAATTCTAAGCTTCTGCTTCTTTGCAAAAAACGATCCCCCGGATGCTGAACTCGTCTGCGACTCAGACAGCAGCATCCGGGGGATCAATGCAAATGTGCAGACAGCAAATTTATATTCCTGCAGTTTTTCTGTTTCCGGACGGGAATATTCGGAAGGATTTCTGTTTAGCTGTTGCCTACATTCAGATGCAGAGAGAAAGGCAGATCATATGCATCATCTGTAGGAAATAAAAACTTAAATCCGCTCACCCCCTGAAAACAAAATTTACAGCATATTTTTTTGTCTCCGGATAAAGGTTCCCAGTTTTTCTTCTTTCAGTTTTCCTTCTTCTACTGCATGATGGCCTCTTAAGAAGACGTCATCGATCACGCAGCCAAGTTTAAACCCTTCAAAGGGGTTATTGTCTGTATTATATGCATGGTTTTTTGCGGAGATCACGCTTTCTTTGGAGGGATCCAGGATAACGATATCTGCGTCGCTTCCTTCCTGGATGACACCTTTTCTTGGATAAACCCCGTAGAGTTTTGCCGGATTTTCACTTAAAAGCCTGCACATCTGTGCTTCTGTGATCTTTCCTGTTCTGACTCCGTAAGTATAAAGAAGTGTTCCCCGGGTCTGTACTCCCGGAAGTCCTCCCGGAATTTTCGTAAAGTCCTCTTTTCCCAGCGCCTTCTGTTCCAGGCTGAAGCTGCACTGATCTGTGGCAACCGTCTGGATCTCCTCTTTTGCAAGAGCCTCCCACAGACAGTCCTGATCCTCCTTTTTACGGATCGGAGGTGCACATACATAAACTGCCCCCTCAAAATCCGGTTTGGAATATACACTGTCATCCAGAAGCAGATACTGAGGACAGGTTTCCGCATATACGGTCTGTCCCTTTTCTCTTGCAGCCATCACTTCTTCATATGCTTTTTTGTTTGTAAGATGGACGATCATAACCGGAGCCTCTGCTTCCTTTGCGATCACCAGCAGTCTGTGGACCGCTTCCGCTTCCATGGTGTCCGGACGTACCAGAGGATGATTTTCCGGTCCCAGACGTCCCTCCTTCTTTGCTTCAGCGATCAGGGCATCGATCACACCTGCATTTTCACAGTGGACACCTGCAAAACAGCCGCACTGCCCCAGTTTTTTCAGGATCTTGTACAGGTCACAGTCATTGACGATCATGGCAGGGTAAGTCATATAAAGCTTAAAGCTTGTAATTCCTTCATCGATCATCTCCTGGATCTCTGCCTCCGTTTCCTGGTTCCACTCTACCACAGACATGTGGAAGGAATAGTCACAGGAGCATTTTCCGTCTGCTTTTTTGTGCCACTTTTCCAGTCCTTCCTTCAAGGTATGCCCGCCTTTGTCCTGTGATGCATAATCAACCACAAAGGTAGTACCTCCAAGAAGGGCAGCTTTCGTTCCGGTCTCAAAGTCATCTGCTGTGACAGTTCCTGCCACCTCCAGATCAAAATGTGTATGGCCATCAATAAATCCCGGAAACAGAAGTTTCCCGGTCACATCCAGGATTTCCGCTCCTGCCGGATCCAGATTTCTGCCTACTGCAGCGATCTTTTCGCCATCGATCAGCACATCCGCCTGTCTGGCCCCCTCTCCAGAAACAACCGTACCATTTTTCAATAAATATTTCATAAAACTACACCCCCGACTTCTGGTTTTTTTTCAATATACCATTCTTTTCTCTTTCCTTCAACCTTTTCCCCGGTACAGTTTCAAAATTATTCAGGCTTACATAAATTTTTTCGCAAAAAAACTTTTTATTTCCATTTTATTATGTTATATTAAAAGTAAGAAAAAATAGGAGGTAAGACTATGGGACGGCTTACTGTATTAAAACAGATCGCTCACGATATCGCCTGTCAGTTCGGTCCTGACTGTGAGGTAGTCATCCATGATCTGAAAACAAATGATCCGGAAACTTCCATTGTATATATTGAAAACGGACATGTAACAAACAGAGGTGTGGGAGACGGCCCATCCAATGCAGTTTTTGATGTAATCCGCCATATGCACAAAAAGCCAAACGAGATCCAGCCGGAGGATCTTAAGGATCACGCAGGCTATCTGATGAAAACCTCGGATGGCAAGATCCTTAAATGCAGCACATCCTATATTCGTGATGATGACGGAAGCCTGCATTATGTATTTGGTATCAACTATGATATCTCCAGACTTACCATGATCGAAAGCGCTCTGCACGACCTGGTAACCCCTGTAAACACGGAAGAAAAGCCAAAAGAGATCACACACAATGTCAACGATCTTCTGGATCATCTGATCGAGGAATCCGTAGCCCTTGTAGGCAAGCCGGTGGCTCTCATGAACAAAGACGACAAGGTAACTGCCATTCAGTTCCTGAATGACTCCGGCGCTTTCCTTATTACCAAATCCGGCGACAAGGTTGCCAACTATTTTGGAATCTCCAAATATACTCTTTACAGCTATATTGATGTAAATAAGTAATCAGAAAACCCGGCACAGACGGCCGGGTTTTCTTTATCTGCTGATCATTCTTCTGATCACATCTATGGTTTCTTTCATTCCGTAATTGGCGCTGTTGATACACAGATCATAGTTCTCGGGTTTTCCCCACTTTTCTCCTGTATAAAACTCATAATACTTTCTGTGCTGCCGGTCCATTTTTTTCAGAAAACGAACCGCCTGCTTCAGGTTCATATTCCGGACTTCCATAATGTGCTGTGTTCGCACGGAAAAAGGCGCGCTGATAAAAAGGCTGATGTGAGGGATATGATTATTTTTCAGGATCATATCCGCACAGCGGCCCATAATGATACAGTCCTCTGTTTTTGCCAGATTGCAGATCAGATCACTCATGTTAAAAAATACCGCATCCTGTTTATTCAGTCCATGATAACGGTTAAACTCACGGAATCTTTCTTTTAAAGATAATCTTTTCTTCTTGGTGTACTTATTGAACTCCACGAAGCTTTCTGCATCATTCACCTCATCTCTGTCTGCCTCAAGGCGTTTTAAAACCTGATCAAAAATTTCCACATCATAATAATTGATCTTCAGTTCATCAGCCAGTTCAAATCCGATATCATTTCCTGCGCTGCCCTGGGTACGGCTGATGCAGATCACCAGATGATCGTCTTTGGATATTTTTTCTTTTCCTGCAGCCAGGTTCAGAGAAAGCCGGTCCTGATCCAGAATATCCACTCTTCCAAATCCGTCCGGAAGAGCCTCTACTTCTTTGAGAATATCGTTATATTTCCGCATGAGGCGGGACTTTTCTTCCTTATCCTGAATGGTACGGGCCATGTTACTGATCAGGGCAAGCTCACTTCTCAGCAGATGACCGTCCGGCTTGGTATACATCAGCATACTTAAGGTACGGACCGTTGCCTCTCTTCCCCCGGTAAAGGTACGGCCCAGAGAAGATCCCACACATTCATAAACCTCACCGTCAAGATCATAGATCCGGTTGGCAAGTTCTGTATATTTTTTCTGATTTTCTTCCATCTCTGTCCGCCCTCCTTACCTAAAGAATACCAGCGTATCAATCACAAATACAGGGACAAGAAATACCAGGGACCAGAGCATGTAGCCAAAAAATGACGGCATATTGACACCGTTTTCATCCGAAATGGATTTTACCATAAAGTTCGGTGCATTTCCGATATAGGTATTTGCTCCCATAAATACGGCTCCGCAGGAAACTGCAGAAAGCACTTTTTGCGGAACGGTTCCAAGAGAGGTTGCAATGCCCTGTGTAAATCCAAGAGTCCCTGCTGTTGTCAGAAATACCAGATAGGTAGGTGTATTGTCAAGGAAGCTGGACAGCGTTCCGGTTGCCCAGAACATCTGGAAGGGTTCTGTCACTCCAAGTTCCGGTCCAACTGCCTTCAGAAGCATCAATGCCGGCTGCATGGTGATAAAAATGCCAATGAACAATACGGCGACTTCCTTAATCGCTCCCCAGGTAAAATGGTTTCTCCTTCGGATTTCACTTTTTGTCGTCTTAAAAGAAAGCCATGCGGCAAGAAGAATCAGCACGATCTCAATCATCGCCGGGAAGGTCAGCGTTACTTCGCCAAAAATATGGATTCCCCGCACGTTACCGGCGGCATCCTGAAATGCAGACATCCCCGGAAGGACTCCGCTCAGGATCACAGCCGCTACGATCATAACCAGAAAGACAATGTTATGTAATCCGTCAATGCTAAATTCTGTACCCGGCTTACTGATATCCGGTTTTCTTCCCCGGGCAATATCCTTTCTGTAAGCCCATTTATCCAGATGATAGAAAACAAACAAAAGGATCGCCATATTAAAGATCAGAACCGGGAACAGATGCATGCTCCAGAAAAACGGCACACCCCTCATGAATCCCATGAGAAGAGGCGGATCTCCGATAGGTGTCAGACAGCCTCCCATATTGGATACCATAAAAATAAAAAACACCATAATATGGCTTTTTCTTTTTCTCCAGGAATTCATCTTGATCACCGGGCGCACCATCAGCATACTTGCACCGGTCGTTCCGATACAGCTTGCAAGAAAGGTTCCCAGCGCAAGCAGACCCACATTGATTCTCGGGGAGCCTGCAAAATCTCCCTCCATCGTTATATTACCGGACACGCAAAACAATCCGAACAAAAGAACAATAAATGTCAGATAATCATTTACGGTACATTCCAGCACAGTTTCTGCTGCTTTATGAGGTCCGTAAACAAAAGCAAAAGGCACGAGCATAAGCAGGATCCAGAAGCCGACCACCAGAGGCTGATGGGATTCCCACCACTCACCTTTGATCAACGGCATGACCGCAATGCTCAGTAAAAGACCTGCAAATGGTATGCATAACAACAGTTCCAATACCAACACCCCCATCTAAGATTTTTGATATCGGAATTATAGCATACGAAGTTCAAAAATCAATGATAAAAAACATAAAAAATGCTAGAATAATTGTTTTAATTTTTGTGCAAATTTGTACAATAGTGCTTATTATCTTTTGTTATGCTTCTTATCAGGTCAGCTTATGGATAAACAGACCACTTCTGAGCTTTGGTTCAAACCACGTAGACTTCGGAGGCATAAGCCTGCCCTCATCTGCAATCTGCATCAGTTCCTCCATAGAAGTCGGATACATGGCAAAGGCCACGCCTCCTGTTTCATCTGCCATTTCCTGCAATTCTCTCAGTTTATGGATTCCTCCCACAAACCGGATCCGTTCATCTGTTCTTGGATCTTTGATGCCCAGAATCGGATTCAGGACTTTTTCCTGAAGGAGAGAGACATCCAGCTGCTGCACAATATCCAGATCCCTGTAAATGTCCTCCCAGGTTTTCAGATGGTACCACTCACCGCCCACATACATTCCCATACAGTGCTTTTCCACCGGCTTGCAGGGAAATCCCGGCATGATCATCAGTTCAAAATTATATTTCAGGCTTCCAAGAAAGGCTTTTTCCGTAAGACCGTTCAGATCCTTCACCACGCGATTATAGGAAAGAATGGTAAGCTGATCTGCCGGGAATACAACGGACAGAAAATAATTAAACTCTTCTGCTCCGGTATAACCGGGATTCTCTGCTCTTCTCTTCTGTCCCACCTTTACTGCGGAAGCTGCACGATGATGACCGTCCGCAATATAAAGAGAAGGAATCTCCTGGAATTCTTTTTTTATTGTTCCGCACACATCTTTTTCATCGATCACCCAGACCCGGTGGCCAATCTGATCCTCTGAAACAAAATCATATACCGGACAATGGTTTTCCTTCCACTGATCGATCAGTTCAAGAAGGCTATTGGAATATTTGCATGCCAGAAAGATCGGTCCTGTATTTGCATCACATACATCTACATGGCGGATACGATCCTGTTCCTTGTCTTCTCTGGTAAGCTCATGTCTCTTTATGGTTCCTTCCATATAATCATCAATGGAACAGCAGCCTGCAATGCCTGTCTGTGTTTTTTCTTTTCTGGTAAGTTCATAAATGTAGTAGCAGGGCTCTTCATCCTGAAGCAGAGTCCCGTTCTTTTCCATATTTATCAGATTCTCTGCTGCTTTTTCATATACACGGTCATCATAGAGATCTGTTTTCTCCGGAAGATCCATCTCTGCACGGTCTACATGGAGAAAGGAATCCGGATTCTTTTTTCCAATCAGAGCGGCTTCCTCTCTGCTGACCACATCATAGGGCAAAGCCGCTACCTGTGCTGCTTTTTCCGCAGTGGGACGCAGCGCCCGAAATGCCTGAAAAACTGCCATAATATTTTCTTTTCCTCCTTTTTTTATGCCACAAATATGTATTTATTTTAGCATAGGCTCCGTGTCTCTTCAAGGTCACTAAATTTTTTTTGAAAAACCTAAAAATTTTTGTATTTCCTATTGCAAAATCCTGTAAGTATGGTATGATAGACATAAGCAAACAGGTATTAATCAGTACTAATTAATTTTTTAAGGAGGGTTTTTTCAAATGACTGAAGGATTAAAATGGACTGTTAACCAGGTACCAAAATCCGACGACAGATTCCTAGATCTTATGTCTGAGGAAAATGTAGCAAAAGCAAATGAATTTCACAAAAGTTTCCCACAGTATACGGTAACTCCGCTTCAGAAACTTTCCGCTCTTGCTTCCTATCTTGGAGTAAAAAATATTTTCTGTAAAGATGAATCTTACCGTTTTGGCTTAAATGCGTTTAAGGTTCTGGGCGGTTCCTACGCAATGGGACGCTATATTGCAAAAGAACTTGATCGTGATATCAGCGAGCTTCCTTTCAACGTTCTTTCTTCTGAGAAATTAAGAGAAGAATTTGGTCAGGCTACTTTCTTCACTGCTACAGACGGAAACCACGGACGAGGCGTTGCATGGGCAGCAAACCGTCTTGGACAGAAGGCTGTTGTAAGAATGCCAAAGGGAACTACCAAAACAAGATTTGACAACATCGCTAAAGAAGGCGCTACCGTTACAATCGAAGAATGTAACTATGATGACTGTGTAAGAATGGCCGCAGCCGAAGCTGCAAAAACCGAACACGGCATCATCGTTCAGGATACCGCATGGGACGGTTATGAAGAGATTCCTTCCTGGATCATGCAGGGTTACGGCACCATGGTAAGAGAAGCTGATCAGCAGCTGAAAGAACAGGGCATTGACCGTCCGACCCATGTATTCGTTCAGGCAGGCGTTGGTTCTCTGGCAGGTGCGGTTGTAGGCTACTTTGCTAACAAATATAAGGAGAATCCTCCGGTAATGGTAGTTTGTGAAGCCGGCGCTGCTGACTGTCTCTATCGTTCCGCTATGGAAAAAACCGGTGATCTTGTAAATGTTACCGGTGATCTTCAGACAATCATGGCTGGTCTTGCATGCGGCGAAGGAAACACCATCGGATGGGATATCTTAAGAAACCACGTAACCGTATTTGCATCCTGTCCGGACTGGATGAGTGCAAAAGCAACCAGAATCTATGCAAATCCTCTGGAGAATGATCCGCATATCGTTTCCGGCGAATCCGGTTCTGTTCCTCTCGGACTTTGCTATACCGCGCTTCATGATGCAGATGCAGCTGATCTCAAAGAAGCACTGAAACTGGATGAAAACTCCAATGTTCTCGTAATCTCTACAGAAGGAGATACGGATCCGGTTCGCTATCGCGAAATCGTATGGGACGGACTTTACGGAACTGACACATCATTAAGTGAATAACTGTAAAACAAAAACTTACTACTAATTAATCAATTTATTATGGGAGGTATTTATCATGGATTACGCAAAAATTAACGAGGCCGCTCAGAATTATCTGGACGACATGACCAGATTCTTAAGAGCAATCGTAAAAAACCCGGGAGAAAGCTGCGATGAAAAAGCACACATCGACACAATTGCAGCAGAAATGAAAAAACTGGACTTCGACGAAGTCGTAATCGATCCGCAGGGCAACGTGATCGGATATATGGGTACCGGCGATAAGATCATTGCTTATGATGCACATATTGATACCGTTGGTATCGGAAATATCGAAAACTGGAAATTTGATCCATACGAAGGCTATGAAACAGACGAAGAAATCGGCGGACGTGGTGTGTCTGACCAGTGCGGCGGAATTGTATCTGCTGTTTACGGCGCAAGAATCATGAAAGACCTGGATCTGATTCCGGAAGGCTGCAGGATCATGGTAGTTGGTACAGTTCAGGAAGAAGACTGTGACGGTCTCTGCTGGCAGTACATCATCAACGAAGACAAGGTTCGTCCGGAATTCGTAGTTTCCACTGAGCCTACTGACGGCGGTATCTACAGAGGACAGCGTGGACGTATGGAAATCCGTATTGATGTCAAAGGTGTTTCCTGCCATGGTTCCGCTCCTGAGCGTGGTGACAACGCAATCTACAAAATGGCTGATATCCTTCAGGATGTTCGTGCTCTTAACGAAAATGATGACGCTGACGAGACAGAGATCAAAGGTCTTGTAAAAATGCTGAACCCGAAATACAATCCGGACTGGGAAGAAGCAAGATTCCTTGGACGCGGTACTGTTACCTGCTCCCAGATCTTCTACACCTCCCCAAGCCGCTGTGCTGTTGCTGACTCCTGTGCAGTATCTCTTGACAGACGTATGACATTTGGTGAAACATGGGAAAGCTGTCTGGATGAGATCCGCGCTCTTCCAAGTGTTCAGAAATACGGTGATGACGTTGTTGTTTCCATGTACAACTACGACCGTCCTTCCTACACCGGCTGCGTATACGAGATCGAGTGCTACTTCCCGACATGGGCAATTCCGAAGGATCACAAGGTAACAAAAGCCCTTGAGGATGCTTACAAGAACCTTTACGGCGAAACAAGACTCGGAAACGCAGAGACAGAAGCTATGAGAAAGGCCCGTCCTCTTACGGACAAATGGACCTTCTCTACTAACGGTGTTTCCATTATGGGACGTAACGGAATCCCATGTATCGGTTTCGGACCGGGCGCTGAAGCACAGGCTCATGCTCCGAACGAAAAAACATGGAAGGTTGACCTGGTAAGATGTGCCGCTGTTTACGCTGCTCTTCCGGCTTCCTACTGCAAATGAATCATTTTGCGAGGGGGGCGAAGCTCCGCTCCCTCTATGCTCTCTGATTTTTTATAAAGCTATAAGCTATTCATATTAAACTATACATTAAAAATAAAAGGAGATTTTACATGAAAACATTACAGGATTATATCGACAAATTAAACAGCCTGAACTTTAAGGAGATGTACAACAACGACTTCTTCTGGACATGGGACAAGACAGACGAGGAACTTGAGGCTGTATTTACTGTTGCTGACGCTCTTCGTTTCATGAGAGAAAACAACATTTCCACTAAAGTATTCGAGAGCGGTCTTGGAATCTCTATCTTCCGTGACAACTCTACAAGAACACGTTTCTCTTTTGCTTCTGCATGTAACCTTCTTGGTCTTGAAGTTCAGGATCTGGATGAGAAAAAATCTCAGATCGCTCATGGCGAAACTGTTCGTGAAACTGCAAACATGGTTTCCTTTATGGCTGATGTAATCGGTATCCGTGACGATATGTACATCGGCAAAGGACATGCTTACCAGAAAGAATTTATGGACGCTGTAACAGAAGGAAACAGAGACGGTATTCTTGAGCAGAGACCGACTCTTGTAAACCTTCAGTGTGACGTTGACCATCCGACACAGTGTATGGCTGATATGCTTCACATCATCCATGAATTTGGCGGTGTTGAGAACCTGAAAGGCAAAAAACTTGCCATGACATGGGCTTACTCTCCTTCCTACGGAAAACCACTTTCTGTTCCTCAGGGTGTAATCGGTCTTATGACACGTTTCGGTATGGACGTTGTTCTTGCTCATCCGGAAGGATATGATGTAATGCCTGAGATCGAAGAGATCGCAAAGAAAAATGCAGAAGCTACCGGCGGTTCCTTCACAAAGACAAACAGCATGGAAGAAGCATTCAAGGATGCTGATATCGTTTATCCGAAGAGCTGGGCTCCTTTTGCAGCTATGGAAAAACGTACAAACCTTTACGGCGAAGGCGACTTTGACGGAATCGGCAAACTGGAGAAAGAACTTCTTGCACAGAACGCACAGCACAAAGACTGGGCTTGTACAGAAGAACTCATGAAAACAACAAAAGACGGAAAAGCACTCTATCTGCACTGCCTGCCAGCTGACATCACAGGTGTAAGCTGCGAGACAGGTGAGGTTGATGCAAGCGTATTTGACCGCTACAGAATCCCGCTTTACAAAGAAGCAAGCTTTAAACCATATGTGATCGCTGCAATGATCATGCTGTCCAAATTTGAGAAACCTCAGGATGTTCTCAAAAAACTGGAAGTAAAAGCAGCACCAAGAATCCTTAAATAAATTCTTCTAAAAGAGTGACAGGGCCTGTGGAGCATTGTTCTGCAAGGCTCTTCTCTTTTCTTATCATTCAGGAGGTTTTTACATGTATAAGCGTAAACGAATCGTAATTGCACTGGGAGGAAACGCATTGGGGAACACTCTCCCGGAACAGATGGTAGCTGTAAAAACAACAGCAAAGGCTCTCTGTGACCTGATCGAAGATGGTCATCAGGTAGTAGTTGTCCACGGAAACGGACCACAGGTCGGTATGATCAACAATGCTATGGCAGCTCTTTCCCGTGAAGACGCCAATCAGCCTAACACTCCCCTCTCCGTATGCGTGGCAATGAGCCAGGCCTATATCGGATATGATCTTCAGAACGCACTCCGCGAGGAACTTCGCAAAAGAGGATTCGTGCGTACTCCGGTGGTTACCGTAGTCACACAGGTTCGTGTAGATCCGGAAGATCCTGCTTTCCAGAATCCCAGCAAGCCTATCGGACATTTCATGACAAAGGAAGAGGCAGAACATGCAGAAAAAGCATACGGATACATCACAAAAGAAGATGCCGGCCGTGGCTACCGTCGTGTTGTTGCTTCTCCTAAGCCTGTGGAGATCGTAGAACAGGATGCCATTAACAGCCTTGTGGATGCCAATAAGATCGTCATCTGCTGCGGAGGCGGCGGAATCCCGGTAACCCTTCAGGGAGATCACTTAAAAGGCGCTTCTGCCGTGATCGATAAAGATTTCGCCAGCTGTCTTCTTGCCAAAGAGCTGGATGCAGATATGCTGATCATCCTGACCGCAGTAGAAAAAGTTGCCATCAACTTTGGTAAAGAAAACGAAGAATGGCTCAGTGACCTTACTGTAGAGGAAGCTAAGAAATATGTAGACGAAGGACATTTCGCTGCAGGATCCATGCTTCCGAAGGTTCAGGCTGCTATGGACTTCGCTTCTTCCGGAAAAGGACGTACCGCTATGATCACACTTCTGGAAAAAGCAAAAGACGGAATCCAGGGAAAAACAGGAACCACCATTCATCTGTAAAAAAAGCCAGAAATAAAAAAACTCCCGGAAGATATTCCAGCAGACACATCTGCATGTCATTGGAATATGCCGGGAGTTTTTGTTTATTTGTTGAAATGATGCTTTTCTGCTTCCTCTTCTACCAGACGTACCGTCTCCTCTGAAGGATTGGAAATTACCGCTGCTGCAATCACCTCACAGGGAGGATTGCCCTTGACACTCTCCACAGCAGCTGTCACTGCGGAAACATCACCGCTTAAAAATACAGTGGCATGACCGCCGCATTTTGTATTCCAGGTACGAAAAGCTACATCAGATGTCTTCAGCATCTGATCGATCACCAGGATGGCATTGCTGCTTCCCAGCACCTCTACCAGTCCAAATGCTCCATATCTCATAACGATTTCCTCACTTTATCCAAAATTATTTGTTAATGGTCATTGCAAGCGCAGTCTCCGTATCCTCTGTCGGAGAAGCGATGATGGTGTGACTGACGATCTTTCCAAGAGGTTTCGCTGTCTCAAGAGCCACCTCCATAGCAGCATTCACATCAGAAACAGAACCTCTTATTTTTACACAGGCACCACTTTTCAGACGGTTACGCTCCACACTCTGGATTTTTACATTTGCTGCCTTGGATGCAGCGTCAAGAGCTACAAAGCAGGCAACCAGATTATCCAGTTCAAATACACCGACTGCCATGCCGTTATAATTTTCAGCCATAATACCTCCCACTTTTCTTACCAGAAAATTTGTCTATTGTTGTATTTACTTCCAGTATACCTGTTTTTTGCTAAAAACACAAGTAAAATCAACAAAAAAAAGAAATATCATGTGGTTTTTATTTGTTTTTTCTTGTGGACTGATGTGGTTATTTTTTTGTCTAAATTACAATGCTTTTTCAGGATTCTTGTTTTTTCGTTTATATGGTATATAATAAAAAGAGAGTTTAGCAGAGGTGTGAATATATGAACGTACATCAGACGGACTTTTCCAGAGGAAATGTATACCGAAACATTCTGGAGGTAGCTGTACCCATGACACTGGCACAGCTTCTGAACCTCCTTTATAATATCGTAGACCGAATCTATATCGGACGGATTCCCCAGGCAGGTACAACAGCCCTGACCGGTGTAGGCATCTGTTTTCCCGTGATCACACTGATCACAGCATTTACCTATCTTTTCGGCAACGGAGGCAGTCCTCTCTGTTCCATGGAACGGGGACGGGGAAACAGCCGCGAGGCAGAGAGGCTTATGGGCAATACTTTTTCCATGCTCCTCCTTACCGGGATTGTTTTGATGCTTCTTGGATATCTTTTTTACCGCCCGGTTCTCTATGCTTTTGGTGCAAGTGACATTACCTACCCTTATGCAAGATTATCTTTGTGTTCCATATGGGCGTAAAGGGAGCAGCCACCGCAACCGTTCTGTCTCAGATGTGTTCTGCTCTCTGGGTTCTTAAATTCCTTACCGGAAAAAAGGCTGTCCTACATCTGAAAAAAGAGGCCATGAAATTAAAATGGAGCCGTGTAAAAAGCATTATGTCTCTTGGTGTCTCCGGTTTTATGATGGCCTTTACCAACAGTCTGGTACAGATTTTCTGCAACGCTACCCTGCAGACCTGGGGAGGGGATCTTTATGTAGGAATCATGACCGTGCTGAATTCCATCCGTGAGATCACGACCACTCCTGTTAACGGACTTACAGGCGGCGCTTCACCGGTTATGAGCTTTAATTACGGAGAAAAAGCCTATTACCGGGTAAAAAAAGCAATCGGTTTTGTCACCCTGCTCTGTGTTTCCTATACGCTTGCCATATGGGGAATCCTGAAATTATTCCCGGAATTTTTTATCCGGATCTTCAACAGTGAACCGGATCTGATCGCCAAAGGCACCCCTGCTCTTCATATCTACTTTTTTGGTTTTTGCTTTATGGCTTTACAGTTTGCCGGTCAAAGTGTATTCGTAGCTCTTGGAAAAGCCAGATATGCTACCTTTTTCTCTATTTTCCGCAAGGTAATCATTGTGGTCCCCCTTACCGTACTGCTGCCCCATCTTGGAAATCTGGGCGTAGACGGCGTATTCTGGGCGGAACCTGTCTCCAATCTGATCGGAGGCTGTGCCTGCTTTCTGACCATGCTGCTGACCGTTCTTCCGGAACTGAATCAGAAAAGCAGATCCAGGGCGGACTGACCCACATTAAAAAGAAGAGCCTACAGAGGCTGATCCACGTCTGTAAGCTCTTTTTCATTTTCAATTTCGTATAAAACCACATCCTCCGGATGGGCATTCAGTACTCTTTTTCCACCCTTGTCCCCGGTAAGCGCCAGCAGGCTCCTGTAATATTTCCGACTGAAAATACAGGGATTTCCCGGCTCACCATTTCTGGAAACGGATGCCATTCCTTTCTCACTTCCCAGAAAGCTGCAGATCAGTCCCTCCAGAGTATCCGCGCTTAACCAGGGCTGGTCCGCCACCATAAACAGGCAGGCGTCAGCCTCCGGAAGAAGTCCGAGCTTCATAGAGGAAGAAATCCCCTCTTCGGGATGAGGATTTAATACGGTTTTTATGCCGAGCTTCTCTGCCTCTTCCACAATCTCCGGATACTGGGTAACCACCACAACCGAAGAAATCTGATCCTGCATCTTTTTCCGGGCCAGAAGCGCCTTATGGAACGCCCTCTGATACATGGGGACTCCTTCAACAGGATACAGAAGCTTGTTTTTTCCGAATCTGCGGCTGTTTCCTGCCGCAAGGATCACGATTGCCAGCTTCTCCTGTGCCCTGTACTTTAAGCTTCCGCTGACAGCAGAAACCTTTTGTTTTTTCAATTCCTGAATAATCCTGTCTGCTGCTTTTGGGTCCTCCAAAACATCCGCCTTATTCAAAAACACTCGAAATTCCCGGTTTTCCACATTTTTACGAAGTCCGGAAGAAGCAGCTGCGATACTTGCCACATCCGCTTCTGTCACTTTTTCCCGGATATCCTTTCCAAGAAATTCTGACATTAATTCCGGTCTGTGGCATGTATCTGCAATCCTTTTCCCCAGACAGTCCAGACCCGTCACTCCAACAACCAGATCTGTCATTTCCGGGATCACAGGCTCCCACTCTGCAGGAAACTTTAAAGGCAGACGTTTTGCACCGTCTGCCTCAATCAGAAGCATATCACACTCTTTTTGAAGCTCCGGAAGCTTTTCTTCAGGAGGTCCCTGTATCTTGCAACAGGAAGCTTCTTCCCCTTCCCTTCCGGTTCTGACGCCAACAGGACCCGCGTCTGCATTTTTCCTGTTTCTTCCATACCTCTGTTCTACAAAGGATCCCGCTACTGTATATCCTTCTTTTGCGAGATCTTCCCTGATCTTTTCCAGCTTTCCGTCTCTGGCAAAGGGCCGTTCCGGTTCATAAGCCATATGAGTAGTGGTAGTAACAATCACCTTTTTTCCAAGTGCGACCAGTTCCTCTGTCAGTCGGAAGATCAGGCTTGTTTTGCCTCCTCCTCCGACAACAGAGATTACCTTATTCTTTTTTATGTCAATATCCAGAAGCTCCAGGATACTCATTTCTGCCTCCATACATCAGCTGTAATTCAGGGAAGAACTCCTTCTGCCAAAAGGATCTCTACAACACTCCCTGCAATACATCTCGCCTTGTCCGAAATAGTATTGCAGTTCTTTTTTTGTTCTTTTCTGGGGTCAATATCTGCGATCTTCATCCCCTGGAAAACTTCATAGCCTTCCCGGATAATACCGCGCAGCACCCCGGTCAAAGATGCTGTCACCGGGATTTCCTGTCCTTCTTCTGTCCGGATCACAGCAATTTCCTGACCCTTTTCTACCAGATCACCGATCTTTGTTTTATTATGGATCACTCCGTCTGCCGGTGAGTGGATCACTCTCTCTTTTCCATAACCACCGATTTCTCCCGGGATTCCTGTATTCGGAATCGCCCATCCTTCTTCAATGATACGTCCAAGATCGTGACCTCTTTTTGTCTCAATCACATAATCAGCATCCACACCGGCCAGAAATCCCGGTCCAAGGGCAATGGTCAATGGTGCCATATCCCGGCTGGTACCCATATTTTTTTTGGCAAGGATCCCATCGATCACAGCGTCCGGCTTCAGAGCCCGGATCGCAGTTCCCTCTTCATCTACCAGAAGAGGAATCTCCCCCTGCTTCCAGATTTTTTCACACTGCTCCACCTGATCAATACGGTGGCTCAGGACTCCCTCTACAAAGGCTTCTCCGTCATAAACAGCTTCACAGAAGGATACTTCTCTGCGGATGGCGCTTGGTTTCCTGCTCTCCAATATAAGAACCCGGTAGCCGCAGCGGAAAAGCCGGTGGATCACTCCACTGGCAAGATCTCCTCCGCCCCGGACAGCAAGTATACTGTTCTGCGGCATAACTTAAGCTCCCTCGTTTTCTGCCGCATTTTCTTTCATAACTTTTTCTACGGCATTGACAATATTCTGATAACCGGTGCAGCGGCACAGGTTTCCTGACATATGTTTTTTGATTGCTTCTCTGGTAAGGACTTCTCCTCTTTCCAGAAGTACGGTAGCCGACATCACAAATCCCGGTGTACAAAATCCGCACTGGATGGCTCCTTCCTCAATAAAGGCCTCCTGAATACGTGTCAGATCTCCGTTTTTCTCAAGTCCTTCCAGTGTACGGATATTTTTTCCCTCTGCCCATACAGCCAGATAAATACAGGAATCTACGGTCTCACCGTCAATAATAACCGTACAGGCTCCACATTCTCCAACCTCACAGCCTTTTTTAACAGAAGTAAGGCCCAGACGGTTTCTCAGCATATCAAGAAGGGATTCTCTCGGATCTACATATTCCGCTACTTCTTTTCCATTTACGATACATTTTACCAGTACTTTATCCCTGATCATTTTCTGTTACCTCCTGCAAGTTCTACGGTACGGATCAGCGCCCTCTTTGCAATCTCTCCGCCAATCTGAAGACGGAATTCTCTGGAAGCTCTCCAGGAATCTCTCGGGCTGATCTCCTGACGAATACTTTCTTCTATCGTCTGATACAGTTTTTCATCCACAGGCATTCCCTTTAAGGCAGCTTCTGTTTTTTCACATCGGAAAGGAACCGGAGCCGCTACGCCAAAGGTAATGCGTACATCTTCCAGAATATTTTTTTCTGTATCCACCCTGCTTACTACAGAACAGCTCAGGGTAGCGATATCCATGGCTTTACGCATGGAATATTTAATATAATGACCGTGATATCCCTGGTATTCTTCTGCAGGAATGATCACATAGGTCAGGATCTCTCCCCGTTTCAGATCCACACGGCCCGGTCCCAGATAAAACTCTTTTACCGGAACGGTTCTTCCTCCGTTCCCATCTTCAATACGAAGAAGGGCGTTCAGAGAAAATACTGTAGGCGCACTGTCTGCACTGACTGCACCATTGCAGATGTTTCCTCCAATCGTACCGATATTACGGATCTGAGGACCTCCAACCTGATCTACTGCTTCTCCAAGGACCGGAATACATTCCTGTATGATCGGATCATTTGTAATATGAGAAAACGTGGTGCCTGCACCGATATAAATATCTCCGTTTTCTTTTTTACTTATCCCCTGGATTTCTTTAATATCACGAATACAGACAAGAGAAGTACCCGCCATCTTTCCTTCCCGGATTTTGATCAGGACATCACTTCCTCCGGAAATGATCCTGGAATCCGGATGTTCTCTCAGAAGCGCTGCCGCCTCTTCAACAGATTTTGCATTATAGTAATTTTCAATATCATACATAAAACAGTTCCCCCTTTCAGATCAGTCCGGCTTTTTTGAATCCATCGATCAGCTTCTGAGGTGTGAGAGGATTCTCATTAAACGCCACGCCTGTTGCATGAAGAACTGCATTTCGGATGGCAGGTGCTCCCGGAATTGCAGGCGGTTCTCCAAGAGCCTTGTTTCCATATGGTCCCTCAGGATCGTCAAGCTCCACAAAATCCGCTTTGATATCCGGCGTATCCAGAGCTGTCATAAGTTTATAGTCAAGAAGGTTGCCGTTCAACATCCTTCCTGTTTTTTCATCCAGAACGATCTGTTCACTGACTCCATATCCCATACCCATGGACATACCGCCATGCACCTGCATTTCTGCCAGCTGAGGATTCAGAAGCTTTCCGCTGTCATGAACATTGATGATACGAAGGATCTTGATCGTTCCCAGTTTCATATCCACTTCCACCTCTGCAAAACAGCAGCCGGATGCAAGTGTGTTTTTCTTTACCTGGGTAGAAACTTCTGCGGTAAGTACCGAAGAGTTGGAAAGGCTGTAGTAAGCCTCCTGTGCAACAGCCTCCAGAGAAATCGCTTCCTCGTCTCCGGCATAGATCCAGCCGTGATCCATGGAAAGTTCTCTGGTCTCCTGCTCCGGCAGAAGTGTTTTCGCATAAGCAAGGATTTTATCATAAAGCTGCTCTGCACACTGTTTTACTGCAGTTCCGGTAACAAAGGACTGTCTGGATGCATAGGCACCTGTATCAAATGGTGTCACGTCGGTATCCTGCACAGTCACAATATGAATGTTCTCTACATCCATGTGGAGAGTCTCTGCAGCCATCTGGGAAAATACCGTATCTGCTCCCTGACCGATCTCTGTAGCACCAATCTGCATCTGTACACTTCCATCCTGATTCATGGACAGACGACAGCCGGCAATCTCCAGAGAAATAGGCCATACACCTGTCTTGTAAGAAAAGACAGAAACACCGACGCCTCTTCGGATATCTCCGGTCTGATCGGCATATTCTTTGCGTTTTTCATCCCAGTGTATATATTCAGCGCCCTTTTCCAGACACTCAAAAATACCATTTGTATTCGCAGCAATCGGTTTCAGATAAGCGTCCTCATAATATCCCTGGATCAGATTCTTTTTACGGAATTCCAGTGGATCCATATGGATTTCCTTTGCAATGTCATCCATAAAGCATTCAATGGCAAACGCGGCCTGCGGGATTCCGTAAGCACGCATAGCACCTGCTGTCGGGCTGTTTGTATAAATGGTGTATGCTTCGCCTCTGACATTCGGACAGGCATACTGCAGTCTCCATGCAGTTAATCCGTTCGCTGCAATGGCATGACCGTGGGAAGCATAAGCGCCCTGATTCGAGTATGCATTCATCTCTTTTGCCATAAGACGGCCTTCTTTATCGACTCCTGCAACCAGATCATATTCGATGGAATGTCGGGTTCTGGTATTTCGGAAGGTCTCTTCTCTGGAAATATCCAGTTTCACCGGACGGCCTCCCACCTGCATCGTCAGAAAAGCGTTCAGAGGCTCATACAGCACATCCTGCTTGTTTCCGAAACCTCCGCCGATATAAGGTTTGATCACTCTTACCTTGCCCCAGGGAATCCCCAGTGCCTGACCGATCACACGTCTTACAATATGAGGAATCTGCGTGGAAGTAACTACCACAACCCTTCCCTTTTCCATATAGGCAAAGGAAATCGGATTTTCAATATGACAATGCTGAACAATCGGAGTCTTATAGCTTCTTTTTACAACTGTCTCCGATTCCTCCAGACCCTTATCCACATCCCCGATAAAAAAGTTGGACCGTGCCAGCACGTTATCTTTTTTATCAAAGTGAATGGGAGGATTGCTTCCATACATGGATTTTCTCGGGTGGATCTCCACCGGATATTCTTCATACTCTACCTTGATCAGCTTCAGCGCACGGGATGCTGTCACTTCGTCCTCTGCCACTACTGCAGCAATGTCATCACCATAATAACGAACCCGTCCTGTCAGGATATTTCTGTCTGCCACGTCCTGATGGGCCGGCTCTACAGACCACGGGTGTCCCGGTGTGGGATAGCAGTGATCCGGTACATCCTGGAAGGTAACCACCTTTACCACACCCGGAAGCGCTTCCGCTTCACTGGTATCAATGGATGTAACAATTCCATTTCCAATGGTAGAATGAAGAACCTTGGCGACCAGACACCGGTCAAGGATCAAATCATCTGTGAACTTTGCCCTTCCTGTAACTTTTTCGTAAGCATCTACTCTTGGAATACTCTTTCCAACCATCTCTTCACCTTCTTTTCTTTTTTTCTGCATGGATCCTGACAAGCCATCTGAGTACAGCTTTTCTCCATTTGGATATAGAAAAAGCCGGACTACATCCCAGGAGTTTGTGTTCCCCTCAGGACGATTGTCCGGCTCCGAACCATGCTACTTTCTTATAATGTGCCTCCTGAGTTTCTGTGAAAACATCAGGAACATTCGCTTTTATTCATTTTAACATATTACAAGAAATATTTCCATTGATTTTTGTGAATTTTTTATTAATTTATTTTGAAATAATTCCTCTGGTATCTGCAATCACATTCCGCGGGCATTTTACTGCGCAGTTTCCGCAGGCAAGGCAAAGCTCGTCATTGATCAGCGCCACATTATCTGTGACTGCGACCGCATCTGCCGGACAGTTCTTTGCACAGATTCCACAGCCGATACAGCTGACATCACAGACCTTTCTCGCTGCAGCCCCCTTATCCTTATTAGAACATTTTACAAGAAACGGGTTATCTGTAAGATGGATGTGAATAATATCCTGAGGACATGCTTTTACGCAAAGGCCGCAGCCGATGCACTTGCTTTCGTCAATTTCAGCCACTCCATATGCATTATAGAAAATGGCATCCTTTCTGCAGGCCTCCATACAGGAGGAACAGCTCATACAGCCATAGGAACAGCTCTGGCAGCGTTCCCCGCCGTTACATGCAACATAAGCCGTCTTTTTTGGAAATCTTGCCATGGATCATTCCCCCTTCTTTTTTCTTTCATATGGTGTATTTGCAAGAGGAAGACTGGTACGGTACTGTCCGTCATATTTATAATAAGCTCCTGCAATT
This sequence comes from uncultured Blautia sp., assembly GCA_900541985.1. GTDB lineage: Bacteria > Bacillota > Clostridia > Lachnospirales > Lachnospiraceae > Blautia_A. Next base: position 16,342 of record UQLX01000012.1, on the reverse strand, counting down.
GCCGGCGCTGTAGGAATGGAGGTGATCTCACCGATTCCGATGGCGCCCTCTGCCACCTTCAGTCCAGCCTTTTCCACAATGATGCTTTCTACTTCCGGTGCCTGGTTCGCACGGAAGAGACCAAGTGTACCATATTTATTCTGAGGCTTGCAGTCCTTCAGACCATACTCCTCTGTAAGAGCAAAGCCTGCCGACATTACCACGCCGCCCTCAATCTGTCCTTCCACAGAAAGAGGATTCACCGCACGTCCCACATCATGGGCTGCAACAATTTTTTCAATCTTTCCGTTTTTATCCAGGATACATACCTGCGTTGCATATCCGTAAGCCACATGGGAAACCGGATTTTTCACATCTGATCCCATGGCATCTGTTTTTGCCAGATATTCTCCCAGATACTCTTTGCCTTCCAGCTCCTGAAGACTCTTTTCTTTCAGATCCTCGCGAAGCTTCTCACATGCCCGGCGGCATGCCTCACCGGTAACCAGTGTCTGGCGGGAACCGGAGGTGGTACCGGAATCCGGTGCATTATAGGTATTGGAAGCATCGTAGTAGATCTGATCCCGTTTCAGTCCGAGCTGTTCTGTCACCATCTGTACCAGAACCGTTCCCAGTCCCTGACCAATACAGGAGGCTCCGGAATGGATCTCCACTCTTCCATCGTGGACATACAGTTTACAGCGTCCCCAGTCCGGAAGACCTACGCCTACACCTGCATTTTTCATGGCGCAGGCAATACCCACATATGGATGGCTCTCGTAAGTCTCTTTTACTGCTTCCAGAGTTTCTGCAAGTCCTGTAGAATTATCTACCCGCTGACCGTTTGGAAGTTCCTGACCCGGGCGGATCGCATTGCGATATCGGATCTCCCATGGAGAGATTCCCACCTTCTCCGCCATTTTTGTCAGCAGCATCTCCACTCCGAAGCAGGTCTGAGTCACACCAAATCCACGGAAGGCACCTGCCGGCGGATTATTTGTATAATATGCTTTTCCGTCAATATCAAAGTTCTGATAATTGTAAGGACCGGAGGCATGTGTGCAGGCTCTCTGAAGCACAGGACCTCCAAGAGACGCATACGCACCCGTATCTGCGATAACCGAAGCTTTCACACCCCGGATGATTCCGTTTTCATCACAGCCTATGGTAAATTCCATATCCATCGGATGACGCTTGGGATGGATCAGAATACTTTCCTCTCTGGTAAGTTTTACCTTGACCGGACGCTTGGTAAGATAAGCGATCATTCCGGCATGATGCTGAACGGTCACGTCTTCTTTTCCGCCAAAACCGCCGCCTACCAGCTTATTGCGAACCTTTACCTTTTCTGCCGGAAGTCCCAGAAGCGCCATACACTCATGCTGTGTATCATAAACGCCCTGGTCTGTAGAATAAATGATCACACCATCTTCGCCGTCCGGTTTCGCCACCGCACACTCCGGCTCAAGAAAAGCATGTTCTGTCCACGGAGTCTGGAATTTTTCCGTAAGAACGTATTTGGACTCTGCGATCGCTTTGTCCGCATCACCACGATGTACATGCCAGTGGGCAAGAAGATTTCCGTCTCCATGTACCAGCGGTGCATCTTCTTTCATAGCTTCATAGGGGTCACGGACCATCGGAAGCTCTTCATATTCTACCTTGATAAGCTTCTTTGCCTTTTCTACGATCTCCTGTGTCTCTGCCGCAACAAGAGCAATGGCATCTCCCAGATAATGGGTGATCTTGCCGACAGGGATCAGTCCATCCCAGTCCTGTTTCAGATGACCTACCTTTACGCTTCCCGGAATATCTTCTGCAGTAAATACACCAACCACTCCCGGAAGGGCCTTTGCCTTCTCTGTATCAATGGATTTTACAAGTGCTCTTGGATAAGCGGAACGAAGGGCGCTTCCGTAGATCATGCCCTCTTCATAAACATCATCCGGATACTGTCCGTATCCCAGAACCTTTTCACGAACGTCCACTCTGGGCACACGGTCTCCCAGCTTCCAGGTATACTCTTTTTTCTCAGGAAGCCCTTCCCGTTTATATTTTGCAGCAAGCAGGATACCATCGATGATCTTTTTGTATCCTGTACAACGGCAGATATTATTTCGGATCGCATGCGCCGCCTGAGCACGGGTAGGATCCGGATTCTGGTCGATCAGACCCTTGGCGCTGATGACCATACCCGGAATACAGAAGCCGCACTGCACTGCTCCGGCCTCTCCGAACGCACGGTCATAAATCTCTTTTTCCTCTTCTGAAAAACCTTCCACAGTTAGTATGTGCCGGCCTTCCAGCATGGAAAGAGACGGAATACAGGCCTTTTGCGGTTTCCCGTCGATCAGTACATGACAGGTTCCGCAGGCGCCCTCGCTGCAGCCGTCTTTTACTGAGGTAAGATGGAGTATGTCACGAAGAAAACGGAGAAGCTTCATATCATGCTCTTCCTGATATTCTTTTCCATTTACATAAAAACTGAACATAGAATTCCTCCTAACATATATTCAGTATAAGCGCATCCCTGTGCAGAACACAGAGACGCGCTCACTTTTCTTTACTTTCTGACCTGATTTTTATTTGTATAACAGATAGGAATAGTCATTGATCACAGCCAGAATCAGATCGCGGATTCCTGCCGGAACAGCATCTGCCGGATCGTCAGCCTTGCAGTCTGTCATATTTCCAAGGAATCTTACTTTACATTCCTTTGTTTCTGCATTCAGTACGGCAAAACCATCATTTGTACTGTCATCCATATCCTCAGCCTTTGCAAACAATGTAAATTTATCTTTATAAGGAGCGCTTGCATAAGGACAGAAGGTCTTACAGTTGCCACATTCGTTGCACATGTAGTCTGCATGGATCACCTGTGCCATTTCCATTCCAGGAACTTTGATGGAAATATTCGCTCTGTTTGGACATACATCGACGCAGTTCTCACATACCTTACTGCAGGAAAGACATCTCTGGCTTTCTTTTTCAGCTTCTTTTTCTTCCTTCAGGATACCTTTCTTTTCGTAACATTCTGTCTCTGCACCGGTAACTGCTCTGTCGGAAACGACAGCAGTTCCAAGAATTGCCTTTGCAACAAGCTGTGCATCACGGATTGCTTCAACGATGGTAGCAGCACCTTTCGCACCGTCACCTGCCAGGTATACATCTTTTACACTGGTTTCCAGAGTTTCCTGATTCAGTTTTGCTTTTCCTCTTTCGTTTACATTGATGCCGTTTGCCTCGTAGAACTCTGTAGGAACCTTTTCTCCAACTGCTACGATCACTGTATCTGCCGGTACTTCAACGATCTCGTCTGTCTCTGTTACACCGGCTCTTCCGGAAGCGTCCATAGCGCCAAGCTCCATCTTCTTGCAGATCAGAGTTCCGTTTTCCAGGCTTACCGGAGAAAGAAGCTCTCTGAATTCCACTCCATCTTCCAGTACCTCCAGAAGCTCTTCTTCTGCTGCAGGCATATAACGTTTGGTTCTTCTGTATACCAGATAAACATGCTCTACGCCTTCGGTGCGTTTTGCTGCTCTTGCAGTATCCATAGCTGTATTACCGCCGCCGATTACAACTACGTTCTTTCCAAGATCAACCTTACCGTTGTTTGCATTAAAGTCTGCCAGGAATTTCAGTGCATTTACTGTTTCTCCTTTTTCCAGTCTCAGGGTACCCGGTTTATTTGCACCTGTTGCAAGAATCACTGCATCATATCCTTCTGCCTTGAGATCTGCTACAGAAGCTATCTCTGTATTGGTACGGATCTCCACACCCATTTTTTCAATAAAGGAAATATCTTTGTCAATGGCATCTGTGGAAATACGGAATCCCGGGATCACATAGCGGATCACGCCGCCCAGTTTAGCCTCTTTTTCAAAAATTGTAACAGAAGCGCCTGCTCTTGCAAGGAAATAAGCTGCTGCAATACCTGCAGGGCCGCCGCCTACGATGGCAACCTTCTTACCATTGCTCTCTCCTGCATGGATCTCACCGATCACTTCATCATAGCCTTTTTCTGCTGCGAGAAGCTTGGTTCCACGAATGTTGACAGATTCTTCATAGAAGTTTCTGGTACATTTATACATACAGTTATGTGCGCAAAGAGTTCCTGTAATAAATGGAAGGGCGTTTTTGTCAAGGATCACACGAAGTGCTTCCGCATATTTCTCTTCTCCTGCAAGAGCAATATACTCCGGAATATCCTGATGGATCGGACATCCTTCCTGACATGGAGCAAAGTAGCAGTTCAGAAGCGGAACTGTCTCATCACTCTTTCTGTTTGGAAGCGGTTTGATATTCTTTACATGATGCGGATCTTTTTTCGCATCCTCTGCAAGTTTTTCCAGAGCCTCTACATCAATGCCTGTCCATGGCTTCACGCCGTCTGCCATAACTTTTTCTGCCATCTGGCTGAATCTCTGATATCCGCCGGTCTTGAGGATTGTTGTGGCAACTGTTACTGGCCATACACCGCAGCCTACGATTCTGTCAATGTTATAGAAGTCTGCACCACCGGAATAAGCAATACGCAGTTTTCCGTCAAATTCTCTGGAAAGCATGGCTGCCAGAGAAATAGAAAGCGGGAACAGAGATTTTCCGGACATATACATCTCTTCGCTTGGAAGCTCATTTCTGGTCACGTCTACCGGGAAGGTGTTTGTGATCTTAACGCCAAAGGCAAGGTTCAGCTCATCTGCCAGAGCCTGAAGACGTTTGAACATCGGAATGGCATCCTTATACTGAAGGTCATCCTTAAAGTGGAAATCACCAAACATCATGTAATCGTAGCCCATGTCATCCATGGTCTTTCTTGCAAATTCATAGCCAAGAAGAGTCGGATTACATTTAATAAAGGTGTTCAGATGTTTTTCTTTAAAAAGATGATTTGCAATACTCTCGATCTCATTTGGAGGACATCCATGAAGTGTAGAGATCGTAGCGGAATTACAGATTTCTGAAGGAATTGCTTCAATATCTTCTTTTGTCACCTTTTCAAATTTATCTACATGATCAAGAAGCCACTGTTTACATTCTTTGAATACTTCTGTATCTTTTGCCTCTTTCATGCTGTCGATAAAGGTGTCGATCTTTTTCTCTTTGATACCTGCAAGGTCGTATCCTACAGAAATGTTAAACTGGAATCCATCTGTTCCGCCAAGGCCGAATTCCTTTGCCATAACATGAAGGATGAACCATGCCTTGATATACTCTCCCATTGCCTGCGGAACAAAAAGTTCTGTAGACCACTCACAGTTATAACACTCGTCTTCTGCCAGGATACACGGTCTGCTGATACATGCGGCAAGCTCGTCTCCATCCATTTTCTGAACCGTTTTCAGCTCAAAAAATCTTGCTCCTGCATAATAGGAAGCAACGATGTTCTGTGCAAGCTGGGTATTCGGGCCTGCAGCAGGTCCAATCGGTGTTTCCAGATTTCTTCCAAAAATCTCCATATCCTTGGAAGTATCTGCCTGATATGCTCTGTGCACACCAAATACAGTATTTTTTTCTTTATGTTCGGTTAAAACCCAGTCCATTAACTGTCCAAAGGACATACAGGTCATTTTTTCACTCATTTATTTTCCTCCCGATTGTTATTCTGGCAATTATTTGCCTGCATTGATGTCATCAGCAAGCTCTTTTGCGGCCTGACGGCAGTCTGCCATCATCTTCGCTTCATCACAGACAAGAACTTCACGGTCTTTCATAAGAACCTTTCCGTTACATACCGTAGTCTGTACCATTGCACCGGTAGTACCGAAAAGAAGATGTCCGTTTACGTTATCTGCACGCATTGGTGTCAGAGGATCATAATCAACAACGATCACATCTGCTGCCGCACCGTTTTTCAGAACGCCCAGTTCTTTCTTGAAGTAACGGTTTGCAATTTTTGCATTTCCTTCAAACAGCATCTGCGGAACCTCGCCCCATGCAGTGTTTGGATCGCAAAGATGATGTTTGTGAAGAACATTGGCAACCTTCCAGGACTCTGTCATATCATGGGTGTATCCGTCTGTGCCAAGGCCGGTAAGGATTCCCTTATGAACCAGTGCCATGGTCGGAGGACATCCGCAGGCGTTACCCATATTAGATTCCGGATTATGTACCACCATGGTATCTGTATCCTTGATCAGATCCATTTCATGTTCATTGATATAGATGCAGTGACCAAGAAGAGTTTTTGGTCCAAGGATGTTCCAGTCATACAGACGGTCAACGATCCGTTTGCTGTGCTCTTTCAGGCACTGATGCAGATCATAGATACCTTCCGCAACATGGATGTGATAGCCTACACCTTCCGGTTTCAGCTCATTGCACAGAGCCATAGTTTCGTCAGAAATAGTAAAGGATGCATGCATACCCATCATTCCTGCGATCATATCGCTGTCATCTGCAAGAGCATGTTTGATAAAGTTTACGTTTTCCATTACGGATTCTTTTGATTTCTCCATGCCGTCACGATCTGAGATCTCATAGCAGAGACAGGTACGGATTCCCAGATCCTTTGCAGCTTCCTCAATAGCAAACAGGGAGCCTGTGATATGTCCAAAGCTTGCATGATGGTCAAATACGGTTGTCACACCGTTTTTGATAGAGTCAATGTATGTGGCATATGCAGACAGTTTTGTCTGTTCCAGTGTCAGATGACGGTCGATGGTCCACCACTGTCCATCAAGGATATCCAGGAAGCCCTGCGGATTGTAGCCCTTGATGCTCAGTCCTCTGGCAAAAGCGCTGTAAATGTGCTCATGAGCGTTAATATACGCAGGCATAATAACTCCGCCCTTAGCATCAATAAATTCCGCATCCGGGTAAGCAGCTTTTACAGCCTCAAGCTCTCCTACCATAACAATGGTGCTGCCATCCATAGCAGCTGCACCATTTTCAATAAAAGGATTGGATGCATCTCTTGTGATCATTCTGCCGTTACCAATAATAAGCATAATAGTACCCTCCTTAACTTGTATAAATCTTCCAACTACTTTTTGCTATTGTCCAGTTTTTTTAGGAATTTTATACTATTAATGTATCACACTTTTCCTTTCATTTCAATAGTTAATCTTAAAAATATTTTTTTATTCTAAAAATTTTTGTATTTATATGCCAGACAATTAAAAAAACTGTGGAAGAAAACAGTTCCTGATTTCCCTCTGTTTTCTGTACACAGTTTTTCTCTTTACTCATAATTCTTTTTTCAGTTCCAGTATTTTACGGTTTCTCTGCCATAAGACCGGGTCTGCCTGTACCAGATATCCATGACCGTTTTTTACATGCCAGTCATAAAAGCTTCTTTCCGGCTGTCCATAGGCCTCCATGATATTCATAATGGTGCCTCCATGAACTACCACCGCGGCTGCGTTTATCTTTTCCCGGATACAGGCTGTCACAACGCGGGAAAAACCTTCCAGTGTCCGTTTCCGGAACTGTTCCCTGCTTTCTCCCTCCGGAAAAGGCAGGGTTCCTCCACTGTCCACCCAGTCCTGATACTCCCTGTTTCCGGACAACTCCTGATAATTTTTATTTTCAAAAATTCCAAAGTCACACTCTGTAAGCTGATCAATGATCCGCAGTCTTTTATGGGGGAACAGAAGCTCCGCCGTTTCCCGGCAGCGAATCATGGGACTTACAAACACCTCATCCGGAACGCCGTAGGAAAATTTTTTGATCTCCTCTCTTCCCTCCGGACAAAGCGCCTCATCTGTCGTTCCAATATATCTCTGGTATTTATTTCCTTCTGTCATTCCATGGCGGATCAGATAAATATCAGGCATCTTTGATCACCGTCCCTATGCCACAGATCACCCGGGTCACTTTTTTGCTGCCGGCAGCCAGTATTGTACAGACCCTTCCTACCGCTTCCCGATAAGCCCGGTCAAAAGCATCCACGGGAACAACGCCATAGCCTATCTCATCTGAAACCAGAATGACATCCGGATTGTTTCGGATCAGTTCTTCCGCCAGATCTTTTACATCCCTGCCCTCTTTCATTTCTTTTTTTATAAACCGGTGGAAGCCCAGAACCCCCTGTGCTTTCATCAGTTCCTCTTTTGTAACGTCTTCCCCTCTGACCCATCGGATCCCGGGATATGTTTTTTCTGCAAGATCCGCTTTTCCCTGAAAAGCGCCTCCAATCATCATTTCCATAGTAAACTCCTTTTATACCGGAAACGCGGAAACCACCGCGATCACCAGAGCCATCCCCACCTCGCAAAGGCAGAGAAACCAGCCGGAAAGATCTCCTGTGGTACCTCCAAAATATTTCATTGCCATATGTCTGTAATAAAAAAACACAGCACAGGCGGTCAGAAATGCCGCACCGCCGATCACCGGGCTGATCCAGACCATCAGTCCGCAAAGAAGTATCAGATAAACCACCAGCATATTGTGCACGACCCCGTCTTCTGATTTTCTGGAAAACTCTGCAACCGTTCCCTCTTCCTTCGCCTTCGGGAGCGTGATCACACCAATCCCTGAAAAGCACCGGGACACCATAAATCCCAAAGCCATGATAAGCGTCAGACGAATATCAAAGCAGATCTCGCTCCAGGCTCCCAGCCAGCAGAGAAAATATACACAGGCAGTGATCACCGCAAAAGCTCCCGCATGAGAATCCTTCAGAATTTCCAGCCGTCTTTTCCGCTCCTGCCAGGAGCTTAACGCATCTGCGGTATCCAAAAGTCCATCCACATGGATTCCTCCCGTTACCAGCACCGGGATCACTGTCAGAATCACGGACAGAAACAGAACATTCAGCCCCAGATGCCCCGCTGCCCAGGATGCCGCAAGAGTCAACGCTCCAATGGCTGTACCAATAAAAGGAAAAAAGCAGAACATATATTTCATATTTTCCTTTGTCCACTCCGCCTGAGGCATGGGAATCTTGGAAAACATGGCAAAGGCGATCTTAAAGCTGTTCCACAGGCTTTTCACAAAAATCCTCTCCCTTCTTATGATATACAGGGATTCCGTAGACAACCTCCACCACCGTATCTGCCATCCGGGCAAGTCTCCGGTTGATATTTCCCAGTACACGCTGGTACTTTTCTGTCTCTCCTTCATAGGAAGCCGCCTCAGAAAAGATCTCATTTGTTACAATGATCAGATCTCCCGCCTGTTTTTTCAGGCCTTCCACTCCCAGAAGGATCTCATCCTCTGTTTTTTCTCCGGCGCCATCCTCCCGAAAGATCTCATTGGCTGCCAGATTGGACATACATTCCAGAAGAACCGTACATCCGGAGGGGACCTCTGTGTTTTTCAGTCCCACATAACATTCCACTGTATCAAATCCCTTGCCTGCGCGCATCTCTCTGTGACGCAGGACTCTTTTTTTGCTCTCCTGATCAAACGGGTACATCGTCGCAATATAAACCCTCTTTTTTTCTCCGCAGGCAAGCACACAGTCTTCCGCAAAAGCAGACTTTCCACTTCCGCTTCCGCCGGTTACAAGAATCATCATTTAAGCAAGCTCCTCATACTGCTCTACCTTAATCTCCTCAAAGGTACTCATGGACTCATACACGGCAACTCCCATATCCATAAACGGGAACAGCGCCACTGCACCGCTTCCCTCTCCAAGGCACAGATCGCCGTGGATCACCGCCTCTTTCTCAAGGGCTTTCAGGATCAGCGCTGCTGCCGGTTCCTTTGACACATGAGAAGCGATCATATAATCTCTGGTAAGAGGACAGATTCTCTGAGCTACCAGGGCTGCCACACAGGAAATAAATCCATCGATTACCACCGGAATATGCATGGCTGCACCGCCAAGAAACACACCTGCCATTCCCGCAATATCCAGTCCTCCTACTTTTGCAAGCACATCTACAGGATCCTGAGGATCCGGACAGTTCAGAGCGACTGCTTTTTTGATGGCTGCTATTTTTCTCTTCAGTCCCTCGCTGGAAAGACCGGCTCCGCGTCCGGTCATTGCCTCTACCGGCTGATCCAGAAGAACTGACGCTACCGCGCTGCTGGTGGTAGTGTTTCCGATTCCCATTTCTCCGGTTGCGATCAGTTTATATCCCTGCTCCTTCAGCTGTTTCACCATTTCAATACCGGCTTCCATCCCCTGTACTGCTTCTTCTCTTGTCATAGCAGGCTCTTTTGCCATATTTCTGGTGCCTTTCATGACCTTCAGATCGCTAGGAACCTTCGTATCAGAAGCCATGCCTACATCTACAGGAAACACATCCGTTCCGCACTGTCTGCACATGGCACAGGCAGAAGTATCTCCCTGCAGGAAATTCTCTGCAACGATCGCTGTCACTTCCTGTCCAGTCTGGGTCACGCCCTCTGCTACCACACCATTATCCGCACACATCGCCACCAGAGCTCTCTTTTTGATGTCGATGTCCGGAGAACCTGTGATCCCCGCGATCTGCATCACAAGCTCTTCCATTTTTCCAAGGGAGTGCAGAGGCTTTGCAATGCTGTCCCATCTCTTCTGCGCTGCCGAAACAGCTTCCTCACTGATCGGTCTGATCTGTTCCTTTACTTCTTCAAGTGTCATTTTTTGTTTCATTCCTTTCTGTGTTGTATTTGCCGCTGCCCGCTCTGTTTGCAGCCGCATTTATTTTCCTGTTGTAAAAACAAAAAATTTACTGAATACATAATTTAACGCAAGAACAATGAACTGAGTCAAAAATTTCCCCAGCATATCGTTCATATGCAGTACCTCCACCAGAAGCCAGACTCCTCCCACTTCTATGATCATGGTCACAAGACGGGCACTGATAAATTTTATAAAAGGCTGTACATGATCCTTTAAAGTTTCACACTTATCCTGAAAAACAAATTTCGAGTTCACCACATAGGCAAACAGGATCGCTGTAATGATAGATATGAGATTGGCAACGGTCAGCTGTACATTCAGTTTTCTCAGCACATAAAAACATACCAGATTCACCAGAGTTGTACATCCGCCAAAAAATACATATCTGATCACATCATTTCTGTAAAACCGTAGGATCAATTGTTTCATCTTATCCATTTCCTGCTCCTGTATTTTTCTGTTTCTTCCATTTACAAGTCTCTGTATATTTACAAGCCTGAAAATCCTGTGTTTTCACAGCCGAAAATTTCATACAGAATCATGTCGTGCATGTTCCGATACATCCTGACTGCCTCTGATGATCCGGGAAATGATATATCGGGGACGCCGCTTTATCTCCTCATAAATCTTGGCAATATAATAGCCAATGATCCCCAGACTCAGCATGATCGCGCTTCCTATTAAAAGGAGAACCATCAGAATCGTTGTATATCCTTCCACTGCATGACCGGTAAAATACTGGATCAGAGAATATATAACCAAAACCAGCGACAGAAGAAAGCAGATTCCTCCTCCCACCGTTACAAACTGCAGCGGAACCGTAGTAAATGCTACAATATTCGTAAATGCATATTTTACAAGGGACCAGGTAGACCATTTCGATTCTCCGGCTTCTCTTTCCTGAACCTCGAACTGAACGGATGCAGTTTTATATCCCACCCAGGAGGAAGTCGCACGGAAAAACATATTTCTCTCCGGCATGGAAAGAATACTGTCAACTGCCTTTCGATCCATCAGTTTAAAGTCCGAGGCATTCTGCATATTTACTCTTGTGGCTTTTGACATGATCCCATAGAAAAATCCCGCACATTTTTTGTGAATCAGGCTTTCCTTTCCTCTGGTTGTTTTAACACCTTCTATCACCTCGTAGCCTTGCTGCCAGAGACGATACATTTCCACCAGCGCCTGCGGCGGATGCTGAAGATCACAGTCCATCACCGCCACCGCATCACCGGAGGCCTGAGCAAGACCTGCAAAAACAGCTGCTTCTTTTCCGAAATTCCTGGAAAATTCAACACCCAGAATATGAGGATCCTCTGCTCCTGCTTCCTGAATCTCTTCCCAGGTCCGGTCACGGGATCCGTCGTTGACCAGTACCAGTTCATACGCAATCTTTGCTTCTGTCAGAACCTGCTTCAGAACACGGCAGGTTTTTTTGATCATAAGCTCTTCGTTATATGCTGGAAGAACCACTGATAATAGACTCATATTTTCTGTACCTTCTTTTTATTTTTTCTGAAAAACACCAGACAAATGTAACACACAGCTCCTGCCAAAGTCAAGCACAGTCCGGGAATCAGAAACGGGGTGTGGTACACCAGCTCTATCTCATGTTCTCCTTCCTCCAGCATCAATCCCATATACATGGTATTTGCCTGCAGAATCTCCGTTTCTTTTCCGTCTACATATGCCCGAAATCCTTTGCTGTACGGAAGAGACAGCACCAACAGCTTCGGCTGTTCCAGAGTTATCTTTCCGACAGCGCGGTTTGTCTCCACAGAAATATCGGTAAGAACCTCTTTCTGCATTTTTTTCGTCTGCTCTGTAATCTTTTCCATAGGCTGACAGACAATCCGCAGATCATCAAAAGTATACTCCCCTGTTTTTTCAAAAGTAAGAGTAATTGTTTTTTTACCACCCTTCCCATATCCGGTATTGCAGAGAAAGTTATGTTTTCCGCTGTAGGCATTATATTTATCAGTAAAAATACGAATTGTCTTATCCGGGAATTTTCCGCCTATGGTAATGGCTGTTTTCTGACTTTCTTTCCAGTATCTCCAGTGACTGTCCTCATGAATGATACTGTTCTTTTCATAACGGGACATTTTTTCCCATTTTTTATCACTGATCCTCTCTCTCGGAGAAAGCCCCTCATAGTTCAGCCCCTCTGCGATCAGATAAGTCTCACAGTCTTCCAGTCCATCAAAGCGCAGTGTAAGTTCAGCGCCTTCCGTTGTCACCCTGATTTTTCCATCTTTCAGGCTGCAGCCTTTCCCTTTTTTGATTTCAAAAGGAATTTCCTGATCCAAAAACTCCGGTTCTGTCTCAGGAAGTGTACTTTTTTCCAATACAGCCCCCTGCATCAGCGCCTGCTGCTTTTCTGTCACACTCATTTTCTCGTACTTATCTCTTGGAATATAAGTATCATATGTGTAACCCAGCGGCAGTGTCTCATTCCCGCAAAAAGCCGCATAAATACCTCCGTTCTTTTTTGCACTTCCTTCCATCTGATAATATCCATAGGGAAGATAACGGTACTCTCCATTTTTCACAACAAAATATTTCACAGAAGCCAGTCTGTCAAGAATGGTTCTTCCATCAAGATTATCATAATGCTGTTCCCAGGGAGTGTTCAGGTACATCTCATCAAAAAATTCTCCAATACTGCCGCTTGCCACACTGAAATAATAAGCAGTACTGTTCGTCCCCATATGCATGGCTGAATTATCATAAGACAATGCCTCAAACTGATCATAGCGAAAAATCGACGGATCCCCTGTATCAAGAACCGCAAGGTCTGCACCGGACTCCAGTTTTTCCATTGCCTTCCCCTGATTTGTAAACTCAGACAGATAGTCCTTCTCATAAGAATACTGATAATAAATATTAAAAATGATTCCGGCTGCCAGAAGTCCGCTGATCATGATACACAGATTTTTTCTGCGGATAAAAATAGAGCCATACAAAAGAATCACTGCTGTAGAGAATACAAGCAGAATCATAGCCGCCATGTTCCGCTCTGTACGAGATACCTCAGAAAAAAGAGCCAGGCAGCAGTATCCAGCCAGAAACACAAATACCCTGCGTTTTTCTCCTGTATCCATACTGAAAAATTCCGGATACATTTTTACAAAAATATAAGCGATCATCATTCCGTATGCCCAGATCCACCGGTTTGATACATAGGAAAAACCATTTAATACATGCCCCGCAAAAGGCAGGAGCAAAAATATATTCAAAAGTACAAATCCCCTTTTCAGGATCGTATTGGATTTTCGTTTTGAAAAAAGCACAAATACTGCCGTCATGGAAATTGCCGAATAACCAGCCACTCCCCATTGGATCATATTTTCCCCAATCAGACAGCTCAAATATTTTTTGTAATAGATTCTGTCATAAAAAAGGGGAACATAATTTTCCGCCTGAAATCTTCCTGTTCCAAACACAGGCAGGATCACCGGAAGCAGAACCACCGCTGCCAAGAGAACAGCGATTACAGAATAACCGGCAAAAACAGCCAGCCACTTTATGATACAGCTGACAGTTCTGTCTTTTTTTTCTGCAAAAACTGCAAAGTAATCAAAAGCCGCATATAGAACCATAAAAATACCCAGCATATAGAAAAAATAAAAATTAGAAACTGCTGCCAGGGTAACGGACCAGATAAACAGATACGGCTTTTCCCTGTGGTATATTTTATCAATTCCCAGAAGAATAAGAGGGAGATAGATCATTGGATTCGCAAAATATGGGTGTTTCATGGAAGCATAGATTGTCCACCCGGCAAAAATATATATCAAAGCTCCCAAAAGTGTTGCCTGCTTTGAATTTTTATGATAAAAGCAATAACTGCTGAATGTGATTCCTGCAAGATAAATCCTGAAAAAAATCAAAAACTCATAAAGATACTCTGTTTTATCCACGGGAACAAATACTGATAAAAGCGTAAGCGGATCTCCAATCACATAATAGTGAAGCGTGGTCAGAATATCCGAGCCATATCCTATGTGCATATCCCACATTGGAATTTCCAATTTGTGTTCTATAAACAGCTGGCGGAGAATCTCCCTCAGATACTCACCGTAATATGCCAGTGAATTCAGATGTTGAGGTACTCCGTCATGACTCCATATCAGAGATTTTCCATTCAGATAAAAAAACAGATATAGAATCAGAGCCATTACTCCAAAAGTTACTGTATAAACAAGGTAATAATTGTTTGTTTTCTCTGTAAAAATACTTTTTTTGCTTTTCATAATAAATTTCCTCTAAAAAAGCCGCGGTACAATATGTACCGCGGCTCCTGATCTGAAATTATTCTGCATCTGCTCCGTAAAGAGTGATGAGTTTGTTCAGATATTCATATCTAGCCTTAGCCTCTGCTTCATTCTTAGCAAACAGTCTTTCAGCCTTTTCAGGATTCTGACGTTTCAGAGAGTTGTAACGAACCTCGCCGTCAAGGAATGCCTGATAGTCTTCCATATTCGGAGCTTTGGAATCAAGTGTGAACTTGTTCTCTGCTGCCGGGTTGAAGCGGAAGTTGTGCCAATATCCGCACTTAACTGCCAGTTCTTCCTCGGTCTGAGCCTTGGACATACCCTTCTTGATACCATGGTTGATACATGGAGCGTATGCAATGATCAGAGACGGTCCCGGATAAGCCTCAGCCTCAGCAATTGCTTTTACAGTCTGGTTGAAGTCAGCGCCCATAGAGATCTGTGCTACATATACATAGCCATAGCTCATAGCGATGGAAGCCATATCTTTCTTCTTCACTTCTTTACCGCCTGCAGCGAACTGAGCGATTGCACCTGTCGGTGTAGACTTGGAGGACTGTCCGCCAGTGTTGGAATAAACCTCTGTATCGAATACCATAACGTTGATGTCACGTCCGCTTGCGAGAACATGGTCAACACCGCCAAATCCGATATCGTAAGCCCATCCGTCACCACCGAAGATCCACTGTGATTTCTTGGACAGATAATCTTTCTGTACAAGGATTTCCTGAGCTGCGTCACATCCGCATGCTTCCAGAGCTGCTACCAGTTTATCTGTAGCTGTTCCGTTTGTAGCGCCTACAGAGAAGGTATCCAGCCATTCCTGAGCTGCTGCTTTCACATCTTCTTTATCTGTTGCTGCAGCAAGAGCCTCAACCTTATCTTTCAGACCGTCACGGATTGCTTTCTGTGCAAGAAGCATACCATAACCAAACTCAGCGTTGTCCTCGAACAGAGAGTTGGACCATGCCGGACCCTGTCCCTTAGCATTTACTGTGTATGGTGTAGACGGTGAAGAGTTACCCCAGATAGAGGAACATCCTGTTGCGTTTGCGATGTACATTCTGTCACCAAAAAGCTGAGTGATCAGTTTCGCATATGGTGTCTCACCACATCCTGCACAAGCTCCGGAGAATTCAAGCAGCGGCTGTTTGAACTGGCTTCCCTTAACAGTTGTCTCTTTGAATTTCTCGATTACATCTTCCTTAACCGGAAGCTGTACGCCGTAATCAAAGAATTTCTGTGCGCCTGCGTTTGCTTCCATGTTTTCCATAACAAGAGCCTTAGCACCCTTCTTACCAGGACATACATTTGCACAGGAACCGCAGCCTGTACAGTCATAAGCGGAAACAGTCATTGTAAATTTGTAATCTTTCATACCGGTCATCGGCAGAGTAGCCATACCTTCCGGTGCATTTGCAGCTTCTTCTTCGGTAAGAGCTACCGGACGGATAACAGCGTGCGGACAAACATATGCACAACGGTTACACTGGATACAGTTTTCCGGCTGCCATACCGGGATATTTAC